>NZ_JBHSMZ010000016.1:0-595600 GCF_042656905.1 Massilia aerilata
TATAACCTCACGGCCAAACTGTAATGAACGCTTGCACAAAAGGGGGCGTCCATGTACGGGGACGACGGCACTTGCGTAATTCTCTGTTCCAGATCCGCCGAGTGGTGATATTGTTGCCGAGTTAAAACTTTTGACACCCGGCCGTGAAACGCAAAGCCCTCTATCTCGTCATCTTCGCCGTCGCCGCTGCGGGCGCCGGTTCCGGCACCTGGATCGCCTCCCGCAAGCCGAACACGCCGGCGGCGCCGCAAGCCGCCGGGCCGGCCATGAACGTCAGCGCCGTCTCGGCCGACCTGGCGCGCATGCTCGATGCGTATCGCAAGATGATCGTGCTGACGCTGGACGAAGACAAGCTGTCGGACGCCGCCAGGGCCCGGACCCACGAAGTCGGCCAGCAGCTCTTCCACGAGAACCAGGAGCGCATCGCGAAGGTCGATGAAGCGCTCACTAAGCTGCTGGCGTCCGGCGATCCGCGCCGCTTCGATGCGGTCGGCGGCCTGCTCGATTACGTCGAGTCGGGCGAGGGCCTGTACGACGCCGACCGCCTCGCCTTCCGCGAGCTGATGCAGTCGCTGCTTGGGCAGGTGGCCAAGGATTCGTCGCTGCCGGCCATCAAGCTGCACAAGCGCGTGTCGGAAGACCTCGATGCGCTGGCCGAGATCGAGCGCAATTACGAGAAGGAGATCCGCGCGGTGTTCGGGCGCTTCGAGTCGCGTTCGATCGCTCTCAAGCGCGAGAAGTGGGACAGCTACACGGCCTACCTGAAGACCCTGTACCAGCGCGAACGCATCCTCAAGGATTATGGTGTCGTGCTCCCCTACCCGGCCAAGCCTGAACCGGCGGAGCCGGGCATGCCGCCCCAGGCCCAGCAGCCGCAAAAGGATGAAGACGAAATCTTCGGCAAGGCGCTGCCGAAGAAGACCATCGTCCTGACCTTCGACGACGGCCCGCACCGCCGCTACAGCGAGGAGATCGCGGCCATCCTCAAGCAGTACAAGGCGCCGGCCGTGTTCTTCAGCGTCGGCCGCAATATCGGCACGCTCGATGCGAAGGGCGAGGCGCACCTGAACGCCGGCGCGGAGGTCAGCCGCAAGCTGATGGCGGACGGCTATGTGCTGGCCAATCACAGCCTCACGCACGCGCAGCTGTCCAAGCAGAGCGGCGACGGATTGAAGAACGAGATCCTCGGCACCGACACTTTGCTCCGTGCGGTCAACCCGCAACGCTCCGCCCTCTTCCGCTTCCCCTACGGCGCACGCAACAAGGAAGGCATGCACATGCTGGCCGATGCGCATCTGAAGTCGGTGATGTGGAATATCGATTCGCTGGACTGGGCGGATCCTGTGCCGTCCTCGATTGCCGACCGCGTGCTGCGCTCCGTCGACAAGGAAGGCCGCGGCATCATCCTGTTCCACGACATCCACGAGCGCACCGTCAAGGCGCTGCCGCTGGTGCTGGAGAAGCTTGCAGCCGAGGGTTACCAGTTCGCGGGCTGGGATGGCAGCACATTCAAGGTAAGCGCTTCCACCGCGGCGGCGCCCGTGCCACGCGCGGCCGCCACCGGCTATGCGAATTCGTGGGCGATCCTGGTCGGCGTCGACGCGTACAAGAAGTGGCCGCGCCTGCAGTATGCGGTGCGCGATGCCGAGGGCGTCGGCCAGGTGCTGGTGCAGAAGTTCGGCTTCGCGCCCGAGCGCGTGATCACGCTGAAGAACGAGCAGGCGACGCGCGCCGGCATCCTCGGCGCTTTCCACGACCTCATGGAGCGCGGGAAGAACGCCGGCGGCCTGCAGCCGAACGACCGCGTCTTCGTGTTCTTCGCCGGCCACGGCGCCACGCGCAAGCTCAGCTCGGGCCGCGATCTCGGCTACATCGTCCCCTACGACGCCGACCCGGACAATCTGGCCACGGACGCGATCCCGATGACGGAAATCCAGAACATCGCCGAGAGCCTGCCGGCCAAGCACGAGCTGTTCGTGATGGACGCCTGCTACAGCGGCCTCGGTCTGACGCGCGGCGGCGCCAATGCATCCTTCCTGCGCGAGAACGGCCGCCGCCTCGGACGCCAGATGCTGACCGCCGGCGGCACCGACCAACTGGTGTCCGACGGCGGCCCGAACGGCCATTCGGTATTCACCTGGACCCTGCTGCAGGGCCTGGGCGGCAAGGCCGACCTGAACGGCGACGGCCTGATCACGGCGACCGAGCTGGCGGCCTATGTGGCGCCGGCGGTGTCCAGCGTCTCGCAGCAGACGCCGGCCTTCGGCAGCCTGCCCGGCTCCGAGGGCGGCGACTTCGTGTTCGAACTGCCGGAAGAGACCGAGTTCCTGAATACGAACACGGCCCAGCTGTCGAACGATGCGATCGCGCTGAACACGAAGCTGGATGCGAAAGGCCCGTCGCCTGCGACGGGCGCGCCCCTGACTGTCGTGGTGAAGGATCTGCAGGGCGGCACCGCGACCATCACCGCGCCGGCGGCGGTGCCGGTGTCGAGCCGCCAGCAGGCCCAGCGCGCCAACGACCACGGCCTGCAACTGTACAAGGAGAAGCAGTATGCGCAAGCCGAGACGCAGTTCACCGAGGCCCTGAAGCTGCGGCCGAACTTCGCGCTGGCGGCCAACAATCTCGGCTTCGTGTTCTATAAGCAGGACAAGTTTGCGGAGGCCGCGCGCTGGTTCGAGAATGCGATCAAGATGGATCCATCGCGGGCGATCGCTTACATGAATCTGGGCGACGCGTATGCGCGGGCTGGGCAAGGTGACAAGGCCAAAAACGCGTACAAGACTTACCTGGAACTGGCGCCGGGTGGGAGTGGCGCGGGGTATGCGAAGCAGCAGCTTGAGAAGCTGTAAATGTGCAGGCGATTTGTATCACTCTGTTAGTTGGGTTCGCTTTCGAACGAAGGAATTGTTAACGGTCAAGTAAGCTGCTCTCAAGATTCTGAACAGGAGAGTGGCGTGTTTACTGGCTTCATGTTTGCAACCGGCATCGAAAACAGCATTCCCACCATCGGCAACGGCAAGTTCCGCGTCGATGAGATGGAAAAGTGCGGTCATTACAAGCACTGGCGGACCGACTTCGACCTGGTGCAGGAAATCGGTCTTCGCTTCCTGCGTTACGGTCCGCCCTTGCACAAGACCTGGCTCGGGCCTGGGCGCTACGACTGGTCCTTCGCTGACGAAACCTTCAACGATCTGCATCGGCGCAATATCGTTCCGATTGTCGACCTTTGCCACTTCGGCGTACCCGACTGGATTGGCAATTTCCAGAATACGGATTTTCCCGCATTGTTCGCGACCTACGCGCGCGCGTTCTCCGAGCGCTTCCCTTGGGTGCAGATGTACACGCCGGTCAACGAAATGTCGATCTGCGCCCTGTTTTCGGGACTCTACGGCTGGTGGAATGAGCAGGGTACGACCGATCGGACTTTTGTTACCGCGCTGAAGAACGTCGTCAAGGCGAATATTCTGGCCATGCGCGAAATCCTGCAGGTGCGGCCCGATGCGCTGTTCGTGCAAAGCGAATCGAGTGAATATTTCCATGCCGAGTGCCCGGAAGCGATCGGGCCCGCCGAAATGAAGAACGCCAGCCGTTTCCTGTCGCTCGACCTGAATTATGGTCGGCGCGTGGACTCGCAGATGTACGAATACCTGATGGCGAATGGAATGACGCCCGAGGAATACCACTTCTTCCTCAACAATAATCTCAAGCATCACTGCCTCATGGGCAATGACTACTACCAGACCAACGAACACTTTGTCGGCGAAGACGGCAACACCTGGCCTTCCGGCGAGGTATTCGGGTACGCCGTCATCACCCAGCAGTACTATGACCGCTACCGCTTGCCGGTCATGCACACCGAGACCAACCTTGCCCAGGGCCCGGCCGGCGACGAAGCCGTCCGTTGGCTACACAAGGAATGGGCGAACGTCCTCAGCATCCGCAACAGTGGCGTGCCGGTGGTCGGCTTCACCTGGTATTCCCTCACCGACCAGGTCGACTGGGACAGCGCGCTGCGGGAAAACAATGGAAACGTCAATGCGCTGGGCCTGTTCGACCTCGATCGCAATATCCGGCCGGTGGGAACGGCCTACCGCAACTTGATCCGCGCCTGGGGCAAGGTCCTGCCGACCCAGAGCGTGTGCCTGCAGGTGCCGGTGTCGCTGCCGCAGGATTACGTGACGCCGCACGCCCCTGCACCTGTCCACGAAAACAGCGAAGCGGCCACCGCCGCGCCAAAGAACACGGAGTAAGCCATGAACCTGGATAACAAATCCGCCATCGTCACCGGCGCCGCCGGCGGCATCGGCCTGGCGATTGCACGCCGCCTGCTTGGCGGCGGCGCCAGCGTGGTGCTGGCCGATCTCGATGACGAGCGCCTCGCGTCCGCCAGCGCCGAGCTGGCCAAGGACGCCGCTCCGGCGCGTATCGCCGTCGTCCGCTGCGATGTTTCCAACGAAGCCGATGTCGCGAACGCCGTCGAGACAGCCGTGCAGCACTTCGGCGGCATCGACATTGTCGTCAACAATGCCGGCCTGATGGTATTCAAGCCGCTCGAGGAACAGACCGGCGAGGACTGGGCGCGCATCCTCAACGTCGACCTGGTCGGCGCCTTTTACTTCATCAAACAGGCGTTCCTGCGGATGAAAGAAGGCGGCGCCATCGTCAATGTCGGCAGCGTGCACGCCATCGAAACCGAGCCCATGGTGTCTTCCTACGCCGCGGCCAAGGCAGCACTGCTGTCGCTAACCCGCTCGGCTGCGCTGGAAGGCAAGCCCAAGGGCATCCGCGTGAATGCCGTGCTGCCGGGGGCCATCGATACCCCCATGCTGTGGGATAACCCAAATGTGCGGTCCGGGATCGAAATCATCGACAAGGCCGATGTCGGCCAACCCGAGGACGTGGCCGAGGTCGTGGCCTTCCTGGCGTCGGACAGCGCCCGCTTCGTCCAGGGCGCGTCGTTGCTGGTCGATGGCGGTAGACTGGCACGTCTCTGACTCATTCTCGCAGCCATACATGGACATGAAACGCATCAACGCCGGCAAGCTCCGCGCAATCGGCTACGACAGCAAGGCACGCACGCTGCGCGTGGAATTCGGCGACGGCAGCGCCATCGATTACGCGAACGTGGGCAGCGATGTCTGGAAGCGTTTCTCGACCTCGGGCGCGGCCTGGAGTTTTTACCGAGACAATATCGAGGAAGAGTTTGCCGGCACGCGTGGGCGCGCTGCGGTCACCAGCCAGCGCGCCGAGCTGGACGCGCTGTTCGGCTCTCCTGAAAAAGATGCAGACAGCTGACTAGGTCGAGCTTGGCTTCCGGAATGCCGTACCAGGTATTGCGGTCGGTGTCCTCGTTGCGCACCGCGCGTGTGCCCCAGCATTCGTAGCTGCCGAACAGGGTATTGTCGACGTGGATTCGCGAGATGTAGCGCGTCGACGTGTCGACGAAGTGGATGGATACCGTGAAGTGGTCCTTGAAATGGACCTTCAGCTCCTTGCGGCCGCCGTAGTCGATGCTAGGTTAAATGACGCTGATACATTGCCAGTCGTCAATTTGGGAGGGTTGAGGCAGCGCAAAAAAACGCCGCAACCGTTTCCACGGTGCGGCGCCAACTCTGCTATCAATCGAACTTGGATTCCCGCCAGCGCGGGAATGACGTCATTGGTTAAGCCGACTCTTTGAGCTGCTCCAGGATCGCCGGATTCTCCAGCGTCGACACGTCCTGGGTAATCACCTCGCCCTTGGCCAGCACGCGCAGCAGGCGGCGCATGATCTTGCCGCTTCGCGTCTTCGGCAGGTTGTCGCCGAAGCGGATTTCCTTCGGCTTGGCAATCGGGCCGATCTCCTTGCCGACCCAGTTGCGCAATTCAAGCGCCAGGGCCTTGGCTTCGTCGCCGGTCGGGCGCGCCTGCTTCAGCACCACGAAGGCGCACACGGCTTCGCCGGTGGTCTCGTCCGGCTTGCCGACCACGGCCGCTTCCGCCACCGCCGGGTGCGCCACCAGCGCGGACTCGATCTCCATCGTGCCCATGCGGTGGCCGGAGACGTTCAGCACGTCGTCGATGCGGCCGGTGATGGTGAAATAACCGGTGTCCTTGTTGCGGATCGCGCCGTCGCCGGCCAGGTAGTATTTGCCGCCCAGTTCGTCCGGGTAGTAGGCGCTGCGGAAGCGGTCCGGGTTGTTCCAGATGGTGCGGATCATCGACGGCCACGGTCGCTTCACGACCAGGATGCCGCCGTTGCCGTTCGGGACGTCATGCCCGGCTTCGTCGACGATCGCGGCCATGATGCCCGGCAGCGGCAGCGTGCAGGAGCCCGGCACCATCGGCGTCGCGCCCGGCAGCGGGGTGATCATGTGGCCGCCGGTTTCGGTCTGCCAGAAGGTATCGACGATCGGGCAGCGCTCATTGCCGACGTTCTTGTAGTACCACATCCAGGCTTCCGGATTGATCGGCTCGCCCACGGTGCCCAGCAGGCGCAGGCTGGACAGGTCGAAGCTCTTCGGATGCACCTTCTCGTCGGCGTTCGACATCTTGATCAGCGAACGGATCGCGGTCGGCGCGGTGTAGAAGATCGAGACCTTGTGCTTGGCGATGGTTTCCCAGAAGCGGCCGGCGTGCGGGAAGGTCGGCACGCCTTCGAAGATGATCTGGGTGGCGCCGACAGCTAGCGGGCCGTAGCAGATGTAGGTGTGGCCGGTGACCCAGCCGATGTCGGCGGTGCACCAGTAGACATCGTCCGGCTTGATGTCGAAGGTCCACTTCATCGTCAACGCGGACCACAGCAGGTAGCCGCCGGTGCTGTGCTGGACGCCCTTCGGCGTGCCGGTCGAGCCCGAGGTGTAGAGGATGAACAGCGGGTGCTCGGCGTCGACCCACTCCGGCTCGCACTGCGCGGCCTGGCCGTCCACCAGCTCGTGGAGCCACAGGTCGCGGCCTTCCTGGAAGGCGATGTTGCCGCCGGTGCGCTTGTAGACGATGACGTCCTTGATGGTGTCGCAGCCGCCCATCGCCAGGGCTTCGTCGACGATGGATTTCAGCGGCAGCGATTTACCGCCGCGCATCTGCTCGTCCGCGGTGATGATGGCGACGGCGCCGGCGTCGATGATCCGTTCCTGCAGCGACTTCGCCGAGAAGCCGCCGAACACCACCGAGTGGGTCGCGCCGATGCGGGCGCAGGCCTGCATCGCGGCCACGCCTTCGATCGACATCGACATGTAGATGATGACGCGGTCGCCCTTCTTGATGCCGCGGCTCTTCAGGCCGTTGGCGAATTTGCAGACGCGCTCGTGCAGTTCGCGGTAGGTCGCGCGCGTCACCTGGCCGTCGTCGGCCTCGAAGATGATCGCGGTTTTATCGGCGTTGCCGTTCTCGAGGTTGCGGTCGAGGCAGTTGTACGAGGCGTTCAGCTGGCCGTCGGCGAACCACTTGTAGAACGGGGCGTTCGATTCGTCCAGGGTTTGCGTGAACGGCTTGTGCCAGGCGATGTTCTCGCGCGCCAGGCGCGCCCAGAAGCCTTCGTAGTCGTTCGCGGCTTCCGCGCACAGTTTGTCGTACGCGTCCATGCCGGAGATGGCCGCGTTGGCGGCGAAGTCAGCCGGCGGGTTGAACACGCGGTGTTCTTGCAGGCCCTGCTGCTGGTTGTTTTCGGTCTCGGCCATTCTAGTCTCCTTAGGATAGTAGTAGTTTTGCCACATACCATATCGGGGCTCGCTTACTGAGCCCTTACAGGCATCCCAAGGTCATTCTACCAACTTTGCGGAACAACGAAGAGGCAAGCCAGCCATCCGTTCCGGGTGTAGAATGTCGAGCTGTCTTGACCTCGACCCTGGGCCTCGCCCTGACCAGCTCTCATCGCAGATGATCGAATCGCAACCCTCTTCCGCACCACGCAAGCGCAGCGCCCTCGCCAGCTTCATGTTCGCCAGCCGCTGGCTGCAGCTACCCCTTTACCTCGGTCTGATCCTGGCGCAATGCGTCTACGTGTTCCACTTCTGGGTCGAGCTGAAGGATCTGGTATTCGCCGCGATGGGCAACCAGGACGCCCTGCAGCACATCTTCCAGGCCGTGGCCGTGCCAGGGGCGCCGCTGCCGACCAAGCTGAACGAGACCACCATCATGCTGGTCGTGCTGGGCCTGATCGACGTGGTGATGATCTCGAACCTGCTCATCATGGTGATCGTCGGCGGCTACGAAACCTTCGTGTCGCGCATGTACCTCGAAGACCATCCGGACCAGCCGGAATGGCTGTCGCACGTGAACGCGTCCGTGCTGAAGACCAAGCTGGCAATGGCGATCATCGGCATCTCCTCGATCCACCTGCTGAAGACCTTCATCAACGCGAGTGCGTATGAAGTAAAGCCGCTGGTCGCGCAGACCGTGATCCACACCGTATT
Source organism: Massilia aerilata (assembly GCF_042656905.1). Taxonomy (NCBI): domain Bacteria; kingdom Pseudomonadati; phylum Pseudomonadota; class Betaproteobacteria; order Burkholderiales; family Oxalobacteraceae; genus Massilia; species Massilia aerilata. The sequence continues at coordinate 8,397 of NZ_JBHSMZ010000016.1, forward strand.
CCTGCTGTCGGCCATGGCCATCGCCTATACCGACCGCATCATGACCAACACCGCAAGCAGCACCAAACACTAACCTGAACGAGAACGAAATGACTGTCATCAAACAGGACGACCTGATCGAATCCGTCGCCGCCGCACTGCAGTACATCAGCTACTACCACCCGGCCGACTACATCCAGCACCTGGCGCGCGCGTACGAAGCCGAGCAGAGCCCGGCCGCCAAGGATGCCATCGCCCAGATCCTGACCAACTCGAAGATGTGCGCGGAAGGCAAGCGCCCGATCTGCCAGGACACGGGCATCGTCAACGTGTTCCTGAAGATCGGCATGAACGTGCGCTTCGAAGGCTTCGGCAGCGGCTCGATCACCGACGCCGTCAACGAAGGCGTGCGCCGCGCGTACAACTTCGCCGACAACAAGCTGCGCGCCTCGATCGTCGCCGACCCGCACTTCGAGCGCAAGAACACCAAGGACAACACCCCGGCCGTCGTGCACATGGAACTGGTCCCGGGCGACACCGTCGACGTGATGGTCGCTGCAAAAGGCGGCGGCTCCGAGAACAAGACCAAGTTCGTGATGCTGAACCCGTCCGACTCGCTGGTCGACTGGGTCCTGAAGACCGTGCCGCTGATGGGCGCCGGCTGGTGCCCGCCGGGCATGCTGGGCATCGGTATCGGCGGCTCGGCCGAGAAGGCGATGCTGATGGCGAAAGAGTCGCTGATGGAAGACATCGACATGTACGAGCTGAAAGCACGCGGCCCGCAGAACAAGCTGGAAGAGCTGCGTATCGAACTGTGCGACAAGATCAACGCGCTGGGCATCGGCGCCCAGGGCCTGGGCGGCCTGACCACCGTGCTGGACGTGAAGATCAACATGTACCCGACCCACGCGGCATCCAAGCCGGTGGCGATGATCCCGAACTGCGCCGCCACCCGCCACGCCCACTTCGTGCTGGACGGCTCCGGTCCGTCGTACATCGAACCGCCGGCGCTGTCGACCTGGCCGGACGTGAAGTGGACCCCGGACACCCAGAAGTCGAAGAGCGTCAACCTGGACACCCTGACCAAGGAAGAAGTCGCTTCCTGGCAGCCGGGCCAGACCCTGCTCCTGAACGGCAAGATGCTGACCGGCCGCGACGCCGCGCACAAGCGCATCCAGGACATGCTGGCCAAGGGCGAGAAGCTGCCGGTGGACTTCACGAATCGCGTGATCTACTACGTCGGCCCGGTCGATCCGGTCGGCGACGAAGTGGTCGGCCCGGCAGGCCCGACCACCGCGACCCGCATGGACAAGTTCACCGACATGATGCTCGAGCAGACCGGCCTGATCGCGATGATCGGCAAGGCCGAGCGCGGCCCGGCGGCGATCGAATCGATCAAGAACCACAAGTCGGCCTACCTGATGGCGGTCGGCGGCTCGGCCTATCTGGTGTCGAAGGCGATCAAGTCGGCCAGGGTGCTGGGCTTCGAAGACCTGGGCATGGAAGCGATCTACGAGTTCGAAGTGAAGGACATGCCGGTGACGGTGGCTGTCGACTCCACCGGCACCTCGGTGCACACGACCGGCCCGAAGGAATGGGCTGCCAAGATCGAGTCGCTGAAGGGTATTCCGGTCAAGCTTGCTTGATGAGGTAGGGCGGGCTCTCCGAGCCCACGTGACCCGAAGCCGCCCCGGCCTCTGCCGCGGCGGCTTTTTTGTTACCATGAGCCCATGAATCTGCATTTCCCTTACCCCGACGCCCCGGTCGGCATCTTCGATTCCGGCGTCGGCGGCCTGTCGGTGCTGCGCCATATCCGCGCCCTGCTGCCGCACGAACACCTGATCTACGTGGCCGACTCCGGCTTTGCTCCTTACGGCGACAAGCCGGCGGACGTGGTTGCCGAGCGCTGTTTCGCGATTGCCGACCTCCTGGTCGCACAGGGCGCCAAGGCCCTGGTCGTGGCCTGCAATACCGCGACCGTATCGGCGGTGAGGCTGATGCGCACGCGCTATCCGGACCTGGCCATCGTCGGCGTCGAACCGGGCCTGAAGCCGGCCGCGGCGGCGACCCGCAACGGCAAGGTCGGCGTGCTGGCCACCGAACGCACCCTGGCCGGCGCCAAGTTCCTCAAACTGCGCGACCAGATCGCGGAAGCGACCGGCGCCCAGTTCCTGCTGCAGCCCTGCCAGGGCCTGGCCGACCAGATCGAATTCGGCGAACTCGATTCCGACGAGACCACCGCCATGCTGCGGCGTTACATCGCCCCGCTGCTGGCGCAGGGCGCGGATACCCTGGTGCTGGGCTGCACCCACTATCCGCTGGTGCAAGCGTCGATCGAGGACGTGATCGCTTCTTGCGGCGGGCGCGACGTGGCTCTGATCGACACCGGCGATGCCGTGGCGCGCCAGCTTGGCCGCCTGCTGGAAGCCGCCGGCCTGCTGCGCGCTTTCGATGCGCAGGTTCCGGCGCGCCTGACTGCTTATACGAGTGCCAGCGCCACTGCCCTGTCTGCGGCTTTCAACAGCTTGATCGGCATCGACCCACCCGTGCAGGAGACCAGCTTCGCGCTGCCTCGCACTGCTGGGCACATTTAGATTTGCCAGATGGCGAAGTCGCCGCTATAATCTCGTTCTGTCTCGGCAACAACGAGGCAGCAAGTAAGACAGTGGTGGCTGTAGCTCAGTTGGTAGAGTCCAGGATTGTGATTCCTGTTGTCGTGGGTTCGAGTCCCATCAGCCACCCCAAGAATTCCTTTAGATTCAATAAGTTGAGCAAATCTAAATTTTTCGGATAGTGAAATTTCCAACGGATTTAGGGATTTTCCAATGAGTCGAAGTGAAGAAGCCACCCTTGCGGTGGCTTTTTTGTTTCCTGATTGATACAGTTTGAGCAAGATCAATGCGGGACGATTTAAGTAATTCAAGCTGCTCCGATGCAGTCCGACCGCCCAAACTCCCGCCTATCCGCCGACGTCGAAATGGCCCTGCTGCTGGTTGACGTCGCCGGCGTGCACGCTGCGGCCAGGTTCCTGACCAAGCGTGGCGCCAGCTTCGCCCTAGTCTGCCGGGTGCTGGCTGAGCCGGCGCGGCGTCGGTCAGGGAGTCAGCCCGTTATCGCGCACGAAGGCCTGGCAGGCGCGGCCGGTGGCGAGGTCCTCCTCGACGGCCAGCTTCAGCGCGACAATATCTCGCTCAGCGTCTTGTCGAACCAGCCGGCCGGGTGAATCGGCGTCATCGCCGCGGCCGGCGCCTTCGGCTTCGGTGGCGGCGGCAGGTCGGTCACCACATAGCGCGGCGCCGACGTACACGCGCTGAGTAACAATGCGCTCGCGAACAGGCTGAAGCTCTTCATGCTTTTTCTCCGTAATGGTCAGGTTGTCGAGGGCCTGTTGCGCGGCCTTGACGCCGTTTTCCTGCGTGCGCGTGAGCACGGCCAGGGCGTCGGCTGCTGCACGCTCGGCGATCGCGTCGGCGCGTCCGGCCTCAAACCGGGCAGCGCCGTAGTGCTCGACGGCCAGCCGCGCCCCGGCGGCAAGTGCGAGCGCCGCCAGGGTGGCGATGAGGAACTGCTTAAGGCGACTCACGCGATCACCCCGCCAGAGCGCCGGAAGGCAAGGGCCAACTCGTCCAGCGTATTTTCGCGCTGGCCGTAGCCGGCGCCCGGCAGCGACGCCCAACGCGACCGGCACTTGTCAATGGCGACCGCCACGCGGCCCGCCTCGATATCGTCCAGTGCCCGGCATTCTCGGATCAGTTGAATGGCGATTGCGTCCTGGCTTGCGGGCGAAAAGTCGGTCAGCTTCAGCCTGACCTTATAGGCGTCGAAAATGTCCCGCTTGATCTGGTAGCGGCCAGCCGCGGTCGACTTCAGTGGCCGTCCGTCTTGACCAATAATCGGGTCGCCTCTCTTATCACGCAGTTCGACCAGCTGGCGGGGATGGTCACGGTAGCTATTGAACAGCCGCGGGTGGTCGGGCGTGCTGCCGACCAGAACGTTGTAGCCATTGTCGGAGATGGCCAGCAGGCGCGCCGTCAGCTCGCTCACGGCGACGGTCTGCAGGAATGCGCGGAGGTTGGTGTTCACAGAACCCCCTTCACATCCCTGACGATCTCGGCCAGGTCGGCGTCCTTCTTCTTGTCCAGGTACTTGAACAGCGCGCGCACCAGCGCCCAGCCGGGAAGGCCGCAGGCGAAGGCGAACATCAGCATCGCGATCATGCCGAACGGATCTTCGACCCAGTGCTGGAAGCCCAGGTAGCGTACCAGCGCAGAGCCGCCGCCGATCGAGCTCACTAGGGTGCAGATCAGGGCAACGCGCCATTCCTGCTCGGTCTTGGGTTTGGTCAGGCTCATGACCACGAAGGCGGCCAGGCCGGCGCCGATCGCGCCCATGCCGGCCAGGCCGCCGATGATCTTCCAGCCTGCTACGCCGGCGGCGCCGGTGGAAATTGGTTCGCTCATGTTTTGAACTTTCATTATTGGATTTGTAATTAAAATAGTAATTTCTATTTGTTTCCCTTGAGATAGATTCCGTTATACTGGCGCGCTCTTACCTCCCCGGCAGTAGCAAGCTGAACTTTACAAAGACGGAAAATGATCACTTCCCGCGAAGACTATCTGCGCTATCTCGAGGCCGACCGAATCGCCCTGTGCCGAACGAAATCCTTGCTGCGCCTTTGGTTTGACGATGTGTGGAAATTCCAGCGGCTGATGCGTCAGCTGGAGTACCTCGTCAACTGCAAGAAAAGCCGGCTTTTGAGGCTTGTTACGCACTATCGATATCGGAAACTCGGCATCAAGCTTGGGTTTTCGATCTCCATAAACACCTTCGGCCCTGGGCTGTCGATTGCGCATTACGGGACAATCGTGGTCAATGGTGGCGCCAGGGTTGGCGCAAATTGCCGCCTGCATGTGGGCGTGGTTATAGGTACCGAGGCCGGGAAAAGGAGCGACGCACCGACCATTGGAGACAATTGCTACATTGGCCCTGGAGCTAAGCTTTTCGGAAAAATTAGGATCGGCCACAACGTTGCGATCGGTGCGAACGCGGTTGTCACAAAGAGTTTCGAAGAGGGAACCGTAACGCTCGCTGGTGTACCAGCCCGGGTGATTTCCTCGAAGGGCTCGATCGGCTTGTGAATAATCCAGCCGGTACACCCGGACCGTAGTGCCATCAGTTAGCGCACTCATACAGCCGCTCCCGTGGCATCGATCCAAGCCGAGCCAGTCCACCAGATGGGCTTGCCGTTGGCACTAAGGGTTGTATCGAAATACATGGTGCCGCGCCATTCTTGGTCGGTTGCCACGCCCATTGTTGCCTTCGTAGGTCGGTTTGCTGTCGATGACCGTTCGGCGCCGGCCGAGATAATGCGCCACGTGCCTGGTGTGCCGGTAGTCATGCAGAGCCAGCCCGCGACACCATAGCTATTAGGACTAGTGTTCCAGACCACGTCGCCCTTGCTCCAGGTTCCCGCCGTTGGAGCCGCAGTCCCGCTTGCTTGCACGCACTGGCCGGTGATCAGGTTGCCAATAAAGTTGCTCCGCTGTGGTAGGTTGCCGTGCGAGCCAAGACCGGAACCATCAGAGGTATTGCCGAATGCATTCCAGCCGGTACCGCCATCATTCCGCACTGTATAGCCTGCGATGTTCGACAGGACATTGAGCGCCGCCGTAACGAGGCTAGTAAACGTACCGGCACTTCCCGCGAGGTACACACCGTTTCCAGTAATAGCGCGGATTTTGTTGCTGCTAACGATTGCCCGCGTACCAGCATTGTTCAGGTGGACTCCATGCCGCAACGTGCTTAGGTCACAATTAGTAATCGTGACGTCATTGGTTGGAGATGCCGCAGTGCCATAGACGCGGATGCCGTCGTTGGTTGCTTGCTTTGTCATTGCGACCGTCACGTTGTCAACTACCGTGCCGTTCCCGCACGACATCGCGCTTCCACCAATATCGACACCGTGCTCTGCATATCCGCCGGTGATCTTCACGTTGAGTACCTTGCAGCGGTCGCCATAGACTGATATCCCTGAATAGGCGGCGTCAGCCGGCAGTTTCACAGCCACGCCGTCGACGTTCACGCCTGACGCCATGATCTTGACCCCTCGCTTAGCACAGTCGACGAAGCGCGTGCCGTTAACGGAAGAATCCACGTCCGTTACTAAATCGTCCGGCTGGAATACGATGCCGTCCGCATCGATACTCGGCGTGATGTTCTCGATCAATCCACCATTGACGACCAGCTTCTTGAAGTGCGTGGCGTCCGTGCCGTAGCTGGTCGCCAGGATGCCGCGTGCTATGCCAGTTACCGGTGCACTGATGTCGTGTACATGCGGATCATTGATCGTGACCTGTTCCGATCCGCACTGCACCATGATGCCGACAGCGTATGGCGCATCACCTGGTTGTTGTTTGCAGTTGCGTACCTCTGGGCTATTCAGTGTGATGCGCTTGGCCGTGTCGCCAATCTGGAGCACGTTTAGTGCGAGATTGCTCCCGTCGAAGCAGAAGCCGTTCAGCGTGATCTGTTGCCCGGTGATTTTCACCGTGCCTATGCTGCTCGGCGTGGTCGACAGGATCGTTGCGCCGGCACCATTGATTCGGCGCCGCGTGCCGCCGATGATGATCGGATCGTTTTCGGTCGCGGTGATCTTGTAGACGCCGGGCGGGAACAAGTCGGCGCCTTCCGCAAGCGCCTTCCTGATGGACGACGTGACATCCATCGATCCCGTGCCGGCCGTGACCGCGTCACGTTCCTGCTGGGTCATGAAGTCGAACACACTGACCGTCTCGAGCAGCTTATCCTGCAACGTACGGACAATCGCGCCGGCCTTGGCCTGGATGATGCCGATCAGGGCTGAAGCGGTTGCAGCAGCCAAGGCTGTGAACTTAACGTAAGCCGATAGCGTGGGCGTCAGCGACAACGGCGTGGCTGCGCCGCTGATGTCATCCACAGGCCAACCCGGCTGCGTAATCCCCAGCGCACTCTTCAGCAAAAACTTATAGCTCTTCTCCGGATCCAGCCAAAGCAAGCACGACCCGGTCGCATCGAGCGTGATCGTGGTCGGGTTCTTAATCGTCAGGTCCTGGTCCTGATACGTCGCCTCCAGCGTGGTCGTACCAGCCAAGTAAGTGGTCAGCTTCCCGCCAGCAAGCGGAAGACCCAGCGCGCTGAGAAACTGGATTCGTGGAATGGTCGCAATGACGCCAGTCATGGATGACTTTCTAAAAAACCCGGTCTCGGCCGGGAGCGGACATAAAAAAGCCCGCCGGGTCAAGGCGGGCTGCTGGAACTGCTAGAACTTCTACTGCCTGGGCAGCTGCTGCACCGCCGGCACCGACGGAATCGTCAGGCCAGCGCCGATCTCGCCGCCCAGCACGCCGACGCCGTTCGACAGCAGCATGTTGCGGGTATTGATGCTCTGGATCAGCGGTGCCAGGCTGTTCAGGGTCTGCGCGCCTTCGCCGCCGCGGGACAGCAGCATGTTGCCCATCTGGTCGCGTACCGTCTGCGGCAGCGCGACGCGGCTCCAGGCTTTCTTGCCGGATGCGAGCGCTGATAGCAGGTTGCCGGTCTTGGCGGCGCCGACCGCGCTACCGACATCCGACATCGCGGACATGCCGAGGTCTTCCGCGCCGGCCAGGCGCGCGGCGGTCTGCGAACCGCGGCCGACGCTCTGGAGCCCCTTCAGCTGTTCCTCGCGGCCGACGCCGGCGGCGAACTGCCGATAGGCGCGCTCGGTACCGAAGATCGCCCGCAGCTTTTCCTGCATCGACTGGTTCTGCCACATGTTCTGGATGTTGGTCCGGCCGCCCAGGTTGCCCAGCTTTTCGCGCAGGCCGTCGTAGGCGCCGATCCGGAACGCTTGCAGCTCATTGGGCGACATGCTCTTCACCATGCTCTGGATGCTCGACTCGTCGAGGTTGATCGACTTCAGGCCAGCCTCCCCGGCGTCGATCAGCTTCGATGGCTCGGAAAACGCCTCCCGCGCCTGCCGGTACAGCGAGACGCCGGTGCGCGGGTTGGTCGTGACCTGGTCCATCTCGCCGACGAGCGCATTCTTCAACTGCACGTACGCCTCGCCGACTGGCGTCAGCCTGCCGTCCTTGCCGATCGCCTTGCTGCTCTGTAGCACGTGGTCGATGCCCTGCTTCACATGGTCGAGGTCGCCCATATTCCATTGCGCAGGCCGCGCCGCATCCAGCGTGAACGGCATCTGGCGCGCGGTGGCGATCTCGCGGCCAACTCTCGTCACGCCCAGCGCCTCGGCGTTCTGGATGATGTCCGCCAGGTTCGCACTGGGCATGACGTTAATCTGGCGCAGCTGGTTGTACAGCGGCGCCGAATCCCGCTCACGGCGTGCGATCAGCGAATCGACGGTGCTGTCCAGCCGCTGCCCCTGGGTGCCGAGCGCATCGTCGGCAGCCTGGCGCATGCGGTCGCCGGCGCTGGCAGCGCGCTGGCGTTGCGCGATGCTGACCGCCTGCTTGGTGCGTCCAGGCAGGGTGGCCAGGGTGTCGAGCAGCTGGTTCGTATTCTTGCCGCCGGCATCGACCAGCCTCGCCTCGTCGCCCAGCTTGCCAAAGCGTGCGGCGATCTGGGTCAGCGGGTTTCCCGCGCCGCTGGTGAAGTAGGAGCCGTTGGCGTCGCGCGACAAGGCCTCGGCGATCTTCTGCTGCGCGAACTCGGCCGCCGCCGTACCGGACAAGCGCTGCTTCATATTGCGGCCGACGGCGGCGATGCCCGCGCCGACTGGCGACGAAATTCCACCGAATACCGCGCCCGAGCCGGCGCCAATCGCGCCGTCGGCGAGCATGCCGCCGAAGGTGTCCGCGTTCGAACTGGCGGCGCCCGTCACCCCGCCATACGCGGCGCCGGCGCCGGCCGCCAATCCAGCGCGCGGCAAGACGCCGACCACGCCTTTCGCGCCGGCCGCGGTGCGCATCGCTGCCGGCAGCAGGCCGCCGACCGGGAGCGTCGCCACGATCTGCCCGCCGATCTCGCCGGCGCCGTTGGCGATCGGGCTCGCGGCCTTATAGGGGGCATTTTGTGCATCGAGCCTGGCCTTGCCAGCGTCGGCGTCATCGGTCAGCCAATTGGCAATCCGGGATAGCGACGAGGTCGGCTTCTTGCCGGTGACCAGGTTCGACAGCGTGGGCGCGGGCTTGCCAGGCATTACATCGTCCACTGCGGTCAGCAGCTTGCCGTAGAGACGCTGCGCACCAAGTGCCAGCTTGCCGAGGCCTGTGCCGGCGCCGGCGCCGAACCCGGCCGCGCTTTCGGCCAGAAAATTGCCGGCGCCACCGGTGCTGCCGGGTGCCGCCGCCGGCGCTGCGGCGGCCGACGCGGCCGGCTTGCCGGACAGGTGGCCGACGATGTCTTCCGGCTTATAGCCGGCCGTCGTCGCGGCCTTGATCTTATCGGCGTATTCCGGCGAGGCCGACAGGTGGCCCGCAATCTCGGCATCGCTGTAGCCGGCCGCCTTCGCCTGGGCGATCTTGTCTTGAATCGTGCTCATGGATTAATGCCCGAAAATGTCGGAAAGCGATGGTTTAGCCCCCGGCCGCGCGCCAGGCGGGCCCACAGGCGCCGCCGGTGCCGGTGTTTCCTGCGGGGAGAATGCTGCATGTCCGGCGTTGTTCAGCAGGCCCTGGACCGCCAGCTTGCGATTCGCGGCTTTCTGCTGAAGCACTGCGGCGCTGTCGCCTGTCTGCGGGAAGTACTGCTTCTTCGCGTTTTCGAACTCGCCGGCGCCGATCGCCGCACCGGATTCCTGACGCAGCACGGCGTTGACGAAATCGCGCTGCGCCTGGTCGGCACGCTGGCTGGCATCGCTCAGCTTGTTATTCGCTGCGGTTCCGAGCGCGCCGCCAACGAGCCAGACATCGGACAGCGAATTTTTGGCATTGATGCCGGCCGGGCTGTACTGGCCTTCCAGTTCGCCCAGGATCTTGTCAGCCTGCTGCGCGCGGGCGCCGAACGCCGCCGACTTGCCCTGGAACTCGGTGGGGGCCTTGTTGCTTGGGTCGGCCGGGCCGCCCGGGATCGCGACAAGCGTACCGTCGGAATTCGCGCGGTAGCCAGAGGGCACCTTGCCCTGGGCCAGCTGCTCACGGGCGCGGGCATCAGTGAGGTTCTGGCCGCGGATCGTGGCGGCGACCGTAGCTGCATTGTTCGCGCGCGAGGCCGCATTGTTCGCCACTGTGTTGGCATCAGGAGCGAGCTGCTTCATGACGTTCTCGGGCGTCATGATCCGCTGCAGCATGCCGATCTGCCACTTCGGGAAGTCAGCAGGGTTCTGCGGGATCGTGGCCCGCACCGCGGCGGCCGCTTCGGGCGCCAGATCGCCGGCTTGCTCGTGCAGGCTCAAACTGGCCAAGGCCTGCTCCGGCGACGTGAAGCTGGCAATGTCGGTAACGGCCTTTTGCCGTTTCTTCTCGCGCAGATCGTAGTCGGCCGTCGTGGTTTCGGCCTTCAGCTTACCGGTCTGCGCATTCAGGTGGCTGATGTCGGCCCCGGTCTTGCTGAGGTCCTGCTGCTGCTTTGTGTAGGCGAGAGCCTGCTTCGCATAGCCTGCCCGCGCCAGGTCGGCGGCCACCTGGTCGGGCGTGCCGCCACCGGATAGCAGCTGGGCGAGCTTGCTTTCGCCTGCAAGGCCGCGTTGGTATTCGGCAGCCTGCTGGGCGCCCGCGTCGACGCCTTGCTTCAGGTGCTGCACCTGAAGGATTTGCATCAGGGCGTTGGTTGGTGACTCGAACTGTGGCTGCTTGAGCCCGCCGATAATGGATGCATCAATTGCCATACGTACCTCAGCTAAAAATTTTTAGGGAGCTCCGGTGCTCTTGCTCTTCAGGAGGCTCAGCAGCTGGTTCTGCTGGTAGTTGTTGACCACGGTGCCGAGGGCATTGGTGACCCCGTTTGCGGCCCCCACATATCCCGACGCCCGTGCGTTCCCAGCGCCCGTGATGTTCTGGCCAGCGGTGGTCGAGTAGTTGCCCAGGGTCGCGCTCGCGCCATTCGCATAGTTCTGGCCAGCGGCGCCAAGCGCGCCAGATGCGGTCTGCGCTGAACCGGCCAGCGACAGCAGCGGGTTCATCTTGTTAGTACGGTTGGTGTTAAACCGGTCATACGCAGCTTGCCACTCCTGCGATGCCGCTCCCTGTGCGTAGTTCGTCGCGTCCTTGATCGCCGCACCCGACAGCAAACCGCCGCGCGCGGCCGCGCTGCGTTCCAACGCCTGCTGGCCCTGGTCGAGCCGGAACTGGTAGCCCGGGTCTGCGGTGAAGTCCGACATGCTGAAGTCTTTCATCAGCGAACCGTTGGCGTCCCCTCCAGTGGACAGCCCGAGCAGCTGCATCAGGCGATTACGGGCGGTGTTGCCGGCGTCGATCGTTGGCTGCTGCAGCTCGATGTTCTTGTTGAACATCTTCTCCTGCAATGCCAGCTCGGCGTCTTTGGAGTCCTTGGCGATCGCATTTGCCTCCGCGGCGGACTGCTGCTGCGCCTTCGATGCTTTGTTGGCCGAATAGGCGGTGATGCCCGCGCCCACGACGGCGGCGCCTGCTACCCAGAATGTCATGGGAGTACCTCTTGAGGTTCGTATTGAAGTCGGTTACCGGGTTCGTACATATCTTCCTCATCCGGCTCGACCAGTTCTTCTTCAGCGTCCTCGACCGTGTCGGCTTCCACCACATGGAAGGTCATGCAAAGGGCATCCGTCTCGGAGTAAACCGCGCGCTTCGTGCCGGGCTTGCACATGAGCAGCTGAGGCCCTGTGATGCGTTGCACGCCATCGTCTGTGGTAACCACGACGGTGCCGCTGACGATCAGGTAGAAATGTTCCTTCTTATGCACTTTACCGATCACTAGCACGCCGGCGTGGCGCCATACCTCACGGCAGTACATGCCAGCGTGGAAGTAGTGCTTCGTCGCAGGCTCGTACTGAGGCAGCTTGCTCACTTCCTGCTGCAGGCGGTCGACCTTCTGGCGCATCGTCGGCACCATACCCAGAGCGCCGCTGTAGGTGACCTTGATCATGGATTGGTCTCGTAGGCGGAGACGACGATATCGAGCGCGCCCGCCGCGTCCGCGCTGCCCACCAGCGCGCTACCGGCTTCCATGGTCTGCGCCAGCGCGCCGTGCACGACGCGGGTCTCGCCGGCCGCAATGACCATGCCGAAGGCGACATTGCGCGCGGTGCCGCCCGCCGGGCGGATGGCCAGCGTGCAGTTACGCGCCGCGGCGGTCTTGTTCGTCACCGAGCAGGCCGAGATCGTCGTTTTCGTGTTGGCCGGCGTCGTGTACAGGTCGGCCGCCGCCACGGCCAGTTCGGCCACGGCGATTTGTTTGGGAAGTCGTTGCATGGTTAAACCACCGAAGTAATGATGCCGTTGGAGACAGTCACCGTCTTGCCAGTGAAGCTGCCTGTGAAGTTGGTGCCGACGTTTTGCGCTGCCATCGAACCCAGGCCAGTAACCTGCGCTGCCCCGACCTTGATCGGGACGTTCTGCACCAGGGTCAGCCGGCCCTGCTGGTCGACCGTGACCTGCGCCACATTGGCGGCGTCGCCGTAGCTGCCGGGGGCGACGGCCGTGTCCTGCAGCGCGAAGCGGTAATCGGCCAGGCTCAGTGCGGTCCCGGCGCGGTACGGCGCCGACTGCTGCACCAGGTCGGCGGCGAGTCCCGGGGATGCGGGAATGGGCTGCTGGACCAGCTCGGTCGGCCCCTCGGCGGCCGGCAGCGGCTGGACAAGGTCCGGCGCCGCTGCGGCCTGCTCAGGCAGGAACGGGGCGAACACATCGGCGCCGACGTCGCCCAGCGTACCGCCGAGGCGCTCGCGCACCACTTCCAGCAGCTTCAGCGCCTCCATGGTCAGCGTGCCATCCGGGTTGACGAAGCGGATGCGCGAGGGGAACGGAACAAGGATGCTCATGCCATCTCCACTACCGCACCGAACACGGCGAACTTCACCGGGTCCGTCATGCTGATTTCCCAGACGCGATCCCGGCCGGAGCCGAGCCGGTGGAATTTTGCGCGCGCGCCGTACTGGCCGGCGCCGCCGACCGTGGCCGTGCGTTCCGGGCTCCAGGTGTGGCCGCCGTCGTTGGAGTAACGCAGCATCAGCAGCGGCGCCTCGCCCTGCCCGTTATCCACACCCACGCCCGTTTCCATGTCCACCTGCAGGCTGCTGTAGGTCCTGCGCAGTCCCAGCGCCTCGGTGGCCGTGGTGCGGCGCCGGCGCAGGATCGGGACGCCGGCGTCGGTATAGGTGTCCAGGTCCAGCGCGTAGACATCGCCGGTCTCGAAGTCGCCCAGCAGGTGCGCGCCGTTGGCGTACACGTGGCAGCTCGGGCGCCAGCGGGTCAGCTGCCCGTTATCCGGGTCGCGCCAGGCGCGCTCGTGCCACAGCTGCGTGGCCGCGTCGTAGCACCAGGTCGCGCCGGCCGCCGGGAAGGTCAGCACATAGAAGATGTGCCCTTCCTGCTGGTAGGTGAAGGCGAAGGCGTCGTCGATGCGCGCATAGCTCTCGATCGCGCGCTCTATGGCGTGCGTCGAGATCCGCAGCGGCGTGTAGCCGTCCGCGCGCCAGACGATACCGGCGCCCTTGTCGTCGGCGCCGAGCCAGAACACGGTGTTGTCGGCCTTGGCGACGGTGCCGGCCGCGGCGCAGCCGTGCTCGATGAAGACATTGCCGGCGCGCTGGAATGGCATGTCGGCGTTGCCCGTGTTCGACCACACCTCGGCGGACAGTTCGCCGAACAGCCACAGTTCGCGGTGGTCGCTGATGACCCCGATTGTGTTGTCGGGCGCGCCCTCGGCCGAGGCGAAATCGAGGCCATTCCACTGGCAGCCGTCGTTCGGCACTTCGTTCATGTAGAACTTGCCGGTGCCGTCACCGGTAACCAGGAACCAACCGTCTTGGTAGGTGGCGCGGGTGACGCCGCTCGGGAATTCCGGGTCGGTGATCGCTTCCAGCGTCGACGCCTTCACGTCGATCAGCCAGCCGTGCACGCCATCCACCAGCAGGATCTGGCCGCCGTTTGAAGCGATTCCGATCTCGCCGGTGTAGGTACCGATCTCGCCCAGGGCCAGCTGCTGGTAGTCGCTGTCCACGCGGTAGACCACGTTACCGGCCACCCACCAGGTGTAGGCGCCTTCCTTGAAGCAGGCGCGCACCGGCGCCGTCGGGAAGGTCAGCTTGCGCACCGTGCCTGGCGTGCCGTACAGCGCGATCGGCGCGCGCGGGCTGGCGTTGTCCAGCTCGACGTAGCAGTTCAGCGTGCGCTGGCAGTCGGCGTTCAGGCTGCGCGCCTGGTAGGACGGGCCGACGAAGGGCAGTTTCGTGCGCATCAGTCTCTCACTTCGAAGCAAATGGGGGCCGACTCGATCGCGTACTCCAGCGCAGCCGCACGTTTCGCCTGCCAGCGCGCGGCGATGACCTGGGCCTTGGCGTCCGGGGTGTCGAACTTTAGAATGAGCTCGTTGGCAACCCCGTAGCCCAGGGCATTCAGCATGTACTGCGGCACGTCGGGCGTTACCGTGCCGTCGGCGTCGCCGACGATGCGCTGGTACTGCAGCTTCACCACCGGGTCGGTGTCCGGTGCCGGCCACAGGTTCAGCACCTGGTCGGGCCCGACGTAGAAGTGCGTCGGCATGCCGGCGGCGCCGCTATCGCACATCTGCGCCCAGCGCGCGTGCGGGACCTGGGTCAGCGCCACCTTGCGGCCATTGACCAGGCGCCAGGCCGCCGGCGCGCTGAAGTAGTCAACCGGCAGCGGAATGGACTGGCCACCGGTCCAGGCCAGCGCCGTTTCTGCCGAGAGCTTCGGCCAGCTGTAGCCCGCCAGAGGCAGTTCCTTCAGCACCGCGTCCAGCGCGCGCAGGGCGAGCTGCATGTCGTCACCGCTGGCCGCCTCGCCGGCGCCGATGACGCCGAGGTGCTCGAGCGCGTCGTTGCAGACGTCGGCCGCGGCGAGGGTCCAGGCGGTCGACATTTACGCTGCCTCGGACGTGAACGAGTAGCGCGGGATCTGGACGGGGTGCATTTTGTCGTCTTCGCCGCGCACGTGGGTGTCGATGACGGACGACTTCAGCACGTCCAGGATGTGCTCGTCGACCTCGACCGGCACGTTGCGCTTGATTTGCACCAGGCGGAAGTTATGGCCGATGATCACGTCGCCCTTGTCGCCGCCTTCCGGTTCGCTGTGGATGGTGACCTTGTACTTCTTGAGTGCTTTCGACTTCGTCGCTTTGCCAGCCGGTGCATCGGATGCAGGGGTATCGGCCGGGTTGTCGGAAGGGGTTTGGTTCTCGGTTGCCTTGCTCATATTTTCTCCAGTGGAAAAGGAAAGGCCCGGTTTATGGCCGAGCCTTCGTTACTGCGGGCGATGTCAGCGCAGCGTGATTACGCGGTGGCCAGCGATTCGATGCGCAGCATCCAGGCTTCGTTCAGGATCTTGGTGGTGGTCATCGCTTTCCAGCCGACCGACGAGCGCTGGTTCAGCGGGTCGGCCGAGCCGCCCGAGCCCAGTTCCTTGACGATGGTCTGCATCGCGGCGCCGGCCAGCGGGCAGACACCGTAGGCGTTGTCTGCGATGATCAGGGTCGCGTAGACGTCGTTCTTGCCGCTGCCCGAGGTCTTGAAGCCGCCCGTTGCGACGGTGGTCACATCCGGGAAGATCTTGCAGTTGGTCGAGGACACGAAACGGATGTTCTTGTACGAACCGATTTCGTCTTCCATCACCGATTCCTTCGAGCCGTAATCCGACACGGCGCGGTAGCCGGTGATCTGCTCGAGGTCGAATTCGACATCCGGGTGCACCAGGGCGATGTAGGCCTTGCGCACCGAGCCGGAGCCGACCTTGTCGGAGCCATCGATGCCTTCCTTGACGAACTTGGCGTTCTGGTTCTTCAGGAAGCGGATGGCCTTGTCCAAGTCGGTGGCGGTGATCTTGTTGATCACGGCGGCACGGGATGCGGCACCCGAGGCATAGGCCACGTTCGTGCCGGCTACCAGGACGTCGCGACGTACCTGGTCGATGGTGATGCCCGACTGGTCACCGAGGACCTCGGTCGCTTCGGTCACGACCGGATCCTGGTTGACCATGTCGACCACATCGGACAGCACGATGAAGTCTCCGTACTGGGCCAGGGTGGCGGTGATGTCGGTCACGGACAGCTGCGAGCCGCCCGGGGTGACGCCTTCGGTCAGCGGAGTCAGTGCCGGGGGCAGCGCCGAGTAGCGGCGGAACTTGATCTGGTTGCCGTTCTTCTTGGCGATCGGGCGTTTCTGGCCGTAGCGGCCATGCACGTCGGCCGGAACGGCGCGGGTCAGCAGATTGCGGTCGTAGAAGGCCTGGGTGCCCGGTGCGACCTGCGAAGTGGTGGTAGTTGCCATGTGAAACTCCTATTAATAGCCTTTGACGCGCTTCACCTCTTTGGCAAAGTCGGCGTCGCTCATGTTTTGGATGCGCTTCACTTCCGCCAGCTGGGCATCTTCGGGGGCGCGCGCCACCGACGACGCACCCGGGCCGGGGACGCTCATCGCGGATTTTTGCTGCTGCCGGGCGGCTTCGGCTGCGAAGCGCTTCCCAACCTGGCGTTCGGTGAACGCCAGCTTTTCCTGCGTGATCACACGAACCACTTCCAGCGGGTCCTGCGCTGCATCGCCCAGCTCCTGCCATGCCTTCGCGATCGACACCTGCAGCTCTTCCGGCATGTCGGTCGAGAAGGCGTCCGGATGGGCCTTTTCGATAGTCGACTGGAAGGCGACGGCGCGATCGGCGGCCTGGTGTTGCGCGGTCGGGTCACTGGCGACGTAGCGGATGGCGTCGGCCAGGTCTGGATTCGCATCCAGGATGGCCGGCTTGTTCGCATCGCGGTCGCGCTGCTCCTGGGCGCGGCGCAGCGCCGCGGCTTCCTGGGCTGCCCGGGTATAGGCGGCCTGGTTGTCGCGGGCGATCTTCTCGGCGCGCTCGGCGCGGGCCATGGCCTCGGCGAGCGGATCAGCCGGTTTGGTCTGCTCTGCGCCAGGTGCGGCGCCAGCCGGCGGATCGGCGGGCGTGTCGGCCGGCGCCGACTCGGCCGCAGATGCTGCTGCCGGCGCCGGTGCTGCCTGCGCCGGCGCCGCCGGGACGAAACGGCCATCATCGCCGCGCGCGGTAGTGGCCGGGGTGGCCGCCGCGTCAAGCGCTGCTGCTGCTTCGTCGTACTGGCGTTGGTACTCTGCTGGATCGAGGTTGTGTGACATGTTTGCTCCGTATGGGGCGCGTGCGCGCTAATCCACGTTTTTCAAAGTGCCGAGCCCTCGTCGGGTAGTTCGGCGGCGAGAATGCCGGCCCGCTCAGCTTCGAGCGCCTCCGGCAAATCCATCAGGTCGCGCAGGGCCTTTATGCGACCGCGCGTTTCCTCGTTGTTCTGGGTAATCAGGCGCTCGGTGTCGTCGGCAACCCGGGCCTGAAGCTCTGCCAATAAAAAAGGCCACCCGGGTCGGATGGCCTGCAATGCGGCGTCGATCTCTTCAATTCGTGTCATGGTCTGGTCGGCGGTTCGGCGAAAGCGCGCGCTTGCGCGTGCTGCGTGGCCAGGATGTTGTTGATAGTCCGGTATTCCGCAGCGCTGGCCACGCCACGCAGCAGTGCCGCACTGGTTTCCTGCTCAAGCACATCGATGCGCGCAAGGATCGTGGCCCGAGCCACGAGCGGGGCCACGATTGCAACGTTGATCCGGTCCATCAGTTCACTTTCTGCCGTTACTGCGGCTGGTCGGGCATTGCCATGGGTTCGGCTTCGGGCGGCATGGCCGGCTCGGGTGGATGCATAGGCGCCTCCTCTGGCGGCATGACAATCATGTCCGGCTGCGCATCAGGCATGGCCATGGGCGCCGCGGCGTCCACCTGGTCGTGGTCGAACGGCGCCGGCTGGGTCAGCACCTGCATCAGGGTCTGCTGCACCAGGGCGACGATCTGCTCGGGCGACATGCCGGACCCGACCACCTGCAGGCGCTTCGTCTCTGCCTCATAGGCCTTGACCTCCAGCTCGCCATCCTTGTTGCCGGCCGCGGCCTCCAGCTGCTTCACCTCGGCATGCGCGTTGTTCAGCGCCTCGCCCATCTGCTTGATCTGCTCCTGCAGCGCCTGCATTTTCTGCTTCACCTGCGGCGGGATGTCCAAGCCATCCTCGTCCTTCAGGATCGGGCTCTCGCGGCCGATTTCCATCACGTCCCAGGTCTGCTCGAGCAGCTCGCGCGCATCGACCATGGGCGCTGTGTTCGGATTCGACAGAGCGAAGTCGGCGAAGGCGCGGATCTTGTTGGTCAGGATTTCCTTCTGCATGAACGAGGCCGTTCCAGTGGCGTGCCATTCCATGAAGGATGTCTTTCCGAAGTCCTTGATCTGCTGCCACTTCTGGGCGATGTCGTCGCCGTGAATCTTGCGCACGGTTTCGACTTCCAGGTACTTAAGGTTCCACTCGACGGTGCGCTCGACGATTTCCTCGATCCACTGCTCGTCGATGTTCTGGATCACTTCCTTGATCGGCAGCGAGCTGGCCGACATGATCATGCTGATGCCGGTCGCAGTCTTGTTCAGGTGGCTGCTATCGTCGCCCTGGGTGTACTTCGTGATGCCGGTGTCGTCGTCGCTGAACTGCTCGCTCATCGCGATCATGTCGCGCCAGCCGTCGGTGATGTCCGGCTCCAGGTGGTGAATGATGGCGGTCTGGCGCTCTTCCGGCGTCAGGTTCGGCTTCATCTGGTAGACCTTGCCCGGGTGCTTGCGGAAATCCTCGCCCGGCAGGAACTTGGAGCGGTCTACGCTCGAAGTGCCGAGCAGGGCCATGCCCTTCCCCTCCATCACCAGGCGGAAGGCCGCGTTGACCACCTTCTGGTGCGGCGCATTGTTCTCGGCCACGCCAACGCCCCACATCTCGTGCTCGACCGCCTCGTAGACGGCGCGCATGCCGGGGTTCTTCCCACTGTAGGGGGACTCATCCACCTTGACGACCACGCCACCGGCCATGATCACGACCGCGTCGACCATTTCGCCGGAATCGCCAGCCACCGAGGGCTCGCCATCCTCGGCGGGCGCCGCAGCCGGCATAGCGGATTTGGGCACCTTGCCGAAGAAGCGCGCCACCTTGATGCGGCTATTCTTGTGCCAGTAGTCGACGTTCGCCCGCAGCTGCCCGGCCTGGTCGCTGCCGCCCGATGTGCCGTTGTCGCCTGGCGCCTGCAGGGCAAGGTCGATGTTCGTGTAGCGCTTGTCCGCCTTCCAAGCCGCCACGGTGTGCGGCGACTCCATCGTGGCCCAGAACACGCCCAGGCCGGCGCCCAGGTCGCGCGCCTCCGGATCCGGGATCACGTCGAGCGTGTTGGCCAGTTCGAAGTAGGGAAAGTCGAACTCGTACTTATCCTCCACCAGCTGCGTGACGCCCAGGCCATTGTCGGCGCGTGTCTCGATCAGCGTCTCGGTGCGCACGAACGGGCCGAACATAAAGCCGGTGCCGTACGTGGCCAGCGTGTTGACGCCAGTCTTGAGCAGGCGCTTCAGGCCCATCCGCTCGAACTGCTCGGTCAGGATGTCCTCGACGGCGTCGGCAAAGGGCGCCAGTTGCTCGTTTGTCGGGCTGGTGTCGAAGGGCAGCTTGCCCGAGCCGAACAGTGCGTCGTTGATCTTGGCACGAGCAGCGCGGACCTTGTTGCGGGTCGAACCGATGAACAGGCCGGCCGCTTTCTTCGCACGGGCTGCGCCGGTGCCGCTGGTGTCGTCCGCGCGCGGGATGCGCATCACGTCCTGGTAGCACTCCAGCATCTTGAGTTCTTGCGGCTTGCGTGCCTGCTCCCAGCCGGTCAGGCGGGTGTGCAGCAGGTTGGCCAAGCCGGCGTGTTGTTGGAGTTGTTCGCTCATCAGAAATAAAGTCCGTCGTCGTCAGGTTGTGCCAGGTGCAGCGGCGCGACGTTCTCGGTGTCTCGTTTCGACACCGCATAGCGGCGCATCATGTAGGCGTAGCGGGTCGCGCTCATCAAGTCGTCGCGAATCTTGACGATCTTGCCCTTGTCGTCCCGGTGGTACTGCAGGAATTCCTCGAACCAGTCGCGCAGGCCTTCGAACACCTTGAATTTCCCGGCCAGCATCAGGTCGCGGATCTCCATCAGGCCCACCTCGACGCCATTGCCGCCGTCTGGCCAGGTGGCATGTTCGGCCAGCAGCGTAAAGCCGGCCTCGATGTAGTACTTCTTCAATTCGATCGCGCTGCCCTTTTCGGTTTGCAGGCCATCGTGCGGCCAGGCGGTAGGCACGCCTGCCGCCCACACCTTCACCGCGCCCCAGGCTTCGATCGGCTTGGCCAGGCTCTTCTTCCAAGCGCGCGTGACGTAGATCACGTCGTTGTCGCGGTCCCACGCCAGCTGCACGTGCGCCTGCGGGTGGTCCCAGCCGAAATCCATGCCGTTGATGAGCGCCCAGTGGCGCGGGATCTCGAAGGCCTTGCAGGTGATGGCGTCTTCCGCCAGGTCGTAAATTCGTCCGTGTCCCAGCATTGGAACCCCTTTCGTTCGCATGGCGCGCTGGTGCGCCGGGTAGCTGGCAAGCAGCCCTTCCTTCACCGTCTGGCTCAGGTGCGGCGCATCGTCCCAGCCTTTCTGCATGTATTTCTGGACCGGCGACGGGCTGTCCATGAACTGGATCACCAAGTCGGTGCGGCCGTTCTCGGGGGTAAAGGTCAGGATGCCGCGGCCGCCACGCCCCTTGTCGCCTGTCGCGGTTCGCGTCAGCACCTGCGGGAAGATGGCGGCGTCGCGCGGCTCCTCATCGATGTGGAACCAGTCGACGCTGTCGCCCATCAGCGCGTGCTGACCTTGCGAATACGACCAGAACTGGATCGCTGCATCGCCGCCCTGCACGTCGCCGCCGCCGATCTGCCGGATGTACACCGTGCGTAAGGCATTCGGCGTACCGGCCATCGACTCGTAGTCCTTGATGTGCTCCGGCGGGATCAGTCCGCCCTTGAACGCGGTGCCGTCTTTCTTGCCGACGATCGGCTCCTGCAGCAGGTCGCGGCACTTCTCGCCCGAGTAGCCCAGGCACCAGATCAGCGGCGCGTGCTCGAAGCAGTGTCCCTCCCAGCCGGCCGGGTAATCGCCCAGGGCGTGGACGGCATCTATATAGGTGCCGGTATAGGTCTTACCGATGCGGTTCGCCGCGATCAGACAGACCTGGGAGTAAGTGGCCGTGTTCGCGTTGAACTCGCGTTGCCAATCGTACAATTTGGCGTGCAGCGTGCGGTAGCGGTAGGTGAAGGCGCGGCGGTTTCGTTCCTCCAGCAGGGCGAGCAGCCTTTCCTTCTCGGCCCTATTGGTGGCCGTCATGGCTCATCGCCGCCGAGGCCTTCGCAATCTCGGCGTCCAGCTCGGCGTCCGACAGGCGCGCCACACGGTGTTCCAGCGGGCCACCGTTCTTCCCGGTCAGCTCGTGGCGGTTCGTGAAGGCGCCGCCGACCTCTTTCGACGCCTGCTCCAGCAGCTGCGCGGCGAGTCCGACGTTCTTCACCGACTCGGCCCGCGTGAACATGCGGTTCAGCGCGCGCAGGCGGAAGGTCTGATTCGCGATCGGGATGTCGCTGATGTTGTTGAGGAATTTCTTCCGGGTCTCCTCGAACAGGTCGCGCCACTTCTGGCTTAGTGCCTTGCCGACCTTCTTCGTCGGGTCGTACACGGCCACCTGCTGCCGCTCGATCACCAGGCCGAATTCTTCTTTTACGGCCTCGGCCACCTGCGACGGGGTGTCGTAGCATGCGAGCGCTTGCACGATGAAGCGCTTCACGTCATCGTTCAGCGTTGCCACGGTGGATAACTCCTGTAAATGGTGGGTAAAGGGATCAAGCCAGTTTCAACAGGCAGGTTCCGCAGGCCCGGGCGATGTCTAATTTCGCAACCTCGGGACCGCGCTTCACGGCGTCGACCAGGTACTGCACGTCCTTCGACGGACCGTAGCGGCGCACCACGCCGACGAACTCTTCGACGTCGTGGCCACGGATCGCCAGCTTGGGCGAACCGCTCCGGGTGAACGCTGGGGCGCCGAATGCGTCGCGCTCCTGGCCAATGTGATACAGCTCGTGCTCCACCAGCGCGCAGAATTCCAGATCGGAGCACTGCGCGCTGTAGGCCGCGTCGAGGGTGATCAGGAAGTCCGGCACGGCGCCGAACCAGTCGCGCATCTGCTGTTCCTGCCGCCCCTTTTGCCAGGCGCTGGCCCGGAACGTAACCTGCTCGCATTGGCCGAGGACTGTGCGACCCTGCCTGGTGAAGCCGGCCGACGCCCAGAGCACTTCGAAGTGCGCCGCTTCCACGTGCGCATGCTCTTCGTTGAAGAGGCGCGAGTGTTCGGCCAGGAACGTTTCGTTGATCCAGTCGCGGACATCTGGCGCCGGCACGAAGCTGAGCCTTGGAGATTCCAGCATCGCCAGCGGCGGCGCCGGGCGGCGCGGAACCGTACCCTTCTTCGTCGCCATGACAACCTCGCCAACCCGTGAATAAAAAAGCCGCCGGCGCATCGTTGCGCGGGCGGCGGAACCCTGACCGGGATCAGGGAGGAGACAATCAAGCCGGTTACAGCGTCCGGCGACGTGGCGCGCCTGGGTAGCGCTCGCCTGGTCAGGCCCACAGTGGCCCGTAAACGACAAAACCCGCCAGAGCGGCGGGTTTTACTTTTCTCCGGACGTGCAAAACCGCCCAGTGACCGAACTCTACAAGAAATAAAGCCGGGTTGCAACGTTCTTGCGCAGCTTCTGCTCTAGCTCGTCGCGCGCGGCGGCCAGTGTGGCGCCAAAATCCGCATTTGGGAAACGCCAGGCGGTGGCGATCCCCTGGCTCTTGTAGATGGCCCAGCGATGCAGCATCACCAGGCTATCGACCATCGCGCCGACCGCCTCGCCCATCTTGATGTCCGCAGCGCGCTGCGCATCGTGCACATTCACTTCCGGCTCTGCATCACTCGCCAACTTCATGCCGCCGGCGCCCAGGTCGCGGTCATCGGTGCGCATGTAATCGAGCCAGCACGCCATCAGCTGCGCGTATGGGTCGGGCCGGTTGAATGCCGGCTGCGCGACTTCGTCGCGGCGGACGCGGCGAACGGTCGGTGCGTTGAAGGTGCCGAGGGTTGCGGTGGCAGACATAGCGATCTCCTGTTGAGCCAGGGATCAATTTTAGAGCTTGCGAACAAGAAATTTCCGCGAGTCATCGCCAGATTTTGATACTGCCGCCCAGCAGCGTGGCCAGGCGGCTACATCGCCAGGTCAGGTCTCGGCCAGCGAGGTGAAGGCTTCGATCCGCTCGCCCAGCACGCGCGAGTAATCCGCCATCGCCGCATGCTGAGCATGCAGCCGACCCTGCTCGCTGTCGTCCAGCTGGGCGAACGTGGTCGTCTCGAAGAATGCTGTGAGTTTCTCCTTGCGTTCGTCCAGGTCGCGCTTCTCGTCGATGACGCGCTTCTGATGAGCTGGCAGGCCCTGCAATGCTGGAGCAGTAAAAGCCCTTGCCGGCTCACGCACGATGTCCGCTGGTTTCGGCAGGCGCTGCTGCTCGGCAGGCGAAAGATCCGGCAGCGGTGCTGGCCCGGTTGCCTTCGTGCCGTCGGCATAGACCTTGGTTTCGACGGCGCCGACGATCTGCCAGTCTTCGGCCAGCATGTCGGTCTGCGATGCGAGCCAGCCCATCAGGATCCGGTTATCGGCCGTCTTCATGAGGATGCAGGGCAGGACTTCGGCACCGCCGCCGTTCTCGGTGCGCGCCCATTCGCTGGCGTTCTTCGACCAGAAGTTCTCGAAGGCGATGTTGCGCGGGTTGGTTGTGCTGCCGGACAGCGAGATCCACATGCCGTTGCCATTCCAGCCAGCGCGGGCGACCTTGGCGCCACGCTTCATGGCTTCGAGGGCCAGGCCGAACGTCATGGCGTCGCAAGGGCGGTAAGCGTTGTCGAATGCCGCCTTCGGGGTCCAGCTGACGTAGCCTTCGTGGCCTGGCACGTTCGGCTTGCCGTCCGGCTCGTATTCGACCAGGTAGCCCTCGTCCGCGCCGTTCTCGTTCGCCGGCAGCTGCCAACCACGGAAGGCGATGTAAGCCGCCCGGATCATGGGCTCAGCGGTGATGATCTTTGTTCCAATGAATCGCATGTTGTCCCCAATCGTCAGAACGTGGTCGGCTGCGCGATGCCGCGGATCACGGCCATGAAGCCGCGCTGCAGGTCGGTGGCGCCGATGCTGATCCAGCGCTGGTCCAGCGTGCGCGGCGCCTCGCCGGTGGTCGGTGGCGTCTTTGCAATTTCGGCGTCACGGGCGCGGAGCTTGGCGATGTAGGCGCCGCACTGCTCGGCCAAAGCCTTGCCCTCGTTCATGAGCGCGACTTCCTCTTCGCTCAACTGGCGGTAGCCGGTGATCTTCGGCTGGGTGAAGGTTTCCATGGTGTTGCCCTTTCAGTTGGTGCTGCGGTTGATGCGCTCTCGCGCCGGTTGGTCGCCGGGCAGCCGGTTTAGCGAATACCCGATGACTGTTGATAATCTGAAACCCTTGGATTTACGGGCTTTCTGCCAGTTCGCGCGCCACTTTCGCGCCACCGAAACCCACTTTTTGGCCGATCACGTCAGCTGCACGCGCAGCGGTGTCGAGGTTTTTCTCGAGGTAGCCCATCGTGGTCGCATGGCTCTTGTGACGCATCACGCGCTGGATCGTCTGGATCGGGACACCGGCCTCGGATAGCAGCGTGGCGAACGTTCCGCGCAGGCGGTGCGGGGTGATGCCCTTGACCGAGCACTCCTTGTTCGCACGGCGCATGGCCTGGCGCGCGAACCCGGGCGCGAAGGCCTGGCCGCTCGGCTTGGCTACGATCAGGCCTTCCACCTGGCGCATCGGGTCGAGGTGTTCGCGCAGCCATGCCGGCATCGGGATCGGTTCGGCCTCGCGCCCCTTCGTGATCCCGGGCGTGTAGGTCGAGCGTTCCCAGTCCATCCATTCCCAGCGCGCCGACGCCGCCTCGCTCTCGCGCAGGCCCAGGCCGAACATCAGGCGCACCGCCGTGCCGACGCTGGGCGCGCGCTTCGTGGCCTCGTCGACGGCGTCGAACCAGGTCCTGGCCACGTCGACCGGCAGGAACGGGCGCGGCTTCTTCTGCACCTTCAGCATCTTCACGCGCCAGGGCGAGGTCGCCAGGATCTCGCGCTTGACGGCCCACATGGTCAGCAGCTTCAGGATCCGGAGCCAATGGTTCGCGGTCGACGGCGCGTGCGTCTTCAGGTGCTCGCCACGCGCCAGCTCGACGTCCTTCGTCGTGATCTCGCCGATCGGCTTCGCGCCCAGGTCGTACATGTGCAGGCGCCGGAAGGTCTCAACGCTGCGGATGTGCGCCTCGCTCGCCACCGGCCTGTGAACAACTACCCACATGCCGGCCAGCTCGTCCAGGGTCGGCACCGGCTCCCCGCCGTTCGCGCGCACGACCGCGGCGTCATATTCACGCTTGGCCATCTCCTCGGCCTTCGTCTTGCTGGTCACGCGGGTGCTGCGCTGCACGCGCTCCTTGCCGACCTGGAATCGGAAGTGCCAGATCCGGCCCTTCTTGAAGAGGTTCGCACTCATCCGTCGAACCTCCCCGCGCTGCGCCCCTTCGCCGACGTCGCCGGCGGCGCGCCGGACCAGTCCGCGAAGCTGCAGGTGGCGCCGTCGAAGCGCAGCAACACGTCGCCCAGCGGGCCGCCGCGGTGCTTGCGCACCAGCACCTCGGCAAAGCCGCGCAGCTCCGGGTTCTCCGGGTCGTACATTTCGGGGCGGTGCACCAGCATCACGATGTCGGCGTCCTGCTCGATCTCGCCCGAGTCGCGCAGGTCGGACAGCACCGGGCGTTTGTCCGGCCGCTCCTCGACCTTCCGGTTCAGCTGGGCTAAGGCCACCACGGCCACTCCAAGTTCCTTGGCCAGCGCCTTCAGGCCGCGCGAATACGAACCGATCTGCTCGTGCCGCTTCTCGCCCTCGCCGCCGGTCATGAGGCCCAGGTAGTCGACGATGATCATGTGCAGGCCGTGCTTGCGCTTCCAGGCCTTGGCCTTCATGCGCAGCTCGAGCAGCGAGATTGCCGGGGTGTCATCGATCGCGAAGCGCAGCACGTCCAGCTTGATGCAGCCGGTGGTGACGCCAGCCCAGGCGGCTTCGTCCTCGGGCGGGATCTGCCCCATGACCTTGGCCAGCGACACCTGGCCGCGGTTCGCCAGCGCGCGGCCGGCGATTTCCTGGCTCTCCATCTCCATGCTGAAGTTGAGCACGCTGTGGTCAGCGGCGACGTTCAGGCCGAAGTCACTGGTCAGGGCCGTCTTGCCCATCGAGGGGCGGCCGGCCACGACGATCAGGTTGCCGGGCCGCGCACCGCCGTTCAGCAGCCGGTCCAGGCCGGGGATGCCGAACGGGATGACGTTCACCAGCCCCTCGGCGCGCTTGCTGACGCCGTCGATGAAGTCGACCAGGATGTCGCGGATCATCTTCGGCTCGTTGCGAACCCGGCGCTCGGCCAGCGAGGTGACCATCGTCTGCATTGCGTCCAGCACCTGGTCGGCGCTCTTGCCCTTCGGGTTCGCGGCCAGGCCAGCGATCGAGTCGGCCACGTGCATGGTGGCGCGCAGCAGCGCACGGTCGACCACGATGCCCGCGTAGTGGTCGATGGCGGCCGCGCTCGGCACGGTCTGCGCCAGCTGGTTGAGGTATTCGCCGATGCCGTCGACCACGGCGCCGCCGCGGCCCTCCAGCGCCGCCCAGACGGTCATCACGTCGGCCGGCTCGCCACGCCCGATCATGCGCACGATTTCCGCGAACACGATGCGGTGGTCCTCGCGGTAGAAGTGCTTCGCCTGCAGGTCGCCGATCCGGTCGAAGCTGTCGTTGAAGCGCAGCAGCGCGCCAAGGACGGCCTGCTCGGCCTGAATCGAGTGTGGTGCGACACTGTCCGCACCGTGCTGTTTCGTCATGGTTTCCTCGTGAATTTGCCGCCAATCGCGTCGGCGTAGCCTTGGCGGCCGATGAGGCGGTCGAAGCCGATCATCGGCGGCAGGTCGTTGTCGTCGCGCAGCCAGGTGAAGTAGCGCCGCGCCAGGTCGGGCTTGTTGGAGAAGGTCAGGAACTCGGTGACCAGTGCCTCGCGCGCCGGGACGAAGATCGAAAGCGAGATCTCGCCCAACTGCTGGCCCAGCACCTCGTTGAAGATGTCGATCACCTCATGCACCGGCGCCGAGTACTCGACCGCGATGACGTCCGCCCAGCCCTGGGCGTTCAGCCAGGTGGCCGGGTACGGGATGAACTTCGGATCAAGCCAGGTGCCGGATACCTGGCGCTTCTCCAGGGCAGCCAGCATTTCGGCCAGCAGGGCCTCATCGGGGCGAATTTTGGCGAACGCCTTCTCGGCGGCGCCGCGCGACTTCTTCAGCGGATAAGCGGCGTAGAAGCGCTCGAAGCGGTCCTGCAGGTCGGCAGCGATTCCCGTCCTGGCCCGGCCTTTTTGGCCTGCTGGGGTCTCGGCGACCTGGTCGCGGTCCGCTTGCGGAGCGCAAGATGTTTTCTTTTGGTGGTTTTCTTTTGGAAGGGTTTCTTTTGTGTGTCCAGATTCTGGACTATCGACCTGTCCAGATTCTGGACTATCAGCGTCCACATTCTGGACATGTCCGGATTTTGGACTACCCTGTCCGGATTCTGGACTATCTGTCATGCTGCGGAGCTGCGCTTTCGAGAACCAGCGGCGATGATCTTTCTGGATGCCGATGATCATGCCGAACCGGCCCGGGCGCTTGTTGATCACATTGCGCGCCGCCAGCGCATTGAGTGCAGACGTCACGTGTTGGCGGGCCACGCCGCACATCGCGCCGATCTGCGCGGCCGACATGTCGTCTTCCTTCTTGCCGTAGCCGTAGGTCTTCCGGATCACCGTGAGGATGACGGACTGCTCGTGCAGAGAAAAGCCGCTGCCCAGGATCGTCTCGAGTAGCTCGTTCGCGATCATCGTGAAGCCGTTCTCGGTTTGCGGCGTGGTCATGCGGCCGCCTGGCGCGCCGGGCCGAACAGCGCTGCGACGAGCGGATCGCGACGGTTCACTGCCGTATAGGCGCGTGTCGTCACCTGCTGGGGCGTGCAGATTGGCCCGCGGTCCGGCACCACAGCGCGCGCCTGGTCTTTGCGCTGGAGCTCGTCCAGCTGCTCTTTCGAAGCAGGCCCGGGATGCCACACATGGGCCAGTCCCACGCCGCCGTTGGTCGGCGTCTTGACGTAATGGACACGGCCACTGGTCATCAGGGCCATGAGCCTGACGTGGATGGCGTAATAGCTGAAGCCGAGGTCACGACACAGTTCCTGTATCGTGCTCGGCTTGCGGCGCAGCGCTTCCTCGATCTGGTCAGCCAGTCCTCTGCAGGCCTGTTTGCTCTTGTGGCGCCTCATCGGTCACGTCTCTCCCGCTTCGTCGACAACCTTGCGGAGCTCCTGGCGTGCACGGTACTCGGCCTCGCGCTCAGGCGAACGCGGGGGCGTGGCAATGGCCACCTTGTCGATGGCACGCCAGATTCGCGCCGCCGTGCCGATCTTGTCGTTTTTTGGATTCTTGGGTTGTGCCTGGTCTTGCATGTGTTCCTCGGTCAGCTGCCGCAGTACTGCAGGTGGGATTCGTTTGGCGCGGGCCGGCCCGGGAACGATATGGCCATGTGCTGGCCATGATCTGGCAATTCCCTCTGCTGCTGGGCTCGCTTATGCTTCTGTTCAGCCGTCCAACGCTTCAGAAAGGAACGAATGAGGGGGCTGGTCTTGACGTCCGCTGCGGCACGTTCGGCCTCGTAGTCGACGAACTCGTCGGCGCTCAGCAGGGCTTTGATTTCGATGGTTTTTGCGGCCATGGTGCTTCTCCTTGTGGGTGGTTCTGGATGGGGTGCTTCTTTAGTGCAATGACTCAAGGGCAACTGATTAGGTGCAACTTTTTGGACGGCAAAAAGCCGCAGGGTTACTGCGGCTGGGATTCGGGGTAGGACTGGGCAGCCAACTCGGGCCAGATGCGCTGCCAGTCGTCGGGGAACATCTCGCGCCGCGTGACTAGGCCACCCGTCGCGGTCTCGATCGCCGCACCATAGATAACTGGGATCGGCCTGGTTCCGTCGGCCCAGCGGCTTACGTCTGGGGCATGTGCGCCGATGGCCTTGGCCAACGCCGCCTGGCGGCCGCGCTCTTGAGAGAGGTAAGTTTTGATGTCCATGACCGCAGGATATAGCGATTCGCTAAATAACGTCAATAGCGAATCGCATATTTCAAACTTTAGCGCGATGCTATTTAATGCTCAGATGCAAACAAATGATGAAGTGCGTCGGCAGAACCTCTTGATCGCCATCGAGCGCGCCGGCTCGGCCGCAAAGCTTGCGGAGGCCGCGAAGACATCGCCTGCGTACCTGAGCCAGATCAAGAACCGGACGCCAGACAGTAAATCCGGCACCCCCAAGACCATGGGCGATGACATGGCGCGAAGGATTGAGGCCGCTATCGATGAGCAGCCCGGATGGATGGATGTCCCTCATGATCGTGGAGAGGCCGGTGGTGTTTCGCCAAAGGTTCTTGACCTGGTGCCGGGCGCAAAGCGCGTGCATGGGGCCGACCAGGACGACCCGAGCATGACGCAAATCCGCAGGGTGAAAATCAAGGTGCAGGCCGGCATTACCGGCTTCCAGGTCGAGCCCGAGCACTACGACGGTGAAACCCAAGGCGTGCCCACGAAGTGGATGCTGAAAGAGGGGCTGAGCAAAGACGCGCTGGTATCGACCACGGTGCGCGGCGACAGCATGGAGCCAGCCCTGTACGACGGCGATGTAATCGTGGTGAACACGCGCGACACGCAGTTGGTGTCCGGCGTCGTATATGTGGTGAATTACGAAGGCGAGGCGGTCGTCAAGCGCATACTGCGCGACGCTGGGCAGTGGTGGTTGACTTCAGATAATGCGGATCAGCGGAAGTATCACCGGCAATTATGCAAAGGCGCCGAATGCATTGTGATCGGGCGAGTGGTTAGAAAAGAAAGTACGCACATATGAATATTTTCGAAGGCGCAAGAAGAATCGTAAAAGTTGTCGCGGTTTTTTCGATTGCATGTGTTGCGCTCGTCGTAGGCACCACCAAACCTAATGTTTATGCATCTTATGCGCTTGATGACAATAAAAATGTCAAGCAGGTGTCGAACTGTAACGGTCAGGCATCGTTCTACACACATGTAAAAGGGACACCAAAATGGAATGACGTCCACTTTTGCGGATGGTCAGAAGGGCCGGATGAAATTGAACTGAGCAATGATGAGGTTGTGCGTCTGAACGATGCAATTTCGGCGCGGCGGATGGAACAGATCGGTGAGGCGGTCAGTGGAACGATTGTCGGATTGCTGATGACGTGGGGCATAGTTTGGGCCATTGGCTATATCGTTCGTGGTTTCTTAGGCATCCCTCGAGGCCAGGATTATCGTATCGAGTCGCTAAGCAAGAATACCGAAGTCAACACGTGAGACGAATACTTGCTCTCGCTCTGTTCAATAAGTAGCTCCCCTCCCCATCGCCACAACACAGCCCGCCGCGAGCGGGCTTTTTTTCGCCCTGACGCTGGGCCGGCGCATTCGAGATGTTCGGACTTTCGCGAACGGCGGAAAAATATTTAGCGCATCGCTATAAATAATCCTTGACCGTATTTAGCGAAACGCTATACGATCTCTCCATCACGACGAGCTCAGCACCCGCCGAGCCGCCGAACTGGAGAGCCCGATGTCGATCATCGCCAACATCTCGAAGTACACCTCTGAACAGGCTGACGCCGCGCAGGAGCGCGATGTTGTCGGCTTCCTGCTCCTGCACCGTATTGAATGGACGGACCGCCACCCTGGCCTGATGTTGGTGGCCGTGGGTCTGCTGATCGTCCTGTCCAGCGTCCTCGAAGAGGTGCTGCCATGAGCCGCGCCACCGACTTGGTCGAGCAGCTGTTCCGGGCCGCATTCGACCGGCCGCGCGACCCACGCAGCGCCGAGTACAAGGAAGGCGTGCGCGCCATCCTTGTATACCGGATTAAGGGTGGTCTTACCCGCTGCCCCTACGCGATGGGGACCGCGAGCGCCGACGCCTACTACGCCGGCACCGACGAGGGCCACCGCATCTGGCGCGCACACGAGGAAACCTTGGCGCAGGGCGGCGCGGCAAAGGCCGACGAACCGAGCCAGGTGTGCTGATGGCCGTCGCTAGTCAAATTGCGCGCGTGATTACCTTGATCACCGAAGACGCGACCGCCCAGCACCCGAACGACGTCGAGAAGCGCTCGACCGCGTTCACGCAAATGCTCTGCGGTGCGATGGAAGGCCTCGATCACCCAGAGGCTGCTGCCGCGCTGCGGGCAATGCTCGGCGTGCGCCGGCCTGCCGCGGGAGCCTGACATGGCGCGCGTCGAACCAGATCGCGCAGCGCTCGAGGTGGCCCGTCACATGCTGGGCTCGAAGACCTCGCTCGACGACATGCTCAAGAACCCCAC
Organism: Massilia aerilata; assembly: GCF_042656905.1. Classification (NCBI taxonomy): domain Bacteria; kingdom Pseudomonadati; phylum Pseudomonadota; class Betaproteobacteria; order Burkholderiales; family Oxalobacteraceae; genus Massilia; species Massilia aerilata. The sequence goes on from NZ_JBHSMZ010000016.1 coordinate 39,929, forward strand.
GCTCAAGGCGGCCCTGAAGGCTGCGGCCCGCCGGCACATGCGGCGCCGCGACCAGTTCGACCCCAAGAAGCTCCAGGCCAACGACCACGACGATTAACCACCGCCCGCCCGGGCACCACAACCAAGAGGACCACTCTATGTTCACTACCCTGCATGAGCTCGCGAAGAAGGCGCCGCTTATGATCACGGTCGCCGCCGAGGGCGACGGCCAGCTGCGCGTCAACGTGACGCCAACGCCCACCGACACGAAGGCGAAGCACAGTCTGCCGCAGCCGCTGTCCCTGCTGGCCACGCCGACCGAGTTCGACGCCGACTTCATCGCGGCCCTGTCGACCTGGCAGGCACCGAAGCGCTCGCTGATCCAGCAGGCCCAGGACGCCGCCGGCGGCGCCGCGCCAGCCCTGCCCGCGCCGAAAGCTGAAGTGAAGAGCGACAGCAAGTCCGAGAAGCCGGCCCGCAAGGGTCGCGGCAGCAAGGGTGCCGAGGACGACAAGAAGAACGACGGTGCACAGGATGCCGTCGCTGCAGCTGGCGAAGCGAACGCCGGCGATCAGCAGCAGGCCGTCGCCGATGAATCGGCCGGCAGCGCCAGCGCCAGCACCGGCACCACGGTCGACCAGGGCGCCGCGCCGGCCGGTGACGCCGCGGTAGGTAACAAACCTGCCGGCGAGATGTCGGCCGTCGCCGACCAGGCTGGAGCCGACGTTTATACCCGCGACATTTTCGCCGAGAGCACGAGCAGCGGCGCCGATGTGCAGCTTTCGGCATCCGCTCCCGCGCCCGCCGCCCAGGCTGTCGGCAACGTCGACTCCATGGACATTTTCTAAGCGGAGGACGACATGCAAATCGAAAACCTCGTCCGCGAATTCAAATACAACGGCGTGGCCCTGGCCGACCCGGGCGCGTTGCTCAGCCTGGAGCAGGTGCGCGACTTCTACGCCAGCGTCTACCCGGAGATCCTCAGCGCCGACATCGAAGGCCCGCAGCAAGTCGCCGGCAAGCAGATTTACACCTTCCGGCGCGCCGTCGGCACCAAGGGTGCCAGCCGTGCGGTCGAGCTCGCGCTGCAGCGCCTGCGCGCCGACGGCCGCCTCGACGGCGCTATGCGCCCGGCGAACGTGCTGACCGCTGCGCAGGCGCGCCAGCCGCTGGCCCAGCAATTGAAGCGCGTCCTCGACCAGGCCAGCCGCGCCGGTGGCGTGCGCTGCCTGGCGCCGTCCGCCAACCACCTGGTGCTGCCGTGACCGCGATGCTCCCGCTCGCCGCTCTGGCCCTGCCTCAGCTGGCGGCCGAGATCCCGACACGCTACGTGATCCCTGGCGTCGACGCACTCATGGTGCCGCTGACCATCGCTCTGCTCGAGGCGGACGTCATCACGGCGCCGATGCTCCGCACGCCCCGCAATGCGCTGTTGGTCGACGTGATCGGCGAGCCGGAGAAGCAACTGTCGGCTCGGGCGCTGTCGCACTGGTGGACGAAACTCATCCGCGAACACTCCTGCAAGTTTTTCCGCTGGAGCCTGCAGGTGCAGCAACTTGACGACACGAACTACGACAAGCTGACGACGGCGTGGTTCTGCTTTAGCCGGATGGGAGACGACATTCCTCGCTTTGCCCTGGCAAAAGGGATCGAGCGCCTGGAGCTGTTGAAGGAAGGTTTCGGCCAGACCGTGCTGGCGGTGCTGCGTGATGCCGTGATGTTGCTTCCGGAGTCGTTCAACCCGTGGTTCGCGCTCGACTGGGCCGACCAGGCCTATTGGAGGGAATCGCGCGACGACGCCGAGCTGCTCGAGATGCGGCGCGAAGACGGCAACTACAAAACCGTCGAGGAATTGCTGGAGAACGAGCACGTGGTTACGCGCGCCGTCTTCTTCGCGGAGCTGCCCGAATGGGTATGCGCACCGAAGCGCACGCTGTCCCGTGAGGCGATCGCGGCGGCCGCCGGCGACGACCAGTTAGCGCACCAGGCAATCGAACTGTGCGATCAGGTCCACGGGCTGGTCAACCGCCCGGACTTTGTCCTGCACCCCAGCGACAAAGGCGCATATCGCACCGGCAATTATCCAATCGACGGCTGCATGGTGCTTCTCTGGAAGCCGTTCGATGTCATCGGCGAGACCATCGACGACTACCTGAACGATCTCGGCCAGTGCGGCGAATACACCGATTTCATCGACGCGAGCCCAGTCCCTGTGACGGCGGCCGGCGTGCGCGAGTTCATGACGCTGACCGAGCAAACGCTGCAAGTCGCGGTGCTGGTGGAAAAGCTGATCCTGCTGCTGGGAGAAAAATATTGAGCCTCCATCCTGTCGATATCGTCGGCACCGGCGAAACGGTGCTGCACCTGGTCAGCGCGGTGCTGATGTACCAATCTGACCGCGGCGACGTATACGCCACCTCGCACCCAGTGGTGCCGGACGCCCAGCACCAAGGGCGCAAGGTAATCGGCGCCGGCGTGCCGCTGTCGAAAGGCGCGCTGGCCAAGTTCGCCGATGCCGTCAGCGCGGCCACGGCGTTCGCGGGCTTCCTGCCGGCAAACCTGCTGTTCAGCTCGCCAAACCTGATCGCCTGGTGGGCGCCGGCGCAGGTGCGCATGACCTGGTTCAAGGCGGCAGGCTCGGGCAAGGTCGCCGGCCATGGCGAGGCCGCGCACCCGGCGCTCGTGTTCGTGGCGACGCCGAACGACTGGTTCGTGTTCGCGCTGGCCGAGGATGCCCGGCCAGCGCCGACCACCCGCCTGCGCCACGCCCCTCACTTCAACGTGTGGGACGGTGGCCGGATCTGCACCGGCAATGTCGAGCTGCCGCCGACCTTCGGCGCGGAAGTTATCCACAGCTACGAGAACGCCTTCTTCCGCAGCCACTTCACGCACCCGAACCGCGACAAGGCAGTGAAGTACAAGGGCGGCATCCAGCGGCTGTGGCTTGACCAGCTGGACAGCCCCGACCCGGCCGCGATGCAGCGCGCGCTCGTCGATTCAAAAGAAACCCTGCAGGAAGCGATCGCCCGGATCGCCGCCCGCACCAACAACTAACTAGATGAGGACCACCATGCTCAAGCAAGAGATCACCAGCAAATTCGCCGAGCTGCTCGATATTGCCCGCGGCTCGTTCGACCATGTCATGCAGACCACTCGCGACAACTTCGATGTCTTCGTCGAGACCGCGGCCACGCTGCTGCGCGAAGAACGCCCGCTGCCGCTTGCCGTTGACGAAGTCAACACGCCAGCCGAGTTGCTGCAGATGGACATGGCCCTGCTGGCCGCCGCGCCGATCGCCGCCGTGCCGCGCCACGCGCCGTTCCACCCGCTGCAGGAGAATGGCCACCGCTTCCTGCTGGCCGAGGGCGGCCTGTTCGTCGAGGTGCGCCGCCCCTGGCTGCACTTCATCCACCAGCTGGCGGAACACAAGGTCGTCGCGATTCCGTACGGTCCAGTGGCACCGAAGTGCGAAATGGACTTCGGCAAGCTCGGCACCGCGCTGGCCCAGCTGAAGGAATTTGCGGTCAAGGCCCGGGCCGACGCGCCGATCGAAGCGGCCGCGAGCGTGCTGTGGGACCACCGGCAGAAGACGTGGCGGATCGAATATCCGGAAATCATCGGCGAGGCCAGCGCCAGCCGGATCCAGTACCGCCAGGTCGAGCCCGGCCCCGACGAAAGCGTGGCGATCGACCTGCACAGCCACGGGCACCTCAACGCATTCTTCAGCGAGACCGACGATGCGGACGACCGCGGCGCCGTGAAGGTGTCGGGCGTATACGGCAACCTGGACACGGACAAGCCGACGGTGGCGTTCCGGCTGTGCGTGCTCGGGCTGTACATCCCGCTGGTGGTGCCGGCCGAGAAGATCTTCGGGTGATCGCATGCCGCATATCACGCCACCCATCATGCTGAGCCACCCGGTGCGCATCGCCCTGATCGGCTGCGGCGGCAACGGTTCGCAGATGCTGACCGGCTTGGCCCGGCTGAACCACGCCATCACTGCGCTCGGCCACCCCGGCCTGAAGGTGACGGTATTCGATCCGGACACCGTCAGCGAGGCGAACATGGGCCGCCAGCTGTTCGGCGCCTTCGATGTCGGCGCCAGCAAGGCTCACGTGCTGGTCCAGCGGATCAACGCCTTCTTCGGGCTGAACTGGGAAGCCGTGCACGGCCGCTACGACGCGGGCTACGAGCGCCAGCACCACATGGCGATCGCCTGCGTCGACAGCGCGCGAGCCCGGCACGAGATCCACCACAAGCTGAAGCGCTCGGGCGTGCACTACCTGATGGACCTCGGCAACCGCGCGGCCGATGGCCAGGTGCTGCTGGGTGAGCTGTTCGAAGGGCGCGCCGGCCTGCAGGCGCCGGCGAACAGCGCGCTGCTGCCGAGCCCCTACGACGTGCTGCCCGAGCTGGTCGACCTGCAGGCTAAGGAAGACGACACGCCGAGCTGCGGCCTGGCCGAGGCGCTCGAGCGCCAGGAACTGTTCGTCAACCAGTCGATCGTGACGCCGGCCCTGTCGATCCTGTGGGAGTTCTTCCGGCACGGCTGCCTGACCTGGCACGGCGCCTTCGTGAACCTGCGTACCGGCAGCATGCGGCCGCTGAACGTGCGCGAGGCGGCCGCAGCGCCGGCGGCGACCACCCTGGCGGCCGCATGAGCACGACGTTCGAACAGGCGCGTTCCCTCTACGGCAGCGACGAGCAGATGGCCCGGGCCCTGTTCGAGCAGGTAGCGGTTATGCGCCTCGATCTGGAGCTGCAGCAGGCGCTGCGCCGGCGCGCGGAGGAAAAGCTCAATCAGAGCCGACTCCAGATGAGAAAACCCAACGATACAGAAAGAACAACATGAGTATCAGCACAGTAAAGACCTGGCGCGAGCGCCTCGGGAAGCCTGCGGACTTCCCCCTGCATGGGCCCAGCGACGTCGAGCGCGCGATGGAAGCGGAGATTGCGGAGTTGCGCGCCGCACGGAGCGCGCCCACCGACTTGTCGAAGCGTCTGCGTGCCACGGCCGCCGGCACGTTCGTTGGCTGGGACCCGGCGATTGTCACGCCAAAATTGCTCATCGACGCCGCTGAAGAGATCGAGCGCTACTACCGCGGCATGCTGGCCTGGAAGCAGACCGCCGAGAAGAAAGACCGCGACTGGAATGAAGAGCGCATGAGCCGTGTGAACGACCGCATTGCCGCCAGAGCTGCGCATGCGGTGCCGGCCGACGTGCTGACCGTGCCGCTCGCGATTATGAACCTCGGGGTCGATCAACGTGAGAACGATGAATACAAGCGCGGCCATCGCGACGCGCGCCACGCCGCCGCCGACCTGGTGCTGGAACTTGCTGACAATCTCGCGGCCCTGACCAAGCCGAACATCGATCAGAAAGGCTGCGCATCGTGATCCCGCAAATGACCGACCCACTTGGCCGCCACTGGCGCCAGCCAGCGGACATCCGGCAGGCGCCGATGGACGATACCCATGTGCTGCTGACGCCGCGCCAGCTGGCCGGCCTAGCCGAGTACTCGCGCAGCTACCCGTCCGGCACCTATGACGGGAAGTGCTGGAAGCGCGAAGGCGAGGACGACGTCGGCGTGACCTTCTGGTATCTGTGCTGGTACCAGCCGCATCCGACGCCGGGCAAGATTGGAATCGGGTTCCGTATCATCTTGGAAGTCGAGAGCGGAGGTACTGCATGATCCCCGCTTACCCACTGCAGTGGCCGGCCGGCTGGCCGCGCACGCCTGCAATCCAGCAGCGCTATGGCAAGTTCAGCACCAAGAAGACTTCGCCGGGCAGCAGCTGGGCCAGGACCGTCGACATCACCATCGCCGAAGCGACGAACCGCGTGTTGGCGGAGCTGGCGCGCATGGGCATCGACCGCCAGGATGTCGTTATCTCGACGAATCTGCAGCTGCGTCTCGATGGTCTTCCGCGCTCCGGCCAGGCCGCTCCACGCGACGCCGGCGCCGCCGTCTACTGGAAGACCCGCAAGGGAGAGCGCCGCGTGATGGCGATCGACCAGTATTACAAGGTCGAGGAAAACCTGGCCGCGATCGCGGCGACACTGGACGCGATGCGCGCGATCGAGCGGCACGGCGGCGCGCAAATCCTGGACCGAGCGTTCACCGGTTTCACCGCGCTGCCGGCGCCAGCGGCAAAACGACACTGGCGTGACGTACTCGGTCTCGCCTCGAGCGGCGCTTTCACGTTGACCGAGGTGAAATACCAGTACCGCCGTCTGGCGCGCGAGCTGCACCCGGACCACATCGGTGGCAGCGACGCCGCGATGTCGGAACTGAACGTGGCCTTCGAAGAGGCCAGAAAGGAAATTGAACCATGAGCGGATACTTGAGCGCTGACGAGCTCGCCGAGCTGGTCGACTGCAAGCCAAACCAGCGCACCAAGATGGTCACCTGGCTGCGGCAGAGGAAGTGGAAATTTGAGGTGGGCGCGACCGGCCTCCCCAGGGTGGCGCGCGCCTACCACGATAGGATGATGGGTATTACCGATGAGCCGAAACGACAAAAATATGCGGACGAACCGAACCTCAAAGCCTTCGCTGGCGCCCACTAAAGAAAAGACCGGGATCGACAGGCTGTACAAGAGGACGGGCGTCAAAAAGGTGTCGTGGTACTACCAATACCCGGATGGCCGGAACGAAACCGTGGCGACGGCGCCGGCCGGAAACAAGGAAGAGATCCGCAAGGCGGACATTGTCGCGAAGCGCAAGGCGATCGACATCCAGCAAGGGAGGATCATCGCCGGTTCGGTCGCCGAGCTGATCGACCGCTTCAAGACGGAGGAAGACCCGAAGCACTACCTGGACCAGTCGAAGGAGGGTCTCGCGGTGAGGAACGGCACCTATGCGAACCTGATCAAGTTTTTCGGCCAGATGGCACCGAATTCGCTCAAGACGATTCACGGGTATCAGTATGTCGAGGCGCGTGCGGCCGACGGCGCGCCGGCGAAGGCCTGGAAGGAGCTCTACACTTTCTCGACCATCTGCAAGAAGGCGATCAGGTGGGGCGTGATGGAGGCGAACCCGTTCGTGGACATGGACACCGATATTCTGGAAAAGGACGTGCGCACCGTCTCCCGGTCGCAGATCGTCCGGTTTTATCTGTGGAGCCAGCGCCAGGACAACCGGGTGGTGCGCCTGATGGGATGCATGGCCCTCTTCACCTACCTGACCGGGTTCCGGACGGCGGAAGTGCGGCCGATGCTGAAGACGGGATGCTCGCGCGAAGGCGTGACGGTGACCGGCGCAAAACGGAAGCGCGGCGAGGCCGAGGTGCTGAAGCTACGGGAATGGTCGCCGCGCCTACGCATGGTGGTCAAGCGCATCGAGCAGGCCCAGCAGCACATGCCGTCGGTACCGCCCGAGACCGCCCAGACCATGGCGCGCATCGCAATCGCGATCGCGAAGGGGGAGACGGCAAAGGCGGCGGCAGCCGCGGCCGGCATGAAGGAGTCGACCTATTACTACTGGGTCGCGAGGGTGAGGAAGGACGAGCGGGTCAGGCCGAAGGAATCGGTCTACATGTTTCCGGCGGCGGGCGGGAAATGCTATACCAAAGGAGGCCTGTCCTCGTCCTGGCAGGAGGCCATGCTGGCCTACGTGAAAACGCTGGATCAGGATGTGACCGAGAAAACGCTCACCCAGCACCCTGAGTACTTCGCCCAGCTGGACATCCGCCCGGCCGCGATCACGACCAAGCTGGCCAACCGGGAGGCCGATGCCTACGACTTCGCGGCGCACGCGAACCCTCAAACGACGCACCGCCATTACGACCGCCGGCAGGTGAAAAAAGCGCGTGCGACAGAGTAAAAATCTTACAACGGGTTTTTGCTCTCATAGGGGAAAACCAGCGCCAAAAATCGCGATCCGTTGTAACGGCAAAAACGCAAGGCGTTGATCCTGTTGAGTAAATCATGGTCTCGCTGCTGGATTGTGATTCCTGTTGTCGTGGGTTCGAGTCCCATCAGCCACCCCAAAAGAATACGATGAAAAGCCCGGATCGCGAGACCGGGCTTTTTGTTTTTCCGCGTCCCTCACCTGCACCGGAACTCCAGCGACCCCGCCATCAAGGCATCCCCCCGCACCCGCCGCTTGGCCAGGCAGCGCGCCGTCGTACGCGCATCGAAGCGAATGTATCGCCCGGTCCCGGTATAGCTGCAATAGACCTGCCGAATCATCGAACGCGGCCCGGCCTTCATATTCCAGGCCTGGTACAAGGTCCCGCCGGTCTGCCACTCCTTCTCGGGCAATCCCTCTGCCAAAGAACGCTCATCTGCCCGCGTGCCGGGCAGATAGGCAAACACCCGCGCCCGGTCCAGCCTGGACCTGGGCGTCTTCCAGTCAGCCGGGGCGTTGATGGGACATTCGAGTACGGCAGCCTGTGCCGCGGCCGACGAAAGCAGCACGAAAGCCAGCGCAATTTTCTTGCCAACAAGATAAAGCATGGTGCAATTCCGACAATATACGGACTTTCCATGCTAGGCACGCGGCATACGGCCGGCTTGCGCATCCTCACTGGCTGAACTGCCAAAAAACAAAAAGCCAGTCACGCGGACTGGCTTCTTGCATCAGCTAAAGCTAAAGACGGCTTACGAACGGTTCGGGTTGTTCGGGCGGTTGTCTTGGCGGTTCGGCACGCCGTCGCCGTCACGGTCCCAGCCGCCACGTTGCAGCGTCCAGCCGTTGCCGTCCTGGCGCCATTCCGGGCGGTGATACGAGTAGCCTTTGCGAACTTTCTCGAAATGGCCCTTCTGCCATACGTAGCGGTGACCGTTCCAGTTCCAGTAGCCCGGGGCCCATTCGTAGCCGCGGCGTGCGTGGGGCACCATTTCGTGGCGCGGGGCCGGCGGGGCGGTGCGTACGACCAGGACGTCACCTTTCGCGAAGGCCTGCGCCGGGACGAATGCGGCGGTGCTGATCAGGGCTGCGGCAGCGGCACAGAGGATTCGTTTCATGATGCTTCTCCTTTTGATTGGTGTGAGTCCACTATAGCGATCCAAACTAACGCACAGTAAGTTTGATGCAAGTTTTTACAATCGACACAGTGCGCCACAAATATGTAACCGCCAAACAATGAGCGCACTGCACCCTCTCATTTTCGCGGTGGTACCGGATTTGGCGTGAATCAGTACCCGTCACGGTTAGGCTTGAGTGCGCGCAGCCACCTGCGTACTGTCGAGATATCGGGAAAGCGGCCCAGCAGGATCGGCTTGCAGGCTTGCCCGCCAACACCAATCGACGAGGGAACCGTCATGAAATCGCGCATCGGTGTACCGTTCTGTATGCTGCTGTTTTCCATCCTGGCCGCGAGCGCTACCCTCACTGCACGAGCCGGAGCGCCGCGCCCGCCGGTCACATCGCCGACTTACGAAACCCAGCCGGGCACGCGTGAACTGCCGCCGCGCTACGCGCCGCCGGCGGGTCCTGCCCCAGCCGCTCGCCTGGCCTACTGGAATGAAGTCGCGCTGCGCACGATCGCCGTCGATCACACGCCCCCATTCACAGGCGGCGCCACCGTCGTCGCCGAACAGCTCGGACCGACGCGCACCAGCCGCCTGATGGCAATCGTCCAGCTCGCGGTCTATGACGCCCTGAATGCCATCTACCGCCGCTATCCAGGCTACAGCGGCGATCTGCCGGCCTTTGCCGACAGCTCGCCCGACGCCGCGATCGCCCAGGCCACCCACGATATCCTGGTTGCGCATTATTCGCGTCAGCGGCAGCGTCTCGACGCCTGGCTGGCACAGGACCTGGCCAGGCTACCGGACGGACGACGCAAACTCGACGGCGTCGATATCGGACGCCGCGCGGCGGCGGCGCTGCTCGCCTTGCGCGCCGACGACGGCGTGTACTACGGCGAGCCGGTCGTCGGCATCGACTATCACGTCAGCGATGCCCCCGGCAAGTGGCGTCCCGACCCGGTAAGCGGCATCCGGATCGCCCTCGGCGCCTATTGGCATATCAAGCCTTTCGTCCTGCCGTCGACCGCCCTGTTCCGGCCTCCCCCGCCGCCGGCGCTGACCAGCGACACGTACGCCCGCGCCTTCAACGAAGTCAAGGCATTCGGTGGCGATGGCATCCTGACGCCGACGCGGCGTACGCCGGACCAGACCCGGATCGGCATCTTCTGGAGTTACGATGGCGGCGCCTGGATCGGCACGCGGCCGCGCCTGTACAACCAGATCGCGGTGCAGCTGGCCCTGCAGCGCAGCGCCGATCCGCTCGAGCTGGCGCGCGTGCTGGCGTTGGTGAACGCAGCCATCGCCGACGCCACCATCGCCGCCTGGGAAGACAAGTACCGCCTCAATTTCTGGCGCCCGGTCACCGCGATCCGCGAAGCCAGTCCGGGCACCGGTCCGACCGGCCTGGGCGACGGCAATCCGACCACCCGGGCCGATCCCTACTGGACCCCGCTGGGAGCGCAAGCAAGCAACCTGACCGGGCCAAACTTCACGCCGCCCTTCCCCGCCTATCCGTCCGGCCATGCCGAACTCGGCAGCGCAATGTTCCAGATACTGCGGAGGTTCTATGGCGACAATGTCGCGTTCACCTTCCTTTCCGACGAGCTCAACGGCATTACCCGCGACAACCGCGGCCGCGTGAGGCCGCGCGCGCCACGCAGCTACCGGACCCTCGCGCAGGCAGAAGAAGAAAACGGCCAGAGCCGGATCTACCTGGGCATTCACTGGCAATTTGACAAGGCGCAGGGCATCGTCACCGGCCGCCAGGTGGCGGACTACATCTTCCAGCGCGGCCTGGTGCGTCCGGACCAGTAAACGACAAACCGGCCACGCGGGCCGGTTTCTTTTACTTCAGCAGGAACGCAGGATTAGTCCAGCTTCCAGGCGTAGTCGACCTTGGTCCAGGTCTGGGCCGGTGCGCCGTCCTTGGTGCCCGGCTTGAACTTGCAAGCTGCCAGGCCTTTCATGGCTGCCTTGTCCAGACCCTTGAAACCACTCGATTTTTCCAGCTTCGAATCGGCAACCGAACCGTCGACGTTGACCTGGAAGGACATCGAGGTCACGCCCTGCTCTTCGTTCATCAGCGACGCTTTCGGGTATTCGACCTTGCACTTCGACGGATCGAAGGAAGCCGGGGTTTCAGCGGCAGCAGCGAAACCGGCAGCGAACAGGCCAGCAAACAGGACAGCGGCGAATTTCTTGTTGGACATTTTAATTTCCCCTAAATAACAAAGTTTTTTTAAATGGCCGGTAGGCTTACCGGCCGTTCGACGAGCCGTCCTGGCTCAGAATTCTTCCCAGTCGTCGCTGGCGGCTGCGGCGGCGACTTTCTTCGAGGTCGACGAGCCGCTGCCGGATTCCGGCGCCTGTGCTTCGTCTGCCTTCGGCGCAGCCGGCTTGCGGACGGCGGCCGGCTTCTTCAGCTGTGGCGATGCGGCTGGCCTGCGGGCCGGGCGGGCGACCACGGCGCGGGTTGCCACAGCGGTCGAGGCCGGCGCTGCCGGTGCCGCCGCGGCTTCTTCGCCTTCGACCTTGAAGATGCTGACCACGCGCTGCAGCTCGGCAGCCTGATCCTGCAGGCTCTGGAAGGCGGCGGCCGCCTGCTCGACCAGTGCGGCGTTCTGCTGGGTCATGCCGTCCATTTCGATGATCGACAGGTTGACCTGTTCGATACCGGCGCTCTGCTCGGCGCTGGCGTTGGCGATCTCGCTCATGATGTCGGTCACGCGCTTGACGCTGCCCACCACTTCATCCATGGTCACGCCGGCCTGGCCGACCAGCTTGGAACCGCGGCCGATCTTCTCGACGGAGTCGCCGATCAGGGTCTTGATCTCTTTCGCTGCGGCAGCCGAACGCTGGGCCAGGTTGCGCACTTCGGAGGCCACGACCGCGAAACCGCGGCCCTGTTCGCCGGCACGGGCCGCTTCGACGGCGGCGTTCAGCGCCAGGATGTTGGTCTGGAAAGCGATGCCGTCGATCACACCGATGATGTCGGCGATCTTGCTGGCCGAGCTATTGATCTCACCCATGGTGCCGACCACTTGCGACACCACTTCGCCGCCCTTGCGCGCCACATCCGATGCGGTGGCGGCGAGTTGGTTGGCTTCACGGGCGTTCTCGGCGTTCTGCTTCACGGTCGAGGTCAGTTCTTCCATGGCCGAGGCGGTCTTCTCCAGCGAGCTGGCCTGCAGTTCGGTACGCGAGGACAGGTCGGTGTTGCCGGCGGCGATTTCACGCGATGCGGTGGTGATGGTGTGGGTGCCGCGACGGACCTGGCTGACGATGTCGACCAGGCTGTTGCGCATTTGTTTCATTTCGCTCAGCAGGCTGCCGCGGTCTGACGACTTGGTGTCGATGGCGATCGACAGGTCGCCTTCGGCGATGCTGGTGGCGATCTTCGAGGTGTAGCTCGGCTCGGCGCCCAGCTGCTTCAGCAGGCCGCGGGTGATGATGTAGGCAGCCGCCACGCCCATCGCAACGGCGAGGGCCAGCAGGACCAGCATGAAGTTACGTGCGCTGACGAACTGGGCTTCCGCATCGGTCTGGGTCTGGCTGTTCTGCTTGTCTTCCAGCGCGCCGAGCTGATCGAGCGCGTCCAGCCACTTTTTCTGGGCCGGGCGGATTTCCTTGACCATCACGCGGGTCGCGTCCATCGCGTTGTTGGCCAGGTAGAGCGACGATGCCTTGGCGATGGCCGGCATGGCGACGCCTTCCGCATCCTTGATCTGCGCCAGCAGGGCCTTCTCTTCAGCCGAGGCTTCGACCGAGAACTTCCCGGCCAGCTTCTGCTGGAGCGCGTCGTATTTGCCGGTCTGTTCCTTGAAACGGTTCAGTTCCGGCTCCATGTCGGCCGGGTCGGTCATCAGGGTCAGGGTACGCAGCGAGGTGACGCGTTCGCTGACGTTATTGCGCATGTCGACGACCAGGCGGGTCACGACGTTGTTCACGCTCACGACATGATCGAGGCGGTTCTGGATCTGCGCCATACGCACCACGCCGACGACGGTCAGGATGACCATCAGCGCGAGCACGAGAGCGAAGCCCAGCGCCAGACGCATGCCGACCTTCATGTTGGATAAATTCATTTACTGTCTTCCCTGGTTCAAATGAGTGGATCCGCCCGGAACCTTCTGCGCCGCGCGTCGCTTTTGTTACTAAAAGTTCAACTTCTCCGTGAACTTTTGTGTATTTCCGTCAGGATAAATCAAAACTCTGCAATTGCATCGAGTAAACATGATCCATCTCAATACTGTTTCGCTACTACAACAATATGACGGGTCAAGCGGGGAGAAGAGCCCGAATTATGGGTCTATTCTTGCTACCGAGCAAGGAAAATGAAGGCGGCCAGCTGTCTGGACAAGCGCCCTGTGGCGGATTTCGAACAAATAAGGCGGCCCTGCCTGGCGCCGCCGTAACAAAAAGTCAATGGATCAAGCTGCTTTTCGCATGCGCCCGGCGGCTTCCAGCAGCAGTTCCGGATTGCCCTCGGCCAGGCGGCGCGAGTCCGACAGCAACTGGCGGAAGGCACGCGCCCCCGGCAGGCCGGCCATCAGGCCCAGCATGTGGCGGGTGATGCTGTTCAGGCGCAGGCCCAGCGGACCATAGCGCTCGAGTTGCGCGCGGATGTAAGGAATCATCGCTTCCAGCACCTGCTCGCGCGAGGCCGGGCCGCCCTGCTCGTCGCCGTAGAAACGGGCGTCCCAGTCGGCCATCAGCCAGGGGTTGTGATAAGCCTCGCGGCCGATCATGACGCCGTCGACGTGCTGCAGGTGGCTTTCGATCTCGTCGCTGGTCTTGATGCCGCCGTTGATGATGATTTCCAGGCCGGGGAACTCGCGCTTGAGTTCATAGGCGACCTGGTAGCGCAGCGGCGGGATCTCGCGGTTTTCCTTGGGCGACAGGCCCTTCAGCACGGCATTGCGGGCGTGCACGATGAAGGTCTTGCAGCCGGCGTCGGCGATCGTGCCGACGAAGTCGCGCACATAGCCATAGTCTTCGTTGTAGTCGATGCCGATGCGGTGCTTGACGGTCACGTCGATGGAAACGGCGTCGCGCATCGCCTTCACGCAGTCGGCCACCAGTTGCGGCTCGTTCATAAGGCAGGCGCCGAACGCGCCCTTCTGCACGCGCTCGGACGGGCAGCCGCAGTTCAGGTTGATCTCGTCATAACCCCACTGCTCGCCCAGCTTCGCGCTCTTGGCCAGGTCGCCTGGCTCGCTGCCGCCCAGCTGCAGGGCGACCGGGTGCTCGATGTCGTCGTAGCGCAGGTGGCGCTCGACGTCGCCGTACACCAGCGCTCCGGTGGTCACCATTTCGGTGTACATCCAGGTGTGGCGGGTGATCTGGCGGTGGAACACGCGGCAGTGGCGGTCCGTCCAGTCCATCATGGGTGCTACAGATAATTTTCGCTTACTGTATTTCATCAAAATCCTAGTTTTCCCTCTGAGAGGCATCAACCCTACTTCCCTCAGTTTCCCGCAAACTGCCCTACTTTCTCCCTCTCGTTGCTACAAATTTGCTACAGATGGCTTCGATACTTAAAGTTGGGGACGCCTGGCGTGCACAGGTCCGCCGCAAGGGGTACAAGTCCATTTCGGAAACTTTTTCTACGAAGGCGCAGGCCGTCGCGTGGGCGCGTAAGATCGAGGCTGAGATGGATGCCCGGCGCTTCAACGACACTCGCGGGCTAGCGAATATTACCGTAAAAAAGCTCATTGATTGGTACTTCGAGGAAGTCGGCACCGCCCACCAGTTCGGAAAGAACAAGATTGCGGTGCTGCTGACGTGGCAGCGCACGCGCGGTCACATCAGCCTGGCCGACAGCTCGGCCGACTACCTCACCACCTTCGTACGCGACCGTCGTAAAGCCGGAGCCTCGGGGATAACGATCAGCATCGATCTGACGTACCTGGGGAGCGTCTTCAAGTCGGCACGAGACCTCCGCAAACTTCCCCTGGACCTCGAGCCTCTTAACAGTGCTCGGGCGAACATGGCGCATCTCAAAATCTCGACAAAGTCCAACGAGCGAGCGCGCCGGCCGACCGAAAAAGAAATTTCTGATCTATGCGATTACCTGGACAAGCATTCAAGCTTGCCTATGCGCGACATCATCCATTTTGCGACAGAGTCAGCGATGCGCGTAGACGAAATCACTCGCCTTCGCTGGATTGACCTAAATGAAACCGATCGAACCATCATCATTCGCGATCGAAAACATCCTCGGCAAAAACAAGGGAATGATCAGGAAGTGCCTTTGCTCGGCAAAACGTACGAGATAATTCAACGCCAACCTCGGCCGGCGCAGATCACATGCGAATCGAGGATATTCCCGGTGAAAGTCGATACCATTACCACGATTTTCCCTCGGGCCAAGAACGCCCTCGGGATCAAGGATCTGCACTTCCACGACCTACGGCACGAAGGCGTGTCTCGACTCTTCGAGCAAGGCTACCAGATCCATGAGGTCGCATTGGTTTCCGGCCACCGCGACTGGAAGATGCTGGCGCGGTACACAAAAATTAAAGCCAAGGATCTTCACCACGCGCGCACTAAGCCATAAGGTATGGCTAACCACTCAACTGCTTATTCCGGTCACAGATCCTTGACTGACAGCTGCCTTACTTGGACGGCTTTCGCTGACCTATTCTATTGAACAACTTGGCTCGACAGATAATATCAAGACGCAGATTCTATCGGTTTCGACTATTAGAACCGCCGCTATTGAACGAACATCTGGTCTATGGAAGTCTTTTACCTTCTAAAAATTCTTTGCTTCTAATCGAGTCTGGCGTGCTTAGTGCCGGACATATTCAGAACAGGCTGGCTTGCTGAATGCCACCCCTTCACCTGCGCGCGTTGAGATGCCCCGGGCACTGAGGGGAAACGCCACTCGCCGATAACTAGCCGCTACGACGGCCTGCGTGAGGCGGTCAACCATGCGTGTCGTTACCGCTAAACTCAAGGAATTATTGGGTCTGCATAGGATGACAGGTACCTAGGCTGATCCGCCAGAGCAAGGTGAAAGCGCAGTCACATCGTCGAAATGGCTCATTGACGAGCTGCTGCTCACGGACTACACCGATCGCGCCATGCGCTCGTTGAGTCATCAGATGAACGCGCCACCAAATTCCTCATGCACCGGGACTTGGCCGGATTCGACTCTGTGGCGTCCAAGTGCAGCAGGCAGACAGGCGGGGCGGCTTACGCCATCCCCGATGCAGATTGATTGATTTGGTGATCCTTGGTGAGGTGGGGATTTACCGTTCAGCCTAATCGGTGCCATCTTGAGATAGTTTGTTGCCCTTGCGCAATTCCCATGGGGATTTCCTGCAGTACATTTAATGTGCTGGTGATGTTCTACTTTGATGGTTATCTTGATAATCTTTTGCAGGTTCGCATGCGCATCATATCTAAACTTGAGTTGGATCACGTGTCTGGCGGCGATGGCTCTACCGTTCATGTAACTGGTCACAACATCGGTGGCTCCACGAATGCACTGGGCGCCGACTTTTCCGAATACACGACCGAGAATACCTCCGTGGAAGCCAGCGGCGGCAAGCCCGTTTCGCAAGCTACCAAGATTGCATTGGAGGCACTAGCTTGCAAGGCCGCGATCGATAAAGGGAAAAAGACCCCGACATTGGGAAATGCAGCAGCAGCAGCAGCGGTTTGCACTACTGCAGCGCAAGACGTGATCAGGGGTCTCGATGAGTTTGGGAAGAACAACCCTGACTTCGTGAAGGGAATGACCGTCAAGCCGGTACCTTAACCTCTTTTTAGCGGTCTGGTCTACCGGGCCGCATTTTAACCATGCTCGCGTTCCTTTGCCTAATCGCCATATTCTTTACAAAAGCGGTTTTCTACCCCATGAGCGGACCGCCAGAGACCCTCGGTATCGCGGCTGGAGTTATGGTAATTGCCAGCCTATTTCTGACCCGTTGGAGCATAAGGAGAAGGGCTGGAGAATACCAATGGGTGTCGAGCCTAGTCATTCTCGGACTGTATCTGGGCACGTTTATCACGTTCGTTTGCGCTGTCGTTCCACTATCCCAAGTCATTGAAGCCACAATAGCGCCCCTCGCTGCCAGGATGACTATATACGCTTTTGTTCAGGCATTTGGCACAGCCGCCTTGGAAGAAGTGATATTTCGGGAGTTTATTCAGCAGCAGCTTGCGGAAAAGCTGACCGCACGGATGGCGGTTGTGATTACCACCGTGGTGTTCTACCTGATGCATCTTACCTTGTTGCCAACTCCTCTGTTGTTCGGCTTGGCGGCGGGCGTCCTGCGGGCCTACTCCGGCAACCTTGTAGCAAGCATCATCCTTCATACAATGACCAATACGATTGGTTATATCGCCGTAAGCAAGTTAGCCCTTATGAGTGAGCACGCGTTGGACGATTTAACGTGGTCCCAGCTCCTCATGAGTGCCAATTCGGTGAGCCTTATTACCGCAGCCATCGCTGCCTTCGTAATATTAATTCGAAAAGAGCCTACCCCGGTTCCTTTGTCTTATGCCTGACGATCAAATAGGCGCGCCGACTCCTCTGTTTCGCACCGAAGCTACTCAACAACTTCTTGCCAAAGGCGAAGGTGCGATTGTTCTGTCTCAACCTGTACGGGGCAAGATTGCGTTGCTTGCTGCAGTGGCACTCGGATTTTGCCTTGCCTCTTACATCGTCGCGTTTGATTACACAAAAACGATCACGATCAGCGGCGAACTGAACGTGGTCGGCGGAAACGCAGCGATTATCGCTACTGAAGCAGGAAGAATCAGGACCACGAGCGTCAAATCGGGTGCTCTTGTTGAAAAAGGCCAGCCTCTTTTTTCCATTGTAAGCCAGCGGGACTCTGGGGCGCAGGTCAATGATGAACGGATTACCGCCATTATCGATAGTCGGCTCGCAATGCTGAAATCGCTCAGTGCTGCTCAGCGCCGGGTGTCTGACGTCCAGTCAGCAAAATCCTGCGAGCAGGTGCAGGAAATTACCAGTCAACTCAATGACGTAAAAATGCAGACCAAGCTGCAACAACAGCGGGTCGAAAATCTTCGAAAAATCCGCGCGAATCTGGAAACTTTGCGAAACCAGGGTTACATATCAAATGTTCAGTGGCTTCAGCAAGAAAATGAACTCGTTAGCGAAGAATCGCGACTGATAGAGTTGAAGCGGTCCGCAAGTGGAATGATTGTACAGCAGACGCAGTACGTATTCGATTGCAGGGAACAGCGAGCTAACAAAGAAGTAACCTCTACCAATGCCAAACTCATGCTTGCCGGTCTCGCCCAAGAACAACTGGAGCATCAGCTCAACAGCCAAACAATCTATCGCAGTCCAATATCCGGAACAGTTATCCTAAATGTCATTAGCCCCGGCGGTAGCATTATTCCGGGCCAAGAGCTTGCCACCGTGATGCCTCGGGGCAAACCCGTAGAAGCCGTGTTATCTGTTCCGTCCCGTGCCGTCGCGTGGCTAAAACATAATCAGAAGGTTTTCCTGCAAGTGGAAGCTTTCCCGTATCAACGCTACGGCTATTTGGTCGGCCAAGTACGCTCGATAGATGCGGCACCCGTGGTTACTTCTGCTACAACAAAGCAGCACGATGGCCCACTTTACCGCGTGTTTGTGGAAGTCGATTCATCTGCTTTTCGTTTGCCACGAACCTCAGCTGGATTGATGCCAGGCATGAGCGTCCTCGCACGTATCGAAGTTGACCGGCGACCAATCTATCGTTGGATTATTGACCCCTTGAACCGTATGGACACGCACGGATAACAGATGAACTTGACTGATCTCTTACCATCCAGTTCTTTCGTGAGATGCACTGTTGTACCAATTCGCAGTGCCTCAACCTTATGGGAGAACCCTCGCCTTCAGCCTAGAAGAGGGCTGCTGGAATACGCGTATGCACGCCCGGATTCGGCAGAAGCTAACCTGCTAGGCGGTACAGGACAGTGTACGGAGAGCGCTATGGTGGGCAAGGCCTTGCGGCGAACGGTGGTGGCGTCAGATGCGGGCTGATGGGAGACGTGCAGATCAAGGGGGTTGGTCCCAACCGACTTGCCGGTATGACAACTGAATTTTTTCACCGTTTTGGCGGGGCGACACTACAGGAGGGAATTCTCGAAGCAACATGGGGCGAAATCGTTTCTCACGTTCTCCCTTACGGGAGTGCTCGAACGTACGGGTTGCTTGACACATCTATGACTGTCCCTGTGAAGTTCCCTCGGACTGATGGACCGACGCAAATCGCGCGCGTTCTCATCTTGCGTGAGCCGAAGCTTCGTCCAGCGCATTTTTTCCGCGCTGTGTTCTTCAAACCTGACGATACTACAAGGTTGCCACATGACACTCAACGTACACGACGCGCGATCCGCCGAATCGGCCACGCCATGGCTTGTCAAGGCTTGATCGCCCCCGAAACCTTAGCAAATATACCCTCGATCGAACAAGGACTGATTAAGCTCTTTGTCCGCCACGCTCAACAAATTGCGACAGCGAGGGCCAAACGGCTCATGCATGGATCCCTCACGTCATCAAATGTCGGAATGGATGGATCTTGGCTTGACTTTGGGAGCATCTCTGCTCTCAGCGATTACGGTCGTATCATCATTCCTAGAGGAGCGCCAGATTTTCTTCGGGAAGAAGCGCTCTTCTTTAACACGGCAGAGAACCTGATCTTCTATTTACGTAAATACTTTCCCCGTTTTGCAGAGGAGTCAGAGCTCACGGCAACTCAACTATTCACTGTGATGCAGAAAGAGATAAAACGGACATTTTCGTGCGAACTCATAAAACTCAGCGGTTTTTCGGAATCTCAGCTAAAAACGTTTCCACGGGAGTTAGCTCACAATTTCGCGAGTGTGTTGCAGACCATACAGCAAAGCGGAAACTCGATGCCGTTCACTATCCTTTCCACTAATAATGACGACCTGCCAACGATGCCGCATTAAAGCGGCACTTATCATCTCAACACGATATTGCAGCAGTTGGCGATCTCGCATACCCCTGCGATTGCCGAACAGCGGGTTACAACGCTGCCAAATGCTCTACGGCATCAGCTCATCTCCGCCTATTTTAGCTGCCTCAACATATTAGCGCACGAGGAAGGCAAAACTCCGGACTGTCTTATTACCCGTTTGCATGCGTTAAGGCTAAATGCTCCCCTGACGCGCCTTTGGCGGACCAATCTCTATCCGGAAATTGAACAACTTATTCCTGGAAAAGATGATTTCCGAACATTCATTAACGGGCTTGTAGAGTATGGAATCGAACGACTGTCGAATGAGAATGAGGTCACATTTAAAGCAGTAGACAATCTCCACTATGCTCTAAATAGGGTGGGATTGTTCAGAACTGGCCTTCGACTCGGCGCTGACGAGGCACTCGACATCATTCAGAAAACCTTCGGACAAAAAGAGCTATGAAAAACTTCTTGCTTCTGCATGAGGATCAGGCCCAAAGCACGGTGCAGTCATTGGGCGCACTTACACAAATTATGACGGCGAGCAAGGCGCATCAGACGCGCGACATGGCTTACTTCCGCCATGTGATCAATTCGCTGCTGGCACATGACCAGATTGTCATCCTTTATAACGCTCGGAAGGAGGCAGTTGCTTACTATTGCTGGGCATTTCTGGCGCCCGACGTGGAGAAACGCGTGATCAGCACAGGCCAGTGGAATCTGCACATCAGCGAATGGAATGAAGGAACTTCGCTATGGCTCGTCGACCTGGCGGCGCCTTTTGGCCACATCAACATGGTCGTGCGGAATATGAAGCAACGCTTTATCACTCAGCCACGTATAAGGTACGGCCGTATCCAAGCAACCCGGTATGTCGTCCGTGAAATCCAGAAATAAGGTGCTGGAATTGCATAAGACACTTGAATTTGGAACGAAGCGGGTTCATGCGATATTCCAGAGTGAGGCCAGCGAGTGCGGATTAGCGTGTCTCGCGATGATTGCCGACTTTCATGGCCTCCAATACGATCTTCGCTCTCTAAGAAACCGCTTTGGATCTGCAGGAAACGGCCTTACCCTGTCCAATCTAGTTAAACATGCAAATGCTCTTCAGTTGAACGCACGCGCGATAAGACTGGATCCTCACGAACTTATTCAACTAAAATGCCCATGTATTCTCCACTGGAACATGAATCATTTCGTCATCCTGGAACGCGTCGGGGGTCGCTCAATAGTTATTATTGACCCAGCAGTTGGACGGCGCAAGATTACTTCCAAAGAGCTTTCGAAATGTTTCTCGGGCGTCGCCCTTGAACTGACGCCAAGTCTTGAATTCAAACCAAGAGACGAGCGCCAAAAAGTCCGCATCGGTAGCCTTATCGGTAGTGTAACCGGCCTTTACCGAGCGTTGACAACAGTGTTTGTCTTTGCTCTACTGCTCGAAATGATCGCGTTGTTATCACCATTACTTAACCAATGGATGGTCGACGATGCCCTATCTGCGCTCGACGCTGACTTGGTCAAGTCGCTGGTGTTCGGCTTTGGCTTGCTGCTTATTTTACAGACCATGATTGGGTTGGCTCGTTCATGGACTATGATTTACCTGTCCACACATCTCAGCCTGCAATGGTCTGCTAATGTATTCCTACATCTACTTAATCTTCCTGAGACATGGTTTCAACGTAGGAGCCTGGGGGATATCACGTCCAGATTCTCCGCACTTGGTGCAATTCAAGGCACATTAACTGGCGGCGTCATCGGTGCGATGCTCGACGGAATCATGGCAATCGCTACTATTTACATGATGTTCGTCTACGGCGCTCAACTGGCGATAGTGGTCTGTTTCGCTGTCTTAATGTATGCCGTGCTCCGGGCACTTTCCTATTCGTCATTTCGGCAAGCCGGGTACGAAGGGCTCATATTAAGTGCGAGAGAGCAGAGCTACTTTTTGGAGTCGATTCGTGCGGCTCAGGCAATTCGTCTATTTAATTATCAAAAGACGAGGCAGTTACGCTGGACCAATCTTCGGGTTGATGTTTTGAACCGTGCTCTGCGAACCCAGCGCTTTGCAACTATTTTCGGCTTGGCGAACACCGCAATCTTTGGTGTTCAGAATCTGCTGGTGTTTTGGATTGGATCTCGACAAATTATGTCAAGCAATGGCGCATTTACCGTCGGTATGCTTTTGGCATTCCAAGGCTATGCTAGTCAATTCAGCGGGCGCTTGAGTGCTTGCATCGACAGGGCCATCGACATGTTTATGCTATCGTTGCATGGCGAACGGCTCGGCGACATTGTCCTGACTGAGCGCGTCGATTTGAAGCAACTGCCTGGCTCAGCTCCTTCTCTTCCCCACTACCGGATCGAATTGGTTGACGCTGGATTCCGTTACGGACCTGATGAGCCGTGGGTGTTCCGGCAATTGAACGTGTCTATCGCTCAGGGTGAACATGTGGCAATCACGGGCATCTCCGGGTGCGGCAAATCGACACTCGCAAAGGTCATTCTCGGACTCCTAGAGTTATCGGAGGGGCGTCTTATCATTGGCGGCAGAGACGTAACCGAGGCCCCATTGCAGATCGATGGAATTGTCGGAACTGTTATGCAGGAGGACATGCTGCTATCTGGCTCCCTACTGGACAATATTTCGTTTTTCGACGATCAGGCATCCATGGAACGGGTTGAGCGCGCCGCCACGCTGGCGCAAATCTCTGACGAAATTGAAGCGCTCCCAATGAAATATCTAACCCTTGTCGGGGAGGCCGGAGGCACGTTTTCCGGAGGGCAAAAACAACGTATTCTTCTCGCGCGCGCGCTCTACCGAGAGCCAAAGGTGCTTATTCTTGATGAAGCCACGAGCCACTTGGACACTAAAAATGAAGCCCGTGTGAACGCAGCAATCTCTCAGCTCCGCATGACGCGGATTAGCATTGCACACCGCCAAGAGACAATCAATAGCGCAGATAGGGTCATTCGTCTGCCCCTCGAAAATGTGTCGATGCCGAATAAGTAGCTCACTCTCGACCTTCTCTGGCAGCACCGGCTTCTTGACTTTGATACCAACGCCGTTCAGGGAATCAAACGTAAGTCAGGCTGAACCGCCCCGGCTTTCGTGGAGGCCGGTTAGTGTGAGTCAGGCCGGGATGGCTTGACTGCTCAGTTGCTCGTAATAGTTTGCCTCAGCTTCCGCCAGCGGTATATAGCCGAGCGGTTCCAGCAGGCGGTGGTGATTAAATTAGGACACCCATTCCAGCGTGGCCAGTTCGACGGCCTCACGCGTTTTCCACGGAGTCCGACGGTGGATCAACTCCGCCTTGTAGAGTCCGCTGATAGCCTCGGCCAAGGCATTGTCATAGCTGTCTCCCTTGCTGCCCACAGACGGCTCGATGCCGGCTTCTGCCAGGCGTTCGCTGTACTTTATCAATACGTATTGCGAGCCCCTGTCGCTATTATGGACCAGCTCGTTTCGTTCGGGCTGACGGGTGTACAGCGCCTGCTCCAAAGGGTCGAGCACGAAGTCGGTCCGCATCGAGTTGCTGACGCGCCAACCAACGATGCGCCGAGCGAAGACGTCGCTCACGAAAGCGACATAGACGAAACCCTGCCAGGTCTAGACGTAGGCGAAATCGCTGACCCACAGCTGGTTTGGCCGCTGTGCCTTGAACTGGCGATTAACCCGATCAAGCGGACACAGCGCCTTTGCATCGGCAACCATCGTGCGCACAACCTTGCCACGCATGACGCCACGCAGGCCGGCCTTGCGCATCAGGCACTACACCGTGCAGCGAGCCACCTCAGTTCCCTCACGTTGAAGTTGGCGCCACACTTTGTCGGCGCCGTACACCTGCAGGTTTGCTTGCCAAACCCGCTCAATGTCGACGCTCAGCACATCGTCACGCTGGACTCGTGCACAGCGCAATGCCGGGTTGCGCTGCTGCGCTGCATAACGCCAGTAGCCCGACGGCGCGACCTGCATTACCTTGCAGATCGGCTCGACACCGTAGGCATGGCGGTACTGGTCGATAAATGCCCTCACGACTTGAAGTGGCGGCCGAGCTCCGCTTGGGCGAAAAACGCACTCGCCAGACACAGGATCTCGTTTGCCTTGCGCAGCTCGCGCACTTCGCGCTCCAGGGCCTTGATGCGCTCTTCTTCAACAGTGATCGGCCCTAGACGCTGGCCGGTATCACGCTCTTGCTGGCGTACTCAGCGACGCAGCGTTTCAGGTGTCAGGTACACGGTATGGCACCGGCAGTGGCGCCAAGGCTGCCAGCTGGAACGATCGTCTCGGCGGATGGCAGTTTCATCCCGGAGAGGTCAAGGAACGGGAACACCATCTGGTAGGGTAGCTGGGTGCAGTTGCCCCCGTCATCCATTGATGCGCAAATCCTTGCACGAACGAAGCGAATGCAACTGTCACCAGTCGGGTCGGTCATACAGTTCGACCGATTGCCGGCGGGGCATGCTGGAAGTTTACTCATGTGGTTGAAGTCCCAAGTCGCCTTTGAGACCGACAAATAATCAATCTTGACGTGATCGGCGGTGACGGGGTCTCCCAATGGCAGTGGACCAGCTGAATTACGGAAGACCGCGTCGGCCTGGATCTTGCGTATTGCGGCAGTGTCCGTGTAATCGGCGTTTGCCGCGGCGGCGGCGGCACGGCGGGTAACTTCTTCCAATGTGTTCAGCAGGAACTCCACGCGTGCCAGCTCGAGTGTGGCGAACACAACCGTAAAAAAAAGAATCGCGACCACCGAGAATTCAACGGCTGCGCTTCCCGCCTGCCTTGTCCGTCCTTTGAATGCAGTCCGCTTCATATCAATTCCCCAGGTAGCGAACTGGCGCAACAGGTGACATATACATGCCTTCAACTTCGCTGCCTGTGATCGGATTGATGTAGGGTACGTTGACCGCTACGTCCATTCGAAACAATGTGTTGTTAGCACCTTTAAAGACCTGCGGCGAACATCCATTCATCTGTGGCGTTTTGCCTGTTCCTACTAGGTACATGCATGAGATAACTGGATCCACGGAGACGCTTTCCGGGACAATGCCGGCCAACTCCTTTGCAATGAGCTTCTTTGCCAGAGTCACGGCAGCAAAGTTGCCATCCGGCCCTGCCGTTGTCATTTCCAACCTTGGCGCTGTTGAAAGATAGACTGCAGCATCGTGCGCGGCTTTTTGCACGGCCATGTACTGCCGGAAATAAAAAGCGTAGAGGATGGACGGCAGACCAAGGAATAACAATAAAAGAGGAAGTACGATCGCCGCCTCGACCGCAATAGCCCCGCGTTCGTACTGACGAGCACTTGTCTTGAATGTTCGTTTCATCGGTAAAGCCTCGCATTTCCACCTAAGACAGTCTCGGTGTTCATCCCGGCGAACTCCGCATAAAGGGAGGATGAGCTTGCTGGGACCGTCATGAAGAACTTCGCAATTCCGAGCACGGTTGCCGTCGAGATCTCGTCTGAGGAAACCGGGCAACTCAACAATGGGACGTTGAGCACTCGGGTGTTGCGGTAGGACTTGTAGCTTGAGCTTCCACCGGCTGCTTGATATGGCGTTGTGCTTGGATAGGATTGTGCGACAGGCTGCCCTGGGTTGTAGACCAAGCCCCAATCCGTCGCAGCGAAGGTGAGATAGCCTGTTACGGGCTCGACGCCTCCGTGCGCTACATAGTCGGAATATTTGGCTGCCTTGGCATACGACCACAATGGGCCGTAAGCCGTCTTCGTCGCATCGCTCGGCTTTTCCGCCACCGTCAGTAGCGGATCCGGCGCCGCCAATGCGTTGGCGGAAAGATTGTCCGGCTTATATTTCATCCATGTTGCGCCGGCAAGATCGAAGCTCTTGACGACCGGATCCGCCGGCGCCGTCGATGACTGACATGCCGCGACAGTACCGAACCGGGAGTTTAACTGCACGTAGAGCGGGTCGATCGGAAAGCCCCGCTCGACCGTGACTCCACCTCGCAATGTCGGTATCGCCATCTTCCCGGTACAGATGAACGGTCCGACGACGTCCATCCGATCTTTCATAGTCGTGCCAAGCGTGCCAGGTGGTGCGACTGGATTGATGAGGAAATTTTCAGGCAAACGCCCATTGGGGTTCAGGTTCATGAGGTTGTAGCTGACGCCTCGCCTGAAGCCATACTCTACCAGTTCTCCTGATGGGAGAGATGCTGCGCTCGTAGTCGAGTTCGCGCAGATCGCGAGCGGCAAGACATTGAGTGCATCGCGGCCAGCCACCGCCGATGCTGTCACATGCGATTCCGCCAGGGCGGACGACAGGACTGGGATGAAGAAGTTCGAGACCTTCCCATGCTTGGCGTCGAGGGCCGACGTGTCGACGCGGGCAAAAAAAATCTGCGAAGCGCGCCCTTTTGCTGTTGCCGCGTCCATCCAGCCGCCTGAGCCACCATCGGCATCCGTACCAAATTTAATCGCGTCGTTGGACCAGGTAACACCATCAGTGCTGTACGAGAAGGTCGAATACTCTGCAGTTGCCCCAGCCTCCGCGACTGCCTTGTCGATGCCCTCCGGCGTGCCATCCAGGGCGACGGCTGCAATCAAGGCGGCGGCATCAACAGCCGTTTGCAGTTCCGCTTTCCTGTTATAGCTGCGGCTGAGGTCAAGCGCCATTCCGAACATGCCCAGCATGATGAGAATGACAAAAGGGGTCATGATCGCAATGGCCCCATCTTCCGCCCCTTTCCGGCGAAAGCGCCGGTGATGCCTCGCGATAGGTAAAGCTGGCTTCGTTGTTTCGATGGGCACGGATCGCTCCTGCTGGTGGCTCAGCCATCTGTCGGGACAACTTGCAAATAGGAATCGTAGAGGCTTGCAAGCGTAATACATTGAGGGGCCGCAACATGATGTAACTGGGTAGCCAGCGAACTAGGCGCTTAAAGTTGATGAACGCCGACTCATTGCTCATCTTGAGTTGCTACGTAGACATAACTACTTCAGGGTCGAAGTCGCCAAGCGGGTAGCCCGCGACTTACCAGCGAAGGAGTTTGTATGCGACCACCAATGAAAAGACCAAGCAATTTGCCGCAAACAGCCTATTCCCAACGTTCTTTTATGCGGCATTCGGATTCTTACTCGTTCAGGTAGCAGCGATGCCAATGCATGGTTCCTGGGGCTTTTACGTTTGCTTTGGCCTACCAGGACTCGTCTTTTGACCCACGGCCGACACCGTCATACCGGCGCGTCGCGCACGTGCTGTAAGCTGGCATCTGCTGCTGTTCATTGCAGGTGTTTGCGCAGGCCTCCGAATTTCTGCTGGTTCAGTAATGCTTCTTGACGAACTAAACCGCTGCCGACAAGACCGCGGCCGGGGCCACGCCCGCCGCCGCACCCGGCGCCCGCAGCGCGATGCGCCAGCAGTCGTCGGACGCCCAGCTGAACGCCCAGGTGCGCCAGCTGGTCTCGACCCTCGCAGCGCGCCGCAAGAAGGCGGGCGGCGGCGTCGACAGCAACCTGAATTTCAGCGGCAAGCCGGCGGTCCAGCGCTTCCGCATCCGCGGCCTGGACCTCGCTTCGCTGCGCGGCAACGGCCCGCAAAGCCTGGCCTTCTCGGTCGGCGGCGTCGGCGGCCCGCAGCTGTCGGTGAACATCGACCCGAACCGGACCGACGAAGAAATCGCCGCCGCCGTCAACCAGGCACTGGCGCCGATGGGCGTGAACGCAGGCCTGGATGGCCAGGGCGGCTTCGTGTTCACCACGCCGGAAAGCAACTGGCCGGCGGTGAAGGACAGCATCGCGATCAGCGGCCGCGGCCGCGTGGGCACCGAAGAAGTCGCGGCCGAACTCGCGCCCCAGCAGTGGACCGGCAACGGCATCGGCGGCGACGCCCTGCGCGCCAGCCTGCGCGAAGTGGTGCAGGCCCTGGAACGCGGACGCCGCTCGCGCGACGACGCCAGCAACGCGCTGTCGGCCGCCACGGTCGAAATGACCCAGGCCATCACCCCACCCCCGGAAGCCGAGGAAGCGGTGCAGGAATTCGCGACCGCCGCGTCGAATCCGGATTACGAGTCGCTGCTGTCGCTGACCTCGGCGCTGATGGGGGGGCAGCCGGAAGCGGGTGCTGGCGCTGCCGGGACTGAAGTAAAGTTGGCACGTCGTGCCCGCGAAGGCGGGGACGACGTTCAGCCCAATCGGCTATCTGGGCTTCACGCTGATCGTCGTCCCGCGCAAGTCGATATCCTTGATCTCCACGCTGCCGAAGCTCGGTCCCGGCGCACTGCCCACGCGGATATTCTTGAAAGCGATCTCGCCGATGGTACTCGGCATGCGCAGCGTGATCGAGCCGTCCTTGTTCACCACCGCGTGCGAATTCGCCGCATCGTAGGTCACGCCGCGCACGGTGGTGTCGGCCGACAGGAACATCGCCAGCGGATTGAAGACTTGTACCAGTTCGCCCAGCACGCGCACCCCGCCGTCCGGCAGCGCGTGCGTGACGTTTTGCGCGGTATGCACACCGGCGAGACCGGTCAGCATCGCCAGGCGCTGGTCCAGCTGGCGGGCCTGGTCGCGCAGCGCGTCGTCGTCGCGGCCCTGGGCCATGATCTCGCCCAGCTCCTCGTCGGACAGTTCGCGCAGCGCGCGCTCGCCCAGCGCGCGGGTCGAGACCGCGGCGGCCGGCGCCGCCGTCACCGCGGCGTAGGCGTGCAAGGGTCCGAGCAGGGCCGTCGCCAGCGCCGCCGCCATTCGCAGGTTGCGCTGGCGCCGGATCGCGCCGCGCACCTGGGCTTCGGTGATCAGCTTCATGTCGGCCAGGATCTCGCCCAGCCGCCGGCCGCTCTTGCCCTGCTCGCGGATTGCCGCGTCCAGCTGGTCTTCCGAGATCAGCTTCTTGCCGAGCAGGATCTGCCCGAGCTGCGATTTCTCGCGGGTCTGCGTGCTCCAGTTCATCGCCCTGTCCTCCCCTCAGGTTTTATTGGCCGACCGCCGTGCGCAGGCGCAGGCCCACGCGGTTCTGCAGCTCAGTCATCTTCGGCTGGACCTGCGGGCCGTTGGCCCTGGCCACGTTGTCGCCGACGGTCTTCTTCATCTCCGGCACCAGGCCCTCGAACTTGGCCAGCACCGGCGATTCGAGGATGTCGGCCAGCTGCTTCAGCTCTTCAAGGCTGAACTTCTGCGCCAGCAGCGGCGCCACGCTGGACTGCACCACCGCCTGGGTGCTGGCGCGCAGCGGCGGGGCTTCCTTCTCGAGGAAGGCGGTTGCTTCCGCCGTCACGTCCTTCATCGCCGCCTCCTGCTTCTCCGCAGGCACCCGGCTGGTCACCACCACGCGCGACTGGCGCACCATCTCGGCCACCGGCGCCTGCAGCATCTGCAGGCCGACGTTCTCGAGCGCCATCTTGGCCAGCACACGGTTGACAAGCACCTGCTTCTCGGCAGGCACGCCGGACGCGGCCTGGGCGCAGGCGCCGCCGCCGAAGACCAGGCCCAGGGCCACAGCTATCACAGACATCGATCGGGACATGCTCATCACCACACTCCAGGTAAAAGTTCAGAACGGACGCACGTAGGAAGCGCCAAAGTACCGCACGATCAGACTGCCCGACACGGTGGTCGCCGCATACGGGTTGTAGATCAGGTTGAAGAAATCGTCGCAGTTCAGGTTGCAGTTGCTGCGGGCCGGGATGTCGTAGCTGCCCTTGATGTAGCTGCCGGTAACGTTAACCTCGGCGCCGCTGTCGAACTTGTAGCGCAGGCCCAGGCTTTTCAGTTTGGTGTCGGGCAGCGGGGCCAGGAGGCTCATCTGGTTGCCCGGGATCGAACTCTTGCGCGGCTCGTAGCCGGCGCGCAGCGACAGCTTCTTCGTCACGTTGATCTGGGTGCCGAAGCTGTAGTTGACCACGCTCTTGAAGCCCATCTTGAAGGTCGCCTGGTGCGAGTTCGCATAGCCGAACAGGCGCGCCATCTCGAGCAGCTTGACGCTCTGGTCGAACTCGAAGGTCAGCTGGTTCCACTTGTTCCAGTCGGCGTAGCTGACGTCGGCGTTCAACTGCACGTAGTCGGTGGCCATCAGCTTGATGCCGGCCTGGACCCGCCACGGGAAGGGAATCTTCGCCGTCATGTTCCCGCTCTGGTACTCGGGAATCTCGGCCGGCATGCCGGTAACGGCGCCGACGATGGGGCCGAGCAGGCTCGAATTCAGGCCGCGCACGAAGCTGCGCAGCATCGGGTCGGCGTGGACCATGTACTGGCCGCGGAAGGTCGTGTCGCTGCCGCCCTGGTACACCAGCCCCAGCGCCAACCACTTCTTCGGCTCCCACAGGATGCCGATGTTGAAGGTCGGGTCGAAGGAGGCGTGCATGTCGAAGTCGATGTTGGCCGCCTTCTTGAAGGGGTCGACCATGCCTTCCGGGCCGCCGCCGCACAGGCCGAAGGTGAGCGTGTCGATCACCGTGCCGTTACCGTCCGGGCACATCGCCCTTTGCAGTTGGCCGACGGTGCCGAGCAGCTTGTTCGGCGCGCGGAAATCGGTGTTGATCGCGAAGTTCGTGTACGCGATCGGCACCGCCAGGCCGATGCGCAGCGTGTCCGAGACCTTATACGCGGCGGTCGGCGACAGGTAGTTCAGGCGCTGCAGCTGGATCAGGCGGCCGTCGAAGCGCGCCGGATCGTTCGGGTCCTTGGTGCGGTCCACGCTCATCGCCTGCGACAGGTAGACCAGGGTGCCGAAGGTCCAGTTCGAGCCCGGCGCGTTGTACGAGAAGCCCAGTCCCGGCACCGCCACCGCCGGCAGGCGCGCCTTCGGGATGCCGATGTAGGGCAGCGCCACCGCCTGCCGCACCGGCCCGCTCGACATGCCGTTGATCGGGTCGTCCTTGAAGCCGCCGATGTCGATGTCGGGCGCGGTCACGAACTTGTTCGGGTTGCGGATCGAGGCGACGAAGATGGTGTCGATGTGGTGGGTGCCGGTCAGGCGCGCCAGGCCGGCCGGGTTGAAGTGGATCGACTCGATCCCGGGCGGGTCGGCGGTCACCGCGTTCCCCATCGCCATCGCGGTCGGGCTGGTGGCCAGGTTGTCGGTCACGCCTGCGCGCGCGCCCGGCGCGAGCACGGACAAAGCGGCGGCGATGGCGAGCGGGCGGCGCATCATTTCAGCAGCAGCGGCACGCTCATGGTCAGCGACAGGTTCGGCGCGGATGCCGTCAGGCCCGCGCCGACGGTGACGTTGACCGTGGTCTTGGGCGTGAAGCGGTAACCGAGGCCGATCGACAGGATGCCGGCGCTCTGGGTCTGGGTCTGCGCCGTGGCCAGGGTACCGGCCGCGTTCTCGAAGCTCAGGGTGGAGCGCGCCGAGATCGATTCCTGGAACGAGAACGAGGTCGTGATCTTGTACGACAGCGCGTAGGCGAAGCCGAGGCCGAAGCCGAAGCTGGCGCCCGGTTTCACTTCGCGCAGCGTGGCGCCGGACAACTGCTGGTGCAGGTGCTTGGCCTTCAGGCCGTAGCCGACGTTGACGGAGCCGAACAGCGCCACCGGGTCGACGATGCGGGTCACGTTGGCGCCCAGGCTGAAGTTGTTGGTGCCGGAGCCGGTGGCGAGGCCTTTCTGGCTGTCGACCTTGAACGGGCTTTCGCCGGTCGCCAGGCGCACGCCGCCGGTCACGGTGAAGGTCGGCTCGTCGCGCTTGACCTCGAGCGGCTGCCAGCGCACGTTCAGGCCCAGGTCGCCGAGGGTGTGCGAGACGCCCGAGTAGCCGGCATTGTCGGCGTAGC
The DNA here is from genome assembly GCF_042656905.1 of Massilia aerilata. Taxonomy (NCBI): domain Bacteria; kingdom Pseudomonadati; phylum Pseudomonadota; class Betaproteobacteria; order Burkholderiales; family Oxalobacteraceae; genus Massilia; species Massilia aerilata. The sequence goes on from NZ_JBHSMZ010000016.1 coordinate 71,579, forward strand.
GGCTGATGAAGGGCATGACGACGTTGGCGGTCAGGTTGTTGCGCACACCGTAATCCATCATCAGGGTGTTCGTGACGGTATGCGAGCTGCTGTTCTCGATCGAGAACAGGGTCGCCAGGCCGGAACTCAGGTCGGTGTTGATCTTGTCCTGGCCGATGTAGGCGTAATTCAGCTCGTAGTTCAGCTGGATCTGCCCCTTGCGGATCAGCGAATACTGCTTGTCGACGGCGGTCAGGGTTTCCTTCAGCAGCGTGGTATTGTCGGCGTCGCCCTCCTTCTTCGCCAGCGCGTCGCGCACCGCATCACTGGTCGCGGGCGTGGAAGTCTGCTGGGCCCGGGCCAGGGGTTGCACGAACAGGCTGCTCAGGGCCAGCGTCAGGCACAGGAGCGGCGCCGGCAGGGAACGGATCTTCATTGGTGGTCCTTCGTGATTGGTCTATTGTTTGCGGATCGAGACGCCGCCGAAGCCGTTCAGCAGGCGCTCCATGCGCAGCTGGTCGTCGATCGGGCGCAACAGGCCGCGGTCGCGCACGCGGTCCATGTCGGTCACGCCCAGCTCGTTGTCGGACAGCGCCAGCTTCAGGGCCGGCGTCCTGTCCTTGGGCGGATAGGCGATGAACAGGGTGTTGCGGTCCCACAGCGTGGCGAATTCCTCGACCGGGAAGGTGATGTTGCCCATCGCCGGATCGGCCAGGAACACCAGGCCGCCGCGCACGCCGCGCAGCACCACGAAGTGCTTGAAGCCGGCGTAGTCGATCGGCACGATGCCGGGCTGGTCGAGGGTGAGGAGGTCGGCGATCTCGGCGCGGAAGCCCGCGCTCTGGACGTTGATCGACGCCAGGTAGCGCTTCATGTCGAGCAGCGAAAAGCCGCGGCGCTCGATGATCTTGTCCTTCTCGCCGAAGGCCATCATGCCTTCCATCGACTGCTGCTCGCTGACGTCGATGCCGAGGTGGTATTTGAGGATGGTGACCAGGGCCGCCGAACCGCAGCTGTAGTCGTAGGCCTGGTGGACGATGTTCTTGTACTTGAGCTCGGAGAACGGCTCCATGCTCACCGTCTGCACACCGGCGGCGGCCACCGACATCGTGGTCGGGATATCGAAGCTTTCGAGCGGACGGTCCTTGGCCTCATGCTTGGCAAGTATGCCCGCGCCTCCCAGCATCGCCGCCAGGACTCCCAGCAGGATTGCGATCATTCATGTCTCCCCGGGACGCGTCTTGCGTTCCCTTTATGGTTCTGCTTCCGGCGTGGCGTTTTGACCACGTTTATTGCAGTTTTTCTATATTTTGTATGCAGGCAAGCTTTCTCGGTGTTATAAAACGCTGTCGATTTTGTAAAAAACCGCTCATTCGAAAGCGCGGCTATGAATAGCTGGGACAGGATTAGCAGTGCATTGGGAGAACCCGTGGTCAGCGTGGAGATCGGCGGGGTGCCGTTGCGCGCCGAGCGCTACATCTTTCAGCTCGGCGGGTGCGAGGTGCCGCCGCTGGATTCGCTGGTGCTGGCCTGCCACCTGGGCGGGGCGCGCGCCACCGCCGGCCGCAGCGCCGGCCGTTCCTTCGACTTCCTGGCCGGCGCCTCGACCGTGTTCCAGCCCGGCTTCGCCAGCCGCTGGACCTTCTGCGGCGCGATCGACATGGCGATGTTCCACGTCATCGACCCCGGCCACGAGCTGGTGCGCCATCTGCAGCGCCTGCTGAATGCGCGCACCAAGGCGCCACCCTTCTCCGACCCGCTGGTCAACGCCTGCGCGCAGCAGCTGCTGGGTGAACTGGCGCGCACCAGTTCACCCAAACTCGCGGACCACGCCTTCGTCGAGCGCCTGGGAGAAGTGATGATCGAGCAGACCTGCCGCGTCCTCGAGGGCAAGACCGGGCGCCACGCGCCGCACGACGCCCTGCAGCTGGGGCGCCTGCAGGGGGTGCTCGAATGGATAGGCGAGAACCTGTCGAACGAGCTCTCGAACGCCGAGCTGGCCGAACGGGCCGGCGTGTCGGAGTCGCACTTCCGCCGCATCTTCCAGGAAGCGATGGGCATGACGCCGCACCGCTACGTGCTGCGCCTGCGCCTTGAGCGCGTGCACGAACTTCTGACCCGCACCAGTTTTTCGATCGCCCGTGTTGCGGCGCAATGCGGCTTCAACAGCCAGAGCCACATGACGTCCTGCTTTTCCAGCGCCTACGGCATCACGCCGGCGCGGGCGCGCCAGCAGTCGCGCTTATAACAAAAAATGAGCGTTTTTTGAAAAAGAAAGGATCATTTTCCGACGCGCCGGTATTTCGCATGCACACATAATAAAAAAACGGCAAGCGGGCGACAGACCCTGGCGCCGCATAACTAGGAGACAAGTCATGGTCATCGCACGAGGTCCCGCGTGAAGTATTTGTCGGCCACGGACGTGGTGCAGCGCATCAAGAGCTGCCTCTCGGCCGAAGGCGTCGACGTCGACGGCCTGTTCGGCAAAGCCGGGCTCGGCTGGTTCGGCAAGGTCCAGGCCGACGGCGCCGAACGCGCCGCCGACTTGCTGGCGCTATCCGACCAGTTCAGCCAGCTCTGGGAGGGCCTGGCCCTGGCCAGCGGCGACCCGCTGATCGGCTTTCGCGTATGCGCGCCCGATCCACTCAGCTGGCTCGGGGTGCTGGGCCACCTGATGCTGGCCTCGCCGACTCTGAAGCAGGCCGCGGACAACCTGATGCGCTACATGCCGCTGGTGACGCCGGTGGTGCGCGCCACCATCGAACCGAGGAGCGACCGCGTGCGCGTCGGCCTGAACCTGGTCGGCGGCGTCCGCCCGGTGCCGGTGCAGCGCTACGACTTCACCTGGGGCCTGCTGCTCGACACCCTGCGCTTCGTCGGCGGCCGCCCCGACCTGAAGCCGGTCGCCGTCGAATACGCCTATCCGGCCCCCGCCGACAGCGCCCCCTACGCCGAGCGCTTCGGCTGCCCCGTGCGTTTCGGCGCACCCGCCAACGCCCTCGAATTCGCCAACGCCGACATCACCGCGCCGATCCCGACCGCCAACCCGCTCGCCGCCGAAGGCCTGTTCCGCCTGCTCGATGAGCGCCTGATGCAGGCCGAAAGCAGCAGCTTCGCGGCGCGCGTGCGCGAGATGCTGCCGGCCATGATCGACCAGGGCGGCGCCCTGCGCGATGCCGTCGCCCGGCGCCTCGCGATCAGCGAACGCACCCTGCAGCGGCGCCTGGCCGACGAAGGCACCGACTTTTCGACCCTGGTCGACGAAGTGCGGCGCACCATCGCCCAGCAATACCTCGGCAGCGACCGCATCAGCGTGAAGAACCTCAGCTACAAGCTGGGCTTCTCCGATCCCAGCGCCTTCCACCGCGCCTGCCTGCGCTGGTTCGGCAAGGCGCCCGGCGAGTTCCAGCAGCCGAAAATAAAGAGCGCCTAATGTGACCACAGGCGCAGTTGGCCCTGCATCATCATCTCCCCGTTCAGGCTGATCCTCCCCAGGTTGCCGCTCACCGCGCCATGCGGGTCGGCCTGCACGCTGATCGAATCGAAACCGGTGTCCGTGAAGCGGGTGTAGCCCGGCAGGGTCAGCGCCACGTAATTGGTGCCGTCGGCCGCCGTCTGCGGGCTGATGTTCAGGCCGACCATCTGAATCCGGCCGCCGATATTCCTGAGCACGATATAGGTCGTGCGCTCGTCGACCTTCTGGCCGATGATCAGGCGGCTGTCCCCTAGCGTGTTGTCGGGCTGGCGGTTCAGGTTCAGGTCGACCGCGAAGCTGATGCCGTCGGCGCCGCGCACCGCGGCCAGTTCGCTGTCCGGCAGCGGCTTCGGACCAGCGGCCAGGGCGGCGAGCGGCACCAGCAAAACAAAGGCGGCGAGCGACTTCATCATGGCCGGAATTTGATGTCCAGGTACTGCAGCTGGATCGAGCCGATGCGCGAGCTGCCGAGATCCACGTTCGGCGCCACGGTACCGCCGGCGTCGCTGCGGAAGCTGATGTTTTCGATCTGCAGGGCGCCGGCGGCGGCAGATGCGCCGGCCTCCGGCCAGTTGATGCCGATGTGCAGGCGCGAATTGCCCGCTTCGTCGGTCCGCGCATTGAATATCCCGGCCTGGGCCGAGACGTCGGCCAGGCGCCACGGCGATACCGGCGCCGAACCGTCCTCGGTGGCGGCGCCGATCTTCACGCCGGACAGCACCATCGCCTCGCCCACCGCCGTGCGGCCGTTCGGCTGCAGCGACAGGCTGCCGATCTCCATATGGGTCGCCATGCCGAAGGCCAGGCCGTCGCCCGCCGCCGGCGTCGACCACTGGAAGCCGCCGCCGTAGTACACGAGGTCCTTCAGGATCACGCTGCCGCCGTAGACGACCATGCCCTTGTCGCCGACGTCGAAGTCGAAGGCCATCTGCCAGGCTTCGCGCCCCAGCACATTCTGCGGCATGGCGATGTTGACGATCTCCGCCCCGCCCTGCCCCCGCTGGATCACGTCCAGGCGATAGGGGTCGGCGAAAGGCGCGTCGACATTATCCGAGCGCGAGGCGGACAGGTTGCCGATGCCGAGGCTGCCGCGGCCGTCCGGCGTGGTATAGCGCATCACCGCATTGCCGGACATCGCGAAATTCGACAGGTTGAAACTCATGCCGTCGCGGCCGCCGATCTTCGCGAGCGCGTTGTCGGACAGCGGCTCCAGCGCGAACGCGGTGCATGGAAGCAGCAATAGCAGCATGAGGGCGCGGCGCATCAGTGTCCCGGCGGATTATTGACCGGCACCATGCCGTTCAGGTTCAGGGCCATCAGCTTGTCGCGCCAGTTCAGCCAGACCCCGGCCTGGGCTTCGGTCAGGGCCGGCATGCCGGCCGCGGCCTGGAAGGTCACCGGGGTCTTCAGCACCGAGATCCAGAAGTCGCGGCTCGGACCGCTGGCGTCGCCGGCGGTGACGGCGCCGACATCCGACAGCTTGAGCGTGCAGCCGCTGCAGGTACCGTCCCAGCGCTTGCCGCCGCCAGGATCGGTCATGGTGTCGATGGCGCCCTGCGCGCCGGCGTCGATGCGTATCGCGCCGGACAGGGTCGCGATCTTCATGCCGATGTCGCCGGCGATGCTGTCGAAGCCAAGGCGCATGCCGATGACTTCGCGCTGGCCGGCGGTGCCGGTATTGCGGTACACGAATTCGAAATAGGGATTGGAGATTTGAACCAGTCGCTGGGCGTCGCCGGCGTCGCTGCGGCCGAAGCGCAAGGCGCTGATGTCGAGGTCGGCGCCGCTGCCGTTGCGCGGGCCGTAGGTGTATTCGCCCAGGCGCATGTTGGCCAGGTTGGCGTTCAGGGTCACGTCGGCATCGAGGGCGATGCGGGTGAAATCGAAGCCCTGGTAGCTGGAATTACTGACGGTGAACAGGCCCTGCCCGCTCACGGTGGACATCTCGCTGTCCGACAGCGCGCGCATCTGGGCCGCGGCCTGCCCTGCTGCCAGCAGGCTGCATGCGGCGAGTGCCAGTGCGAGGAAAAAACGTCTGCTCATGGACCATCCCGACGAGCGCTTCAAGTCAAAAACGGCCCGGGGCAAAAGCGCCCACGGGCCGTCCCATCACCAACCGGGGGGATTAGTGAGCCCAGATGTAGACGGTGGTGCCTTGCAGCTTGATGTTGTTCATTTCGAACTTACCGTAGGAAGCGTCCGAATTGCCCATCTTGATCGAGTCGACGCTCATCGACAGGTTCTTGGTGGTGTCGACCAGCGGGATGGCGATCTTGACGACGTCACCGGTCGGTGCGAAGGCCGCCAGGCCGGCGCCGCCGCTCACACCCAGGGTGGTGTTGGCGTTCGGGACCAGGGTGCCGCCTGCGCCGGGCAGGGCAGCCATGGCTTCCGATTGGAAGGTAGTGTTGTTGATGATGTCGATCGTCGCAGCGATCGCGCCGGAGATCTTGATGTTGTTGAAGCTCACCGAGCCGCCATCCGCACCGGTGTCGGTGTACTTGAATTCACCGATGTTGATATGCAGGTCGGCTGCGATCGACACACCGTCACGGCCCGAGACTTTGGACAGGTCGCTGTCGGCGATCGGGGTCAGGGCCGATGCGTAGGAAGCGATCGAGGACAGGGCGGCGACGACGGCGAGTTGTTTCAGCAGTTTCATGGTATCTCCAGTAATTATTGTGATCGACGGGTGTCTCTTCGGCTCCGCAGCGCCTGGGAGCTTATTTCTTAATTGGAAGTCAATTAAGTGATAAGGATGTTATTACTTCCATTTCATTTAAGGCATTTTTTGTCCTGCCTCAACGAGCCAAATCGATGGATTCCTGAGCCAGTCGTTTGACGCCTTGTTTTGCAGGCTTGGGGGAGCTCAGCTGTATACGGTGTGCATGATCGCAGCCGGGACGCGCCCTTTTGCTATGAAGGCGGCGCTGGAAATGGTGCCGCCCGCGGGTCCGCGGCGAAGCGTCGTGCGGCGCTGCGGGACCGGTCATGCAATCTGCTGCTGAGTATGAAGAGCGCAACGCCATCGGCGTGGACGAAAAAAAACCCGCTGCAAGCAGCGGGTTTTTTCATGCAGCGGGAAGCGCGAATTACGCGGCTTCGCGGCTGGCCTTCTTGCGCTCGTGCTCTTTCAGGTGACGCTTGCGCAGGCGGATGCTCTTCGGGGTGATCTCGACCAGTTCGTCGTCCTCGATGAATTCCACGGCGTATTCGAGCGACATCTGGATCGGCGGCACCAGGCGCACGGCTTCGTCGGTACCCGACGAACGCACGTTGGTCAGCTGCTTGCCCTTGATCGGGTTGACGACCAGGTCGTTGTCGCGCGAGTGGATGCCGATGATCATGCCTTCGTACACCGGGGTGTTGTGCTCGACGAACATGCGGCCGCGGTCCTGCAGCTTCCAGATCGCGTAGGCCACGGCGGCGCCGTCGTCCTGCGAGATCAGCACGCCGTTACGGCGGCCGGCGAGTTCGCCCTTGCTGTTGTCGACCGGTGCGTATTCATGGAACACGTGGCTCATCAGGCCGGTGCCGCGGGTCAGGGTCATGAATTCGCCCTGGAAGCCGATCAGGCCACGGGCCGGGATCAGGTATTCCAGACGGACACGGCCCTTGCCGTCCGATTCCATGTTCTGCAGGTCGCCACGGCGGCGGCCCAGCTCTTCCATCACGCCGCCCTGGTTGACTTCTTCGACGTCCACGGTCAGGTTTTCGTACGGCTCATGGCGCACGCCATCGACCATCTTGTACACCACGCGCGGACGCGACACGGCCAGCTCGAAGCCTTCACGACGCATGTTTTCCAGCAGGATGGTCAGGTGCAGTTCGCCGCGGCCCGAGACTTCGAACACGGTGTCGTCCGGGGTCGGCAGCACGCGCAGCGCCACGTTGGCCTTCAGCTCACGCTCCAGACGCTCGCGCAGCTGGCGGCTGGTGACGAACTTGCCTTCGCGGCCGGCCAGCGGCGAGTTGTTGACCATGAAGTTCATGGTCAGGGTCGGCTCGTCGACGGTCAGCATCGGCAGCGCTTCCGGGGTATCCACGGCGCAGACGGTCGAACCGATGCCGATGTCTTCGATACCGTTGATCAGGCAGATGTCGCCGGCGACGGCTTCATCGACCAGCACGCGCTCCAGGCCCTTGAAATTCAGCACCTGGTTGATGCGGCCCTTGATCGGGGTCGAATCCGGGCCGTTCAGGACGATCACGTCCTGGCCGGTCTTGACGCGGCCGCGGTTGACACGGCCGATACCGATCTTGCCCACGTAGGACGAGTAGTCCAGCGAGGTGATCTGCATCTGCAGCGGGCCGTCCGGGTTGTCGTCACGCACAGGCACGTATTTCAGGATCGCGTCGAACAGGGGCTTCATGTCGCCGCTGCGCACGTCTTCGGTCAGGCCGGCATAGCCGTTCAGGCCCGAGGCGTAGACGATCGGGAAGTCCAGCTGCTCGTCGTTCGCGCCCAGCTTGTCGAACAGTTCGAAGGTCTGGTTGATGGCCCAGTCGGCGCGCGCGCCCGGACGGTCGACCTTGTTGACCACCACGATCGGCTTCAAGCCCAGGGCCAGCGCCTTGCGGGTCACGAAGCGGGTCTGCGGCATCGGGCCTTCCTGGGCATCGACCAGCAGCAGCACCGAGTCGACCATCGACAGCACGCGCTCGACCTCGCCGCCGAAGTCGGCGTGGCCTGGGGTGTCGACGATGTTGATGTGGGTGCCTTCGTACTCGACTGCGCAGTTCTTCGACAGAATCGTGATGCCACGTTCTTTTTCGAGATCGTTCGAGTCCATCACGCGGGTGTCGACCGCCTGGTTTTCACGGAAAGTGCCGGATTGGCGCAGCAGCTGGTCCACCAGGGTGGTCTTGCCGTGGTCAACGTGGGCGATGATTGCGATATTACGAATCGCGCGTTTGGTGTCTGACATATGCGTTTTCAACAGTAAATGTTGCGTGATGGGTGGAGGCGTCCGCTCAGGGCCGCTCGGCTAGTGGCGCTCGGCATAGCCGATTTCCAGAACCCGCTACTATAGCACGGTTATGCGTCGTGCTGCGCCGCAGCGACGGGGAAAGACCTGATTTTTCAAGGATTTGCCGCCAACAGGCAGCTTAGCGGCGAAATATTGAATGTCGATGACATCCCGGACGCCGCTGGCAGCATGGGGCTGCTGCCTTTCCGGGCCAGGGACGAGATGGGGCGGCGGCGGCGGATTTCAAGGCCCGCCGCCCGATATTTACTGCTTCGCCGCGATCAGGCGCTCCGGCGCGAGGATGGCATATTCGCCGAGCAGGGCAGTGCCCAGCAGCCGGCCATCCGCGTACACCCGCACCCTGCCCTGCTCGGCCGGCACCTGGACCGGCTCCTTGCCCAGCGCCAGACGCTGGCCATTCAGGAAGCGCTTCTCCAGCTCGGGCGTCAGGTCGACGCGCGGAAAACTCGACAGCAGCGCATCGACCGGGGCCAGCAGAGACAGCGGATTTTCAATCGCCTGCAGCTCTTCCAGGGTCACCATGTTTTCCGTGGTCAGCGAGCCGACCTGCACCCGGCGCAGCGCGCTCAGGTGGGCGCCGCAGCCCAGCGTGGCGCCGATGTCCTCGCCCAGCACGCGCACATAGGTGCCCTTGCTGCACTTGACGCGGATGGTCAGGAAAGGCGCGGCATACGCGACCAGATCCAGCTCGTAAATCGTGACCGGGCGCGCCTCGCGCTCCAGCGTGATGCCTTCGCGCGCATATTCGTACAGCGCCTTGCCGTCGCGCTTGAGCGCCGAATACATCGGCGGCACCTGCAGGATGGGGCCGCGGAAGCGCGCCAGCGCGGCTTCGACCTGTTCGGTGCTCACGGCGACGTCGCGCGTCTCCAGCACTTCGCCCTCGGTATCGCCGGTGGTCGTGGTAATGCCCAGGTGCACGGTGGCCAGATAGGTTTTATCGGCTTCCAGCAGGTCCTGCGAGAACTTGGTCGCCTCGCCGAAGCACAGCGGCAGCAGGCCGGTGGCAAACGGGTCGAGGGTGCCGGTGTGGCCGGCCTTCTTGGCGTTGACGATGCGCTTCACTTTCATCAGCGCGTCGTTCGAGGAGAAGCCGACCGGCTTGTCGATCAACAGCACCCCGTCGACGAGGTCGCGGGGCTTCTTCGGGGGCCGTGCGTTCACTCGCTGTCCGAATCTTCGTCAGTGACCGCCGGGGCCGACTCGTCGACGTAGTCGGCGGCGCGGGTGGCGTTGGCCTGGTCGATCAGGGCCGACATGGCCAGGCCGCGGCTGGTCGAGGTGTCGTGCAGGAAATGCAGCGTCGGCAGCGTGTGGATGTGCAGGCGCTTGCCGAGCAGGTTGCGCAAGTAGCCGGCGGCCTTGTTCAGGCCATCGAGGGTCTGCTTGATCTCGTCCGGGCTGTCCTTGAGCAGGGTGAACCAGATCTTCGCGTGTGCGTAGTCCGGGGTCAGCTTGACTTCGCTGATGGTGACCATGCCCACGCGCGGATCCTTGAGCTCGTACGCGATGAGTTCCGACAAATCCTTCTGGATCTGGTCGGCCACGCGCAGGCCGCGCGATGGAATGCTTTTACTGTGTTTGGGCATATTGTTATCCGATGCTCGTCGTCCCCGCGAAGGCGGGGACCCAAGTTTTGCGAATGGCCAACGAACTTGGATTCCCGCCTTCGCGGGAATGACGGTTCAAGCGTTGGCGTTCAAAAAACTTAGGGCTAGTGACCCCGCGCCGATGAAGCGGGGGGCAACTAGCCCCAAATATTACTCCGTAGCCGGTAATTACAGCGTACGCGCCACTTCCGTCACTTCGAACACTTCCAGCACGTCGCCGACCTGGATTTCGTTGTTGTTCTTCAGCGACAGGCCGCACTCGAGACCGGCACGAACTTCTTTCGCGTCGTCCTTGAAGCGCTTCAGCGAATCGATCTCGCCGGTCCAGATCACGATGTTGTTGCGCAGCAGGCGAACCGAAGAGGTACGCTTGACCACGCCATCGGTGACCAGGCAACCCGCGATCGCGCCGATTTTCGACACCAGGATGACCTGGCGGATTTCGACCTGGCCGGTAATGGTCTCGCGCTTCTCCGGCGCCAACATGCCCGACAGCGCGGTCTTGATCTCGTCGATCGCATCGTAAATGATGCTGTAGTAACGGATGTCGACGCCGTTGGTCTCGGCCAGCTTGCGCGCCTGGGCGTCGGCACGGGCGTTGAAGCCGATGATGACTGCCTTCGAAGCGGTTGCCAGGTTGACGTCCGATTCGGTGATGCCGCCGACCGCCGCGTGGACGATCTGCACACGCACTTCCGAGGTCGACAGCTTCTGCAGCGAACCCACCAGTGCTTCCTGCGAACCCTGCACGTCGGTCTTGACGATGAGCGGCAGGTTCTTGACTTCGCCTTCGCCCATCTGGTCGAGGATGTTTTCCAGCTTCGCTGCCTGCTGCTTCGCCAGCTTCACGTCGCGGAACTTACCTTGACGGAACAGGGCGATTTCGCGCGCCTTGCGCTCATCGGCCATGACCATGACTTCTTCACCGGCGCTCGGCACTTCGGTCAGGCCCTGGATCTCGACCGGCAAGGACGGACCAGCTTCGGTGACCGACTTGCCGTTCTCGTCCAGCATTGCACGGACGCGGCCGAAGGACGAACCCGCCAGCACGACGTCGCCGCGCTTCAGGGTACCCGACTGCACCAGGATGGTGGCGACCGGGCCGCGGCCCTTGTCGAGGCGGGCTTCGACCACCAGGCCACGGGCCAGCGATTCCACCGGCGCCTTCAGTTCCAGGACTTCGGCTTGCAGCAGTACCTGCTCCAGCAGCTCCTCGATACCGGTACCGATTTTCGCCGACACCGGGACGAACGGCGAATCGCCGCCGTATTCTTCCGGCACCACGCCTTCGGCAACCAGTTCCTGGGTCACGCGCTCGGGATTCGCACCCGGTTTGTCGATCTTGTTGATCGCCACGACCAGGGGCACGCCGGCAGCTTTCGCGTGGGCAATTGCCTCCTTGGTCTGGGGCATCACGCCGTCGTCGGCTGCCACCACCAGGATGACGATGTCGGTCGCCTTGGCACCGCGGGCTCGCATGGCGGTGAACGCCTCGTGGCCCGGGGTATCCAGGAAGGTGACCATGCCGCGCGGGGTATCCACGTGGTAGGCGCCGATGTGCTGGGTAATGCCGCCGGCTTCGCCAGCAGCCACTTTGGCGCGGCGGATGTAATCCAGCAGCGAGGTCTTGCCGTGGTCGACGTGGCCCATGACGGTCACGACCGGTGCGCGCGGCTTGGCCTCGAACTCGGCGTGCTCGCCCTGGTCGGCCAGCAGCGCTTCCGGATCGTCCTCGGCGGCGGCGAAGGCCTTGTGGCCCATCTCTTCCACCACGATCATCGCGGTTTCCTGGTCCAGCACCTGGTTGATGGTGCACATCTGGCCCAGCTTCATCAGCTGCTTGATGACTTCCGATGCCTTCACCGCCATCTTGTGCGCCAGTTCGGCCACGGTGATGGTTTCCGGCACGTGGACGTCCTTGACGATCGCCTCGGTCGGAGCCTGGAAGTTCGATTCGCGATCGTCGTGGCCGCCACGACGGCCGCCACGGCCGCCGCCGGCACGCCAGCCGTCACGGCCGCCGGTCGACGGGGCGCCGCGGCCCTTCATGCCGCCGCCAGGGGCGCCGCGCTTCTTCTCATCCGACCAGGTCGAGGCCACGTTGGCCGACTTGATCGATTTCTTGTCGCCCGGCTTGGCACGCGCGCCGGTCGATTCGCCCGGCTTGGCTTCGCCCGGCTTGGCCGTCGTTGCTGGCTTGTGCAGGGTGGCGGCTTCGGCCGTCTTCGGCTTCGGCGCCGGCACTTCCGGCGCCTTGATGACGCGGCGCGGCTGGGCCATCATGGCCTTGATCTGGGCCACTTCGTCGGCCACGGCCTTGCGTGCACGCTCGGTGGCGGCAGCGCGTTCGGCGGCTTCCTTGGCGGCTTCGTCGGATTTGCGCTTGGCTTCCTCGGCGGCTGCTTTCTTGGCTTCGTCGGCGGCTGCCTTCTTGGCTTCGGCTGCGGCATCGGCGGCGCCGGCTGCGGCGTCGGCCTGGGCGGCTGCATCGACCTGGGCGGCGGCGGCGGCTTCACGCTGGGCGCGTTCGTCGGCGTCGCGCTTGGCCTGCTCTTCGGCCGCGGCGGCCTGTGCGGCCTTTTCGGATTCGAGCTTGGCCAGGCGTTCCTGCTTTTCGCGCAGTTCCGCTTCCTGGCGCGCCAGCAGTTCCGACTGGCGGCGTGCTTCCTCGTCGCGGCGCGCCTGCTCGGCGGCGTCGACGACCGGGGTTTCGGCGGCCTTGGCGGTCACCAGGTCGTCGCGCTGCACGAAGGTGCGCTTCTTGCGGACTTCCACCTGGATGGTGCGCGATTTGCCGCTGGCGTCAGCCTGCTTGATCTCGGAGGTTTCCTTGCGGGTCACCGTGATCTTCTTCTTTTCGCCCGACTCGACAGCGCCGTGGGTACGGCGCAGGTGGTTCAGCAGCTTATCCTTATCATCTTTGGACAAGGGATCTGACGTCGAACTTTTTTCGACGCCGGCAGAACGCAGCTGCGTCAGCAGCAAGTCCGCAGGCATCTTCAGTTCGGTGGCAAATTGGGCTACGTTGTTACTCGCCATTCAGTCCTCTTTTCTTGTGTCGCGAGATGATAAAGATTTGCAAATTATGCCTTGGCCGTTTCTGCCAGGCTCCAGGCTTTCGCCTGCAGCGCCTTGGCGCGGTCATCATATTTACTGTCGACCAGCTTCATCTCATCGTCGGTCACATCGTTAAATTCGTTTTGAATCAGTTCGCGGGCGCGGTCGGTCGGCAGCGCCAGGATGGCGCTGAACTCGTCGTAGGCCAGGCCGGCAAATTGTTCGAGGGTCTTGATACCGGCCAGGCCAAGCTTGCCGGCGGTGGTGCGGTCCATCCCTTCCAGGTTGGCCAGCGCCTCTTCCATTCCCTCGAGTCCTTCTTCGGAAGCGATCGCTTCGGTCACCAGCGCGTCACGGGCGCGGGTGCGCAGTTCGTTGACGGTGTCTTCGTCGAACGATTCGATTTCGAGCATTTCCGAAATGGGGACGTAAGCGATTTCCTCAAGGCTCGAGAAACCTTCCTCGACCAGGATGTTCGCCACTTCCTCGTCCACATCCAGTTTTTCCATGAACAGCGCACGCACGACCGCGGTTTCCTGCTCGGCCTTGTTGGCGGACTCTTCGGCCGTCATGATATTGATCTTCCAGCCGGTCAGCTCCGACGCCAGGCGCACGTTCTGGCCCGAACGGCCGATCGCGATCGCCAGGTTTTCCTCGTCCACCACGACGTCCATCGCATGCTTCTCTTCGTCGACCATGATCGAGGACACGTTGGCCGGCGCCAGCGCGCCGATCACGAACTGCGCCGGATCTTCCGACCACAGCACGATGTCCACGCGCTCGCCGCCCAGCTCGCCGGTCACGGCCTGCACGCGCGAACCGCGCATGCCGACGCAGGTGCCGATCGGGTCGATGCGCTTGTCGGCCGTGAAGACGGCGATCTTGGCGCGCACGCCGGCGTCGCGGGCCGCGGATTTAATTTGCAGCAGGCCCTGTTCGATTTCCGGCACTTCCAGCTCGAACAGCTTCATGATGAATTCCGGCGCGGTGCGCGACAGGATCACCTGCGGGCCGCGCATGTTGCGGTCGACGCGCAGGATGAAGGCGCGGACGCGGTCGCCGATACGCAGGTTTTCCTTCGGGATCATCTGGTCGCGCGGCAGGCGCGCTTCGATCTTGCCCGACTCGACGATCGCATCGCCGCGCTCCATGCGCTTGATGGTGCCGGTGACCATCGAGTCGCCGCGCTCCAGGAAGTCCTGCAGGATCTGCTCGCGCTCGGCATCGCGGACGCGCTGCAGCACGACCTGCTTGGTGTCCTGGGCAAAACGGCGGCCGAACTCGACCGACTCGATCGGGTCTTCGATGTATTCGTCGACTTCGATGTCGGCGATCTGCTCTTTCGCTTCGAAATGCAGGATTTCCTGGTCGGGCAGCTGCAGGCCGGCTTCGTCCGGCACCACGTGCCAGCGGCGGAAGGTTTCGAATTCGCCGCTGTCGCGGTCGATGCTCACGCGGATGTCGACCTCGCCCTCGTAGCGTTTTTTCGTGGCCTGCGCCAGCGCGAATTCGAGCGCGCCGAAGACGACCTCTTTATCGACGTTTTTTTCGCGCGCCAGCGCATCAACCAGTAACAAAATTTCGCGACTCATGCTTTGCGACTCCTAAAATCCACCTTCGGCACCAGGCGTGCCTTGTCCAGTTCGGCCAGCGTAAATTCCAATAACGCCGGACCATCCTTGCCTTCAAATTCCAATCCGATCTTCTCGCCTTCCGGTGCATGCAGGATGCCCGTCCAGGTTTTGCGGTTCGCGGTGCCGGGCATCGCGACGCGCAATTTGACGGTGCATTCATGGCCGGCAAAGCGCTCGAAGTCGGCCAGGGTACGCACCGGACGGTCCAGTCCGGGCGACGATACTTCCAGGCGCTCGTAATCCACGTTTTCGACCGTGAACACGTGCGACAGCTGGTGGCTCACCGTGGCGCAATCCTCGACCGAGATCGGTCCTTTTTCGTCCGCTACCGCCGCCGGAAAATCGATGTACACGCGCAGGATGCCTCGCTCGGCACGCTCGATATCGACGAGTTCGTAGCCCAGTCCTCCGACTGTCGTGGCAATCAAATCAAACAGCTGCACTGACTTCTCCAGATTCCCGGTCCGGGTCCGGACCTCGTAAAACGATTCAACAAAAAAAAAATGGGCAACTGCCCATCTTCTTATATTTCCAACCAGATGAAAGTTCCTGCACCAACGCAAAACGCTCGGGAGAACTTTAATTGGTTGCGAATTATAACCCAACACAGGGCAGCCCGCAATCGCTGCGCTGCAAAATGAACAGGTATGCAACAGTTTACACCTTTGGCGGCCGGAGCGATGGAAGCGCTCTGATTTACGCGCGCAAACATCGTTTCGGCCACTTCAAAGGCGCGTCCGGCAAAGCCCCAGGGCAAGGCGCACCGCCGCAGTGGCGGACCACGAAGACAGTACGCCAGTACGGCGAGACGGTGCGACGCCGCCATGGGGTTTACCGGGCGCTCAGCCCCTACGGCCGCGGCGCGGCATGCCGTTGTCGGCTACGCGCGGACCATGCGGACGGCGGTTCTGGCCGGCGCCGGCAAAGCCGAAGGTGGTCTGCAGCGGATCCGGCTGGCGCGGCCCCTTGCCGCCAGCGCTTCCAGCGCTGCGGCCCTGACCCTGGCCCTGGCCGGCATTCCTGCCCTGTCCTTGACCCTGGCCGCCGGGGCGCCCCTGGCCGCCGAAACCGTTGCCGCCGCGGCCCTGGGCGCCGCCCATGCCGCCACCCTGGCCGCGCCCGCCCTGCTGGCTGCCCACGCGCGCCACCGGCGGACCGAAGGGGTCGACATTGCGGTTGGCGTCGGCACGGTCGATGCGGTTGCCGTTGCTGCGGTCCTGCGCCACGGGGCCGCTGCGATCCTTGCCGCCGCCCTGCTTCTGCCTCTGGCCGCCCTGGCCCTGGCCTTGCGCCTGGCCGGCGCCGCCCTTCTCGATGCCGAAGGCGCTCATGAAGTTGCGGACGTCGTTTTCTTCCATTTCTTCCCAGCGGCCGCGCTTCAGGCCGGTCGGCAGGGTCATCGCGCCGTAGCGGGTACGGATCAGGCGCGAGACGGTCAGGCCGACCGCCTCGAACATGCGGCGCACCTCGCGGTTGCGGCCTTCGCCGATCACCACGCGGTACCAGCGGTTGACGCCTTCGCCGCCACCGTCGGCGATCTTGGTGAAGGAGGCCAGGCCGTCTTCCAGCTCGACGCCGGCCAGCAGCTTCTGGCGCATGCCTTCTTCGAGCTCGCCAAGGGTGCGCACGGCGTACTCGCGGTCGATGTTATAGCGCGGGTGCATCAGGCGGTTCGCCAGGTCGCCGGAATTCGTGAACAGCAGCAGGCCCTCGGTGTTGAAGTCGAGACGGCCGACGGCCAGCCACTTGCCGGTCTTCATGTTCGGCAGGCGGTCGAACACGGACGGACGGCCTTCCGGATCGTCCGCGCTGACGATTTCACCGGCCGGCTTGTGGTACACCAGCACGCGCGGCGGCTTGTTGTTGTTCACGCGGCGCTGCAGCAGCTTGCCGTTGATGCGTACGGCGTCGGTCGGCAGGATGCGCTGGCCGATGTGGGCCGGCTCGCCGTTCACCGACACGCGGCCGGCGATGATCAGCTCTTCCATGTCGCGACGCGAACCCAGGCCAGCCTCGGCCAGCACCTTGTGCAGCTTCGGCGCATCGTCGTCCGAGGTCAGGTCGCGGCGCGCCTTCGACGGTTGGGCCTGGCCGCGCCCGCCCTCGCTGGCGTCGAAATCGCCCGAGGTGACGAAGGAGAACACGGCGTCGGCGTCGTTGCCCTTGCCGCCCTTGCTGTCCTTGCCGCCGCGGGTGTTCTTGTTCCTGCCCTGTCCCTGCTGCTTGCCTTGCTGGCCTGCCTGCCCCTGTTGACCGCCCTGGGCCTGCTGACCCGGCTGACCGCCCTGGGCCTGCTGACCCTGCTGGCCGCGCTGCTGGCCTTTCTTGCCTTGCTTCTGGCCCGGGCGGGCGTCGCGGCGCTGCTCGGGGCGCTGTTCGCCACGCGGCTCGGCGCCCTGCTCCGCAGCGGCCTGGGCCGGCTGGGCGGCGAGGGCGTCGGTCCCGGCGGACTCCGCAGCCTCGGCTTGCGGACGCGGCTGGCGTGCTTCGCGCACCTGGCGCTGCTCGCGCATCTGGCGCGGGCCGCGCGGCTTGCGCTGGGCGCCGTCCTGCGCGTCCTGGCCTTCGGCCTGGCTGGCCGCGGCCGGCTGTACAGCCAGGGCGGCTTCGACCGCCGGCGCGGCGGCGGGCGCCGGCACTGCTGCGGCCTGCCCGGCGTCAGCCTTCTTCGCACGCGGCTTGCGGGCCGGCTTGGCGGCCTGCTCCACCGGGGCGGCGTCAGGCGCCGGCGCGGCGGCCGGGCTGGCTTCGCCCTCGGCCGGCTTGGCGGCGGCCTTGCGGGTGCGCTTCGGCTTGGCCTCGGCGGCGGTTTCCGGCTGCGCGCTCTCGGCGGCGGCCTGCGCGCGCGTGCGGCGCTTCGGCTTGGCGGCCGCGTCCAGCCCTGCTTCGGCAGGGGTCGTCTCGTTGGTGTCGGTTGGATTCATCATTCGTTTTTTACTTATTCGCCGGTTGCGGGCGCAGGTTCGTGTTCATCAAATTGTTGCAGGGCCGCTTCCAGCGCTGCCAGGCTGCGCCCTTCGGTGCCGTCCGCCACCTGCTGCAGCGGCGGCAGCTGCGACAGCGAGGCCAGGCCCAGGTCGTCGAGAAATTGCCGGGTCGTACCCAGCAGGGCCGGGCGTCCCGGCACCTCGCGGTGGCCGAGGACATCGATCCAGCCGCGGTCTTCCAGCATCTTGATCGTCTGCGAGTTGACGGCCACTCCGCGGATTTCTTCGATGTCGCCACGCGTGACCGGTTGGCGGTAGGCGATGATCGCCAGCGTTTCCAGTGTTGCGCGCGAGTATTTCGGCGGCTTTTCCGGTGCGATCCGGTCCAGGTAAGGCTTCATTTCCGGCCGGCTCTGGAAGCGCCAGCCGGATGCCAGGCTGACGATCTCGATGCCGCGGTCCTGCCAGTCCTGGCGCAGTTCTTCCAGCAGAATCTTGATCGTGTCGGCGCCCACGCCCGCGCCGAGCTGCCGGCCGTTCGCATCGACGTCGGCAAACAGTTTCTTCATGCCGTGGATGGTCAGCGGCTCGCGCGCGCACAGCAAGGCGGTCTCGAGGACCTTCTTGGCCTCATCAGTGTTCATAACACCATAGAAAAAATCACTACAAACCGTTCAACGGCTTACGCCCCCGGATGAGACAGTACGCGTTGAAACTGGGTTCCGTGGCCAGGTGGGGAGCACCGGGCGGAATACCGTAGAAACCTCAGGGGTCTGCTACGCGGCAGCCCGACGGCAAGCGGACTGCAAAGATTGACTTTCAGGAGAAACGGGGCTGCTGGCGCAGGAAGGAAACCAGGCTAAGGAGGCAAGGCTCCAGGGCGTGCCAGGCAAGCGTACGACATCGTTTCTACCAATTGGCGGCCATTGTACCCGATAAAACCAGGAAAGGGCGATGCTGCGCGCAGAGGAACGCGCGGCGGGCGGCCGGCCTGCGCCCGCTCAAGCGCCGAGGCGCTCGGCCAGGATCGCGGAAACGCCCAGGAAAGCCGGATACTCGGCCGTGATCACATAGGTGGGAACGGCCGCCAGGTAGCCGGCAAAGCGGCCCTTCTGCTCGAAACGGCGGCGGAAGCAGGAGCGCGCGAAGCGTTCGCCCAGGCGCGGCACGATGCCGCCGCCAATATAGACGCCGCCCTGCGCGCCGAGGGTGACGGCGAGGTTGCCGGCCACCGTGCCCAGCATGCCGCAGAAGGCTTCGACGACTTCCTCGCAGAGCGCGCATTCGCCGGCCAGGGCGCGGCGCGAGATCTCCGGCGCGTCCAGCGGCCCGGCAGCAAGCTTGCGGTGATCCGCCAGCGCCCGGTAGATCAGTTCGACGCCGGCGCCGGACAGCAGGCGCTCGGCCGAGACGTGCTCGAATTCGCGCCAGGCGTATTGCAGGATCGCGAGCTCGGTCTCGTTGGCCGGCGAAAAGGTGACGTGGCCGCCTTCGCTGCGCAGCGCGGTCCAGCTCTTGCCATCCGGGGCCGGGACCAGGCCCGAGACGCCGAGGCCGGTGCCGGCGCCCAGCAGGCCGATCGGCGCGCCCGTCACCGGCGCACCGCCGCCGACCTGCACCTTGTCGGCGTCGAGCAGCCAGGGCAGCGCCATCGCCAGCGCCTCGAAATCGTTGACCACGACAAAGGTATCGAAGCCGCACTCGCGGCGCAGGGCTTCGATCGAGAATTCCCAGTGGTGATTCGTCATGCGCACCATGTCGCCCATCACCGGATTGGCGATGGCGATCGCCGCGTGGCGCACCGCGCCTGCCGCAGCCACGTCCGGCAGCGCCAGATAGGCGCGCATGGCATCGCCGAGGGTCGGATAAGCGCTGCAAGCCAGCACCTCGATGTGGTTGACGCGGCCCGCGCCCAGTTCCAGCGCGAAGCGCGCGTTGGTGCCGCCGATGTCGGCGAGCAGGCGCGGGCTGGCGTGAGCGGCAAGCGGGGTCACGGACGCGGCGGATGGCTGGAGGGCGGCGGATGCAGGTGCAACGGTCATGGCGAATGCTCGGAAACAGATTCCCGAAGCTTAAGGATTTATTGGCTTGCGCGCAAGCGTTTATTGTAGTTTAGGTACAGAGGCCCGTGACGCGCTGGGAATTTAGCGCAGAAGAGCCACATTTGGCGAGTAGTCGAGCTACCAAGTGAAGGCGAAACTGCTCAGCCGGCCTTTGCCTTGAGACGGGCGTCCGGCTGGGCGGCGCTGCACTGCGCATGCCAGGCATCGAGGCCGCCGCGCAGCGGCCGCGCGCGATGAAAACCATTGGCGACGAAGGTTTTCGCGACCTGGGCCGCGGTGACGTCGTTCGGGCAGGTGCAATACACCACGATGTGGCGCTCGCGGTCGAGGGTGGCCATCAGGCGCTCGGGTTTTTCGTCGCCATAGATGAGCGCGCCCGGGATACCCTGCTCCATCTGGCGCGCGGTGAGGCTGCGGGCGTCGACGATCAGCGGGTCGTGGCCGGCTTCGAGCAGCGCCTTGAGTTCCTCGGCGGTGATGCGCGGCAGGTCGGCGGCGCCGAGGTTGCGGCGGCGCTCTACGTACTTGAGCAACACGAACAGGGCCAGCAAGGCGCCGAGCACCATCAGCGCGGTGCTGCCGAGGGTCTCGAACCAGCCGATGACATCGTCGACGCTGCCGTGGAACCAGGCGCCCAGGCCCATGCCCACGCCGCTCCACAGCAGGCCGCCCGCCACCGACAGCCACAGGAAGCGCTGGGTGGTGGTGCCCATGGCGCCGGCGAGCGGCGGCGCGATCGTGTTGAAGCCGGGGATGAACTTGGCCACCACCAGGGACTTGGCGCCCCAGCGGGTGAAATTGTCTTCGGTCTGGCTGACGCAGGAATCCGGCGACAGCGAAATCTTGCACAGCAGGCGCAGCACGCGCTTGCCGTAGAAGCGGCCGGCGCGGAACCAGAAAAAGTCGCTGATCAGGCAGGCCACGACGCTGGCCGCCAGGAACAGCGGCCAGTTGGCGCCTTTGTCCACCGCCAGCGCCCCCGCAACGATCAGCACCGGAAACGCCGGAATCGGCAGCCCGATCTGCTCGAGCAGCACGACGCCGAACACGATCAACGCGCCATAAATATGTAGCAGGTGGGAGAGCTGGGCCATGCTCTCATGATAACGCTTATCCTTCCTGTTGTGGCTCCGGTCCGCGGGTCTTTCCGGGGGCGCTCAGCTACTTGTGGGCGGCGTAGCTGGTGCTGCAGCTGGCCATGAAGCCGCTGGGGAAGCGCAGGATGAACTGGCAGGATTCCTCGACTTCCTTGAAGCGGGCGTCGCCGGGGGTCGACCAGGTGTTGCCGATCACTTCATTCGGCTCCTCGCCGCTCAGGAAGCGCGCCGCGTTGATGCAGTACAGGCCGATGTCCGGCAGCGCGCCGCCGCCCGCCAGCGCGCGCTTCAGGCGCCAGTGCTGGGGACCGCCCATGTTCTGCGAATTCACGGAGATGAACTCCTTCAGCGCACCCAGCTTCTTTTCCTTGACCATTTTTACCAGGGCGCGGTCCATCGGCTCGTACTGGCTACGGTAGGCGATCATCAGCTTCTTGCCGGCTTTTTTACAGGCGTCGATCATCTGCTGGCACTCGGCCACGCTGTTGGCCATCGGCTTTTCGCAGAGCACGTGCTTGCCCGCGCGGGCGGCGCGCACCGTATACTCGGCGTGCATGCCGTTCGGCAGCGCAATGTAGACGCCCTGCACTTCCGGCATGCTGGCCAGCTTGTCGTAGTCCTTGTAATCGAGGATGGCGCTTTCCGGAATGTTGTACTGGTGCGCGATCTTGAGCGCCTTGGCGCGGTCGCCGCTGACCAGAGCCACCGGCTTGGCGTTCTTGCTCTGGGCAAAGGCCGGCAACATCTCGTTCACCGCGATGCGGCCCAGACCGACGATGGCGATGCCGACCCGCTCACCCATCGGATCGGCCGGCGGCTCGGTCTTCTCGGGCTTCTCGGTCCTGGCGTCGATCGGCGGAAAAGTGATCCTGTCCTTCTCGCTGGCGGCGGCCTGCATGGCAGGCGCCGACATGGCGGCAAGGGTGCCCATATAGCGCAGGAAGTCCCGGCGCAGCGGCTGGCTCTGATTCATACGTTCGCGCTTTCGGATTGGATGAAAATGAGTCTCATCATCACACGCGATGTTGAACACCAGCGCCAGTTTGACCAAAAGCAAACCGGGGTCAGACCCCGGTTTTATTTACCTCAAGCTCATGCGCCGCGCGGGATGGCGGCCAGCAGGGTTTGGGTGTAGGGATGCTGGGGGTTGCGGTAGAGCTCGTCCGAGTCCGCCATTTCGACCACGCTGCCGTGATGCATGACCATCACGCGGTCGGAGATGTACTTGACCACCGACAGGTCGTGCGAGATGAAGATATAGCTCATCTTGTACTCGTCCTGCAGGTCCTGCAGCAGGTTCAGCACCTGGGCCTGGACCGACACGTCCAGCGCCGACACCGACTCGTCGCACACCAGGATCTCCGGCTTCATCGTCAGGCAGCGCGCGATGGCGATGCGCTGGCGCTGGCCGCCGGAGAATTCGTGCGGATAGCGGTGGAAGGCCTGCTCCGGCAGCCCGACGCGTTTCAGCAGATAGTAAGCATGTTCCACGCGCTCGGCATCGTTGGCGCCGATGCGGTGGATGCGCATCGGTTCCAGCAGGATCTGGCCGACCGTGAAGCGCGGGTTCAGCGACGCATACGGATTCTGGAAGATGATCTGGATCCGCCGTTTATAGGCCTGGTACTCGCGGTCGCTCATCGCCAGCAGGTCGCGGCCTTCGAACAGGGCGCTGCCGCCGGTGGCGCGGTGCAGGCGCAGCAGGGTCAGGCCGACCGTGGTCTTGCCGGAGCCGGACTCCCCGACCACGCCCAGGGTCTTCCCGCGCGGCAGCGTGAACGACACATCCTTCACCGCCTTGAACTCGCGCTTGCCGAACAGGCCCTCGCGCAGATAAAAACTCTTCGCCAGCCCGCGCACCTCCAGCACATTGTCCTCGCCAGGCGCATACCCCCGCGCGCGCTGCGGCAGCACGATCCCCGCTGAATGACGCCCGCTCAAATAATCGTCGATGACCGGCAACCGCACCGGGCGCTCGTCCAGCTTCGGCCGGCAATGCAGCAGCGCCCGCGTATAAGCATCGGCGGGCTGGCCAAGAACCTGGGACGCAGGCCCCTCCTCCCGCACCTCGCCATGCCGCATCACGATCACGCGGTCGGCAATCTCGCCCACCAGCCCCAGGTCGTGGGTGATGAACAGCACCGACATCTGGTGCTTCTTCTGCAGGCGCGCGATCAGCTCCATGATCTGCTTCTGGATGGTCACGTCCAGCGCCGTGGTCGGCTCGTCGGCAATCAGGAGGCGCGGCTCGCAGGCGATCGCCATCGCGATCATCACCCGCTGCTGCTGGCCGCCCGACATCTGGCTCGGGTAGGCGTCGATCTTGGCCGCGGGGTCGGGAATGCCGACTTCGTCCAGCAGCTCGAGCGTGCGCGCGCGCGCCTGGCGCCCGTCCATGCCCAGGTGCTGGCGCAGCACCTCGCCGATCTGGAAACCGACCGTGAACACCGGGTTCAAGGAAGACATCGGCTCCTGGAAGATCATCGCGATGTCCTTGCCGCACAGCTTGCGGCGCGCCTCGATGGACTGCCCCAGCAGCTCGCGGCCGTCGAAGCGGATCGAGGAGCCCTCGTGCATGATCGTGGTCTCGGCCGGCAGCAGGCCCATCACGGCCAGCGAGCTGACCGACTTGCCGCTGCCGGACTCGCCCACCAGGGCCACGGTGGCGTTCTTCGGCAGACTGAAGGAGATGCCCTTGACCGCTTCGAACGATGTTTTTTTATCGATGCGGAAGGACACGCGCAAATCGCGCACTTCGAGCAATGGCTGGTCAACACTCATGGCAGGCTCACTTCAATTTCGGATCGAGCGCGTCGCGCAGCGCATCGGCAAACAGGGAAAACGCCGTCACCAGCAGGGCCATCGCACTGGCGGCCGCCGCCAGCTGCCACCACTTGCCGAGGATGAGTTCATTCTGCGCCTCGTTCAGCATGCTGCCCCAGGACACCACGCCCACCGGCACGCCGAAGCCCAGGAAGGACAAAATGACTTCGGCCTTGATGAAGCCGACCACCAGGATCGACATCTGCACCAGCGCCACGTGCGAGACATTCGGCAGGATGTGCGAGAACATGCGCCGCCAGGAAGACGCTCCGATGGCGTCCGCCGCCATCACGTATTCCCTCGCCTTGTGCTTGATGTACTCGGCGCGGATCAGGCGATACGGCCCGGTCCAGCCGGTCAGGCCCAGGATCAGCACGATGGTCAGCACGCCCCTGGTCTGCAGCACCGCGGCCACCGTCAGGATCATCAGGATCGACGGGATCGAGGTGAAGATGCTGTAGAACCAGTTGAACAAGTCGTCGACCTTGCCGCCGTAAAAGCCGGAGACGGCGCCGAACAGGGTCCCCAGCGCCACCGCCACCACGGCCGCCACCAGACCGACCACGATCGAGGTCTGGCCGCCCTTGATGGTCTTCTTGACGATGTCGTGGCCCCATTTGTCGGCGCCGAAGGGCAAGGTCGAGGCCTTCACCACCTGCGCGGCATGCCCATGCCGGGCCAGTTCCGCCTTCAGTTCGGACAGGTCGCCGGCCAGCGGATCGAAGGCATTCGGCGGCGTCGGCGCGGGCGGACGGCTCAGCGCTGCCAGCGCGGGATCGGGACCGATAAAACCGGGCGGCGCATAGTTCACCGCCACCTCGTCCTCCCAGTCGGCGGCCACCAGGCCGGTGGCGGACAGCAGCACCGACAGCAGGAACAGGATCACCACCGCCAGCGCAGCCATGGCGATGCGGTCGGCGCGCAGGCGCCGCCAGGCGAGCGCCCACAGGCCGGGCGACACATTTTCGATCATTTGATTCATTCAGATACTCATTTGAGCTGCACCCGCGGATCCACCGCCTGGTACATCAGATCGGCCAGCAGGTTGAACACCATGGTCGCCGCGGCCACGTAGACCGTGATCGCCTTGATCACCGGGAAGTCGCTGCGCTCGACCGCCAGGATCACTTCGCGCCCGATGCCCGGGATGCCGAAGAAGCGCTCCAGCAGGAAGGCGCCGATCAGCAGCGCCGGCAGGTTGGCCATGACGTAGGTGATGATGGGGATGGCGGCATTGCGCAGCACGTGCACCCAGACGATGCGGCGCTCGGACAGGCCCTTGGCGCGCGCGGTGCGCACGTAGTCCTGGCCCACTTCGTCCAGCACGAAGCTGCGGAACAGGCGCAGGGTCGGCGCCACCGACACCGTCAGGCCGATCAGGATCGGCAGCGTGGCGTAGCGCAGCAGGTTTTCCAGGAAATGGTCGCCCCAGCCCTGCACCGGGAACAGCCCGAGCTTGTAGGCCAGTCCGTACTGGAACACGATGATGTAGACCAGGATCGAGATCGACATGCCGACCGTGCAGGCGACCATCACCAGGCGGTCGGTCAGCGAGCCGCGCACGAAGGCGATGCCGAGCGCCAGCGCGATCCCGATCAGGGTTTCCAGCACCGTCAGCGGCACCAGCACGGTCAGCGAAGGCCCCAGCCTGGTCGACAGGATGTGCGAGACCGGCTCGCCGGTGCTCCAGGCGTTGCCGAAATCGAAAGTCAGGATTTGCCGGACGAAGATCCCGAGCTGCACGTACCAGGGCTGGTCCAGGCCGAGCTGGGTGCGGATGTTGGCGATCGCCTGCGCATCCGCCATCTTCCCCGCCAGCAGGTAGGACGGATCGCCGCCGACCCAGTTGAACAGCACGAACACCAGCACCACGACGCCGGCCATGGTCGGCAGCATCTGCCACAGCCGCCGGAAGATATAAGCAAACATCGGTGATTCCGGATGAAAAGCAAAACTATAGACCAGATTCCTCCTATTGCAGAGTAAAAAAAACTTTGGTCCCCTATAAGAAAAAGAAATACAACTGTGGCATTTATACAATGTCACAAGTGAATCATATTGACACTGTATTGACGAGATGATCTGATGAGACGTTAAGTGAAAACATTCTAACTTTTCACTAAACGCCAATTGGTTACATTTAGCGCTCGTACTTTTTGGTATATGCATGCCAAAAATTGTAAGAAATGCATATATATTTGTAGGCCAATCTTCAGACCATTTCTTGGAGTAGTAATGTTGAAAAGAAAAGCTGTAGCCCAAGCAGTTTCCTTCGCCCTCGCCTATGCGGCGTTCGGCATGGCCGCCATGGCCCAGGACAGCTCGACGACCTCGATCCAACGTGTCGAAGTGACAGGCTCGAGCATCAAGCGCGCCACCGCCGAGACGGCTTCGCCGATCCAGGTGATCAGCCGTGACGACCTCGTCAAATCCGGCAAGGCCACGGTTGCCGAATACCTGCAGACCCTGACCGCCGACGGCGCCGGCTCGCTGCCGACCGGCTTCGGCAACGGCTTCGCCGCCGGTTCGACCGCGATCTCGCTGCGCGGCCTGGGCGCGACCTCGACCCTGGTGCTGCTGAACGGCCGCCGCATGGCGCCGTTCGCGCGCGCCGACGACGGCCAGAAGAGCTTCACCGACCTGTCGACCGTCCCGATGGAAGCCGTCGAGCGCATCGAAGTCCTGAAGGACGGCGCCTCGGCAACCTACGGCGCCGACGCGATCGCCGGCGTGGTCAACATCATCCTGCGCAAGGACTTCACCGGCCTGGCGTTCAAGGCCGAAGCCGGCACCTCGCGCTACCACGACGCCGAACAGGGCAAGGCCACCCTCACCTGGGGCAAGGGCCGCCTGGACGAAGACGGCTACAACTGGATGATCAACGCCGAGGTCTACGGCAACCATGAACTGATGAACAAGGACCGCGCCGGCCGCGAGTGGATCGGCGCCGGCGATATCCGCCCGTGGGGCTACGCCGCCAACGGCCAGTTCGCTTCCGGCTACATCACCCCGGGCACCGCCACCGCCAGCCCGGCCGGCGCGCTTCGCGATCCGAAGACCGGCAACTATGTCGGCCTGCCGGGCTGCTCGCAATTCTCGCCGGTGACGGCCCAGGACCCGAACGGCGGCTGCCTGTGGTACGCCGACCAGTTCCGCTCGATGCAGCCGAAGATCGGCGGCCTGAACCTGTACACCCGCTTCACCAAGAACCTCGACAACGACCTCCAGCTCTACGCCGAAGCCGGTTACTCGAAGCGCGACACCGAATTCACGCTGGTGCCGCCGAACACCAACGGCACCGTGGCCTTCCCGCCGAATGCCGCCAACCCGACCGGCATCATCGTCTACGGCAACACCATCCTGCTGGCCGCGAATCATCCGCAGAACCCGTACGGCACCCCGGTCCGCGTGCGCTATTCGCTGTTCGATGTCGGCGCCAGCACCCGCTCGGCGGACAACGCCTTCAGCCGCTTCGTGGTCGGCCTGAAGGGCTCGCGCCTCGGTTGGGACTTCGACACCGGCTACACCCATTCGGAATCGGCGCTGGACCTGAACTACAGCAACATGCTGAACATGAAGGTGCTGCAGGACGCGCTGGGCAACCCGACCAGCAAGTACTTCCCGTACTACATCGGCGCCCAGGCCAACAAGAACCCGGCATCGCTGTACGCCGCGCTGGTCGTGAACGCCAAGTCGCACTCGACCACCAAGCTGGACGTGGTCGACTTCAAGGCCTCGCGCGAATACTTTGCACTGCCCGGCGGTAACCTCGGTGTGGCGGTCGGCGGCGAGTACCGTCGCCTGCAGCTGGACAACCCGTCGCTGTCGGGTTCGGAAGACGGCACCATCAACTCGAACTACGTGGCCGCCAAGGGCACCGACGACGTCAAGGCGGTGTTCGTCGAAGTCGCGGCGCCGGTGCTCAAGACGGTCGAACTGACCGCCGCCGTGCGCTATGACCGCTACAAGAACTTCAGCTCGACCACGCCGAAGCTCGGCGCCAAGTGGACCCCGCTGAAGACCTTCGCGCTGCGCGGCACCTATTCGGAAGGCTTCCGCGCACCGGGTCCGGCCGAAGCAGGCGCCCAGAGCCAGAGCACCGGCAACTCGTCGGTCCGCGATCCGATCCGCTGCCCGGGCGGCGTCCCGGCCGCCGGCGGCGCGACCCAGGCCGACTGCTCGATCACCATCGGCGCGGTCAAGGTCGGCAACCCGAACCTGCAGCCGGAAGAGTCGAAGGGCTACACCCTGGGTCTGGTCTGGGATCCGCTGCCGAACACCAGCTTCTCGCTGGACGGCTGGAAGATCAAGCGCAGCAACGAGATCAACCCGCTGTCCTACGTCGAAGCGGCAGCCCTGCCGACCGCGATCCGCAGCGACAACAACCTGGTCGTGAACGGCGTCGTCAAGCCGAACACCGGCACCCTGCTGCTGTCGAACGCGCCCTACCTGAACTCGAGCTATACCCAGGTCAAGGGTATCGACCTCGACCTCAAGCAGCGCATTCCGATGGGCGACTACGGCCGCGCCGTCGTCGGCCTGACCTGGACCCACGTCGCGACCTGGGTGCGCGCCGAGAAGAGCGGTTCGATCTTCCAGTACGCCGGTACCCACGGCAACTGCGATACCTCGAACTGCGCCGGCACGCCGAAGGACAAGATCAGCGTGAACGCCACCTGGGAACGCAATGCCCTCAGCGTCAGCGCAATCGCCAACTATCGCAGCGACATGGAGAACGTGCGTTTCGCCGGTGACAAGTGCGCCTCGCAATTCGCCGACGGTTCTTCGGCGCCGGGCAACTGCCGCCTGGCTTCGTTCACCACGGTCGACCTGTCGGCGCGCTACAAGCTGAGCGCCAACTGGCAGATCTACGGTTCGATCCAGAACCTGTTCGACAAGATCGCCCCGCTCGATCCGCTGACCTACGGCGGCCTGAGCTACAACCCGATGGACGCCAGCGGCGCGATCGGCCGTTACTTCAAGGCCGGCGCACGCTACCAGTTCTAATCGCAACACCGGCCGCCCTTGCGGCGGCTGGAACAAAAACGGCGAACCTCGGTTCGCCGTTTTTTCGACAACGTCGTCCCCGCGCAGGCGGGGATCCAAGTTACTCCTCTCGCACCCGGCGCTGGCGCACCGCCGCCGCCAATCCCTCCAGCACGCCGACACTGGTCTCCCAGTCGATGCAGCCGTCGGTCACCGACTGGCCGTAGGTCAGTTCCTGTCCCGGCACCAGGTCCTGGCGCCCCGCCACCAGGTGGGACTCGACCATCACGCCGACGATGCGGTCGTCGCCGCTTGCCAGCTGGCCGGCGATGTCGGCGCACACCGGCACCTGGTTCTGCGGGTTCTTGCTCGAGTTCGCATGCGAAGCGTCGATCATCAGGCGGCTGGCCAGGCCGTTGGCGGCCAGCTGCTTGCAGGCGTCCTCGACGCTGGCGGCGTCGTAGTTCGGCGCTTTTCCGCCGCGCAGGATGATGTGGCAATCCTCGTTGCCCGCGGTCGACACGATCGCCGAATGGCCGCCCTTGGTCACCGACAGGAAGTGGTGCGGCTGCGAGGCCGCCTTGATGGCGTCGGCGGCGATCTTGATGTTGCCGTCGGTGCCGTTCTTGAAGCCGACCGGGCAGGACAGGCCGGATGCCAGCTCGCGGTGCACCTGCGACTCGGTGGTCCTGGCGCCGATCGCGCCCCAGCTCACCAGATCGGCGATGTACTGCGGCGA
The DNA here is from genome assembly GCF_042656905.1 of Massilia aerilata. Taxonomy (NCBI): domain Bacteria; kingdom Pseudomonadati; phylum Pseudomonadota; class Betaproteobacteria; order Burkholderiales; family Oxalobacteraceae; genus Massilia; species Massilia aerilata. Next base: position 100,960 of record NZ_JBHSMZ010000016.1, read on the forward strand.
GATCACGTCGAGGAATTCGGTGCCGCACGGCAGGCCCAGCTCGTTGATGTCGCGCAGCATTTCGCGCGCCATGCGCAGGCCGTCGTTGATCCGGAAGCTGTTGTCCATGTAGGGGTCGTTGATCAGGCCCTTCCAGCCCACCGTGGTGCGCGGCTTCTCGAAGTACACCCGCATCACGATCTCCAGCTCACCGGCAAAGCGCGCGCGCTCCGCGGCCAGGCGGCGCGCGTACTCCATGGCCGCCTTCGTATCGTGGATCGAGCATGGGCCGATCACCACCAGCAGGCGGTCGTCTTGGCCGTGCAGGATGCGGTGCAGCGCCACCCGCGCGGCGGCCGCGGTCTGCTCGGCCGCCGGCGTCACCGGAAACTCGCGGATCAGGTGCGCCGGCGGCGTCAGTTCCTTCATTTCGCGGATGCGTAGATCGTCGGTACGTGGCATTGCTGTTCTCCGTTCTGTAAATAAAAAAACCGCCATCGCTGGCGGTTTTTCTGGAATTTTGCGTCGGACTTCGTTCTGCTGTCGCGTGAACCTGCCGCTACTCCACCGCCGTTGGGCTGGAATGGCTAAACCAAAAATAAAAGGTAAAGGAGGCAGTGTGGCGCATGGCGTCGTCCGGGATGGTCCGACTGACTATAACAACAATATATGAGCATTGGCAAGCGCTTTATCCGCCACGCGCCGTCGGGTGCGCATGTCCTTACAGGCGATCCGGTTGCATGAATCCGACACCGTTAGGGGGTCTGCTGGAGACGGTTGAGGGATGTCAGTCGCTGATGCCGTTTGAATGCAAAAGTCGCGGCATGCCCCGGCCAATCCGGCAGGGATCCCCATAGCCACTGGAGTTGGACATGACTGAAACCCCACTATCCCTATCCGTGCGCCGTCTGTTCGCCGGTGGCGGCGCCGTCGGCCTGGCCCTGCTCGCCTTGCCGGCGCCGGCCGCGGCCCAGGAGACCACGCCCGCGCCCAAGATCCAGCGCGTCGAGATCACCGGCTCGAACATCCGCCGCTCGGAAGCCGAGACCGCCTCGTCCGTGATCGCCGTGAACCGCGCCGACATCGAAAAATCCGGCAAGGCCACCGTCGCCGAACTGCTGCAGACCCTGGCGGTCGACAACCAGGGCTCGGTGCCGACCACCTTCGGCGCCGGCTTCGCCTCCGGCGCCTCCGGCATTTCCCTGCGCGGCCTGGGCGCGGCCTCGACCCTGGTGCTGCTGAACGGCCGCCGCATGGCGCCCTACGGTCTCGCCGACGACGGCCAGAAGCAGTTCTCCGACCTGAACGTGATCCCCAGCGACGCCGTCGAGCGCATCGAGGTGCTGAAGGACGGCGCTTCCGCCATCTACGGTTCCGACGCCATCGCCGGCGTGGTCAACGTCATCCTGCGCAAGGACTACACCGGGACCACGATACGCGCCTCGCGCGGCGCGACCCAGGACTGGGACGGCAAGCGCACCAATGTGGCCTACACCCAGGGCTTCGGCAAGCTCGACACCGACCGCTACAACCTGCTGTTCAGCCTCGAGTACAAGAAGTTCGACGAAATCTGGTACCGCGACCGCGCCGACCGCGACTACATCGGCCGCATCGACCTGCGGCCCTGGGGCTATTCGGCCAACGAGGTGCTGGGCGGTACCGGCGCCATCGTGCCGAACAGCGGCGCGGCCGGCAACGCCGTCAACGGCAACGTGCGCAATCCGGCCGACATCGCCAACTACTACAACCGCGGCAACCTGGCCGGACCCGGCTTCACCCGCAGCTTCCCGGGCGCGGCCTGCGCCAACCTGACCTCGCACCCGCAGGGCGGCCCCGGCGGCGGCTGCATCATCGACTCGACCCAGCAATACAACCAGATCGAGCCAAAGCAGGAAAACCTCAGCTTCTTCACGCGCGGCACCTGGCAGTTCACGCCCGAGGTCCAGCTGTACAGCGAGCTGAACTGGTACACCAGCACCAGCGATACCGCCACCACGCCCTCGGCGATCAGTACCTCGGTCGGCTATCCCGGCGGGCCGGTCAACAACGCCGGCGTCCAGTTCGGCGCCACCCACCCGGACAACCCCTATTTCGGCACCGCCGCGCGCCTGCGCTACCTGGCCTGGGACGTCGGTCCGCGTAAGTCCGGGGTCGAGTCGAACTTCATCCGCTGGCTGGGCGGCGCCAAGGGCAGCAATTTCGGCTGGGACTGGGACACTTCCCTGCTGTTCTCGCACAGCCACGTGAACAACAACCGCAGCGGCTACCTGCAGCGCGACGTCACCTTCGCCCTGCTCGATCCGAGCCCCGCCAACATCGCCAACGCACTGCTGAACAGCCCGGCCTATGCGGCGCTGCCGCTCGGGACGGTCTGGCGCATCGGCGAGAACGCCGGCCTGAACTCGCCGGAACTGTACGCGGCCCTGTCGCCGACCATCGGCAACAGCGCCAACAGCAAGATCGGCCAATGGGACTTCAAGGCCACGCGCGAGTTCGGCGGCATGCCCATCCTGTCCGGTCCGCTGGGCCTGGCGCTCGGCGGCGAGTGGCGCCACGAGAAGACGGAGCTGCAGCCGACCTCCGGCACCGAGCGCGGCAACATCATCGGCCTGGGCTATTCCGCCTATGCCGGCCAGCGCAACGTGTTCGCGCTGTACGGCGAGGCCCTGGCGCCGCTGCCCTACAACGTCGAAGCCTCGGCGGCGCTGCGCTGGGACCATTTCACCGACGTCGGCAATTCCTACACCCCGAAATTCGGCCTGAAATGGACGCCGGTGCGCGAGTTCGCCCTGCGCGGCACCTTTGCACGCGGCTTCCGTGCGCCGAGCCCGGCCGAGAACGGCGTCGGCGGACTGGCGGCCTTCTCGACGGCGGCCGATCCCCTGCGCTGCGCACTGGGCGTGACCAGCGTCTGCAACCCCGCCGCCATCGCCCTGATCACCTCGCCCAACCCCGACCTGTCGCCGGAACGCTCGCGCAGCTTCAACCTGGGCATGATCTGGGACCCGCTGCCGCGCACCAGCCTCTCGGTCGACTACTGGACCATCAAGCGCAAGAACGAGATCAACCAGGACCAGGTGGATGCGGCCATCGCCGCCGGCAGCGTGGTGCGCGACCCGGCCAGCGTCAGCAACATCCCGGGCGACCCCGGCGCCATCACCGCGGTGCTGACCCGCTACGTCAACTCGGCCCAGACCAAGGTGCGCGGGCTCGACATCGACGCGCGCTACGCCCACCGGCTGCCGGACGACTGGGGCCAGGCCACCTTCGACATCAAGTACACCCACATGTTCGAGTGGACCCGTACCGAGCAGGACGGCAGCTCGCGTGATTTTGCCGGCACCCACGGCAACTGCGACGTCACCAACTGCACCGGCACGCCGGACAACCGCGCCAACCTGCGTCTCGGCTGGGAACGCGACGCCTGGCGGGTCTCGGCCAACGTGAACTACCGCGGCAAGCTGGAGAACCGGCTGTTCAAAGGCGATCCGGATTGCGCCAGCCACCTGGCGAACGGCGCCGACGCGCCGGGCGGCTGCGAACTGGCTTCCTTCACCACGCTCGACCTGGTCGCGCGCTGGAAGCCGATGCCGAAATGGGAAATCTTCGGCTCGATCGAGAACGTGTTCGACAAGGTCGCGCCGCTCGATCCCCTCACCTACGGCGCCCAGGCCTACAACCCGCTCGACTATGCCGGCGCCCGCGGCCGCTACTACCAGCTGGGCGCACGCTATTCCTTCTAAATGGAGTTGGACATGACTGAAACCCCACTATCCCGCTCGATACGCCGCCTGTTCACCGGGGGCGGCGCCGTCGGCCTGGCCCTGCTCGCCCTGCCGGCCGCTGGCCTGGCCCAGGACGCCGCGCCCTCGCCCGAGGCCAGGCCGGTGCCCCGCGTCGAGATCACCGGTTCGAACATCCGCCGCTCGGAAACCGAAACGGCGTCGTCGGTGATCACCATGAACCGCGCCGACATCGAAAAGTCCGGCAAGGCCAGCGTGGCCGAGCTGCTGCAGACCCTGGCGGTCGACAACCAGGGTTCGGTGCCGGCCAGCTTCGGCGCCGGTTTCGCGGCCGGCGCCTCCGGCATTTCGCTGCGCGGCCTGGGCGCGGCCTCGACCCTGGTGCTGCTGAACGGCCGCCGCATGGCGCCCTATGGCCTCGCCGACGACGGCCAGAAGCAGTTCTCCGACCTGAACATCATCCCCAGCGACGCGGTCGAGCGCATCGAGGTGCTGAAGGATGGCGCCTCGGCCATCTACGGCTCGGACGCCATCGCCGGCGTGGTCAACGTCATCCTGCGCAAGGATTACACCGGCACCACGGTGCGGGCCGAGCGCGGCATCACGAAGTACTGGGACGCCCACGAAACCACCGCCGCCATCACTTCGGGCTACGGCAACCTCGACACCGACCGCTACAACTTCCTGTTCAGCGTCGAGTACAAGAAGTTCAATCCGATCTGGTACCGCGACCGTTCCAAGCGCGACTGGATCGGCAGGGACGACCTGCGGCCCTGGGGCTATTCGTCCGAGCAGGGCCTGGGCGGCACCGGCGCCATCATCCCCGGCAGCGGCACCGCCGGCAGCGCCATCAACGGCAACGTGCGCCCGGTGGGCTCGACCGACGACTACGTCAACCGCGGCAGCCTGATCCCGACCGCGGCCTGCTCGAACTTCACCAACCATCCGCAGGGCGACCCCGGCGGCGGCTGCGTGATCGACTCCGACAACCTGTACGGCCAGGCCTTGCCGAAGCAGGAAAACCTCAGCTTCTTCGCGCGCGGCACTTGGCAGCTCACGCCGGCGATCCAGGCTTATAGCGAGCTGAACTATTACACCAACCAGACCAGCACCTCGGCCGCGCCCTCGGGGGTCAGCGCCTCGGTCGGCTACCCCGGCGGCCCCGTCAGCAACAGCATCAACCGGCTCGGCCCGACCCACCCGGACAATCCCTTCCCCGGCACCCCGGCGACCCTGCGCTACCTGGCCACCGACGTCGGCCCGGTCACCGCCCGCATCGAGGGCCAGTTCGTGCGCTGGGTCGGCGGCGTCAAGGGCAGCAACTATGGCTGGGATTGGGATTCCGCGCTGCTGTTCTCGCACAACCACATCTACAGCACCAACACCGGCTTCCTGCAGCGCGACGTCGCCCGTGCCCTGCTCGACCCGAGCCCGGAAAACGTGGCGGCGGCAACGGCCAACAGCCCGGCCTATGCGGCCCTGCCGCCCGGCACCGTGTGGCGCATCGGCGAGAACGCCGGCCTGAACTCGCCGGCCATGTATGCCGCGCTGTCGCCGGCGATCGGCAACCCGGCCAACACCAAGATGATCCAGTGGGACCTGAAGGCAAGCCGCGAATTCGCCGGCCTGCCGGTGCTGACCGGTCCGCTGGGCCTGGCGGTCGGCACCGAATGGCGCCATGAATTCACGAAACTGCAGCCAACCACCGGCACCGAGCGCGGCAACGTGATCGGCCTCGGCTACTCGGCCTACGAGGGCCAGCGCAACGTGTTCGCGCTGTATGGCGAAGCGCTGGCGCCGCTGCCCTTCAACATCGAAGCCTCGGCGGCGCTGCGCTGGGACCACTTCACCGACGTCGGCAATTCCTATACGCCGAAGGCCGGCCTGAAATGGACGCCGGCGCGTTCCTTCGCCCTGCGCGGCACCTTCGCGCGCGGCTTCCGCGCCCCGAGCTTCGCCGAGAACGGGCGCGGCGGCCTGGCGGCCTTCGCGACCGCGGCCGACCCGGTGCGCTGCGACCTCGGCATCGCCAGCGCCTGCAACACGGCCGCGGTCGCCGTGATCACCTCGCCCAATCCAGGCCTCTCGCCGGAGCGCTCGCGCAGCTACACCCTGGGCATGATCTGGGACCCGCTGCCGCGCACCAGCATCTCGGTCGACTACTGGAAGATCAAGCGCACCAACGAGATCAACCAGGAGCAGATCGATTCCGCCATCGCCGCCGGCTCGGTGGCCCGCGATTCGACCAACCTCAGCGGCATTCCCGGCGACCCGGGCCCGATCACTGCGGTCCTGACCCGCTACATCAACTCGAACCAGACCAAGGTGCGCGGTATCGACATCGATGCGCGCTATGCACACAATCTGCCGAACAACTACGGGAAGGCGACCTTCGACGTCAAGTACACCCACTTCTTCGAATGGCTGCGCACCGAGCCGGACGGCACCTCGCGCGAATTCGCCGGCACCCACGGCAACTGCGACGTGACCAACTGCACCGGTACGCCCGACAACCGCGCCAACTTCCGCTTCGGCTGGGAGCGCAAGGAGTGGCAGGCCTCGCTGAACGCCAACTTCCGCGGCAAGATCGACAACACCCTGTTCCGCGGCGACGACTGCGCCATCACCTTCGACAACGGCGGCAACACGCCGAACAGCAGTTGCGAGCTGTCCTCCTTCATCACCTGGGACCTGACCGCACGCTGGAAACCGGCGCCGCAATGGGAAGTGTTCGGCTCGATCCAGAACCTGTTCGACAAGGTCGCGCCGCTCGATCCGACGACCTACGGGGCAACCTCGTACAACCCGCTGGACTTCGAGGGCGCGCGCGGACGCCTGTTCACCCTGGGGGCGCGTTACACGTTCTGAAGCCCCAAGCACGTCGTCCCCGCACCCCAAAAACGTCGTCCCCGCGAAGGCGGGGACCCAAGTTCTGCATGCGCAGTCGAAACGCAGACAAACTTGGGTCCCCGCCTGCGCGGGGACGACGTGCAAAGCTTGCGGGGACGACGTGCGAAGCTTGCGGGGACGACGTACTATGGATCTGGCTTAAGCCGTACCGCCCACCGTCACCTCATCGATGCGCAAGGTCGGCTGGCCCACGCCGACCGGCACGCTCTGGCCTTCCTTGCCGCACACGCCCACGCCCGAATCCAGGCGCATGTCGTTGCCGATCATCGAGATGCGGTTCATCACGTCAGGGCCGTTGCCGATCAGGGTCGCGCCCTTCACCGGATAGGTCACCTTGCCGTCCTCGATCATGTAGGCTTCGCTGGCCGAGAACACGAACTTGCCGTTGGTGATGTCGACCTGGCCGCCGCCGAAGTTGACCGCGTAGATGCCGTTCTTGACCGAGGCCAGGATCTCCTGCGGGTCCTTGTCGCCGGCCAGCATGTAGGTGTTGGTCATGCGCGGCATCGGCAGGTGGGCGAAGGATTCGCGGCGCGCGTTGCCGGTCACGGGCATCTTCATCAGGCGCGCGTTCATCGTGTCCTGGATATAGCCCTTCAGGATGCCGTCCTCGATCAGCGTGGTGCACTGGGTCGGGTTGCCCTCGTCGTCCATGTTCAGCGAACCGCGGCGGTCCTGCAGGGTGCCGTCGTCGACCACGGTCACGCCCTTGGCGGCGACGCGCTGGCCGATCATGCCGGAGTAGGAGGACGAGCCCTTGCGGTTGAAGTCGCCTTCCAGACCGTGGCCGACCGCCTCGTGCAGCAGCACGCCGGGCCAGCCCGGGCCGAGCACCACGGTCATCGGGCCGGCCGGGGCCGGGCGCGCTTCCAGGTTCACCAGCGCCGACTTCACGGCTTCGCTGGCGTACTGGTCGAGCAGCTCGTCGCTGAAATAGCTGTAGTCGTAGCGGCCGCCGCCGCCGGACGAACCCACCTCGCGGCGGCCATCCTGCTCGGCGATCACGGTGACGGAGACGCGCACCAGCGGGCGGATGTCGGCCGCCAGCACGCCGTCGCTGCGCACTACCAGCACCACGTCGTATTCGCCGGCCAGCCCGGCCATCACCTGCACCACGCGCGGGTCCTTGGCGCGCGCGATCTTCTCGACACGCTCCAGGAGCTTGACCTTGGCGGTGGCGTCGAGCGAGTTCAGCGGATCGTGCGGCAGGTAGAGCGAGCGGCCGCCGCTCTGCTGGATGCTGGACGCGACCTTGATGCGGCCGGCGCCGGCGCGTGCGATGGTACGGGTGGCCGCGGCGGCGTCGAGCAGCGCGGTTTGCGAGATCTCGTCGGAGTAGGAAAAGGCGGTCTTGTCGCCGGACACGGCGCGCACGCCGACGCCCTGGTCGATCGAGAAGCTGCCGCTCTTGACGATGCCTTCTTCCAGGCTCCATCCTTCGCTCTTGGTGAACTGGAAATACAGGTCGGCATAGTCGACCTTGTGCGTGAACATCGTTCCGAGCGTGGTGATGAGCTTGCCTTCGTCGAGCCCGAACGGCGTCAACAGCACGTCGCGCGCGACGGCGAGGGAGGAAAGATTCGGTTCGAATGGCTTCATGTTCAGGTCTTTCTGATAGGGATAAGGCATTTTGCCATATAGCGTCGTAGGGTGGGCACACCGTGCCCACGCATGAGGTTCGCGTATTGTTGGCGTCTCGCGTGGGCTCGGGGCGCCCACCCTACATTTTGCGGTGCTTCAGCGCAGGTAGACTCTGCCTTACTTCGGCCAGGAAGCCGGTATCGATGTCGCCGACCACCACGCCCTCGCCTTCCGGCAACTGGGCGCACACTTCGCCCCACGGCCCGATCAGCATGCTGTGGCCGAAGGTGCGGCGGCCGTTGCGGTGGGTGCCGCCCTGGGCCGAGGCCAGCACATAGCACTGGTTTTCGATCGCGCGGGCGCGCAGCAGCACTTCCCAGTGGGCCATGCCGGTGGTGTGGGTGAAGGCGGCCGGCACCACGATCAGCGCGCATTCGCCCATCGCCCGGTACAGTTCCGGGAAGCGCAGGTCGTAGCAGACCGACAGGCCGACCCGGCCGAAGGGCGCTTCGAAGCTGCCGACGGCGCCGCCGGGCACGATGGTGCGCGCTTCGTCGTAGCTTTCATCGCCCCTGGTAAAGCCGAACAGGTGGATCTTGTCGTAGCGGCTGACCGGCTGCCCATCCGGGTCGTAGACCAGGGTGGTGTTCAATACCCGGCCGCTGTCGGCCGATGCGATCGGCATGGTGCCGCCGATCAGCCAGATGCCGTGCTGGCGCGCCTGCGCCGCCATGAACTCCTGGATCAGGCCCTGGCCCGGCTGCTCGGCGAGGCCGACCTTGTCGGTATCAAGCATGCCCATGATCGGCCAGTATTCGGGCAGCGTGACCAGCTTCGCGCCCTTCTCCGCCGCCTCGAGCAGCAGGCGGCGCGCGGTTTCCAGGTTCTCGTCCACGCTGGGCGAGGACACCATCTGCACTGCTGCGACTGTCGTCTTGCTCATCATTGCCCTTTCTTCTTCGCTGCCGCTTCGGCTGCGGTGGCGGTGGCCGCCGCATTCGCCGCCTGGCTGTCCAGCTTGATCACGTTCGGCGACTTCCACGGCCCCGTCACCTGCATGTGGTAAGTGAGCGCCTTCATCACCGGCGCCCGCAGGAACAGCTGGGCCAGGTAGCTGCCCAGGCCGATGACCGGGTTCACCGCCAGCGCATACACCAGCGGGCCGGTGCCCAGGTTGAATTCCGGGATCACCACCACGTGCAGATTGGTCGATTCGTTGGCGATGTCGGCGGTGCCGTCCATCAGCACGGTAGCCGCCACCCCATGCATTTTAAGGTTATCGGTGTGCACCACCCCGCGCGAGATCATGGCGTTGGCGGTGATGCCATCGAAGGCCAGGCCTTCCGAGAACACGTCGTGGAAGTCGAGCTTGAGCATGCGCGGCAGCATCTGCAGGCTCAGTACGCCCAGCAGCTTGGCCGCGCCCGGATCCTTCTTGAGGAACTGGCCGTCCTCGACGTTCATCTGGACCTGGCCGGACAGGCTCGGGATGTCCAGCGAATACGGCAGGCCGGACCAGGAGATGTCGCCCGCCAGCGAGCCCTTGCCGCGGCGCAGGGTGCCCGGGAAGCCGAGACGGTCCAGCAGGCGGCCGGCGTCGCTGATGTCGAGGTTGAAGTTCAGTGCGGTATTGCTCTTGCCGTCGCGCGTGAGCCAGCGCCCGTTGGCCTTCAGCTGGCCGTCCGGATTGGTGATGGCAAGGCGGTCGATGCGCCATTCGCGCCCGGCCAGGGCCTGGGCATTGCTGGCGACGAGTTCAAGGCGGCCGAACTGCTTGTCGAACAACTCGAAGCGCTCGGCCACGATGTCCAGGCCGGGGATGCCGGCGCCGGGATCCTTGCCGGCTTCCAGCAGGTCCTTGACCTCGGCGGCCGAGGATTCCGGAATGTCCAGCGAGGCCAGGCGCGCCGTGACCTTGCCCATGCCCTGGCCACTCGAGGCTTCGTTCCAGGTGACGTAACCGGTGATCTGGCGCGAATCGACGCTGGCCTGCCACACGCCCGGCTGGTGCGACACGCCCAGCACCACCTCGTGCAGCGTGCGCTCGCCGATCGTCAGCTCGCCGGCGCGCGCGCCGATCAGGTCCGGCACCACGTATTGCGCCATGCCGCCGCCCTGCCCGGCCTCGGCCGCGCTTGCCGCCGCGGCCGCGTTCGACGCGCCGGACGGGCCGGCGATCTCGTTCGCCGCGGCCAGCCAGCGGTCGACGTTCACCGTCTTCATGTTCACGTTGATCATCATGCCGCTGTCCGGCTCCGGCGCCGGCAGGTTCACGCCGATGCCGCCGCGCTTGACGATCCAGGGTCCGTGCGGCTGGCGTTCGCGCACGTAGCGTGCGGCGATCGTGCTGCCCAGGCCGATGCGGATCTCGTCGTGGGCCACGCCGTTTTCGCCGGTCGGCTGGCCGTTCAGGACGAAGTGCAAGGGCAGCGACTCGGCGGCCGGCTTGTTGAGCGGGGCCGGCAGCTCGACGCCGAGGCCGGCCAGGTTCGAATCGAGCACGATCTGGGTCTGGTGGTCCTTCACCGTCACCGAGCCGCCGAAGCGCGCCCCGCCGGACAGCTTGCCGGCCAGGCGCTGCAGGGCCGGCAGGGAGTTCGTGGCGCGCATGCCCTCGGCGGTGGCGGCGCCGGCCATGCGGATGACGATGGCGCCGTCGCGCTGGGTGCCGCCCGACAGCTGCAGCGGGCCGCCCAGGAAGCTGGCGCCGATGCCGTTCAGGTTCACCCCGTGCTCGCTGAATTCGACTTTGCCGAGCGCGGCCTGGATGGGCGGCAGTTCCGGGAACAGGGTCACGTCGTTGCTCTGCAGTTGCAGGGCGCCCTGGACCTTGGCCTCATGCATGTTGGCCAGCGGCAGGTGCAGCTTGAGCCCGAGGCGCGCGGCGCCCGTGCCTTTCGTGTCTTCCGTGAAGTGGCCGATCCATTCCAGCACCGGGCTGGTCGCCACGTAGCGCAGGAAGTCCTGCAACTGGCCGGCGGCGCTGCCGTCGATGTCCAGCATGGATTCGTGCGCGCCCAGTTCCGGGATCACGGCGCGCACATTGTTCAGGCTCAGGCCCAGGGTGCGCGCGCTGTCGGCGTGGATCTCCATGCGCGCGCGGTCGAACACGATGTTGCCGTTGATGTTATCCAGCAGCGGCCACAGCGGCTTGCCGTCCGGGCTGCGGTGCGCGGGCGCGTATTCGAGCTTGCCGTTGTCGATGCGGCCGCTGACGCGGAATTCGCCGCGCGCGCGTTCCGCCGGGGTGTCGCCGTGGAAGGGGAAATGAGAAAGATCGCCGCGCAGGCGCACCCGCGCATCGCGCAGGGTGCCGCCCTGCAGGGCGCCGGTCAGCCAGTCGCGCAGGTTGTCGTGGGTGGCCAGCGGCAGCCAGCGCTTGATGCCGGCGATGTCGAAGCCGTCCACGGTGCCGGTGAAGTCGGCATTGCCCGCGCCTTTACCCTGGCCCAGCGGCAGCAGGTGGCGGCCCGACAGCGTGCCTTTCAGGCTGCCCTGGCTGAAATCGAAACCGTCGACCTCGACCAGCAGCTGCGCATCCTGCGGATAGGACCAGCGCGCGCGCAGGCCGAGCTGGTCGAAGGCCATCTCGGGGTCGGCAAACCAGGCCGGCAGCGCCAGCGCCAGGCGTTCGGAGGCGATGTTCAGGCTGCCGCCGCGGTCGCTGGCGTCGATGTTGCCGCTCAGGTTGCGCACGCCCGGCAGCGCCGCCCGCGCCGGCTGGGCCGGGGTCTCTCCCTCGGCCGGCTGGGCCGCGCGCGCCGCCAGCGGCGCGATGCCCAGGCCTTCGACCTGGCCGCGTACGCGCCAGGCTGCCAGCTTGGGAAATTGCCCTTCCCACTCGACGTCGGCGTCGAGCAGGCGGCCGTGCGGCGCCAGCTCGCCCAGCAGCTCGCGATGCCGGGGCGCCAGCGGCATCTGGGCCGCCAGGGTGGCGACGGCGCCGAGGTCGAGCCGGTCGGCGTGGATTTCGAAGCGCTCCGGCTTGCCGCGCGCGGCCGGACGCCAGGTCTCGGTCAGCGTGGCGGGCGGCAGCACCACGCCGTCGCGGGTCACGACTGAAAAATTCTCCAGGGCGATGCTGTGGCCGAGTGCGCCGAAGGTCGGCTTGCCTTCCCCGGCGCCGGGCTTGATCTCTTCGCGCGCCGACAGGCGCCCGGCCACGCGCGCGAGCGCCAGCGGCGGGGCATCCGGGGCCAGGCGCGCGCTGACGCCGGCCAGGCCGAGATCGGCGGTGAAGCTGGCCAGGCGGGCCTGGTCGAAGCCCAGCCAGGCGCGCACCGAGCCGCGTCCGGCCTCGACCTTGAAGGGATAGGCGATCCACTGCTTCCAGCTGGCCAGGTCGGTATTGCGCAGGTCCGCATACAGCTCGCCCTTCCAGCGGCTGGGGTCGGAGGCGCGGGCGCCGAAGGCCGGGTGGCTGAAGCGTGCGCGCACGTCGAGCGGATCGGAGACCCCGCTGGGCGGCGTCGCGCGCAGGGCGAAGCGGTGGCCGGTCCAGCGGCTCTGCAGCACCATGGTGACGTCGGACAGCGCCAGCACCGGCGCCGCGCGCAGCTCGTCGGTCCAGGACAGCCGGCCTTCGCGGATCACGATCTCGCGCTGGCGCAGCAGCCAGTCGGCGCCGCCGCCGCTGCCCGCCTCCTTGCGGTCCGGATCGATGCGCACGCCGGCCACCCAGAGCACGCCGTCGGGCGTGCGCCGCATGTCGAGTTCGGGGCGGTTGACTTCCAGGCTGTCGAAGCGCGGTTCGGCGGCCACCGCCGACCACCAGGACAGCGTGGCCGACACCGAGGGCAGGAGCAGCAGCTGGCGGCCCTGGCGGTCGCGCACGCTGACGTCGCCCAGATAGAGGTTCGGATGCAGGCCGCGCCAGGAGGCGTACACGCGGGCGATCGTGACCTGGTTGCCGAGCGCGCGGCTGGCGGCGCGCTCGATGTCCGGCTTGTACATGTCGATGTTCGGCAGGACCGCCCAGCGCAGCGCCAGGAACAGCAGCATGAAGGTGAAATAGGCGAGCAGCACGGCCTTGACCGTGAAGCCCAGCACGTGATGCGAAGCCAGGTTGGCATAGCGGTAGGCCGCCTGCAGGCGGTGCCAGCGCTCGGCCATCGGCAGGCCGCCCGGCGCGTCGCCGGCAGGCGCGGGAAGGTCCTCGATACGGGCCTCAGCCGCGTGCCGGTCCTCGTCCCCTCGTTCGGCCTGCTGTTCCGGGTTGTGCATCAGGGTGCTCAAATAAAGGCTTCGCCGTAAATAATGTAGTAATAAGAGAAGCGCTTGCAAGGCTTGCGGCGTCTACCTTACCATCACGCTGACCCAGGGCAGCATGGCGGGCAATTTTACCCCATAGCACGCCTCCCGGAAGGTACAAACTCATCTGGATCCGCCCTATGAATTCCCCCGCAAGCGCGTCACGCTTTCTCCAACGCTGGCTCGGCGCCGACCCGGCGCGCGCCGGACGCCTTGCCGCCCTGGCTGAATTATCGCTGTCCTCCCTCGATTTCGGCGCAGCACTGGCGCTCGAGTCGGCTGCTTCCCAGAGTGGGAACAGGCTGCCGCTGGGCCGCGCCATGCGCCGGCTGCGCAATCTTTTGATCTGCACCATTATCGAGCGCGACCTCGCCGGCCGCGCCGATCTCGACGAGGTCGTCACGGCGATGAGCCGTTTCGCCGACTTCGCCGTCCAGTCCCACCTGGCCGAGTCGATGAACGAGATGACGGCCGCCCACGGCGTCCCGATCGGCCAGGACTCGGGTCGCCCCCAGCAGATGATGGTGCTGGCGATGGGCAAGCATGGCGGCGGCGAGCTGAACGTGTCGTCCGATATCGACCTGATCTTCGTCTACCCGGAAGACGGCGACACCCAGGCCGGTCATGGCCAGCGCTCGCTGTCGAACCACGAATTCTTCATCCGCCTGGGCAAAAAGCTGATCGCCGCGATTGCGGAAATCACCGAGGACGGCTTCACGTTCCGGGTCGACATGGCGCTGCGCCCGAACGGCAAGTCGGGGCCGCTGGCCTGCAGCCTGAACATGGTCGAGGATTACCTGATCGTGCAGGGCCGCGAGTGGGAACGCTACGCCTGGGTCAAGGCGCGCGCCGTCACCGGCGATGCGGCCGACATCGCGGCCCTGGACGCCATCGTGCGGCCCTTCGTGTTCCGGCGCTACTTGGACTTCGGCGTGATCGACGCGATCCGCACCATGCACGCCCAGATCCGCGCCGAGGTCAACCGCCAGGAGCGCCTGCATCCGGAGCGCAGCCACAACGTCAAGCTGGGGCGCGGCGGGATCCGCGAGATCGAATTCCTGGCCCAGGTGTTCCAGCTGATCCGCGGCGGGCGCGACCCGGCGCTGCGCGAACGCTCGACCCGCAAGACCCTGCGCCTGCTGGCCGAGCGCGAACTGCTGACGGCGGACACTGTCGAGCGCCTGCTGGAAGCGTATACCTTCCTGCGGAATCTCGAACACCGCCTGCAATACCTGGAGGACGCCCAGACCCACACCCTGCCCGCCTCGCCCGAGGACCGGCAAACGGTGGCGCGGATGATGGGCCTGCCCGACGAAGCGGCCCTGCTGGCGCGCCTGGACGAGCAGCGGGTCTTCGTGGCCGCCCAGTTCGACGCCATCTTCGCCGACAAGGCCGACAAGACCGGCGGCGACCAGGCCGAGCCGGCAGCCACCATGAGCGACCCCGAAAACAGCGAAGCCATCGCCCAGCAACTGGCCAGCCTCGGCTTCGACCGGCCGCAGGAAGCCGCCGCGCGCCTGGTCGCGACCTGGCAGGCGCCGCGCCTGCAGACCCTGCCCGAGGCCAGCCGCAACCGGCTGGGGGCGCTGGTCAACACGGCCCTGGCGCAGATCGCCGCCGTGGTGCGCGAGTCCGGGGTCGGCAGCCAGGCCGCCACGCTCGGCCGCCTGCTCGACTTCTTCGAGGCCATCGCGCGCCGCTCGGCCTACCTGTCGCTGCTGACCGAGTACCCGCACACGCTGGAACGGGTGATCCGCATGATCAACGCCAGCGGCTGGGCCGCCACCTTCCTGACCCAGCACCCGATCCTGCTCGACGAGCTGCTGGACGACCGCGGCCGCGGCAACGGGGCCGACGAACTGGCTGCCCTGGCGTCCAGCCTGGCCGCCCAGCTGGATGCCGCCGCGGGCGACACCGAACGCCAGCTCGACATCCTGCGCGAAGCCCATCACGCCCGGCTGTTCCGCCTGCTGGCCCTGGACCTGGCCGGCGAGCTCTCGGTCGAGCGCCTGGCGGACCACCTGTCGGCGCTGGCCGACCTGATCGTCGCCGAAGTGGTCCAGCGCGCCTGGCTCACCATTCCCAAGCGCCACCGCGAGGTGCCGCGCTTCGCCGTGGTCGCCTACGGCAAGCTGGGCGGCAAGGAGCTGGGCTATGTGTCCGACCTCGACGTGATTTTCCTGTTCGACGACGAAGACCAGGACGCGCCCGGCAACTACGCCAAGCTGGCCCAGCGCTTCATCACCTGGATGACCACCCACACGCCGGCCGGCATCCTGTTCGACATCGACACCGCCCTGCGCCCGGACGGCGCCAGCGGCATGCTGGTGTCCTCGATCGGGGCCTTCGAGCGCTACCAGCGCAGTTCGGCCTGGATCTGGGAGCACCAGGCCCTGACGCGGGCCCGCTTCTGCGCCGGCGACGCCGGCATCGGCGCGCGTTTCGAAGCCATCCGCGAGGAAGTGCTGCGCCAGGACAGGAGCGCGCGCGAAGCCGAACTGCGCGAAGAAGTGGTGAAAATGCGCAAGCGCATGCACGACGCCCACCCCGGCAATAGCGGCCGTTTCGACCTGAAGCACGACGATGGCGGCATGATCGACATCGAATTCATCGTCCAGTACCTGGTGCTGCGCCATTCCTTCGAACATCCGCAGCTGACCGCCAACAAGGGCAACATTACCCTGCTGCGCATGTTCGGCGAACTCGGCCTGATCGACCAGGCCCTGGCCCAGGGCGCCGCCGACGCCTACCGGCTGATGCGCAAGCTGCAGCACCAGGTGCGGCTGCAGGGCCAGGAGCAAGCCAGGGTCGACCCGGTCCTGGTGGCTTCCCACGCCGAGGTGGTCGTGCGCCTGTGGCGCGCCTGTTTCGGCTGATTTTTCTCGTCCCGCCTTCCACCGGCCATGCCAAGTGCATGGCCGCGTCCGTTTTATCGTCTTAAAATTTCCACAAGACAAAAAGTTAATCATGACCGTTGCGCAAAAGTGACAAGGCAATAAGAAAACATGCCTGGAGAGTTCATTTCTCTCGTGCTCGCTTTGCAAACCGTAAAGCCAATGACACACTGCACAGGCCGGTTTGTAAGGGATTAGAAACAATTCCCATACGCAATTTTTCAATCGCACTGCATGAATGGACGATTCCGCAAAGCAAGCCGAAAGAATGTTTGTATGTACGCGAAATAGCAACAGTCGTATTTATGCTACGGAAACGATTGACACCCCACCATTTCAGATGATTTTATTGAAAATCTGGAATGTATGTACTTTTCAAATTGTTTCAAATAAGTCGCAACAGCGACGGCATTTTTCACGGTCGGCTCGATCAGTTGGCCGTGCCCTAACCCTAGGAGTTTTGCAAACATGATGGAAAAAGTCTTATCCCGGTCGATCCGCCTGATCTGCCTGGGTGGCGTTGCCTTCGGCGTCAGTACTGCCTATGCGCAGGAAATGCAGACCCAGAATGGCCAGAACCAGAGCGGCGCTGTGCAGCAGCAAGCTGAAGCAGCTGCCCAGACCCAGCCGTCGAGCGCCATGCAGCGCGTTGAAGTGACCGGTTCGCGCATCGCTTCGCCGAATGCCGAATCGCCGTCGCCGCTGCAGGTACTGTCGGCCGCCGACATCGCCGCCTCGGGCGCGACCAACCTGCAGCAGGTGCTGCTGGAAAACCCGACCATGGGCTCGCCGGCGATCAGCCGCACCAACTCGGCTTTCCAGACTGCCAGCGTGGGTGTCGCCACCGTCGACCTGCGTAACCTGGGCCGCTCGCGCACCCTGGTGCTGGTCAACGGCCGCCGCTTCGTGTCCGGCATCCCGGGCGAAGCCTCGGTCGACCTGAACTCCATCCCGACCGATTTCATCGAGCGCGTCGAACTCCTGACCGGCGGCGCCTCGGCAGCCTACGGTTCGGACGCCGTGGCCGGTGTCATCAACATCATCACCAAGCGCAACTTCAACGGCGTGATGCTGGACGCCCAGGGCGGCCAGAGCTCCAAATCCGACGACCTGAAACGCAAGTTCTCGGCGACCTTCGGCGTCAGCAACGACGATGGCTACCTGATGGGCCACCTGGGCTTCTCGCGCCAGGGCCAGGTGTGGTCGCGCGACCGCGAAGCTTCGGCAGTCGACCAGTACTCGAAGATGGTGCTGGAAACCGGCGACCCGGCCGACGCCTTCACCGCCGTCAGGCCTTACTACTCGAGCTATGCGCCGCAGGGCCGCTTCTTCCACGATACCGGCAGCTACACCTACGATGCCAACGGCAAGGAAATCCCGTGGAGCACCAACGGCGGCGCCGGCGGCGCGGGTGCGACCGGTTTCAACCGTTCCTTCTACCGCTCGATCGCCGTGCCGGTCGATCGCTACCTGTTCGCCACCAACGGCGAGCTGAAGATCAACGAGAAGCACCGCATCTTCATGGAAGGCACCTATGCCTCCAGCAAGGTGTCCTCGACCATCGAACCGTTCGCCCTGGGCGCGGAAAACATCTACCCGACCACCGGCCAGGTGCCGGCGGCCACCCTGGTCAACGGCGCGCTGGTCAAGAACCCGCTGGTGCCGCAATACCTGTACGACCGCATCAGCGACACCGACGGCGACGGCATCCCGGATTACTACTTCACCCGCCGCCTGTCCGAAGTCGGCACCCGCAGCAGCATGGCGGACCGCGACACCTTCCGCTTCGTCACCGGCCTGAAGGGCGAATTCGACGCCTGGAAGACCTGGAACTACGAAGTGTACGGCGGCTATGGCCAGACCAAGGAAGCCCAGCAGTCCACCGGCCAGGTGAACGTCCTGAACTTCGCCAATGCACTGCAGGCGATCCCTGGCGAAAACGGCGGCGCACCGGTCTGCGCCAGCGCCGACGCGCGCGCCCAGGGTTGCGTGCCGATCAACGTGTTCGGCTACAACAGCATCTCGCCGGCCGCACTGGCCTACGTGACGGCGCCGGGCTCGCTGCTGACCAGCACCACCCAGAAACTGGTGGGCGGCCAGGTCAACAGCGAAATCTGGGACCTGCCGGCCGGCCCGCTGGGCGTGGCGGCAGGCTTCGAATGGCGCAAGGAATACTCGAGCGCGGTGCCGGATGCCCTGACCCAGGCCGGCCTGAACGCCGGCAACGCGACCCCGCCGACCTTCGGTGAATTCACCGTCAAGGAAGTCTTCGTCGAAACCCGCGTGCCGCTGCTGAAGGGGATCCCCTTCGTCAAGGAACTGAGCTTCCTGGGCGCCTTCCGCCACGGCGACTACTCGTCGGTGGGCAGCGCCAACAGCTGGAACGCCGGCTTCGAATGGACGGTGGTCGACGACGTCAAGCTGCGCGGCACCCGTTCGCTGTCGACCCGTGCGCCGAACATCAGCGAACTGTACCAGGCGCCCAGCCAGGACTTCCCATCCGGCCTGAACGATCCCTGCATCGGCGTGACCGCGACCTCGACCGGCGCGTATGACGCACTGTGCCGTGCGGCGCCGGGCGTGGCCGCGAACATCGCCGCCAACGGCAAGTTCACCCAGACCCAGGCCGACCTGCAGGGCATCAGCGGCTACAACCGCGGCAACCCGAACCTGGCGGCGGAAAAAGGCCGCTCGACCACCGTCGGCGTGGTCTGGACCCCGCGTTCGATCGCTCCGCTGAAGCGCTTCACCTTCACCGCTGACTACTTCAACATCAAGATCGCCGACGCGATCGTCAGCACCCCGCGTCAGTTCACGCTGGAAAGCTGCTACAACGGCAGTAACCCGACCTTTTGCCAGTTCATCACCCGCCGTCCTGCGGCTTCCGGCAACAACAGCGCCGGTTCGCTGCAGTACATCGACACCGCCGTGTCGAACAGCGGTGGCCTGGTCACCGAAGGTATCGACCTGACCGCGGCCTGGAACGACCGCGTCGGCCCGGGCCGCCTGTCGACCAAGCTGGCCTACACCTACGTGAAGAAAGGCTACACCGTGCCGCTGCCGGGCGCCGAAGCCGATCCGTTCGCAGGCGAAGTCGGCGCGGCCAAGAACAAGGCTCTGTTCGACATCGGCTACAAGTGGAACCAGCTCAGCGTGAGCGCGACCATGACCTACCTCGGCCGTTCCTCGCTGGACGACCAGTTCCTGGCCGGTTTCGACCTGGCGCCGAACTCGATCAAGGTCGGTTCACGTACTTACACCGACCTGCAGGCATCGTGGGCGCTGACCAAGCAAGCTGAGCTGTACTTCGGCATGAACAACGCCTTCGACCAGAAGGCGCCGCCGATCATCACCGGCCTGCCGGGCGACAGCACCGGTACCGAAACCGAAGCGGGCACCTACGACCCGATCGGCCGCCGCTGGTATGCCGGTATCCGCGTGAAGCTCTGATCCTTCCCTTCGGGGAGCTGAAAGCGCCGGGCATGCCCGGCGCTTTTTTTATTCCGGTTATCATAGCGGCATGCCGGCGCCTGGCCCGGCCATCACACTAATATATACATGGTCATCAAACTCAAGAACGACAAGGACATCGCCAAGATGCGCGTGGCCGGCCGCCTGGCCGCCGAGGTGCTGGAAATGATCGCGGAACACGTCAAGCCCGGCGTCTCGACCGAGGAACTGGACCGGCGCTGCAACGAGTACATCCGCAAGGTGCAGAAGGCGACCCCGGCCAACGTCGGCTACCACGGCTTTCCGAAAACCCTGTGCACCTCGGTGAACGGCGTGGTCTGCCACGGCATTCCGAGCGAGAAGGAAGTGCTGAAGGACGGCGACATCATCAACATCGACGTCACCGTGATCAAGGACGGCTGGCACGGCGACACCAGCCGCATGTACTTCGCCGGCACGCCGGCCCCCGAGGCGAAGCGCCTGGTCGAGGTCACTTTCGACGCCATGATGGCCGGCATCCGCACCGTCAAGCCGGGCGCGCGCCTGGGCGACGTCGGCAATGCGATCCAGGTCCTGGCCGAGAAGAACGGCTACTCGGTGGTGCGCGAATACTGCGGCCACGGCATCGGCCGCGTCTATCACGAAGACCCGCAGGTGCTGCACTACGGCCGCCCGAACACCGGCCTGCTGCTGAAGGAAGGCATGACCTTCACCGTCGAGCCGATGCTGAACATGGGCGAGCCGGATGTCGAGCAGCTCGACGACGGCTGGACCGTGGTCACGGCCGACAAGTCGCTGTCGGCGCAGTGGGAGCACATGATTGCCGTCACCAGGGACGGTTTCGAGATCCTGACGCCCTGGCCCAAGCAGCGCTGAAGC
The DNA here is from genome assembly GCF_042656905.1 of Massilia aerilata. Classification (NCBI taxonomy): domain Bacteria; kingdom Pseudomonadati; phylum Pseudomonadota; class Betaproteobacteria; order Burkholderiales; family Oxalobacteraceae; genus Massilia; species Massilia aerilata. Next base: position 121,646 of record NZ_JBHSMZ010000016.1, read on the forward strand.
GCCTGTTTTCTCCGTTCTTCTGTAACGTAAAGTAACGCAGAGTAACAAAAGACAATTTTCGTTGTCACATTGCTGTATAAAAACAACAACGAATATTGTTGTGCTTGTTTCTACGCAAGTTTTCTTTGATGCAAGACGTCTTTCTGCGAGACTTGTTATTCCATCCACACAATGGATGGGTAAAACAAGAACTGCTTAGTCCAGCATTACGGAGAAAACTTGAAACAAGCTCTAGTACTCAAAAAAAGCGTCATCGCAGTCGCGATGACCATCGCCGCCGGTTCGAGCCTCGTCCCGGCGTTCGTTCATGCACAGGAAGCGCCGGTCTCGGCCGCGAATCCGAACACCGCCACCGATGCCGAAGGCAAGCCCGTCGCCCGCGTGTACGTGACCGGCTCGAACATCCGCCGCATCAATGCGGAAACCGCCTCCCCGGTCCAGGTCATTACCCGTGACGAAATGGTCCGTGGCGGTGCCACCTCGCTGACCGAAGTGCTGAAGACGATTTCGGCCAACGTGGGCGGCATCAACGAAGACCGCACCAACGGCTTCTCGGCCGGCGCGTCGAGCCTGAACCTGCGCGGCATCGGCAGCCAGGCCACCCTGATGCTGATCAACGGCCGCCGCCTGGCGCCGTATGCCCAGCCTGAATTCCAGACCACCTTCGTCGACCTGAACTCGATCCCGATCGGCGCCGTCGAGCGCATCGAAGTGCTGAAGGACGGCGCCTCGGCGATCTACGGTTCGGAAGCGATTGCCGGCGTGGTCAACATCATCATGCGCGACAGCTTCCAGGGCGTGGAGATCGGCGGCTCGGCGGGTCAATCCTCGCGCCACGACGGCCGCCAGCTGCGCAGCACCCTGAGCGCCGGCTTCGGCAGCCTGGTCGACAACCACTACAACGTGTACGCGACCCTGGACCTGCGCCAGCGCAAGCCGATGTTCCTGAGCAAGCGCGACGACTACATCAGCACCCAGAACTGGACCCAGTGGGGCTACAAGGACAACCGCAGCCTGTACACCTATCCGGGCAACATCTACTGGACCGACAAGAAGACCGGCAAGTTCGTGGCCCGCTCGCTGGACGGCAACTGCCCGGCCAGCCGCCAGGTTCCGGCCAGCGTCCAGTTCGGCGCCGGCACCGAAGGCACCGTCTGCGTGTTCGACGACCTGGCCGACGGCGACTACAACTCGGGCGGCAAGACCGACCGTATCGGCCTGACCAGCCGCGGCACCTGGCAGATCAATTCGAACACGACCGCCTTCGGCGAAGTGATCGCGCACCAGAACAAGGCGCGCGTCACCGGCCTGTACCACTGGGTGGCCGGCCAGAACGGCCAGCCGACCGGCGCACTGCCGATCAGCTCGCCGCAGTACCCGCAAGACCTGATCGGCCCGGATGGCAAGACCCTCGCCGGCGGCAACGGCACCGTGCGCGTGCGCGCCAGCCTGAAGGACCTGCCGGGCCAGGGCCAGGACAACACCACCGACTTCGCCCGCTACCTCGCCGGCGTAAAAGGTACGTTCGGCAACTGGGACTGGGAAACCGCCGCCATGGCGAGCACCAGCAAGGTCGAGTCGCACAACACCAGCGGCCTGCTGACGACGCCCTTCCTCGATGCTTACAACAGCGGCAAGTTCATCTTCGGCAACGCCGCCGGCAACAGCAACGTGCTGAGCTCGATCATGACGGACTCGGTCGATGGCTTCAAGTCGTCGCTGTACCAGATCGACGGCAAGGTGTCCGGCGAACTGTTCAAGCTGCCGGCGGGCGCCGTCGGCATCGCCGCCGGTGTCGAAGCGCGCCGCGAAAAGCTGACGACCAACCCGGATCCGCTCTCGGTCGAAGGCGAGCTGTATCACCTGGCCCAGAGCCCTCCGGGCTATACCAACAGCCGCACCATCAAATCGGTCTACGCCGAAGCGACCGTGCCGGTCCTGAAGAGCGTGGAAGCCCAACTGGCCGTGCGTCACGACCGTTACTCCGACTACGGCACCTCGACCACGCCGAAGATCGGCGTGAAGTGGACCGTCTCGCCACGCCTGGTCGTGCGCGGCACCTATGCCGAAGGCTTCCGTGCCCCGACCCTGGTGGAAAACTCGAGCGACGTGCGTCACGCCTTCCTGAACGGCTTCCGCGATCCGGCACGCTGCAACGCCAGCTTCAAGGATGGTTGCAGCTGGAGCAGCGCGTACGACAGCGGCGCCAACCCGGCGCTGGCGCCTGAAACGGCCAAGAGCTACACCCTGGGCCTGGCGATGGAGCCGACCAGCTGGCTGGTGGCCACCGTCGACGCATGGCGCATCCGCCGCGACAACGAGATCGGCACCTACGACCTGACCCGCGTGCTCGAAGATCCGACCCGTTACGCCAACAACCCGGCGGCAGTGATCGTGCGCGATCCGCTGACCGACGCCGACAAGGCCCTGGGCGCGACCGCCGGCGAAATCACGCTGGTCAAGCTGCTGCTGACCAACGTGGCGGTGACCGACGTGCGCGGTATCGACGTCGACCTGCGCGGCAAGTTCAACTTCGGCGAATGGGGCCGCCTGGAGCCGCGCCTGCAGGTTCAGTACATGAGCTCGTACAAGAACGCACCGTCGCCGGACGACGCGCAGATCGAGTACATCGGCACCCGCGGCACCCCGCGCGTCCAGGCCACCTTGGGCGTGGCATGGAAGAAAGCGGCATGGCAGCTGTCGGCCGACGCGGTCATGGTCGGCCACATGGCGCCGGTCGGCGACTACACCACCGATTGCGTGTACGAAACCGAAGGCTACGGCGAGCTGTGCAAGCACGACATTCCGTCGTTCACCGTCTTCAACCTGGGCGGCAGCTACAAGGGCCTGCTCGGCATGAAGGACCTGAAGCTGGGCTTCGCGATCCAGAACGCCTTCGACCGCAAGCCGCCGTTCAACCCGTCGAGCGGCCTGGGCTTCTACCAGGCGCTGCACAACCCGATGGGCCGCTACTTCCAGGTCAGCGCGGATTACAGCTTCAAGTAATCGAACTGGCTTGAATAGCTGACTGAAGTATGAGAAGCGCCGCAACCTTCCGGGTTACGGCGCTTCTTTTTTCGACCATGTACAAGATTTGCGAGAACGTATTTTGAAACAGAAACTCATCCCCGCGCTGCTGGCCGCAGCCCTGCTCGGTCCGGCCCTGAGCGTCTCCGCCGCCGACGGCTCGACCCCGACCGTCAACGTCAATGCCGAGCGCCAGATCCCGATCGCCGATTTCTTCAAGAAACCCCAGTTTGGCGGCCTGCCCATCCTGTCGCCCGACGGCAAGAACATGGCGGTGCTAACGCCACGTAACGGCCGCTTCGTGCTGGCCGTGATCGACCTCGAGACGCGCCAACCCAAGGTGGTCGCGTCCGATCCCGACTGGAACATCAGCGCCCCCATGTGGGTCAACAACAAGCGCCTGGTGTTCGGCATCACCAAAGGCAGCGACGAAACGCTGGAGAAGAACGACGGCGGCGGCGGCCTGTACGCGGTCGACCGCGACGGCGCCAACTTCCGCAAGCTGAGCGCCAGCATCCAGGAAGCGCGCGCCAGCAATGTGGCGTTCAAGCCGGTCAGCGTGCTCAAGCGCGCAGGCGGCGACAGCAACGACCTGTTCGTGGTCGACAATGCGCGCGGCCGCGATGCCGCGCTCGGCGCCAGCGACGTGTTCCGCCTCGACACCACCACCGGCCGCCGCACCCTGCTCACCTTCGACAATCCGGGCAAGGTGAACGGCTGGCTGCTGGACCACGCCAACGTGGTCCGTGTCGGCTCCTCGATGGACGTCGAAGCAGGTACCAAACGCATCCGCCAGACCGTGTTCTACCGCGATGGCGAGAACTCGCCGTGGAAACCGATCTATTCGGCCTACATCGACGAAGGCAAGGACATGGATCCGCTGGGCTTCGATTTCGACAACAAGACCCTGCTGGTGGCCGGCCGTTTCAACGGGCGCGACAAGATGGCGGTGTTCGTCTGGGATTTCGCCAACAACAAACCCGGCGAGATGATCGCCGAGCATCCGCAAGCCGACATCAACGGCAACCTGCTGTTCGACGAGCAGCGCCGGAAGCTCGTCGGCGTCGCCTTCCAGAGCATGGTCGATGAGCTGTACTACTTCGACGAAGACTACGCGAAGATGCAGGCCACGCTCGACGCCAGCCTGCCCGGCCAGCAGGTCAGCTTCTCCTGGCGCGGCGATCACGTGGTGGCGGTGGCGCACAGCGCTACCAACCCTGGCCAGATCTATTTCTTCGATACCGAGAAAAAAGTGCTGGAGCCGGTATTCAGCATGCGGCCCCAGTTCGACAACAAGAAACTGGCGCCCCAGACCGTGATCAACTACGCGGCGCGCGACGGACTCGACATTCCGGCCTACCTGACCTTGCCGGTCGACCGTCCGGCCAAGGCGCTGCCGCTGGTGGCCTACATCCACGGCGGCCCGCACGCGCGCGACCAGCCGGGCTACGAGCCGCTGGCGCAGATGCTGGCCTCGCGCGGCTATGCGGTGCTGCAGCCGCAGTTCCGCATGTCGACCGGCTTCGGCTGGAAGCACCATACGGCCGGCTGGAAGCAGTGGGGCATGGCGATGCAGGACGACATCACCGATGGCGTGGCGGCGCTGGTCAAGCAGGGCGTGGTCGATCCCAAGCGCGTCTGCATCATGGGCGCCAGCTACGGCGGCTATGCCACCATGTACGGCCTGGCGAAAGACCCGGACCTGTACAAATGCGGCGTGAACTTCGTCGGCGTCACCGACATCAACCTGCTGTTCTCGGTGAGCTGGTCGGACACCAGCAACAGCCCGATCATGGACGACCTGGGGGTGCGCATGCACGGCGATCCGAAGACCGACCAGGCTTACATGAAGTCGAGGTCGGCACTGGAAAACGTCGGCAGGATCAAGGCGCCGGTGCTGATGGCCTACGGCAGCGAAGACGTGCGGGTGCCGCTGATCCACGGCGAACGCATGCGCGACCTGCTGCTCAAGCAGGGCAACAGCGTCGAGTGGATGGTGATGACCGGCGAAGGCCACGGCTGGGCCAAGGAAAGCAACAACATCAAGTGGGGCGAGGCGGTCATGAACTTCATCGAGCGCAATATCGGTTCCGCTGCGAAGTAAGGCAGGCGGCATGAAAAAAAGCCCGCGGATGCGAATCCGCGGGCTTTTTACCATCCGCCCGGCGAACCGGGCGGCGGACGACACAGCGATTACTTGAACGTGTAGCGTGCGTTCAGGGTGAAGTAACGGCCGTACGGGTTGTGCAGGGTTTCGTTGTAGCCCGAAGCAGTGTAACCCGGATCGTAAGGCGCCTTCTCGTCCAGCAGGTTCTGGATGTTGACGCTCATGGTCCAGTTCTTGAGGCCGGTGTAGGTATAGCCCAGGCCGAAGGTCACCCATTCCTTGACTTCGCAACGCGGGTAGTACGTCGTGTACAGCGGAATGGTGTTGCTGCCCTGGGTGCTGTACTGGCAGTACGGCTGCGGATAGGTGGTTTCACCTTCCCAGATACGCAGGCGGGACACCTTGCCGATGTAGTTGGCGTTCAGGTTGACCGCGTGGTCGGCGTAGCGCCAGGTGGTCGAGATGTTGCTCTTCCAGCGCGGGGTTGGGCTGCCGCTCGACAGGGCCCAGTCGCGGACGCTCGGGTACGAACCTGCCAGGTTGTGCATCGGGTCGCCGGCGAAGGTCTGGATGTACAGCGTGTCCACATACGACGAACGCAGGGTGGTCGACAGCGAACCCCACTGGCCCAGATTCAGGCGGTGGTGGGCTTCGATGTCGGCGCCGCGCAGTTCGGTCAGGCCCTGGTTCTGCCACGGCAGGAACAGCATGATCAGCGGACCGGTGCCCGGGATCGGCTTGCCGCTGGCGTCGGTGATGAAGTTGACCGGGTTGGTGTCGCGCACGACGTTGCCCGGAACGCGGTCTTCATTCTTCAGTGCGTCATACGAGCTGCCCAGCACGATTTCGTTCTCGCGCTTGATGCGGTAGAAGTCCACCGACACGTCGAACTTGCTGCTCGGCGACCAGATGAAGCCCAGGTTGTAGCTCTTCGAGGTTTCCGGTTTCAGGTCCGGGTTGAAGCCGCCGGAGCCGCCCACGCTCTTGGCGCAGTCGGCAGTGGTGCCGTTCGGCTTCGGGGTGATCTCGTCCTCGTTACAACGCTTCGGATCCCAGGTGCCGTTCAGGAAGAACTGGGCGCCGCCCGGAACGATCTGGCTCAGCGACGGTGCGCGGAAGCCTTCCGCGTACGTGCCGCGGATCGCGAAGGTGTCGGTGACGGTCCACTTGCCGCCCACTTTGGGCACATAGTTGGTCTTCAGGTTCGGGTATTTGTCGGCGCGGCCGGCAAAGTCGAACTCGAGGTTCTTGAGGACCGGCAGGCGCGCTTCGACGAAGGCCGATTTGACGTTACGTTCGCTGTTCAGGATGGTGTTGGCCAGGCCGAAGATCTGGCCGGAAGCCACCAGCGGATCCGGGGTCAGGCCGATCTTTTCCTTGCGCAGCTCGACGCCGGCGGCGAAGCCGATCGCGCCACCGGCCAGCTGGCCGAACTCGCGGCTCGCCTTGGCATCCCACTGGGTGATCTGCGACATGTTCGTGGTCAGCACGTCATGCCCGATGGTCGGGTCGGCCGCCACCGACGCGATCGATGCGCCAGCGTTGATCTTGCTCAGGGTCGGCAGGAAGAGGCGGCCGTAGCTGGTGGTCTCGTTCTCGGCGCGGTTCCACAGCAGCGCGGATTCCCAATCCCAGCCCATGTGAGTGCCCTTCACGCCGGCCAGCAGGCGCTTGCCTTCGTTCAGGACCGAGGAGCCGCCACGCAGGTTGGTGAAGCGGTACTGGATCGAGGCGCGCGCATCGGTGAACGGATTGTCCGGATGGCCGATCGGCAGGATGGTCTGGTAGGTCGGCGCCGGGCCGTTGGCGGTCCAGTTGGACGTGACGCCAGTACCGATGGCGATCGGCTCGCCGGTGTATTCGCGAATCGAACGCGAGTAGGCGACGTCGGCGAAGCCGGTCACGCTCTGACCCAGCTTGAGTTCGCCGTGCGAGATGATGTTCGCATCGCGGCCGTAACCCTGGGCTTCCAGGAAGGGTGTGTTGTCGTAGTTACAGAAGGTGCGGCCGATCAGGGTGCTGGTCGGCAGCAGGCCGATCGCGGTGCTGCCGGTGATCTGCTCGCTGGCCGGGCAACCCACCGTGAACTTCATGTTGGTCGGCGCATTGGCCTGGGTCACGCCGAAGTTCTTCGAGCCCGACTTCGTTTCGCGGAAGAAAGTCGGGTATTGCGAGGTCGAGCTGGCGTAGGGCGAGGCGAAGCGGCCGTTCAGGATGCGCAGCTGATCGTATTCGACGTCGGTGGCTTCGCGGCGGGTGGTGCGATCGCGCTGATTGATGTCAGCGGTGATCATGAAGTTGTAGCCGTCGGTATCCAGGTTGCCCTTGCCGAAGATGCCGTTGAAGCCCTTGCGGCGGAAGCGGTTGTTGTCGTTGCCGCTGTAGCGCGCCGCGACTTCCGCGCCTTCGTAGTTCTGCTTCAGGATGAAGTTGATGACGCCGGCGATCGCGTCGGAGCCGTACACGGCCGATGCGCCGTCCTGCAGCACCTCGACGCGCTCGATGGCGGAAACCGGAATCGAGTTCAGGTCGTACAGCACCGAGTTGCCATTGTTCGGGTCGGCATACGGCGCCGGGGTGATGCGGCGGCCGTTCAGCAGGACCAGGGTCGAGGACGAGCCCAGGCCGCGCAGCGAGGCGGTGGCCACGCCCTTGGCGAAGCCGGAACCGCTCTGGAAGTCCTGGGCGCCATCGGTGCCCATCGACGGAATGAACTTCATCAGATCGGACACCGAAGCGGCGCCGGTGTTCTTGATGTCCTGGGCCGTCATGACGCTGATCGGCGAAGAGGCTTCCGTATCGGCGCGCTTGATGTTCGAGCCGGTGACGACGACCTTCTGGATATGGCTGCCGGTCGTGGTCTCGGTAGTCGTACCGCTATCACCACTTACAGTCTGGGCGAACACGATGGAGGTGCCGCCAAGCGCCATCGCCACGGCGAGGACGCTACGCTTCAGTATCAGTTGCTTGTTCAAGTTAATCCCTCGGCTTCTAGTTGTTATGTGCAAGGCATGTATGCACAGCTAGAGTGTCGCCGAGGAAAATTATTTTTTGTAGCAATTTGTAGTCTTTTGATACACAACGATTCTTTTCGTTGTATTTCTGAAACACATCTTTACTAATTCAGTGTTGACGCAGAGCATAAAAGCAACGCCCCTGGACCATTTCGTGGTCCAGGGGCGTTTTTAAGACGCAGCCGCTTCAGGCAGCGATTATTTCGCGTTCATCAGCGCCACGGTGGTGTCCAGCATGCGGTTGCTGAAGCCCCACTCGTTGTCGTACCAGGACGAGACCTTCACCAGGCGGCCCGAGACCTTGGTCAGGGTCGCGTCGAAGTTCGACGATGCCGGGTTGTGGTTGAAGTCGACCGACACCAGCGGCTCGGTGTTGTAGGTCAGGATGCCCTTCAACGCGCCTTCCGAGGCGTCCTTCATGATCTTGTTGATCTCTTCGACCGTCGTGTCGCGCTTGGCGATGAAGGACAGGTCGACGATCGAGACATTGATGGTCGGGACGCGGATCGCATAGCCATCCAGCTTGCCGTTCAGTTCCGGCAGCACCAGGCCGACCGCGGCGGCGGCGCCGGTCTTGGTCGGGATCATCGACTGGGTGGCCGAACGGGCGCGGCGCAGGTCTTCGTGCATCACGTCGGTCAGCACCTGGTCGTTGGTGTAGGCGTGCACGGTGGTCATCAGGCCGGTTTCCAGGCCGATCGCATCGTGCAGCGGCTTGACCAGCGGGGCCAGGCAGTTGGTGGTGCAGGAAGCGTTCGAGATCACGGTGTCGGTGGACTTCAGCACGTCCTGGTTGACGCCGAAGACGATGGTGGCGTCGACGTCCTTGCCGCCCGGGGCCGAGATGATGACTTTCTTGGCGCCGCCCTTCAGGTGGGCCGAGGCCTTTTCCTTGGTGGTGAAGAAGCCGGTGCACTCCAGCACCACGTCCACGCCTAGCTCGCCCCACGGGATTTCGGCCGGATTGCGCTGTGCGAACACGCGGATGCTGTCGCCATTGACGATCATGGTATCGCCTTCGACCACGACGGTGCCCGGGAACTTGCCGTGGGTGGTGTCGTAGCGGGTCAGGTGGGCGTTGTGCTCGGCGTTGCCGAGATCGTTGATCGCCACGATCTGAATGTCCTGCTTCTTGCCGCCTTCATAGAAAGCACGCAGCACGTTGCGGCCGATGCGGCCATAGCCATTGATTGCTACCTTGATCGTCATTGTCTACTCCTGATTGAAAAAAAATCTTTTAATTCAAATCGTCAGACCAGCACGGATTTCAATTTGCCCACGACGTTGTCGACCGTGAAGCCGAAGTGCTTGAACAGCACCGGCGCCGGGGCCGATTCGCCGAAGGTGTCGATACCGACCACGGCGCCTTCCAGGCCGACGTACTTGTACCAGAAGTCGGTCACGCCGGCTTCGATGGCCACACGAGGAATTCCCTTGCCCAGCACTGAAGCTTTATAGCTCGCCTCCTGGCGGTCGAACACGTCAGTCGACGGCATCGACACCACGCGCACGGCGATGCCCTGGCCGGCCAGGGTGGCGGCGGCGTTCACGGCCAGTTCGACTTCCGAACCGGTGGCGATCAGCACCGCGCGCGGATTGTCGGCGTCGCGCAGGATGTAGCCGCCCTTGGCGATGGCGGCGACGGTGGCGGCGTCACGCTCCATGTAGGGCAGGTTCTGGCGCGAGAAGATCAGGGTCGCCGGGCCGTCGGTGCGCTTCAGGGCTTCGCCCCAGGCCACCATCGATTCGGTGGTGTCGCACGGACGCCAGTTGTCCAGGTTCGGGATCAGGCGCAGCGAGGACACGTGTTCGACCGACTGGTGGGTCGGGCCGTCTTCGCCCAGGCCGATCGAGTCGTGGGTGAACACGAACAGCGAGCGGATCTTCATCAGGGCAGCCATGCGCAGCGCGTTGCGGCTATAGTCCGAGAAGGTCAGGAAGGTGGCGCCGAACGGGATGTAGCCGCCGTGCAGGGCGATGCCGTTCATCATGGCGGCCATGCCGAACTCGCGCACGCCGTAGTTGATGTGGTTGCCCGGGACGCCCGAACGCACCGCGATCGATTCCTTCCAGTTGGTCAGGTTCGAGCCGGTCAGGTCGGCCGAGCCGCCCAGGAATTCCGGCAGCACGCCGGCCAGGGCCTGGATCGCGTTCTGGCTGGCCTTGCGGGTGGCGATGGTTTCTTTCTTCTCGACGGTGGCGGCAACGGCGGCGGCCAGGGTCTCTTCGAACTTGCCCGGCAGCTCGCCCTTCATGCGGCGCTCGAATTCCGAGGCCAGTTCCGGGAACTGCGCGCGGTAGCCGTCGAACAGCTTGTTCCATGCGGCTTCGTCTTCCGCGCCCTTCTGCTTGTGGTCCCAGGCTTCGTAGATCGGGGCCGGGATGTCGAACGGGATCGCATCCCAGATCAGGTGTTCGCGCACCGCCGCGACTTCCTTCTCGCCCAGCGCGGCGCCATGCACCTTGTCGCCGCCCTGCAGGTTCGGCGAGCCCTTGCCGATGATGGTCTTGCAGCAGATCAGGGTCGGGCGGTCCGAGGTTTTCGCCTGGGCGATCGCCGCATCGACGGCTTCGACGCTGTGGCCGTCGACGTCCGGGATCACGTTCCAGCCGTAGGCGGCGAAGCGCTGCGGGGTGTTGTCGGTGAACCAGCCTTCGACCTTACCGTCGATCGAGATGCCGTTGTCGTCGTACAGCCAGATCAGCTTGTTCAGGCGCAGGGTGCCGGCCAGCGAAGCCACTTCGTGCGAGATGCCTTCCATCAGGCAGCCGTCGCCCAGGAAGGCGTAGGTGTGGTGGTCGACGATGTCGAAGCCCGGGCGGTTGAATTCCTTCGCCAGCAGCCACTCGGCCAGCGCCATGCCCACCGAATTGGCGATGCCCTGGCCCAGCGGGCCGGTGGTGGTTTCCACGCCCGGCGTGATGTGCACTTCCGGGTGGCCCGGGGTCTTCGAGTGCATCTGGCGGAAGCTGCGCAGGTCGTCCATCGACAGGTCGTAGCCCGACAGGTGCAGCAGCGAGTAATGCAGCATCGAGCCGTGCCCGTTCGAGAGCAGGAAGCGGTCGCGGTTCATCCAGCCCGGATTGGCCGGATTGTGGCGATAGTGGCCATCCCACAGCGCGACGGCGATCTCGGCCATGCCCATCGGCATGCCCGGGTGGCCGGAATTGGCTTTCTGGACAGCGTCCATCGCCAGCGCGCGGATCGCGTTGGCCATCAGGGTGGTGGTTTGAACTGGTTTCATCTGGATGTGGTAAGTCTGAGGATAGGAAAAGCGGTGGCGCTGGGCCTTAACCGAGTATTTTACCAGACCGTTGCGCCGGCGCTTTAAAATGCCGGTCTGTCCTATAGAGTCCTTGCCATCCATGCCACGCTTTTACTGCCCCCAGCCCTTGATTCCCGGCGCCATCGTCGACCTGCCGGAAGCCGTCGCCCACCACCTGCACGTCGTGCGCCAGCAAGCGGGGGACGAGGTGGTGCTGTTCAACGGCGAAGGCGGCCAGGCGCGCGCGCGCCTGCGCGAGATCGGCAAGCGCCGGGCCAGCGCCGATATCGTCGCCTTCGAGGACGCCGACGTCGAACTCCCCTACCCCGTCACCCTGGCCCAGGGCCTGCCCGAAGGGAGCAAGATGGACTGGATCATCGAAAAAGCGGTGGAACTGGGCGTGGCGGCAGTGCAACCGCTGGCGGCGGCGCGTTCGGTGGTGAAGCTGTCGGGCGAGCGCGCGGAGAAGCGCCAGGCGCACTGGGAAGGCGTGATCGTGGCGGCGTCCGAGCAGAGCGGGCGCAACCGGCTGGCGCTTCTGTCGCCCTTGCAGGATTTCAGCCGCTACATCGCACAGCCCTCGGACCAGCCGCGGATTTTATTGTCGCCACGGGCAACGCAATCGCTGGCCGGCTGGGCGCGTAACACGCAGCCACAGGCGGTGACCTTACTGATCGGGCCGGAGGGCGGTTTCAGTGCGGCGGAAGAGGAAGCGGCGCTGGCCCAGGGCGCGCTGGCGCTGTCGATGGGACCGCGGGTGCTGCGCACCGAAACCGCCGGGCTGGCGGCGCTGGCGACGCTGAACGCCGTCTGGTCCGGCGAATGAAAAAGGCCCACGGCGAACCGTGGGCCTTGCTTGATCAGTCGGGGTCAGAGCCCACCCGGATGAACCGGGCTCTGACCCCGAGGGAGACAATTACTTGAACTTGTAGTTGTACTCGGCGCTGAACTTCATCGAACGCGGCGAGCTGAAGGCGATCGGCATTTCGTAGGTCGCCAGGCGCTCGGTGTCGCCGTTGTAGATCTCGTTGACCTTGCTGATGGTCTGGCTGTTGAAGACGTTATACACGTCCATGCGCAGCTGCAGGCCTTGCAGGAACTTCGGCTTGTAGGTCAGGTTCAGGTCGAGGGTCTTTTCCCAAGGGAGACGACCCAGCGAACCACGCTCCGACAGCACGTTGTTGTCGGCGATGTCGCCGAAGCAGTAGTGCGCGGCGCCGCCGTAGTTCGGACCGCGGCCAAGCGGATCGGTACCGAAGCACGAGCGCGGACGCCCCGATGCCAGCAGCACGTTGCCGCCGACGCCCCACTCAGGCGTGATGTCGTAGAAACCGAAGGCCTTGATCTGGTGCGTGCGGTCGTTCGGCAGCAGACCATCGGCGCCGATCATCTGCTCCGGATAGTCCCAGGTCTGGGTTGCGCCGATGTCGGTCTGCGCGGTGGAGGTATCCGACAGGGTCTGGCCCTCGGTATTCCCCTTGTTGCGCGACAGGGTGTAGGTCAGGCGCGCCCACCAGCCGTTGCGGTACGGGTGCTCGAAGCTGAAGTCCAGCGCCGCGTAGGTACGGGTCGGCTTGTCGAAGCCCAGCTCGGCCTTGGTCAGGTGAACATTGGTGTAGTTCTTGTTGCCTGCAAAGTCGACCAGGAAGTCGTTGTCTTCACCCGGATTGAAGGTCGCGCAGCCGAAGCCGGCGTAGTTCGAGGTGTCGATATTGTGGGCTTCTGCATACGCATCGAACGGACGCGAATCGCAGATGTCGTCGATAGTCGAGCGCAGCTTGCGGTAGGTGAACTTCACGCCGGCGATGTAGTCCGGGGTCAGCTGTTTGTCCATGCCCAGCGTGATCTCGTCCTGGAAGGCCGGCTTCATGCCCTGCGCGGCGACGGTTTTCGGATCCTTGGCCTGGCCGAACTCGTTGTTGCTCGAGACCGGTTCGAGGATGCGGTTGGTGCCGGTCGGCAGGCCGTTCGCATCGGTGCCGGTGTAGGTGAAGTACTCATAGGTGTACTTCGAGCCGTTGGCGCCGCGCAGAGCCACCTGGCTCGGAATCGGCACGGTGTAGCGGCCGGCGCTGCCGTAGACCTTCAGCGAGCTGTCGCCGTTGACGTCCCAGGCCACGTTCAGGCGCGGCAGCCACTGGTTCTTCATCTCGATGTACTTGGCGCCGTCCTGGTTGGCGTTGTAGAAGCCTTCGCGACGAATGCCGGCGGTCAAGAGCACGTCCTTGGTCACCTGCCAGCGGTCTTCCAGGTACTGCGCATCCTGGCCGGCATAGGCGTTCGAGTAGGTCTGGTAAATGATGTTGCGGACATAGTAACCCTGGGCCGCGATACCGCCGTAGGTGTTCAGCGGCTGCGGCAGGGTACCGCCCGACACGACCAGCGGCGTGGTCACGTTGGTCGTCTTCTGGTACTGCCACAGGCTGCCGCCGGCATAGCCGACGCCGGCGTCCTTGGTCACGATCTTGTTGTTGTCGACGCCGCCACGGATGGTGTGGTTGCCCAGCTTGTATTCCAGGTCGAGGCGCTTCGATTCGACTTCATCGCTCGCGCCGCTCAGCGGCACGGTGCCGCTGACCTTCTGGCCGCTGGTGTAGTTAAAGCCGGGATAGCGGTTGGCCGCCGCGGCCGACACCTGGGCCAGGGTCGGATCGTAGCCGTTCGGCTGGTACACGTGCTCCGACTTCATCTTGCCGTACAGGCCGTTGATGGTCAGGTCTTCGGTGATGTTGCCGATGTAGCGCAGGCTGTTGAACTTGCCGCCGTTGGCCTGGGACGGGCCGAATTCCTGGTGCGTCTGCGTGGTGGCGGCCGAACCGACGGCGCCGGTCGCGTAGTCGTAGGAACGGGTCTGCTGGTCCGAGGTCGGCAGGTCGCCGATGGTGGTGAATTCCAGGCGGTGGTTGTCGCTGATGTTCCAGTCCAGCTTGCCGTAGTAGCGCTTGTTCTTGCTCTCGGTGTCGAGCCAGCCCGAGCTTGCCAGGTTGGTGGCGCTGGTGGCGCCCGCGACCTGGCCGGTATCGGTCTTGGTCTGCTCCAGCGAGATGAAGCCGAACAGGGTGTCCTTGATCAGCGGGCCGCCGACATAAGCCGAGACCTGCTTCTGTTCCGACTCGTTCTGCGAACGGCGGATGTACAGGGTGCCGTCGGTGTCCGGGAAGGCGCCGGTGTTCGCGTAGTAGCGGTCGCGGTACTTGCTGCGGGTCGACTTCGGCACGATCGACGCGTAGGCGCCGGCTTCCCAGGTGTTGGTACCGGATTTGGTGGTGATGTTGACCACACCGCCGATCGAACGGCCGAATTCGGCGCCATAGCCGCCGGTCAGGATCGAGGCCTGGGCAATCGCGCCGAAGGGCAGCTCCATCGAGCCCATGCCGGTCAGCGGGTTGGTAACGGTCATGCCGTTGATGTAGAAGGCGTTCTCGCTGGCTGCGCCGCCGGCGAAGCTGGCGCCGGCCGGGTAGCTCGGGTCGCCGCGGGTGGTATTCGGGGCCAGCTGGATGATGGCGTCGACGTTGCGGGCGATCGGCAGCTTGTCCAGTTCACGGGCCGTGAAGGTGGCGCCGTTGACCGAGTTGGTCACGTCGATACGGGTACGGCGTCCGCTAACCTGAACGGTCTGAACGGCGGCGTTGGCGAAGAAGGCTTCGACTCCCTGGCCGGCAATCACGTCGACCTGGGAGGTGCCGATGGCGTTGCCGCCCTTGGACAGGGTGACGGTATAGGTGCCGATCGGCAGGCTGGTTACGCGGAAGCTGCCGTTTGCATCGACAGTGGCCGTACGGGTCGCGTTCGTGTCATTGCTCTTCAGGACAACGGAGTCGGCGCTGCCAGCGCCAACCTTGCCGAACACTGAACCCGACGCGTTCGACTGCGCCATGGCCGGCTCGACTACAGCAACGGTCAAAGCCGCTCCTCCAAAAGCCAGCGCAATTGCGTGAACTAATACTGATTTCTTCAACATTGTGATTCCCTTATTTTCGATTCGGACCGTTTTTTGGACTGTCCATTTTTAAATCACCACCTAGACCCGTATTGTATTGACAGGTGTATTTATATCTATCAAAATTGGACGCCCGAACTACTTGCCGCCAAAGTTAATGTTTTGCAATAAAAGCATATGTATTCTTTGGGTGTCAATTTGGTTTATGTATCAACACGGCGCCGGCCGCGCCTCTGAACGACGTGCCACCATGGTGCATCGGGCCTTCCAGGGCATGCTGCGCCGCAATATGCTTGCGGCATAAACTCGTTTCGCCGAACAAATTTTTGCCGGTTCACGTGGTTTTCGCAGAACTTAGCAAAAGTTAAAGAGCTTCCCTCCCCTCCCTCGGCCTTTCTCGCCGCGCAATAAATTGGTGCGGCGCATTGCGGCAACTGCCGCATTTCCACGCGCGTAAGTACACAATGGATAGGCCGGTATATACAATTCATGCAGATATCATGTTGGAGCCGTACAACAGATTCCGTAGGCGTAAAAAAAACGCCCCGGCGAACCGGGGCGTTTCGATCGGCTAAATTAAGCGACGATCAGAACTTCTTGTCGTAGGAAACCGACAGACGAACCGAACGCGGCGAGGTGTACGACAGCGGGGTTTCGTAGGTGCTGCGGATACGAGTACCGTTGTTGTAACGCTCTTCCACGTTCTGCACGGTCTGCTTGTTGGTCACGTTGAACACGTCGACGCGCGCCATCAGGCCCGGCAGGAACGACGGCTTGTAGGCCACGTTCAGGTCCAGGTTGATGTCCCAAGGCAGGCGGCCGAGGCTGCCGCGCTGGTGGATGGTGTTGTGCGCAACGTCCGAACCCAGGCACCAGAACGACTGGTTGGCGTAGTTCGGCGAGTCGCCCGGCTGTGCCGAGGTACCGATACAGGTACGCGGACGGCCCGAAGCAGCCAGGAAGTTGGCGCCGGTCATCCACTCCTTGGTGACTTCGTAGAAGCCGTAGGCCTTGATCTGGTGCTCACGATCGTTCGGCAGCAGGCCATAGCCGCCCACCATCAGCTCCGGGTAATCCCAGGTCGAGGTCACGGCGACGTCCGCCTGGCCGTTGTCCGAACGGACCTGGCCTTCGGTGTTGCCGCGGTTGCGCGACCAGGTGTAGTTCACCTTGCCGTACCAGCCGTTGCGGAAAGGATGCTCGGCGAACAGGTCGACCGCCGCGTAGGTACGGCTCGGCTTGTCGAAGCCTTGCTGGGCGGCGGTCAGTGCAACGCGGGTCAGCTTCGACGCGTCGCCCGTGTAGTCCACCAGGAAGACGTTGTCTTCACCCGGGTTGAAGGTCTGGCAGGTATTGCCCCACAGCGGGTTGGTGATCGCGATGTTGTTGGCGGCCGCGTATTTCTCGAACGGACGCACGTCGCAGAAGTCGTCGATGGTCGACTGCAGCTTGCGGTAGGTGAACTTGGCGCCGAAGTTCAGTTGCGGCGACCAGGCGCGCTCGAAGCCGAAGGTGATCTCGTCCTGGTAGGACGGTTTCATGTCCAGGGCGGCGAGGGTTGCAACGACCTTGTCCTGGCCGAACTCGTTGTTACCCGAGAGCGGCGGGCTCAGCTGCACCAGGCCGGTCGGCGCGCCCTTGGCGTCCACGCCGGTGTAGGTGTAGAACTGTTCGGTGAAGGTCGAACGGCCGGCGCCGCGCACCGAGATGTGGGTCGGGATCGGGACCGAGTAACGGCCCAGGGTACCGTAGACCTTCAGGCTGGCGTCGCCGTTGACGTCCCAGGCCGCGGCCAGGCGCGGGTTGATCTGGTTCTTCATCTCCAGGAAGGTGGTGTGCGAGTCGTTCTGGTTCTTGAACGATTCGTCGCGGATGCCCAGGGTCAGCAGCACGTCCTTGGTGACCTGCCACTTGTCTTCCAGGTACAGCGCGCTCTGTTCGCCGTAGGAGTCGGTCACGGTCGAGAACAGGCCCTTGCCGACGTAGTAGCCCTGGGTACCCAGGCCGCCGCCGCTGGCCGGCGCCGGCACGGTGCCGCCGCTCACGCCGATCGGGGTGCCCGGGGTATCGGTACGGTAGTAGGTCCAGGTGCCGCCACCGGCCTTGAAGACACCGGCTGCGATCGAGGCGATCTTCGACTGGTCGACACCGGCGCGCAGGGTGTGGGCGCCGAGGCGGTATTCGCCGTCCAGGCGCAGGTTCTTGACGACGTCTTTCGAACCCGGCGCCAGGATGTTACCGGACAGGATCTGCGGGTTGGTGTAGGTCAGGCCCGGTGCGCGCACCGACGGATCCGACACCGTCGAGAACACGGTCGGATCGTAGCCCACGAACGAGTTCTCGTGCTTCGAGACCGAGCGGCCGTACAGCGCGGTGATGGTGAAGTCCTGGGTGATGTTACCCGTGTACTTCGCCATGTTGGTGACGGCGCCGTTGTCATCGATGTTGCGCAGGGTCTGCTGCGACGCCACCGGGCCGACAGCATTGCCGGACGCGAAGTCGAAGCCGCGGTCGGCGTACAGGCGCTCAGGCGTGTCGCCGATGTTGGTGTATTCCAGGCGGTGGTCGTCGGTGATGTTCCAGTCCAACTTGCCCAGCCAGCGCTTGATCTTCTTCTTGTCGTCACGCCAGCCATTGGTGCCTACCGAAGCCGACACGCGCTCGAGGTTGTCGTAGCCGCGCTTGTCTTCGTTGTATTCGCCGGACACGAACATGAACAGCTTGTCCTTGATGATCGGACCGCCGACGTAGGCGCCGTAGGTCGACTGGGTGCGCTCGTTGTTGTCCTGGCGGAAGCGGATGGTGCCGTTGGTCGCCGCGTTGTACGCCTGCTTGGTGTCCGCGTAGTAGATGTTCTTTTCGCTCGCACGCATGCTGTTCGGCTGGTAGGTCGCGATCGCGCCCGCTTCCCAGCTGTTGGTACCGCTCTTGGTGATGATGTTCAGCACGCCACCGATCGAACGGCCGAACTCGGCGCCGAAGCCGCCGGTCAGCACCTGCGCCTCGGCGATCGCGCCGTACGGCAGCTGGGCCGAACCCAGGCCGGTCAGCGGGTTCACGACCGGGAAGCCGTTGATGTAGTACGAGTTTTCCGATGCGGCGCCGCCGCCCATCGACGAGCCGCCGGTGAAGCGGGTGTCGACGCGGGTGGTGTTCGGGGCCAGCTGGATGATCGCGTTGATGTTGCGGGCGACCGGCAGTGCCGCCAGCTGGCGCGCATTGAAGGTTGCGCCGCCGCTGGTGCTGGTGACGTCGATGGTACGGCGCTGGCCGGTGACCTGCACGGTCTGGATGCCGGCGGCCGGGGCGAAGATCGCTTCCGAGTTCGCGCCGATGGTGGCGTCGACTTCGACCGACGAGACGACGGTGTCACCGCGCATCTGCGAAACTTTGTAGGTGCCTGGCGGCAGTGCGGTCGCCTGGAAGCGGCCCTGCGAGTCCGGCGTCAGGACGCGGCGCAGGCCGGTTGCCGGGTTTTCGACGACGACCTTGACGTCGCTGCCAGCGTGGCCGTAGATGGCGCCGGTGGCATTCGACTGCGCCATCGCGGGGGTCATCGTGGCAACGGTCAACGCAGCGCCGCTGAATGCGAGCGTCAATGCGTGAACTAAAACGGTTTTCTTGAGCATGTGATTTCCTATTTTTGGGTATGACGTTTCAATCACCAAACACTACAAAGCAAACTAACTTTTCTCTTTTATTCACCCAAAGGCGAAGCCGTATCCTTATTTCGGTAAGGATATGTACGCACATAGGAACATAACGTTTCTGCAAGTGTCAATTGCTCCAAGACATCATTCCACACCCCAGGGACACCGGATATCCATGCACCATGACGATGCAAGGGCATACGCACAATTGTGTGGCGCAGCAATACAAATGTGACAAGCTGCTCAAAAAAGCATCATGCAGCAAAAAAACTCAATGGAATCAAGTCAATACATACGAGCCCATATTGACATCATGCGTTTTGTATTTATTGCACTGCGTCATATGTATATACATCCTGCTTATATCGGGAAATAATGCACAGTTATGGTGCACTGAAGATTTTTGTCATTAATTTGTCAACCGTTGGGTCTGTGCAACGTCAAACCCCATGCAGCGGACATAAATTCCTCCCTCTGCGGTTGCCGCCGGCGGACAAGGCGGACGGGGTGCGTGTCCGGGCGCGCGGACATTCCCGGCGTGGCCGCCTTGCAGCCCGCCGCGCCGGGTTACAATAGAAGGTTGAACCGACCAAGCGTTTGCTAGCCACGCCTCCTACCATGCTGAGAATTGCCGAATTAAAACTTCCCCTCGACCATCCGGAACCCGCCTTGCGCCAGGCGGTGCTGAGCCGCCTCGGCATCGCTGAAGACGAGCTGATCGACTTCACGGTATTCAAGCGCAGCTACGACGCCCGCAAGCGCAGCGCCATCGTGCTGATCTATGCACTGGACGTGCAGGTGAAGAACGAGGCGCAGGTCTTGAAGCGGCTGCAGCACGACCGCCAGATCGGGCCGGCGCCCGATACCGGCTATAAGTTCGTGACCGCTGCGCGCCCGGCGCCGGGCGAACCGCGCCCGGTGGTGGTCGGCATGGGCCCGTGCGGCCTGTTCGTGGCCCTGATCCTGGCCCAGATGGGTTTCAATCCCATCGTGCTGGAGCGCGGCAAGGTCGTGCGCGAGCGCACCGTCGACACCTTCGGCTTCTGGCGCAAGCGCAAGCTGAACACCGAGTCGAACGTGCAGTTCGGCGAAGGCGGCGCCGGCACCTTCTCCGATGGCAAGCTGTACAGCCAGGTCAAGGACCCGAAGCACTACGGCCGCAAGGTGCTGTCCGAGTTCGTGAAATCGGGCGCGCCGGAAGAGATCCTGTACGTCAGCAAGCCCCACATCGGGACGTTCAGGCTGGTGAAGATGGTCGAGCAGATGCGCGCCGAGATCCTGTCGCTGGGCGGCGAGATCCGCTTCGAGACCCGCCTGGAAGACGTGCTGGTCGAAGGCGAAGGCAACAGCCGCCAGGTGGTCGGCGTGCGCCTGGCCTCGGGCGAGGAAATCCCGACCAGGCACCTGGTGATGGCGATCGGCCACAGCGCGCGCGACACCTTCCAGATGCTGTACGACCGCGGCGTCTATATAGAAGCGAAGCCGTTCTCGATCGGTTTCCGGGTCGAGCACCCGCAATCGCTGATCGACGCCTGCCGCTTCGGCCCGAACGCCGGCAACGAGATCCTCGGCGCGGCCGACTACAAGATCGTGCACCACGCCTCGAACGGCCGCAGCGTGTACAGCTTCTGCATGTGCCCGGGCGGCACCGTGGTCGCCGCCTCGTCCGAAGAAGGCCGCGTGGTCACCAACGGCATGAGCCAGTACTCGCGCAACGAGCGCAACGCCAACAGCGCGATCGTGGTCGGCATCACGCCGCAGGACTATCCGGGCCACCCGCTGGCCGGCATCGCCTTCCAGAGGGAACTCGAATCGCGCGCCTTCGTCCTCGGCGGCAGCAACTACGACGCGCCGGGCCAGCTGATGGGCGACTTCGTGAAAGGCCGGGCCTCGACCGAATTCGGCGCCGTGATCCCATCCTTCAAGCCGGCCGTGCACCTGACCGACCTCGCTCCTTCGCTGCCGGACTACGCGATCGTCGCCATGCGCGAAGCTTTCGTGGCTTTCGACAAGCAGATCAAGGGCTACTATAAAGAGGATGCGGTGCTGACCGGGGTCGAGACCCGCACTTCCTCGCCGATCCGCATCAAGCGCCACGACGACAACCTGCAAAGCCTGAACACGCGCGGCCTGTATCCGGCCGGCGAAGGCGCCGGCTATGCGGGCGGCATCATGTCGGCCGCGATCGACGGCATCCGCGTGGCGGAAGCGGTCGCGCTCTCCATGGCCGGCTGAGCGTGACAAGCCAGGCCCAGGTCCAGGTCCAGCCCGGCGCCGCCCTGCCGGTGCTGGCGATCGCCGGCGCCATGGTGTCGACCTATGCCGGCGCGGCGTTCGCCAAGCAGTTGTTCCCGCTGGTCGGGGCCGAAGGCGTGGTCGCGCTGCGCGTCGGCCTCTCAAGCCTGCTGCTGTGCGCCTTCACCCGGCCCTGGCGCACCCTGCCCTCGCGCGCCGATTTGCCCTGGCTGCTGCTCTACGGCCTGGCGCTGGGCAGCATGAACCTGCTGATCTACCGCGCCTTCGCGCGCATCCCGATCGGCATCGCGGTATCGATCGAGGTCATGGGGCCGCTGGCCGTGGTGCTGCTGTCCTCGCGCCGCGCGCGCGACTTCGTGTGGGTGGCCTGCGCGGCCTTTGGCCTGTGGCTGCTGCTGCCTTTGACAACCGGGACCGGCGCGCTCGACCCGCTGGGTGTCGCCTGCGCCGCCGGCGCCGCCCTGTGCTGGGCGCTGTACATCGTGTTCGGCAAGCGCGCATCGACGGCCGCGGGCTCCGGCACCGTGGCCTGGGGCATGCTGGCGGCCAGCGTCTTCATCGTGCCGATCGGCGCCCACTACGCCGGCGGCGCCCTGCTCTCGCCCGCCGTGCTGGCGGCCGGCCTGGCGGTGGCCATCCTGTCCTCGGCCGCGCCCTACACGCTGGAGATGATCGCCCTGCGCAAGCTGCCGCGGCGCGTGTTCGGCATCCTGGTCAGCGCCTCGCCGGCGGTGGCGGCGCTGGCCGGCTTCATGGTGCTGGGCGAGCGGCTGTCGGGCGTGCAGTGGCTGGGGATCGCGCTGGTGATCCTGGCCTGCGGGGCGACCGCGGCCAGCGCCGGCGGCGCGGAATAAAAAACGCCGCCCGAAGGCGGCGTTGTCGTTCGGCCGCCCGGAAGCGGCCATGTCACGCTACATCAGAACTCGTAACGCGCCGAGAAGCGCACCGAACGCGGCGTCTGGAAGCCGGTCGGACGCTGGTAGTTCTGGTTCAGCGTGCCTTCCCCGACGGTGTCACGCGAGTAGTCACGCTGTTCGTTCCACTCGGTGACCTTCTGCACGTTCAACACGTTGAAGATGTCGGCCTGCAGCGTCAGTCGGCCATTCGCGACCTTCGGCAGGTAAGCGACCTGCAGGTCCAGCATGAAGTTCCACGGCGTACGGCCGGCGGTGCCACGGTTGTGCAGTACGGACTGGCCTTTATCGTTCAGGCAGTAATACGACGATGCCGTGGTGTAGCCTGCGGCATCCGACGCATCCGGGGTGTAGTCCGGCACGAAGCCGATGCAGCTGGTCGGGCGGCCCGACTGCAGGCTGCTGTTGAAGCCCAGGCGCCATTGGTCGTTGATGGCGTAGTTGCCGTACAGCTTGAACGTGTGGCGGCGGTCGTTCGACAGGTAGCCGTCGGAACCGTTGGTCAGCGAGGCGAAGTCGAAGTCCTGGGTGATGCCGGCGTCTTCCTGGTTGATCACCGAGTTGACGTAGCCTTCCGCGGTGCCCCTCAGCTTGGCCCAGACGTAGGAACCGTACACGCCCCACTTGCCGTCCCACGGACGCTCGAAGGTCAGCTCGAGCGCCTTGTAGACGCGGGTGTACTTGGCCAGGCCCAGGTAGCTGTTCGGGACAGTGGCCCGCTGCAGCTTGCCGCTGCTGTCCAGGTCCATCATCAGGGTGACGTCATTACCCGGATTGACGATCATGCACTGCGCCATCTCGCTGGAATCGAAGTCCTTGTAGCCCTTGTCGGCCGCCCATTTTTCGAAGCCGATGTGCGAGCAGTAGTCGTCCATACCGTTGTTGATCTTGCGGTAGGTCGCCTTCATGCCCATGGTCCAGCGCGCCGCGAGGGCCTTCTGGAAGCCGAGGATGACTTCGTCCTGCGACATCGGCTTGAGGTTCATGTCGGCGATGGTGGCCGGGTTGGCCAGGCTGCCGTCGCTGACGATCTGCGGGGTGCCGATGTCCTTGGCGGACAGGCCCAGCGGGCCCTGGGTGCGCGGATCGCGGCCGGTGAAGGTGTAGAAGCGCTGCTCGAACAGTTCGCCCTGGGTGGCGCGGATGTTGGTGTTCGAGGCGATCGGGATGTAGTAGCGGCCGACGTTACCGTACACCTTCAGGGTAGCGTCGCCGTACACGTCCCACGAGGCGCCGATGCGCGGCGCGACCAGGTTGTCCTTCTTCGCGAAGCTGATGCCGTCGCCGTTGCGGTTGTCGAAGGATTCCGAACGCAGGCCGGCGTACAGCAGGACGTTCGGGACCACTTTCCAGTTGTCTTCCAGGTAATAGGCCTTGTTCTCGACGTCGAAGGCGCCACCGGTCGAGGTCGACTCGCGCCGGCGCACGTACTGGCCACCCGGCGCCACCGCGTTCGGCACGCCGTTCACGGTGCCGTTCGCGCTGATGAAGTAGCGGTAGTAGTAGCCGCCCGAGTAGGTCGAGCTGCCGGCCTGGATCGAGGTGAACTTCTGGTGGTCGAGGCCGGCGCGCAGGTTGTGGCTGCCCAGCGTGTAGTCGACGTCGAAGCGGTAGGCCTTGCGCTTGTCCTCGTCGTCCGGTGCGTTCAGGGCGCGCACGGCCGGGCCCGGGAAGGGCTTGGCCCAGCAGCCGATCTCGCTGGCGCCGTCGGTCTCCAGGATGACCGGGCAGTCGAGGCCGGCCTGGCGCGCGCCGGTGGTCTTGGCCAGCTTGTCACGCACCTTGCCGGCCAGGGCCGAGATGGTCAGGTTGTCGGTCAGGTAGCCGGTGTACTTGGCGATCAGCACATGGCCGCCCGAGGTCTGGTTGCTGTAGGCCGGGTCGCCCTTGTGCCAGGTCAGGTTCTTGTCTTCCGGGTGCACCGCGAGATCCTGGTTCCAGTCGGTGATCTCGGTTTCGTGCCGGTTGTCGATGCCGGTGAACTCCAGGCGGTGCATGTCGGTCGGCGTGAAATCGACCTTGACCATGCCGTTCGGGCGCTGCGAACGGGTGCGGGTGCTGCCCGCTTCGCGGAAGGTGTCGGCCGTGTCGTGACGGCCTTCCAGGATACCGAAGATGAACAGCTTGTCCTGGATGATCGGTCCGCCGGCGAACACGTCGTACGACAGGTCGCTCTCCTTGCGCGGGGCGTTGAACACCGTGTAGCTGTTCGGGCTCTGCGGATTGAGGTCCGCGACGTTCTTGCCCTGCGAGCGCAGCGAATCCGGCTCGTAGAACATCGCGCCGCCGGCCTTCCAGGTGTTGGTGCCGCGCTTGGTCGCGATACTGATGATGCCGCCCAGCGAACGGCCGTATTCGACGCCGTAGCCGCCGCTCTTCATCTGCTGCGCGCCGATCGCGTCGAAGGGCAGGTTCGCGTAGGACAGGAAGTTACGCAGGTTGGTGACGTCGAAGCCGTTGATGTAGTAGCCGTTCTCGGCCACCGACGCGCCGCTGAAGGACGGCAGGTTGCCGGCGCCCAGGTCCGGGTCGCCGCGCACCACGCCCGGCGCCAGCTGGGCGACCATGTTCACGTCGCGCGCCACCGGCAGCGCCGCCATCTGGTCGGCGGTGAACACGGTGCTCGATTCGACGGTACTGACGTCGATGCGGCTGCGCGTGCCGCGCACCACCACCCGGGTTGCGTCCTGCCCGACGAGGTCGACGCTGGAGCCCGAACCGATGTTGACGGTGACCTCGCGCTTGACGCCGCCCGATTCCACCGAGTACGCACCTGGCGGCAGCTTGTTGGCGCTGAACTCACCACGGGAATCAACCGTGACCTGGCGGCTGGCGCCGTTTTCGGTACTGGTAATGGTGACCTTGTCGCCCGGCTTGCCACGGCCGTAGATCGAGCCTTCGGAGCTTTGTGCGTAAGCGACGGATGCGATCATCATGCCCACCGCCACCGCGGCGGCACAGCGCTGGAAACGCGCAGACTGCAGTTTCATACTTTCTCCCTAAAGTACAAGCAATTGTTATGAAGTCATCATTGCAAATATGCAATTTGACAAACTCAACTGAAACATATGTATAAATAAATTGTCAATATATATGTACAGACAAGTAGTTGTTTAGGAGAAATTCGTTGCAAATTGGTCATGTAGAGGCGGGGGCGCAAAAAAAAACCCGCCGCATTTGCACGCGGCGGGTTTTGGCTTTACGCGCTTACCGGTATCAGAACTGGTAGCTCGCGCTCACGTAGCCGGTCTGGCCGCGCGGGTCGTACCAGGTCGGATCGTAGCCCGTCTGGAAGTAGGAGCCGCCGGTGATGACTTCGGTCGGCTTGCGGTTGAACAGGTTCTTGACGCCCGCGGTCAGGGTCAGGTTCTTGATGCCGCTGTAGCTGCCCTGCAGGTCCCAGGTCGAGAAGGCGCCGACGTGCTGCGCGATCGGCTCTTCCGCATCCGCGCGGTAGGCATCCCAGTAGCCCGACTGGAAGTTGTTGGTCAGCGAGGCGCCGAACTTCTTGTACTTCCAGTCCAGGGTCAGCTGATCCCTCCAGCGGAAGATGATGCCGCCGTTGGAGACCGCGCTCAGGACGTTGCCGTCCTTGTCGATGGTCGCGGCGACGCTGCGCTGCACCGTGCCGTCGGCCAGGGTCAGGTCGTACTTCGAGGTGTAGGTGCCGTTCAGGCGCAGGTTGAAGTTGCCGTAGGTCGGCGACTTCAGCAGGGCCCAGCGCACGTCCACGTCCACGCCTTCGGTCTTCACGCTGCCGGCGTTGATATTGGTGCCGACGATGTTGGTGATGTTGCCCGACTTGTCGCGGGTGACCAGGCCGGTGTAGGCCGGGTTGCCGGCGGCCGCCTGGCTCAGGGTGAACGACGGCGACAGCGTGGTCACCAGGTTGTTCACGTTGATCTTCCACCAGTCGACGGCGATCGACAGGCCCTTGACTGGATCGACCACCAGGCCCAGCGAGGACTGTTCCGACTTCTCCGGCTGCAGGTTCGGGTTGCCGCCGTAGGTCTGGTTGAACTGGCCGAACTGGCCGGTGACCGGGTCGGTCAGGTTGGCGCTGGTGCCGATGGTCTGCTGGTTCATCAGCTCGGGCAGCGACGGCTCGCGGAAGCCCTTGCCGTAGGAGCCGCGCAGCAGCACCTGCTGGATCGGCTGCCAGCGCAGGCTGAGCTTCGGGTTGGTGGCGCTGGCGTTCGGGTAGCGGTCGTGGCGGACGGCCAGGTCGGCTTCCAGGTGCTTCACGATCGGGACGATGGCTTCGGCGAACACCGCCGACGAATTGCGCGAGGCCGACAGCGGCAGCTGGGCGCCGCCGTAGCCCGACACGTCGCCGCTCTGGTAAGCCGCGCTCGGGTTGACCGACAGGTTCTCGTCGCTCATCGAGGCGCCGACGGCGAATTTCGCCATGCCGGCCGGCAGCTGGACCAGATCGCCCGAGATGCGCGCGTTGATGGCGTCGTTGCGCAGCACCGCGTTCATCACCGGACCGACGTAGTTGGTGCCGTAGATCTGCTTTGCCAGTTCCGGCGACTGGTACTGGACCAGCGGGTTGAAGTCGGGGTTGTTGCTCAGCAGTTTGACCAGCGCGGTCTGGTTCTGGTAACCCTGGATCGCGCGCTCGGTGACGTCGCTCGAGTTGTGGGTGTAGGCGACGTCGTAGTCATAGCCCTTGACGGTGCCGCGGAAGCCCAGCGCCAGGTGCGATGCGATCGCGGTGTCCCTGGCGATGCGGTCGCCGCCGTCGAAGGCGCGGTAGCTGACGGTCAGCGGCTGGCCGGCCACGCCGTTGGCGGCGGCCAGGCCTGCCGGGTAGTAGGGGCTGAGCGGCGAAACGACGATGGCCGGGTACAGGTTCTGGGTGGCGAAGGCCGGGTCGGTCGACAGGAAGGAGGCGCTGTACGGCGAGGATTGCGCGCGCTGCGTGGTCTCGTTGCGCGAGACGAATCCTTCCATGAACAGCTCGGTGCTGTCGTTCAGCTTGAAGCGGAAGCTGCCGCCGACGTTGGTGCGCTTGGCTTCCGGCACCAGGTTGACGTAAGGCGAGCTGTCGAAGCGGCAGGCGCCGAGGTTGGCGTCCCAGGCGCTGCCGTTGGCGGCGCAGTTGGCTTGCGACAGGCCGTTGCCGATGCCGGTGCCGATCGAGTTCAGCGCGTTCGGAGTCACGCCCATGGCGTTCGGCGTGGTGACCGGGTCGAAGGTGCTGTAGTTGCCGCTCGGGGTCGCGCTGGCGTCGCGCAGACCGTTGTTGTTCCAGGCATTGCGCGCATAGTCGCGCTGGCGGCCGAAGATGGCCTTGTCCTTGCTGACGTCGGCCGACAGCGTGATGTTGTAGCGGTCCGCATCGAAATCGCCCCAGCCGGCCAGCACGCTGGCCTTGTTGGTCTGGCCGCCGCCGCCGCGGCTGACGCTGGTGTAGCCGTTCAGTTCCACGCCCGAGTAGTTCTGGCGGGTGATGAAGTTGATGACGCCGCCGATCGCATCGGAGCCGTACACGCCGGAGGCGCCGTCCTTCAGCACTTCCACGTGATCGATCGAGGCCAGCGGGATCGAGTTGACGTCGACGGCGGTGCCGTCGGTGGCGTAGTTGCCCAGGCGGCGGCCGTTGACCAGCACCAGGGTCTTGCTCGAGCCGAGACCGCGCAGGCTGGCGCTGGACAGGCCATAGGTCGACTGCCCCGCGCCTTCGGCCTGGTTGGCTGCGCCGGCCATGGCGTTCGAGGTCAGGGTGGTCAGCAGTTCGGCGGTATTGGTGGCGCCGGTGCGCTTGATGTCGGCGGCGCTGACCATCTGCACCGGCAGCGCGCCTTCGACGTCGGCGCGCTTGATCGAGGAGCCGGTCACTTCGACGCGGGCCATCGGCTTTTCCGATTCCTGCGCCAGGGCCTGGCCCATCAGGCCGACGCCGATGGCGCCGGCGAACATGACGCGCACGGCGCGCGACAAGGTTTTTTCTTTGAACATGAATTTTCCCAAACGATGATGAGTTGTCGCTGGCTTGGGAAGATCGGTGTCGCCCAAGTCGGCGGACAGAATAATGTCTGCTGGATTGAGGATTGGTCAATATGTACAAACCGTAATTCGTGTTTCTACAACATAACATTTCGTAACAAATCATAAGTTGCTGAACAAGATTCGGCTCGATCCATTTGCTGCAATGCAATAAAAAAAGGACGCCAATCGCGTCCTTTGTCTATGAAGCGCTGTGGGGTTACAGCCAACCGGCCTTGCGGAACTTCCGATACAAATAGAAACACACTGCAAACATGGCGCCGATCGCCATCGGATAGCCCCACTTCCAGTCCAGCTCCGGCATGTACTTGAAGTTCATGCCCCAGACCCCGGCGAAGGCGGTGAACACGGCAAAGATCGCGGCCCAGGCGGCCAGCTGCTTGTTCACTTCGCTTTCGTCGATCGAGACCATGGCCAGGTTCACCTGGATCGCGGTGGCGATCGTGTCGCGGATGGTATCGAGGCGGCCGCCGATGCGGATCAGGTGGTCGTGCACGTCGCGGAAGTAGTCCTGCACCCCGGCCGCCATGCTGGGGGCGCGGCCGCCGAGCAGGCGCCCGACGGCGTCCATCAGCGGAATCACCGCATGGCGCAGCTCCAGGCCCTTGCGCTTGAGCTGGTACAGGCGCTCGACGTTCTGGCGCTGGGCGCCGTGGGTGAAGATGCGGTCCTCGATGGTTTCCAGCTCGGACTCGAGCTTGTCGACGATCGGGAAATAGCGGTCGACCACGGCGTCCATCAGCGCGTACATCACGAAGGACGAACCCATGCTGAGCAAATGCGGCTCGCGCTCGGCGCGGGCGCGCACGCCCAGGAAACCCTTGGCGGCATCGCGCCGCACCGACAGCACGTAATTGGGACCGGCGAAGATCGCGAGTTCGCCGGTGGCCAGCGCATCGCCTTCGAGATCGACGGTGTGCACGACGGTGAACAGGCAGTCGCCGTATTCCTCGATCTTCGGCCGCTGGTGGCCACGCGCGGCATCCTCGACCGCCAGTTCGTGCAGCTTGAATTCCTCCTGCATCTGGCGCATCTCGGCATCGGTAGCATCGCGCAGCGCGACCCAGACGAAGCAGCCGGGGCGTTCGAGATAGTCGCTGATGTCCTCGACGGGGATGTCGGAGAGTTTTTTACCTTCCTGGTAGGCGACGCAGTTGATTAGCATGGAGAAAGTCTACACCATGTCGGCCTCGTTACGGCCTGCGGCGCCCGCACGTCGTCCCCGCGAAGGCGGGGATCCAAGTTCTGTATGCGTCTCGTTGGCTCGAGTAAACTTGGGTTCCCGCCTGCGCGGGAACGACGGGAGTGCGGCGGGAACGACGGAAGTGCTTATTCGTCCTTCGCGCCGTCGATCCCCAACTCCGCAATCTTCCGCGTAATCGTATTCCGTCCAATGCCGAGCCTGATCGCCGCATCGTTCTTGCGCCCGTGCGTATGCTTGAGCGCCGTGCGGATCAGGGCCGTTTCGAACTGCTTGCCCAGCACGTCCATCACCTCGACCTGGCCGTCCGACAGCATGCGCGCGGCCTGCAGTTCGAGCAGGCCGATCCAGCCGTCGGCGCCGGCCGGCACGGCGCTCGCCATCGAAGGCAGGCCGGCGCCATCCGCGCCGCCCTGCAGCGGTCCGGCGGACGGCGCCGGCATCGCCACCACCGGCGCCGTGACGGGCGGGGCGGCAAACGCGAACGCTGGCTGGGCATGGGTCAGGTCGCGCGGCAGGTCCTTGACCTCGACGGTCTGGCCCGGCGCCATCACCGTGATCCAGTTGCACAGGTTTTCCAGCTGGCGCACGTTGCCCGGCAGGTCGAGGGCGGCCAGGCAGCGCTGCGCTTCCTCGCTCAGCCGCTTGGGCTCGACGCCCAATTGGCGTGCGCTCTGCACCAGGAAGTGGCGCACCAGCAGGGGGATGTCTTCGCGCCGTTCGCGCAAGGAAGGCAGGCGCAGCCGGATCACGTTCAGGCGGTGATACAAATCTTCGCGGAACAGGCCGTCGCGCACGCGCTGCTCCAGGTTCTGGTGGGTGGCGGCGATCACGCGCACATTCGCCTTCACGGGCTGGTGCCCGCCCACGCGGTAGAAATGGCCGTCGGACAGCACGCGCAACAGCCGGGTTTGTAAATCGAATGGCATGTCCCCGATTTCATCCAGGAACAGGGTGCCGTTCTCGGCCTGCTCGAAGCGGCCGCGCCGCATCGCCTGGGCGCCGGTGAAGGCGCCGCGCTCGTGGCCGAACAGTTCGGATTCCAGCAGGTCCTTCGGGATCGCCGCCGTGTTCAGCGCGATGAAAGGCTGGGCGGCGCGCGGGCTGTGCTTGTGCAGGGCGCGCGCCACCAGTTCCTTGCCGGTGCCGCTTTCGCCCGTGATCAGGACCGTCACATTCGATTGCGACAGGCGGCCGATGGCGCGGAAGACTTCCTGCATGGCCGGCGCCTGGCCCAGGATCTCCGGCGCTTCGAGGGGCACGGTCTCGACGCTGGCTTCGCGCAGGCTCTCTTCCAGCGCGCGCCGGATCAGCGCCACCGCCTTGTCGATGTCGAAGGGCTTGGCCAGGTATTCGAAGGCGCCGCCCTGGAAGGAGGCGACCGCCGAATCGAGGTCGGAGAAGGCGGTGATGACGATGACCGGCAAGCCGGGATGCTTTTCCTTGACGGCCGCCAGCAGGTCGAGGCCGGACTCGCCCGGCATGCGGATGTCCGAGACCAGCACCTGCGGGCTGTCGTTCTCGAAGGCGGCCAGCGCCTCGCGTCCGCTGGCGAAGCTCCGGGTTGCCAGGTTCTCGCGCGCCAGGGCTTTTTCCAACACCCAGCGGATCGATGCATCGTCGTCGACAATCCAGATTGGTTTCATTAGTTCAGTGCTTCCCGCGATGGTTCAATGTTTGGACCGCGGCCGCACCATCCCGGCGCTTATGGCAGCGGGATCAGGATGCGGAAATCCGTCAGTCCAGGCCGGCTTTCGCACTCGATCAGCCCCAGGTGCTGCTGCACGAAGGTCTGCGCCAGCGTCAGCCCGAGTCCGCTGCCGCCCTCCCGTCCGGAGACGAGCGGATAGAAGATGCGGTCGCGGATTTCGGGGGCGATGCCCGGTCCATTGTCGATGATATGCAAGTCTAATGCCAGCCCGTAACGCACCTTGGCCAGGGTGACCTGGCGCGCCACCCGGGTGCGCAGCACGATCTCGGCTTCGCCCGCGGCGATGCGTTCGCGCAGGGCCTGGGCGGCGTTGTGGACGATGTTCAGCACGGCCTGGATCAGCTGCTCCTTGTCGCCGCGGAACTCGGGGATCGAGGCATCGTAGTCGCGTCTGATGCGCAAGCCGGACGGGAATTCGGCCAGCACCAGGCTGCGCACGCGCTCGCAGACTTCGTGGATGTTGACGTCGCCGACGATGTGCGGGCGGCGGTGCGGCGCCAGCAGGCGGTCGACCAGGGTCTGCAGGCGGTCGGCCTCCTTGATGATCACCTGGGTGTACTCGCGCAGGGACGCATCCGGCAGCTCGAGTTCCAGCAGCTGCGCCGCGCCGCGGATGCCGCCCAGCGGGTTCTTGATTTCGTGCGCCAGGTTGCGGACCAGCTCCTTGTTGGCCTGGCTCTGGTCGAGGATGCGCTCCTCGCGATCCAGCTTCAACTGCTGCACGTTCTCGCGCAGCTCGACCACCACCTCGTCCTCGCCGGCCGCGCTGACCATGACGTGCACGTGCAGCGGCTCGCGGCCCGGGCGCTGCAGGGTCAGGTCCTGGCGCAGGTCGGCATAGCGGTGCGCCAGCGCCTGCGCGCACAGGGCGCCCAGCTCCTCGCCGTTGGCGAACAGGCCGGCCAGCTTCTGGCGCGACAGCGATTTGACCGACACCTCGAGCAGGTGCTCGGCGGCCGGATTCGCATAGCGCACCAGGCCGGCCGCATCGGCCACCAGCACGCTGGCGGCCAGCAGGTCCAGGCCGGCGAAACGCTCGCGGGGCAGGCTCTCGGTCTGGATCATGTCAGCGGACGTTCGCGATCTCGCGCTTGAGCGCTTCGACGTTCTTCTCGGCGCGGCCGATGTCCTCGCGGCTGCCGGCGTCGCGCCGCAGGTCGGCCAGCTTCTTCTCTTCGGCGCGCAGTTCCTCGTCGAGGATGGCGCGGCGGTCGTCGTCGCGGGCGCGCTGGGCGGCGCCGTCCACGCGCGGGAAACCGGCGGGGCTGGCCACCGGGCTGGCGGCCGGACGGGACCCGCCCTGGCGCATGCCGACGGCAGGCCGGCGGCTGGAGGCAGGCGGCGCCGAGATGGCGCCGGAATGTCCCGCATCGATCAGCTTGCAGTTGCCCGCATTCGTATCGGTGTAAAGCACGCGGCCTTCCTTGTCCACGCAGCGGTAGACGGCTTGGGCGGCGGCCGGCGCGGCCAGCGCGACAGCCACGAACATGGCGGCCAGGTGCAAAGCGGTGCTTGTCATTCGCATCAGCTTGGTCGGCACGATGTGCCTGGTTGGGGAATCCAAGGAATATACCCCATCCGAATTCGAAAAAAGAAAAACGCGGGGCAGCCGGCTGGCTTTCCCCGCGTTTTGTTGCCGCACGGCTACACTTACGACGAATAGTACATGTCGAATTCGGCCGGGTGCGGGGTCATGCGCAGGCGCTGCACTTCACCCATCTTCAGCTCGATGTAGGCGTCGATCATGCTGTCGCTGAACACGCCGCCGCGGGTCAGGAAGTCGCGGTCCTTGTTCAGGGCTTCCAGCGCTTCTTCCAGCGATGCGCACACGGTCGGAATCAGCTTGTCTTCTTCCGGCGGCAGGTGGTACAGGTCCTTGGTCGCGGCTTCGCCCGGGTGGATCTTGTTCTGGATGCCGTCCAGGCCGGCCATCAGCAGCGCGGCGAAGCACAGGTAGACGTTGGCCAGCGGATCCGGGAAGCGGGTCTCGATGCGGCGGCCTTTCGGGTTCGCCACGTGCGGGATGCGGATCGATGCCGAACGGTTCTTGGCCGAGTAGGCCAGCTTGACCGGGGCTTCGTAGCCCGGCACCAGGCGCTTGTAGGAGTTGGTGCCCGGGTTGGTGATCGCGTTCAGGGCCTTGGCGTGCTTGATGATGCCGCCGATGTAGTACAGGGCGGTTTCCGACAGGCCTGCATAGCCGTCGCCGGCGAACAGGTTCTTGCCGTCCTTCCAGATCGACTGGTGCACGTGCATGCCCGAGCCGTTGTCGCCGTTCATCGGCTTCGGCATGAAGGTCGCGGTCTTGCCGTAGCTGTGGGCCACGTTCCAGATCACGTACTTCATGTTCTGGGTCCAGTCGGCGCGCTCGACCAGGGTCGAGAACTTGGTGCCGATTTCGTTCTGGCCGGCGCCGGCCACTTCATGGTGGTGCACTTCGACCGGGATGCCCAGGGCTTCGAGGATCAGGCACATTTCCGAACGCATGTCCTGGAAGCTGTCGACCGGCGGGACCGGGAAATAGCCGCCCTTGACAGTCGGACGGTGGCCGCTGTTGCCGCCTTCGAATTCCTTGTCGGTCGACCAGGACGCTTCTTCCGAGCTGATCTTGACCATCGAGCCGGACATGTCGATCTTCCAGTGGACCGAGTCGAAGATGAAGAATTCCGGCTCCGGGCCGAAGAAGGCGGTGTCGCCGATGCCCGACGATTTAAGATAGGCTTCGGCGCGCTTGGCGATCGAGCGCGGGTCGCGGTCATAGCCCTTGCCGTCCGACGGTTCGATCACGTCGCACTGCATGAACATGGTGGTCTCTTCCATGAACGGGTCGATGTTCGCGGTGTTCGGGTCCGGGATCAGCAGCATGTCCGAGGCTTCGATGCCTTTCCAGCCGGCGATCGACGAACCGTCGAAAGCGTGGCCGGATTCGAACTTGTCTTCGTCAAAGTGCGAGACGGGAACGGTCACGTGCTGCTCTTTGCCGCGGGTATCGGCGAAACGCAAATCGACGAACTTGACTTCGTTTTCCTTCAGCAGCTGCATTACCTCTGCGGCGGTCCTTGCCATTCGTATTCTCCTGATAAAAAAAGTCGCATCGTCTTATAAGCAGTAAGCGTGCCAGCTCTTGTCCATGAGCAAATAAGCAATCTGTCCTTGGAGCGCTCGCGTTCCGCGCCTTAAAATCGGCCACGAGGTGCAGCGCACAAGTTTGATGCAGGGTAGTCTTAAGCTCAGCCATGCGCACCAGCTTGGTGCAAGTGCGGGAGTATGCACCAACTTGAAGCAGCTTGCACCATTTGTGCGAGCACGAGCATTCCATCTGGAGAAACCATGAGCACAACCGACGAGATCCTGGCCGCCGCCAGGGAACGCGCGCCCGGCCAGCCCTATGCCGGCGCCGTCACGCCGCAGGAAGCCTACGCCCTGCTTCAGTCCGACCCGCGGGTAAAACTGGTCGACGTGCGCACGAATGCGGAGCGCGACTGGATCGGCCGCCCGGCCGTTCCCGAAGCCCAGCACGGCGCGGTGCAGTGGACCCTCTACCCGGGCGGCGCGCCGAACCCGGACTTCGCGACCCAGCTGCAGCAGACCGCGGACAAGGAAGATGTGGTGCTGTTCCTGTGCCGCTCCGGCGTGCGCTCGCGCCATGCCGCGCGCGTGGCTACCGAACTCGGCTACACGGATGCCTTCGACATCCTGGAAGGCTTCGAAGGCGACCGCGACGCCGAAGGCCACCGCAAGACCGTGGGCGGCTGGTGCAAGGCCGGCCTGCCCTGGACGGGAGCCTGAGCGCCTGCTTGCGCGCTGATCACCCTGCCTTGGGTTCGCTTTTCTGGCTGGCGCGCACGCGCTGGCGCACGAAGTTGATATGGCTGCGCAAGCCGTACAGCGAGTCGGCATAGGACAGCGGAATCGAGATGTGGTTGACGCGCCCCTCGATGTCGTCGAGACGGCGCAGCAGCTCGGCGCGCACCTCGTCGCAGTTGGCCGGATCGGCGTTCTCCAGCACCTGCTCGACCGCGCGCAGCTGGCCGTACCAGCGGTAGACGCGCGAGCGGATGCGCCACACGTACAGCGGCGGCACGATCTTCGACAGCGGGATCACCAGCGCCGCCAGCGCCACCACCACGACCCACAGGCGGTCGAACAGGTTCGCCAGCCAGAACGACAGGTAGCGCTGCAGGAAAGGCGGGCCGTCGCGGTAGTACTTGGCGGCTTCGCGCGAGACCGGGATCTCGGTGTACTTCGGCGACGGGAACTGGCCCTGCTGCGAGAACCAGCCGGCGCCGCCGTGGATCTCGGTGGCCGACTTCACGAACTCGTCGACCAGGGCCGGATGCAGGCCTTCGCGCGCGACCAGGGTCGCCGTCGGCGCGATCAAATGAAAATCCTGGGCCGGGATGTCGCGCCCGAGGTCGACGATCCCGCGCGGCAGCACGACGTGGGTGAGGAAAGGCAGGCGCCGCGTATAGGCTTCGGCCTGGCTAAAGTTGAACAGGCGGATCCCCGGGGTCTGCAGCAGCATCTGGATCAGCGGCGCCTCGGGCGCGGAGCTGAACACGATGCCGTCGACACGGCCGGCCAGCAGCTCGACGGTGGCCGGCGTGTTCTCCAGCGATGAAATCGTCAGCTGGCCGGGTTCGACGCCATTGACCGACAAGACCTGCCGGAAAAGTTTCGGCACGCCCGTGCCCTCGGGGCCGAGGTTGATGCGCAGGCCTTTCAGTTGCGTGAGGCCGCGCACGTCGAGTTTATGGCGCTTGTCGCCCTCGCGCAGGAACAGCCACACCGGCTCGGTGAACAGGCTGCCCAGCGACATCAGGTTCCCGCGTTCGGCCTGGGCTTCGCTGGTCGAGCCGCTCTGCACGAAGGCGATGTCGGCCTTGCCGGCCAGGAGGCGCTGCAGGTTGTCTTCGGAGCCGAGGGAGCGCTGCAGCTCGACCTTGATGCCGTCACGCGCCAGCAGTGCCGCGTACTTGCGGCCGAATTCCTCGTAGGCGCTGTTTTCCTGGCCGGTGGCGAGGATGACGTGGCGCGGCGGGGCCGGGTCGACCACCACGTAGGCCACCGCGCAGGCGGCCAGCACCAGCAGGATGGTGGGCAGCGACGCGGCCAGCAGGTCGCGCAGCGACACCAGGCTGAACTTGCCGAGCTTGGGCCGCTTCACGCGGCCCCCGTGCACTCAGGCGTGCCGCTCAATGCAGCACTTCCTCCACCGCGGGCGGCTTCGGACGTGCCGGCTGTGGCTTCGGCTCACCCGAAGGCTCGGCGCGCGGCTTGGCCGGCTTCGCGGGTTTCGCGCGGAGTGCGTCCACCGCCTTCGGGTGGCTGCCCTCGGCCGCCGGCTTGGCGCGGGCCGCGTCGGCGGCGGGTTTCGGATGCGGCGTATCGCTGGATTTCAGGGCGGCCGGCTTGTGCTGCGGCGCCTCTTCCCCTGCCGGTTTGGCGTGGGCCGGGGCCGGCGCTGCCGCTGCCGCCGCCGCCGCGGGCTTGGCGGCTGCCG
Source organism: Massilia aerilata (assembly GCF_042656905.1). Classification (NCBI taxonomy): domain Bacteria; kingdom Pseudomonadati; phylum Pseudomonadota; class Betaproteobacteria; order Burkholderiales; family Oxalobacteraceae; genus Massilia; species Massilia aerilata. The sequence goes on from NZ_JBHSMZ010000016.1 coordinate 158,250, forward strand.
GCTTGGTCGGAGACGGCTTGGCCTCGGCCTTGGCCGGCGGCGCCTCCACCTCTTCCGCCCTGGCGTCGTCCGGCGCCGGCTTCACGGTGGCGACGTCGTCGTTGACCGGGCCGGCGGCAGCCGCGGCGGCGGCGGCTTTCTCGGCCGGCGTCACCACGTGCAGGCCCGGCACGATGACGGTGTCCTGCTTCTCGATCATCGGCATCAGGCTCGGCGCCAGCGTCACCAGCAGCTGCACCGGCAGCGCGCTGGTGAAGTCGTAGTGGGCCGAGTCCGGACCGTGCACATAGGCCGTCATGCTGCCGAAGAAGCGCTCGCCGATGTTGAACACGAAGGTCGCCGAACGGTTCACGTAGCGCGACTCGATCAGGCGGTGGCCGGCGCCGTAGACGTCGAAGCGCTGGTCGCCGGTGCCGGTCTTGCCGCCCATTGCGATCACGCTGCCGTCCTGTTTGTAGAAGGCCTGCCTGACGCGCTTGGCGGTGCCTTCCATCGCCACGCCGTGGATGGCGTTCGCCACCGCGCGCGCCACCTGCGGGTTCAGCACCTGCTCGCCCTTGATTTCCTGGCTGCGCTTGACCAGGGTTTCATACGGCGTGTCCTTGGCGAAGTGCAGCGAGTCGATGCGCTGGGTCTGCTTGCGCACCCCGCCGTTGATGATGATGCCCATCAGTTCGGCCAGCGCGATCGGACGGTCGGCCGAGGCGCCCAGCGTGGTCGCATACGAAGGCACCAGCGAATCGAAGGGATAGCCCATCTTCTTCCACTGTGCGTGGATCTTGAGGAAGGCTTCGACCTCGATCAGGCCGGCGATGCGCTTGTCCTGGGCGTGCTTGCGGTGGGTCTTGAACAGCCAGGAATAGACTTCCTGGCGCTCCTTCACCGAAGCGTTGGTCACCTCGTCCCAGCCCGCCTTCGGGTGGGTGCGCAGGTAGCCGGCCAGCCACAGCTCGAGCGGGTGCACCGAGGCGACGTAGCCGCGGTCGGCCAGCGACATGTTCGCGGTCGAGTACTGGTCGTACATCTTGGCGATGCGTTCCTCGTCCACTTCGCGGTCGTCCGGCAGATAGGTGTGGATGAACTTGCTGAACTCGGCCAGCGAGGCATCCGGCATGATGGTGCGGTGCACCGCCGCCAGCTTCGACGCCGCCGGGCGCACGCCCTGCATCAGCGCGGCCTCGACTTCCGGCCATTCCATGCCGCGGTACTTGTTCCAGAAGCGCGCCAGGAAGTCCTTGCCTTCGCGGTCGGCGAAGCGCGACAGGTACTCGGCGCGGCGCGGATCGTCGGCGTCGGCCAGCAGCTGGGCCGAGGAACCCGGCAGCTGGAACATGTAGTAGCGCACCACGTCGCGCATCAGGCGCACGAACACCAGGTTGGTGGAGTTCTGCAGCGCCTGCTGGACGGTGAGGATGCGGCTGTCATCCAGTTTGCTGAAGTTGCCGAAGGTGTGCAGGCCGCCGCCGGTGAAGAAGGCTTCGCCCGGGTTGCCCGAATACTTGCGCTCCATCGCCGCGGCCAGCATCGGCTGCAGTCCGCGGTCGGCGCCGGCCGGCAGGGTCAGGAAGTACTCGACGCCCCATTGGCTCAGGCGGTCCTTCGGATCGATCTTGACCGCCGCCAGTTCGGCCTTGCTCATCGGCTCGTAGCGCTGGTGCAGCTGGTCGACGATGTCCATGTAGGTGACCAGGGTGCGCAGCTTGGCGGTCGAGCCCAGGTCCAGCTTCGCGCCTTCGTTGATGTCCAGCGGCTGGTCGTAGTTGTCGGTCTGGACGCGCAGGTAGTTGACCTTGTCGCCGCGCTCCATCAGCGTGAAGCTGTACACGACCTTGGACGGATCGCCGTTGCCGAGCATGCCCTTGCCGGTCAGGCCGGCGGCGGCCGCGGCCTCGTTGTCGGTCAGGCGCCGCAGCGCCGCGGTGACGGCCTTCTGCGCTTCCGAATTCAGGGTCGTCACCACCGACAGGTCGAGGCGGTCGAGGTTGTACATGCGCGAATCGCCCAGCAGGTTGGCCAGGTGGTTGCGCACCGCGTTGGCGGCCTTGCGGGTGACGAAGGTGTTGGCCGGCGGCGGCGCCACGCCGGAGCCGAGCGCCGGGTGCAGGGTCGTGCCGATCGCCGCGTCGCGCAGTTGCGGCGAGATCACGCCGGCTTGCGCCAGCACGCGCAAATGGCTGTTGGTCAGCAGCTCGAGGTCCTTCTCGCCGGCGCCCAGGTAATAGGCGGGGCGGCGCTGCGCGATCATCAACGACAGCGCTTCCTTGTACACCAGTGCGAATTCCGCATTGACGGTTTTGGACGACAGGATGCGGTTGACTTCCGCAAAATCGCGGCCGTACCAGACCCACATGCCGTCGCCGATGCCGTTCACTTCGCCATAGCCCAGCTTGGCCGACAGCGGCACGGTGTTCAGGTATTCGAGCACGATACGGCGCCGGGTGGCGCTGGTGTCCTCGCCGTCCTGGTAGGAACGCAGCATGGCCGAGGCCATCTGGCGCAGCTTGTCGCCCAGCGAGGCGGTGCGGCCTTCCGGCGAATGGCGGTACTTCTCGATCTGGGTCGCCAGCGTGGAGCCGCCGGCCACGCGGCCGCCGCCGCCCAGGCCCACCGCATGCAGGGATTTGTCGAATACCGCTTTCGAGAAGCGGTCCCACTCCACTGCCGGGTTGCGCTTCGGGTAGGTGGTGTCGAGCAGCTCGCGGTTCTCGATGAACAGCAGGCTTTGCACCAGCAGCGAGGGCGCGGCGTCGAACTGCTCGTACAGGCGTTCCGGGAAGCGCGCCGAGAACAGCGGCTCGCCGTTGGTGTCGAGGATCTCGAGGCCGGCGCGGGTCTTCTCGTGATAGGTCGCGAACAGGCCTTTGTCGGCCAGTTCCACCATCTTCGGCGACATGCGCGCCTGCGACTCGACCACGTAGTCGCGCGTCTTCAGCTTGGCCAGGTAGTTCGGCAGGTTCGAGTAGCCGAGGCGTTCGTCGTAGGGGCTGGCGGCCGGGAAGCGGATCGCATCGCTCGGGCCCTTCTCGACCCGGTAGCTGATCTTTTTCGCCAGGCCGGCGAAGAACTTCGCCTGCATGTTCGAGGTGCGGCTTTCGTAGACCGCGAACGCCGATCCGGCGGCCACCGCGATGAGCAGCAGCACCAGGAAGGCGCGCTTGACCATGCGCCAGCGGCGCCTGGGTTTTGCGGGCGGCGCGGATGGCGGCTCGGCGCCCATGCCGGCGCCGGCGTCGGCGTCGAGATCGGCCTCCTGGGGCACGGATGCGGGAGTCGATGTGGCCGAGGTGTCGAGCACGGGTTCGAGGCGCGAAGGCGTGTCGCGCAGCGGGACGTCCTGCACGGCGGCCATGGCCGGCACGCCGGCGATGGCCGCCTGGCCGGGCAATACGAGCTTGCGGATGCGGCGCAGCATGCGGGCGGGGATCTTACTTTCCATATGGTTCAACCGGTTCTAATGTCCTGCAATTCCCGTCAACCGGCACGCCCATTACTGCAAGGTCGGAGCGAGTGATCCAGTTTGTCGAGAAGTTCACAATTCAGGCGCGACCTCACTCCAGATCGCACTGCCTACAGACATCATTCCACCACATCAATGTGACACACAGGAACCGCTCACGCAGATTTTTGACTTCGTCCGACTATTTTCGCAAAAAAACAACGGCTCAGTTTGCGGGACCGTACCAGCGTTGCAACGGCCACGCGAATTGCTAGTTCTGCACTTGATATTCGGCGGCCATGCGTGTCAGTTCCTCGCACATCTCGCCGAAGGCGGCAAGGACCTGGAGCGGGTCGCCCTTGACGCCCAACTCGATATGACGGCGGGTCTTGTTATCACCAACGCTGGGCAGGCTGAACACGTTGACACCGGGGTAGGCAGTTTCCACGCGCTCCATCAGCGGCGTCAGGACGGCTTCGGCCTGCCCGTACACCAGCAAGGAGCGCTCGGATCGGGCTTCGCGGTGGAACAGGTCGCGGTAATGGTTGTCGAGCACCCAGGCGATCATCGGCCAGGCCATGATCGGAAAGCCGGGCACGAAGTGGTGGCGGGCGACGGTAAAGCCGGGCATGCGGTTATAGGGATTGGGGATCAGCGCAGCGCCCTGCGGGAATTCGGCCAGCTTGAGGCGCTGCAGGTTCTCGGGCGCGTCGAGGTCCGCGTCGACGCCAGCCTCGCGGGCGGTGTCAAGGATGCGCTCCTGGACCAGCAGCTTGCCTTCCGGGTGCAGCGCGAGCGGCACGCCGAGGGCCGCCGCCGCGCACTGGCGCGTGTGGTCGTCCGGGGTGGCGCCGATGCCGCCGCAGGAGAACACGATGTCCGGCCCGGCGAAGGAACGTTCGAGCAGCGCGGTGATGCGCGGCCGGTCGTCGCCGACGATCTCGGCCCAGGCCAGCCGCAGCCCGCGCTCGGCCAGCAGTTCGATCACCTTGGGAAGGTGCTTGTCGCTGCGTTTGCCGGACAGGATTTCGTCGCCGATGATGATCAGGCCGAATGGCATCGCCTGCTGCTCCAGCTTGTTCGAATGACACCAGTGTGCCACGAACGGCGAAACGGTCGCGCCCCGCTGCGCAGCGCTACATTTGCCGACAAGCCGGCGACAATCTCCCGACAATCCCACGCAAGACCGCCGCCCTGCCGCGCCCTAGAATCGGCGCGGTATCCCTGCTGAGGAATAGGAACCCCCATGATCCAACATCGTTCAGGCGCGGCGCTTGCCGCCGCCTCCCTTTTGCTCGCCGCTTGCGGCGCCGGCTCCATCGAGCCGGCGCCGGTGAACACGGCGACGAAGATCGAGGTGCTGGCCACCAGCACGCGCGGCATCGGCAACGTGGTCTACAAGGACGGCGCGGCCTGGGCCACGCTGTCGAATTCCGCGCAGGACGGCAGCGCGGTGATGAAAACCCCGCTGCCGCTGCAGGCCGCGTCGCGCTGGTCCGACGTGCCGCTCGGCGCCTGCGCCCTGCCGAAACAGGAAGCCGGCGGCATGGCGCGCACGCCGATGCTGCGCGCCCTCGGCTCGACGCTGTGGCTGTTCCAGCCGGCCCAGGAACGCCGGCAGGGCCAGCTTGGTGAGCACAGCCTGTGCGCGCTCGACGGCTCGGGCACCTTTGCGGGCCGCGACCAGCCGCTCGAGAGCTGCATCGGCGAATGGTGCGCGCCGCTGGCGATGGATGAGCTGAAGCTGGCCGGGAACCGGCTCTACACGAATGCAGGCGGCGGCCCGAACCTGTTCGTCTCGGATAACGCGGCGGCCAACTGGCGCGTGGTGCTGGGCCAGTTCGATTCGATGATCTGTACCCACCAGGCTTTCGAGCTGGTCGGCGACCGCCTGCTGGTGGGCGGCGAATGCCCGCTCGATTCGGCTTACCTGCGCGCCTACAGGCTCGGCGCCGACGGCCGCCTGGCATCGAATGCCGAGCTGCCCATCACCCTGCCGACGCTGGAAAACCGCAACGTGCAGTTCATCGAACAGGTGGCGAATACCCAGCGCGTGTTCGCCGGCGTCGAGGGCGGCCTGCTGCGCAGCGAGGATGGCGGCCAGTCCTTCAAGTTCGTCATCCAGCAGCCGCTCGAAGGCGGCAAGACCTATCCCTACATCCGCGCCTTCCTGGCGCTGTCGGGCAAGCCGGACACCATGGTCGTGGGCGGCTTCGACAAGGCGAACGCCCTGCCATATCTGGCGTGGTCGGCGGATGGCGGATCGACCTGGACCGATATTTCGCCGCTGCTGCCGGGCCATGCGCGCGCCGCGGGCGATACCGCCATGGCGGAAGTGACGTCGCTGAGCCAGGATCCGCAGGGCCGCGTGATCGTGACGATGAATCTGAAGGGTGGAACCGAAGGCCGGGTGCTGCTGCTTACGCTTGGTAAGGCGTGAACTTGGGCCCCCGCCTTCGCGGGGGCGACGTCATTTGGCGGGTCGACGTCATTTGGCGGGGCGACGTCATTTGGCGCGCAGGTCGGCCAGGGCTTGGAGGCAGTAGTACTGGAACCACAGGCCGGTGAAGATGAAGATGATCAGGTAAAGCCAGATCGACAGCACCGCCAGCACCGGGAACAGCACCACCGACAGCAGCGCGCCGCCGATCCAGGCCACGCCGGGCAAGGCGCCCAGCAGGCCGGAGACGGTGCCGATCAGGAGCAGCTGGCGGCGGCGGGTGGCGACGATGATGCGGCGCTCTTCCAGGCTGGCGTGGATGGACAGCGCGTCGTAGCTCATCACGCGCGCCGTCAGCCAGCCCCACAGCACGGCCTGCACCAGCAGCGCGATCGGCGCCAGCGCGTACAAGGGCAGGGTCACGATCCACAGCAGCGCGAACACCACGATGCCGGACAGGTTCACGCCCAGGCTGCCGAGGAAGCTGCCGCCCTCCCTGCGTTCCAGGTCCGGGAACTGCACGCGGCTGACATGGCGCGCGATGGCCGGCATGGCCCCCACGCCGATGAACAGCAGCGAGGTGATGATCATCAGCGGCAGCAGCGCCAGCATGGCCGCCAGCGGCACCACCAGGGTCTTGAGGAAGCCCAGGCCCAGCGTGGAGAGGATGCTGCCGCTGGTCTCGAACAGGCCGTATTCGCGGAAGGAGTCCTGCAGCCAGTCGTACAGCGGCTGCATGCCGGCGTACAGCAGGCTGCCCCACAGCGCCAGCGACAGCAGCAGCGGCACCACCGACAGCAGCAGCATGCGGCTCGAGAACTGCGAGCGCAGCGCGCGGCCGTAGGCGATCGCGATCGGGCGCACCATCAGGCCGTGCCTCTTGGCCGGCGCGAAATGGATGCAGCCAGGCGCACGATGCCCAGCCACTGCTGGCGCCAGAAGCCGCGGCCGTAGTCGCGTGCCGGGGTCAAGCGGCCGTCGGCGTCGACGCGCTCGAACTGGTCGCGCACGCCGGTGCCGCGGAAGTCGGTGGCGAAGTTGGCGGTCCTGAACAGCAGATCCCAGACCGGCAGCAGCACGCCGAAATTGCAGCCGCCCAGCTCGCGGCCCTTCGACTCGTGGCCGATGCCGACCGCATGGTGGGTGCGGTGGAAGCGCGGCGACACCAGCAGGCGCTCGCCGAGCCAGCCGAAGTGCAGGCGCACGTTCGCATGCTGCAGCGATTGCAGGGCGCGCGAGACCGACACCAGCAGCACGTACTGCGAAGGCGCCACGCCGATCGCCAGCGCGATGAAGGCGAGGTAGACGTCGCGCAGCAGGTCGTCCAGCAAGTGGTTCCGGTCGTCGCTCCACAGATTCATGTTCTGCTGGCTGTGGTGCAGGCTGTGCAGGGCCCACCACCAGCGGAACTTGTGCTGGCCGCGGTGGAACCAGTAATCGAAGAAGTCCAGCACCACCAGGTAGACCAGGAAGCTGGCCAGCGGGCTCATGCCGGTCACCAGCGACTCCAGGTTAAACGGGTGCACGCCCTCCATGCGCAATGCGCCGGCCACGTGGTCCATGATGGGGTCGAGGGTGAAGAATACCGCCATCGTGAAGAAACCCAGGCGGTGGATCAGGGTGTAGACGAAGTCGTTCCAGCGCGCGTGGCGGTCGCTCATCTTCTGCGCCGGGATCAGGGACTCGAGCGGCCGCAGGATGAGGAACAGGGCCGCCACCTCGCAGGCGCCGGCGAGGAACCATTCGACGCCCTCGAAGGCGTCCTCGGCGTATTCACCCAGGCCGGTATAGAACAGCAGGGGCTCGACCACGGACTCGAACAGCCAGCCCTGGAGGAATGCGAACCAATCGATGAAATGCTGAATCATTTTTTGAAGTGAGAAGCGTAATCCGGATGCTCTCTCAGTGTAGCGAAACAGAAGCCTTTCTGCTCGAGACCACTGATCAGGGGTTCCAGGTTGGCCGGCGCCCACGGGTCCTTGCGCGACCAGATGCCCATGTGGGCCATGAAGATGTCGCCGTCCTTCAGCTTGTCCAGCGCGCGCTTGAGCAGCAGCGCGTTGGGGAAAGCCTCACTGGCGGTTTCGTCGCCGGAGAAGCCGGCCGGGGCCCAGCCGACGTGGCTGTAGCCGCAGCTGTTGGCGGCCGCCAGCACGTTTGGCGAGGTATGGCCGCCCGGCGCGCGGAAGATCGGGTCCAGGCCGCGCCCGGTCAGTTCGCGGAAGCGCGCGTCGACCCGGCGCAGTTCGCCGCAATACTGCTCGGCGGTCCAGGTCTGCTGCTTGCCGGCGTGGACGCCGAACTGGGGCTTGACGGCGATCCGGCCGCCGGCTTCGTCGCGCTTCCAGTAAACATGGTCGAAGGTGTGGCTGCCGAAGGCATGGCCTTCCGCCGCCCTCGCCTTCCAGTAGGCGGCCCAGCTGGGATCCAGCGACCAGTCGCCGCGCACCGTCTTCTCGTTGGCGAGAAAGAAGGTGGCCTTGATGTGGTGCCTGCCGAGCGTCTCGGCGATCAGCGCGGCCTGCGACTGGCTGCCGGTGTCGAAAGTGAGGTAGATGGTGCCCTTGCATGCACCCGCGGCGGGCGAACTCGCGCTCGCCCCCTGCATTGTCACGGTTGCCGCCAGCAGCAGCGCCGCCGCGGCCTTGGCGGGCCGCGCTCGCATCACATCCTCGGCGCCGAATTGGCGAAGAACACGCCGTGCGGCGAACGGCCGACCGGGATCATCTTGATCACCTTGCGGCTGGCGACGTCGATCACCGCCACCTTCTTGATCCAGCGCTGGGTCACCCACAGGGTCTTGCCGTCAGCGGACAGCTCCATGCAGTCCGGGCCGCCCGGCACCGGGATCATGCCGACGTTCTCCAGCGTGACCTGGTCGATGATGTTGATCGAATTCTGCACGCGGTTCGACACGAACACGTGGCGCTTGTCGCCGACCGCGCGGAAGTTGTGGGCGCCGTTGCCGGTCTTGATGCGCTTGACCGACTTTGCCGTGCGCCAGTCGATCACCTCGACGTAGTCGCTGCCCATGATCCCGACCAGCAGGTACTTGTCGTCCGGGGTCATGGTGATGCCGGCCGGGAGCTTGCCGACCGCGAGGGTCCACTTGACGGCGCCGGTCTTGAGGTCGATCGCGCTGACCTGGTCGCTGCCCTGGCGGGTGATGAAGGCCGTGGTGCTGGCGGCGTCGAAGGCGATGTGGCTCGGCATGCGCGGCAGCGGCACGCGGCGGCTCAGCACGAAGTTGCCGTTCACGTACTGGTAGATGTCCACGCGGTCGAGGCGCAGCGCGGTCGAGACGAACCACTTCTGGTCCGGCGAAAAGCCGATCTGGTAGGGGTCGAGCACGTCGGTCACGCGGCGCTGCACCTTGCCGTTGATCGGGTCCAGGAAAATCAGCTCGTTGCCCACCGAGCTGGCGACGATCACGGACTTGTTGTCCGGCGTGGCCATCAGGTGGTGCGGCTCCTTGCCCACCGCGAAGGTGCCGTTGTCGGCGCCGGTTTTCTGGTCGAGCAGCTGGACCGTGGCGTCACGCGAATTCAGGACGACGACGACGTTGGCCTGCGCGGCCTGGACGGCGCTCAACAGGCAGAGAGCAGTGACAAAAAGCTTACGGATGCGACGCAGCATGGGAGGACGACAGCCCGGAGGTGGAAGAAGTTCTTATTCTACGGGGAAACGTCTGTATTCGAAGGGCGGTTGACAGGTTTCATGAAGAATTCGGCGCACCCTCGCAACACAGTGGAAAAGGCGTCAACAGAAGCGCCGTAGCAGATCGACAGGTACATGGACTACAATCGTGATTTACACCTGAACAAGAGGACAAGACCATGCCCATCACCACCACGAATTCCGGCCTGCAATACGAAGACACCGTCGTCGGCGACGGTCCGGAAGCCACGGCCGGCCAGTACGTGACCGTGCACTACACCGGCTGGCTGCGCAACGACGACGGCAGCCAGGGCGCCAAGTTCGACTCCAGCAAAGACCGCAACGACCCCTTCCAGTTCCCGCTGGGCGCCGGCCATGTGATCAAGGGCTGGGACGAAGGCGTGCAGGGCATGAAGGTGGGCGGTGCGCGCCGCCTGACCATCCCGGCCGCGCTGGGCTATGGTGCGCGCGGCGCCGGCGGCGTGATTCCGCCGAATGCGACGCTGATTTTCGACGTCGAACTGCTGGGCGTGTAATCAGAATAACACCACGTAGGGTGGGCACTCCGTGCCCACGTATCCCGTTCGCATCGTGCCGGCGCCACGCGTGGGCTCGGGGAGCCCACCCTACGATGGCCGAAGTATTGCCATTTTATTCAAGGAGTCACCATGAGTTTGCAAGAACAGTTCGCCCAGGCACAAATCGATTCGAAGAACCTGCCCGAGCGTCCGGACAACATGACCCTGCTGAAGATCTACGCCCTGTACAAGCAGGGCTCGAGCGGCGACGTCACCGGCGAGCGCCCGGGCTTCACCGACATGATCGGCCGCGCCAAGTTCGACGCCTGGGCCGCCCTGCAGGGTACCTCGCAGGACGACGCGATGCAGCAGTACGTCGACCTGATCGAAGACCTCAAGGCTTAAGCAAACACCTTGCGCATGCTTTCCGCCACCTTCGCTTCGATGGTGGAGCGGAAAGCGCCCATCAGCATGCCCAGCCTGATGCGCAGCGCGGCCTGGCTTTCGCCCAGCGCCAGCGTGCCTTCCACGCCGCTGCGTTCGAAACGGAGCACGTCGCCCTCCCACCTGCATTGCAGGCCGTATTCCCCCGCCAGCTTGTCCGCCACCTTCTGGGCCGCCGCGCGCGCCGCATCCGCGCCGAGCTGATGTTGCTGGGTGATGCTGATATCCGCCATCCTGGCCATCCTTCCTGAATCGAAAACGACTGAGCCCGCCATGATGCCAGCTGTGCCGCGCATTGGCTAGTTGACTCAAATCAATATCCGATCCGAAGGCCGGGCGACCATTTCCTTTGCAGCCTGCCTGTCGCAGCCTGCTCCACCGGAGGAAGTGATCATGACGTCAAGAGACAGCCCGCCCGACCAGCCCCCGATCGGCTACGTGCCGATGCCGGCCGCCCCCTATCGCCAGCACCGCAAGGCAGCCCAGCTGCTCGACCAGCCGGGCCGTCCGCGCCCCTTGGCCGGTCCGGGCCGTGCCGGCAGTGCTGAAAACGGCGGCCAGGAAGACGTCCCCCTGCCCTATGCCTTCGGCGCGCGCGTGCTGATGTGGAAGCAGGATCCCTCGGTGGCCGAGATCGGCACCCGCAAGGTGTTCCTGCCGGGCGTGGTGCTGGCCGGCCCGCGCGACGCCCGCATCGCCATCGCGCTCGACGCCGACCTCCCGGCGGTCGAGCCGAACGCCTTCGGCGACTTCGTCACCATGCCGGACACGCCGCAATTCGACGCCGTCCACACCTACGCCGTGGTGCGCCAGACGCTCACCATGTACCAGCGCGCCCTGTCCACCGCCGGCGCCGCCATGCCCCTGCCCTGGCAGTGGAACAGCAGCGTCGACACCGCGCCGCTGCAGGTCCACCCCTACGGCTTGCCGAACGTGATGAATGCCTATTACAGCCGGACCCAGTCCTGCCTGAAGTTCGGCGACTTCGTCCCGCCCGGCGAGACGGCGCGCCTGTACACCTGCCGCTCCTTCGACATCGTCTCGCACGAGACCGGCCACGCGGTGCTGGACGGCCTCAAGCCGCAATGGCTGATGGCCGACAATCCGCCCCAGACCGGCGGCCTGCACGAATCCTTCGGCGACCTGACCGCGATCTTCCTGGCCCTGTCCCAGCTCGACCAGTGCGAGGCGGTGGTGGCCCAGACCAAGGCGCACCTGCACGATAAAACTTTCCTGGCCGACATCGCCGAGCAGTTCGGCCTGGCGCTGGGCAGCACCAACGGCCTGCGCAATGCCGACAACGACCTGACCCTGAGCCAGGCCGGCACCGAAGTCCACGCCATCTCCCAGGTATTCACCGGCGCGCTCTACGACATCCTGGCCGACATGTTCGCCTTCGAGCGCAATCCGGAGCTGGAAGATTGCGCCAGCGTGCTGCACCGGGTCGCCGCCTGGCTGCGCGGGCTGCTGCTGCGCGCCCTGATCGCCGCGCCCGACGTGGCCGCCACCTATGCCGACGTCGCCAACGAGATGCTGCGCCTGGCCCTCGAGGACGGCAAGCCGCCTGAGTACACGACCTTCATCCGCAACCGCTTCGCCCAGCGCGAAGTGGTCGACGTGCCGGCCACCCTCACCGGCCCGCACCCGGCCGGGCTGCGCCTGGCGGCCTGCGTGCAGGATGCCCCCGGCGCCAAGCAGGACCGGCGCGCCTGCTGCGGCACCATGAACCTGGCCGAGTACTACAACGTCGAACGCATCCTGGATGCCGAGGCCCAGGCGCTGGCGCGCTGGTGCGCGGAACACGGCCGCTTCGGCCCGGCCGGCGACGAGCAGGCGGCGACCGAAGCCGGGGCCGCGGTGGCGGCGGTCGGGGTCGGCGCGGACGGGGTGACGGTGAGACTGCTCGAGACGCAGCGATGAAAATCACGGCCCGCGCCAGCGGCGGCTTTGCCGGCCGCAGCGAGCGCTTCGAACTCGACACCGGCTGTCACCGCGACGGCCGGGCGATCGAATCCCTGGTCGACAGCCTCGACTTCTTCCACGCCGCCCCCGGCTCGCCGCTGGGGGCGGACCTGATTCATTGGGAAATCACGGCCGACGATGGCCGGCGCTGCCGCACCGTGACCCTGTTCGACGATGGCAGCGCCGCGCCGGGCTGGCAGGCGCTGATTGAACACCTGCGCGGCAGCCGTTGACAACATTTGCTAATGTGTATTGTGTATAAGCCTGATTTGTCGTAAAGGCCGAATTGCCCTAAAATACAGTGCTTTGCCGCGTCCGGCGAGCTCCCCTGTATCCAACACGCCGCCGCTTCCACTGATTAAGGACTGTTATGACCCACGTTGTCACCGAATCGTGCATCCGTTGTCGCTATACCGACTGCGTGGATGTATGCCCGGTAGATTGTTTCCGGGAAGGCCCGAACTTCCTCACCATCGACCCGGACGAGTGCATCGATTGCGCCGTGTGCGTGGCGGAGTGCCCGGTCAACGCGATCTACGCGGAAGAAGACGTGCCGTCGGACCAGCAGCAATTCATCAAGATCAACGCCGACCTGTCGCGCCACTGGCCGTCGATCACCAAGACCAAGCCCGCCCTGCCCGACGCGGAAGAGTGGAAAGACGTCAAGGAAAAGCTGGACCAACTGGCCCGCTAAGACGCGTCCGCCGAACCACATCAACAGGATAACTGCATGACTATCAGTGCTGCCCCGGAAGTGGGCACCATCGCTCCCAACAGCTCTTTTGCCGGCGCCATCGAAGCCGATGCCGTGATCATCGGCGCGGGCCCGGTCGGCCTGTTCCAGGTGTTCGAACTGGGCCTGCTGGAGATCAAAGCCCACGTGATCGATTCGCTGCCGGCCGTCGGCGGCCAGTGCGTGGAACTGTACCCGGACAAGCCGATCTACGACATCCCTGCCGTGCCGGTCTGCACCGGCCAGGAACTGACCGACAACCTGCTCAAGCAGATCGAGCCGTTCGACCCGACCTTCCACCTGGGCCAGGAAGTCACCACCGTCCAGCGCCGTGAAGACCAGCGCTTCAACGTCGAGACCTCGACCGGCACCCGCTTCATCACCAAGACCATCTTCATCGCCGCCGGCGTCGGTTCCTTCCAGGCGCGCACGATCAAGGTCGACGGCATCGAGAAGTTCGAAGGCACCCAGCTGCACTACCGCGTCAAGGATCCGAGCCTGTTCGAAGGCAAGAACCTGGTCATCTGCGGCGGCGGCGACTCCGCCCTGGACTGGGCCCTGAACTTCGTCGGCAAGGCCGAGTCGGTCGTGCTGGTGCACCGCCGCGAAGACTTCCGCGCCGCCCCGGCGTCGGTCGCCAAGATGAAGCAGCTGTGCGACGAGTACGAAATGCAGCTGATCACCGGCCAGGTCACCGGCTTCGACGAAAAGGACGGCCAGCTGTCCGAAGTCAAGGTCACCGGCGCCGACGGCGTCACCCGCCGCGTCCCGCTGGACATGCTGATGGTGTTCTTCGGCCTGTCGCCGAAACTGGGCCCGATCGCCGAATGGGGCCTGGACATCGAGCGCAAGCAGCTGAAGGTGGTGGACACCGAGAAGTTCGAAACCAATGTGCCAGGTATTTTTGCCGTGGGTGACATCAATACCTACCCGGGCAAGAAGAAGCTGATCCTGTCGGGCTTCCACGAAGCCGCGCTGGCCGCCTTCGGCGCCGCGCCCTACATCTTCCCGGACAAGAAGATCCACATGCAGTACACGACGACCTCGCCGAAGCTGCACAAGATCCTCGGCGTCGAGACCCCGGTATTCGACTAAACGTTCCGTTACCGACGTACGACAAAAAATGCCCCGCCTTTGCGGGGCATTTTTCTTATGTAGGGCACCTAACCGAAGGGACCTGGGGAACTGTGATACTAATGTTGCATCGCACTATTTTTTTCAATGGCGTTCATCATTCCATGTTGCCCCACGCCAAGCCAGTTGGCCTATAATTGATTGATCTGCCGAACAAAAAGTTCGTAAAAGCAGAGCAATGTGAAGGAAATAATATGCTTTATCAACTGCACGAGATGCAACGCTCCTTCCTGAACCCGCTGATGCAGTGGGCCGACGCCTCTGCCAAACTGTTCTCGAATCCGGTCTCGCCATTCGCCCACACGCCGTTCTCCCAGCGTATCGCCGCGGGCTATGAACTGATGTACCGCCTGGGCAAGGACTACGAAAAGCCGGGCTTCGACCTGAACTCGACCACGATAGACGGCCAGACCGTCGGCATCATGGAACGCACCGCGGTCAGCAAGCCCTTCTGCAAGCTCCTGCATTTCAAGAAAGACATGCCGGACGCGCAATTCGCCGCGCTCAAGCAGCCCACCGTGCTGGTGGTCGCCCCATTGTCGGGGCACCACGCCACGCTGCTGCGCGATACCGTGCGCGCTCTGCTGCCGGACCAGGACGTCTTCATCACCGACTGGGTCGACGCCCGCATGGTGCCGATGGCGGACGGCCCGTTCCACCTCGACGACTATATCTATTACGTGCAGGACTTCATCCGCCATCTCGGCCCGGACGTGCACGTGATCTCGGTCTGCCAGCCGACCGTGCCGGTGCTGGCCGCGATCTCGCTGATGGCGACCAACAAGGACCCGAAACTGCCGAAATCGATGGTCATGATGGGCGGCCCGATCGACCCGCGCAAGTCGCCGACCGCGGTCAACGACCTGGCCACCGAAAAGCCCTTTTCGTGGTTCGAAAACACCGTGATCTACGCGGTGCCGGGCAACTATCCGGGCTTCGGCCGCAAGGTCTACCCCGGCTTCCTGCAGCACGCCGGCTTCATCGCCATGAACCCGGGACGCCACGCCCAGAGCCACCGCGAGTTCTACCAGCACCTGGTGCGCGGCGACGACGACTCGGCGGAAGCCCACCGCAAGTTCTACGACGAGTACAACGCCGTGCTGGACATGCCGGCCGAGTACTATCTCGAAACGATCAAGACCGTGTTCCAGGACTTCGCCCTGCCGAAAGGCACCTGGAAAGTCGGCGGCCAGCTGGTGCGCCCGCAGGACATCGAGAACGTGGCCCTGTTCACCATCGAAGGCGAACTGGACGACATTTCCGGCGCCGGCCAGACCCACGCCGCGCACGAGCTGTGCACCGGCGTCCCGGCCGACAAGCAGCAGCAGTTCACGGCGCCGAAGTGCGGCCACTACGGCATCTTCTCGGGCCGCCGCTGGCGCGAGATCATCTGTCCGATGATCGGGGAGTTCATTCGCAAGAATGCCTGACCGTTCAGGCGAGTCCATGAAAAATGCCGCGGAAACCCGCGGCATTTTTTATGCGTCTATGCTACGACGCTGTTTTGCTTGGCTAGCGACTACGTACCACCCGGCTTCGACTGTCCAATCCAAGCCAAAGTAGAAAAAGGACATTAATACGTAGCTGTTCTTCGTCCGTGCGCGATGCCGCAGAAACTAAGTGTCTTCGACCAAGAGAGCATCCAGCTGGCATTTATATGAGACTCTAGGTCCAAAAGATGAATATCGAATTGTTTGTGCCGAGCAGGTAAATTAGCTCGCAATTTCAATATGCAATATTTCTTAGAGCTTTCGATCTCACCTTAAAATTGTGAAAGCATCCGGGTGCACGCCTGTGCTAAGCTGGAAATGCTTATCCACCCATTCTTTAATCGTAGAGCTGGAAAATTTGCTTGTCAACCAGTGATAGTCGTATTCGAATGGACCATCATCTACTAGCCATTGGCGCGTCATCTCGTAGATAGAAACCCATATGTAAAAATCGTCTAAGAGGCGCTGGAGTGTCACCTCGTCTTTACCCGGCGCCGCTCTAGGATAAACATCCAAATCGGCTCGGTTCAGAAAAATCGCTGCGTGCTCGCCAAACAAAGCTTCGACTGTCTCAGTGTCGAGCGCTTGGCGAAAACTTGTCATGCACATTCCAGGCCAGCAAAAAAACTGAGGAGCTGCCAGCTTATCACGTTGGATTTGAGTGAAACGTCCAATTAGTACCCGTATAGGGAAATTTCCCGCAGCGTATTGAAACGTCCGGTCCTCTTCTACTAACACGTTCCATCCGGGGTGCTCATCAGCGTAGTGCACCACGGCTTCGGCGAGCTGTTTAGGACTAGGGCTTAATATTAAGTCGCTGAGCCGTTGGCTTACTTTCCAATATTCCTCTGAGCTATAAGTGATGATTGACCGTTTGAAATCGTCTCCTTCATTTTTCGCACATACACAAAGAAAAAGAAACCGCCATGCCGGATCGGTGGACCATATCAACGCGGATGGGTCAGTCATAGGCAAGAAAAGCCCTTCAGATGGGGAAAGTGCTACGTCGCAAATGAGAAGAAAGAGCCCTACGATTGGATCATCAACCGTTGCCGGCCATTCCTCTCCTACAGAATCTAGAAATAGTTCGAAAGCGCGGCCATACACCCCTTTTAGCATTCCCCTCCCACGAATGTCCTCCCACGAAAGACGGCCTCCACTAGCTCCAAAGAGGTACTGCAACTGTGAGAAGCGCGCTTGCCCCTCAAAAATGTCCCTTGCTCCAATTGGTGGAACGTCCACTGGTGACCCGAGGTAGAATCCTTTGACCTTAGATGTGCGCAACTCGTCCATGGCTACCTCCCATTTTATTGGGTGCGGCAGCATTTCATAATTTGGGTCTACCGTCGCGGCAATGAGCCAGCTGGTGGCTCCAATCGCCATGCGATAGGAGTGACCGACGCTCATGAAATAAGGATTCTCCGTGACGCTAGCCACAAGCTCTACAGGGTTAATGACAAGTTTCCGGAAAAACTCTAAATCGTGCCAGTTGTTGAGAACAATGTTGAGCGCTGCATCTTGACCGTCATCGTCATCTAACAACTTCTCAGCAAGGCTTAACAGCGGCTTGACGGCACCATGCTTTTCCAAAACTTCGTTGAGACGATTCCGGTTCATGTGCGCGTGGGCTGGCTGCAAAAAACTCAACATGAGCCCGGCGCTAGTACCTGCGTGCTGCCACCAGTGAATTGTTTCATGGAGATAGGTAGAAAAGGCCTGAGCTGCATCCCAAGATTTGCATTCGCGCATAGAAAGCTCACCACCCTGAGATTCTAGAACATGATGGAGGTCCGGTCTTAGGCGAACCACGAAATCCAGCGTATTATAAGAACCTAAGGCTTCAAGACTGGTTGTTCCGTGCGCGCTCGAAAGCGAATTAGCTTCGTCATCGGACTCAACAAAAACACCTTCTAAGTTCATTGACTTCCCCAACCAGTTTAAAATTACGATAACAAATTGCCACAACTTTCAAGTCGCGGACATTGTCCTTTTTTATTTTTCGCTATGACCAAGGAGACTGCTTATGTGCTCTCGGGTACACTCTGATCTTGGTCCGTTGAACGTATCCGTTGAGCCTCAATGCCTCGTTGAACTTGCTCCCTCGCTTCGGCCGTACTTCCATTTGACCAGGTTGAGTTGAGTGATAGCGGATCTAAAACGGATTTGATAGTTGCACATTCATAATCAAGGAGCGGACGGCCGGCCATAAACAATCTACCATTTTTGACATTAGGCCAGAAAATTCCGACGTCCGCTGAGTTCATGAATTGGTAGACCTTGACGGCTTGAGGCGCGCCGCCAATGCTCTCGTTGGGATCGGCCTGCTGGAGGAAGTCGCGTATCACTTCGAACGGCTCTAAGTTGAACTTAGCGGATGGGGGCTGACGCATGTCTTTGCCATATCTACTTTGTACAAGTGCTTTGAGGTTCGTCCGCATCTCGGCAATCCATTCCGGATCGCCCGCTATCTCCACTTTCCCCAACCCCCCAAACTTGTTGCTTCCCAAGCGTTCGTCTGATCTGAAGGTGTTTGAGGCTTCGTCAAATTCAATACGCCAAATCCTGAACTCCTTACTCCACCAGTCGTACCCGCCGAACAGAAAGGTTACGTCGGGAACGTTCTCACCACGGACAAAGTTATGCACTTCGCGCTGCATTTGATTCAGAATATTTAAGATGTGCGATTTGAACTTCGCTAATCCTAAGGCTCGAGTTTGTGATGGAAGATGGAGGTCTGCTGCGTTGATTGCCGCTACGATCATCGGGTAGGCCCAATCGGTCCCGCCTGCGAAGCAAATCGCGGCGTCCGAACGCGCAAAGCGAAAGGTCTTCTGGCAATGGTCGAATCGCTTTCCATTGCTTAGCCGGCTGTCAGAGCAAAGAACCAGCTCTTCAGCACCGCTCTCAAGTGTACGTACCCAGGCAGCTGCAATCGTCATTTGATGCTCAATCCCTTTTCAGTGAAAATAAGACTAGTGGCTAGTTCCGCTAACGGGCAATTTGTATAAATTCGACCTGATCGTATAAGTTCATTTCTTTCCGGTGCCTCAAACGCTACTTTTTCCACTAACACGCCTACAGCACTCTATCCCTCTATCAACTCGCTTACTGATGAGTGGTAGATCGTGATACAAGTATGCGCTCGCGCCCAGCACGAACTTGTGCACAATCTGGCTGTTGGATTTGTGGGCATGAGGACATTGTAGTTGCTTTTTTGCATAGAATGCTTTTAAAAATTTCCAGCTTTAGACCCGTCATAGGTTTTTCGACAAGAACTCAAGAGCCGAATTAGAAAAACCAGCAGAGACCAACTCCTAGTCGCCCAAGCAACGCGGATGCTTCATTTTGGCAGCGACGTTTTACGTAACGCGTAAGAAAGCGCTAACGGAACATGTCAACCCGGCACTCTTTACTGGATACACAAGCCTAGCTTGATGATGCAATAAGCGTCGAGGTTGAACAGGTCCGGCAGGTGAACCTGTAGGTCTACGAGACGATAATGTGTGACAATAGTTGCGACGCGAAGGAATGGATATCGCTCAATGCACGGTAGAGCCCTTGATGCGCAGGCCGGACTGCGTGGTGTGGCAAACGGAAAGAATATGCTCGCTAGCGTCGCCAATCCGACACTTTGAGGGATTTGTGACAATAGAGCGAGAATGACAGCAAGAACCTTCACTCGCGAGCCAGCAGCTCGGGAACACATCTTTTACTCGTGCCCCCCGTCCGGCTGCGCGGCCCGATACCGCGCCAGCTCGCCGTTCAGCCACTGCGCGCTGGTGATCGGCTGCGCATTGCCGCAGCGGACCTGGTAGGCCTTGTGGCTGAAGCTGCTTTCCGAGGCGGCGCGTTCGATGAAGGCCTGGGTGGTCGGCGCCAGACTGCGGCGCTGCAAGTACGCGTATTTGTCCTGCAAATGGTCGCGCGCCGCCTTGCTGTCGTGCCAGCTGCCGTTGCGGTTGAACTGGCAGCCGGACTGGGCGACGAAGTCCAGCAGATGGGCGATTTCCTGGCGCGCTTGCGGGTCCTGCTGGGCCGACGCGGGCATGCTCGCGCACAGCGCGGCGGCGGCAGACAAGCGTATCAGTGGTCGGCGCATTGGTTCTCCTCACGACAAATTGCCGCTTGCCATGTGGTGCATGGCAATGCGGCTTCCGGATCACCTACCGGGGCCGCCGCATCGGGCAGCCCTCGGTTTCAGTGATTGATGATCAGGTCAGCGATGATGCCGGTAGCTACTGCCGCCAGCACATAATCGCCGCCTGTCTGCACCCAGTGGTAACCCCGCGGCGGTGGCCGCAGATGGTGTTCCCGATAGTTGTTCACCACGTACTGGTGGTTGCGGTAGCGCTCCGGCAGCCGCTGGCCGCGGCGGAAGCTGTGATCCGGACCCGCGCCATCCCAGCGGCGTTCCTCGCCCCAGCCTTCGTTGCCGGCGCGGCCGCCGCCGCGTGCCTGGTAGCCGTCGCGGCGATCGTCGCGGCGGCCGTCATGACGGTCGTCGTTGCGCTTGTTGTCTCGGTCGCGCTGGCTGTAGCGGGAACCGTCGTTTCGGTCGCTGCGGTCACGGTCGCCGTGATAGCGGTCCTGAGCGAAACTCGGGGTGCTGGCGCCCATCAGTGCGGCAAGCAGCGCCGGAATAATGAGGTGCTTCTTTTGCATAAGACCCTCCTGTCGGTTTATTGCCTGGATCCAGTAGACCACCAGGCGGCCTCTGCACTCGGTACGTTGCATCACCTAAAGATGTAGGACTTCGCCGCGCCTGCCCATTTAGCGGATAATGATGGTTTCGCAAATTGCTCGACCCGCCGTGACAAAAACCCTCGCCGACCAGATCGAAGACCTGTTGCCGCAGACGCAGTGTACGAAGTGCGGCTACCCCGCCTGCCGCCCGTACGCGGAAGCGATCGCCAGCGGCGAGGCCGACATCAACCGCTGCCCGCCCGGCGGCATGGAAGGTGTCGCGCGGCTGTCCAGCGTGACCGGCCGCCCCGTCATCCCGATCAATCCGGCCAACGGCCTGGAGCGCCCGCGCCCGGTCGCCTTCATCGACGAAAGCCTGTGCATCGGCTGCACCCTGTGCATCCAGGCCTGCCCGGTCGACGCCATCCTCGGCGCGCCCAAGCAGATGCACACCATCCTGCCCAGCCTCTGCACCGGCTGCGACCTGTGCGTGGCGCCCTGCCCGGTCGATTGCATCGCCATGGTCCCGAACCGCGACGACCCAAACGGCGAGCGCACCGGCTGGGATGCCTGGTCCCCGGCGCAGGCCGACGCCGCCCGCGCGCGCCACGATTTCCGCAGCGAGCGCCTGCAGCGCGAGAAGGACGAGAACGATGCGCGCCTGGCCGCCAAGGCCCTCGAAAAAATGCGCGCGGTGACGGCCGAAGAAACCAATACCGCCGAAGAGCTGGCCGAGAAGGAGCGCAAGCGCGCCATCATCGCCGCCGCCATCGAGCGCGCACGCCAGAAGGCCGCGGGAAAGCCCGAATGAACCCCGCCAAACGCTACGAGATCTTCACGCGCTTCCGCGAAGCGAATCCCCATCCGACCACCGAACTCGAATACAGCACGCCCTTCGAATTATTGATTGCGGTGCTGCTGTCGGCGCAGTCGACCGACGTCGGCGTGAACAAGGCCACGCGCCGGCTATACCCGGTGGCGAACACCCCGCAGGCCATCCTCGACCTGGGCCTGGACGAGCTGAAGACCTATATCTCGACCATCGGCCTGTACAACAACAAGGCGAAGAACGTCATCGCCACCTGCGAGATCCTGGTGAACCAGTATGGCGGCGAAGTGCCGCGCGAGCGCGAGGCGCTGGAATCCCTGCCGGGCGTGGGTCGCAAGACCGCCAACGTGGTGCTGAATACCGCCTTCGGCGAAGCGGCGATGGCGGTCGACACCCACATCTTCCGGGTCTCGAACCGCACGAATATCGCGCCGGGGAAGAACGTCGACGTGGTCGAACAGAAGCTGCTGAAGTTCGTGCCGAAGGAGTTCCTGCAGGACGCCCACCACTGGCTGATCCTGCACGGCCGCTACACCTGCGTGGCGCGCACGCCCAAGTGCTGGAACTGCATCATCGCCGACCTGTGCGAGTACAAGGACAAGACACCTGCGCCGAAGAAGGTCCTGCCGCCGTCCGTGCCTTCGCTTACGGATTGAGAAGCGTCATTGCGCCGGGCGCAAAGGAAGCGCGCCGGATGCGTCCATCGATCACCTCATAAATGCACAGCATCTCGAGCGTGCCCACGCCTTCCGGGAAGTTGCGGGTGATGAGTTCGAGGTCGGTCACGAAATTCCCCATCACGGTGCGCGACAGCAGGCGCGCATGCAGGTCGGGCTCCGTGAAGCGCGCCACGTAGCGCGGGCGGATCTCTTCTGCTCCCCTGGCCAGGCGCTCGCCGTGCAGCGCGAACTGCTCGGCGTCCGGCGCGTAGGCGCGCATCAGCGCACCGATGTCTTTGGAATTGAAAGCGTCCAATTGGGCCTGGACGACGGCGAGGGGTGTCATGTTTTCCATCGCCCTAGTCTACAAGGTTTGCGCGGCGGCGATGGCCTTCGCCGCCAGCGCCTGCGCCGTCTCCAGCGCCTGCGCCTCGCCGACGCGCACGTCGGGCTGCACGCCCTTGCCTTCCCAGTCCGCGTGCGTCACGGAATTGAGCGTCTGGCGGTTCGGGATGCCGCCGATGAAGTGCGCGCTGAGACGGAAGCCGCGCCCGCCGTGCGCGCCGCCGCCGGTCGGGACGCCGACGATGGTCGCGCGCTTCAATGCCTGCAGCGTGTAGGCCAGGTTCTCGGCCGCCGAAAAGGTCTCCTTGCCGACCAGGATGAACACCGGCTTGCGGCTGCCGAAGCGCTGGTCGTTCGCCACCGGCTGGGTCCACATCGGCAGCACGCGCCCGATGCCGCGGGTGAGCTGGTCGTTCAGGTGCACCGGCTTGTCGTCGAACAGGTAAGCGCACAGCTGGGTGACGCTATCCGGATTGCCGCCGCCGTTCTCGCGCAGGTCGAGGATCAGAGCGGCCGCATCGGCCACCGCGCCCATCTCCGCGGCGATCGCCTGCCCGGCGAGGATGGGTTCCGGGAATTCGTCGATCCGCACATAGGCGACATTGCCGGCGAGCCGGCGGCTGTCCGGGAAGCCGAAGCGGCGCTTGCTCACGGCGCGCATCATCCGCTCCATGCCGCGCACACGCATCTCGATGTCCATCGTCGCCGGATGGGGCACCTGGTTCTGCGGGCGGTCGGGCCCTTCCTCTTCCGCCATGTAGGCGACTTCGGCATGCTTGTCGCGGGTGAGTTCCTGCAGATCGCCGGTCAGGCGCGCCGCGAAGCCTTCGGCGTCGCCGATGCCGTCGTAGGCGCCGCCCGCCAGGCGCTGGCGCAGGGTCGCGGCCGTGCGGACGCCGACGTCCGCGAGCACATAATGCCGGGTCATGCGCTCGGCCAGGGTCTCCACGACCTCGGTCCTGGTCGCCTGGTCGACGGGCGGCATGGCGATGGCGGCCTGCCCTGCACACAGGGCGAGAACGAAGGTGGCGATGGGCGCGCTGATGGCATGTGGCGGAATTCCTTATATTTGGTGGTTTCGTTTTGCGGCGCCGACGGCGGCGTAAAAATTACTTCGTCAGCACCAGCGAAAAAAACAGGGCGCCCAAGCCGTTCGACAGCTTGAAGAACAGCTTGTTGCGGCCCTGCCTCAAGTGCACGACGCGCTTGCCTTCGCTGAAGTTGTAATCGCGGCCATGGGGATTGTCCGCGGCCTTGACCTCGCTGTAGAACGGTCCCTTGGCCACATGCCTGCCGCGCCAGACCAGCACGTCGTTGAGCCACAGCTGCGCGTCGTCGTGGGCGCCGACCCAGATCGTCAGGTCCCGTTCCTTGTCGACCATCAGCTCGGTATAGCCGTAGTACACGGCCTCTTCGGCAGCCTGGGGCGGAACCAGGGGATAGTTTGCCGAGTCGACGTATTCCCACTTGAGCAGGCGGCCGTCCTTGCCGCGATAGGCGGCATCCAGGACCACGGCCTGCTCGGGCGGATCGGGCGCAAGCCACGCGTCGCCATGCTTGCGCTCGAAGGGGCCGATCAGGTACCAGCGATTGACGTAGACGCGGTCGGCATAAGGGCCGCCGGGTCCGACGATGCGTCCCGTGCCCTTGACCCTGGCGCCGGCGGGGACCTCCGGAATGCGCACGATGGTGGAATCGACGTCGTCGTGATTGCCCGCCACAATATTGCCCTCGATCCCCCGGCCGGCCCGGTCGGAATGCATGAATGCATCGATCGTCCGAAACACGGACGACATGGACAAGCCGCCGGGGCTTTTCGCGCCCGCGGGGGCGCCGCCGACTTGCGCGCCTGGCCCGCCCTGCCGCGCAGCGCTGCCGCTGCGTAATTCGCCTGCCGCCACGCGCGTGCCGTCCTGCTGCTGCTCCCGTTGCAGGCCGCGCCGGGCCAGAGCGTCGCGCGCCTTCGCTTCGAGCTGCTCGATCTTCACCGCCGCATCGACGGGTTTGGCGGCTTCGGCCCCGGCCGGCTCTTCCGGCTTGGTCGTCTGCGCGAGCTTTTCCAGCGCTTTCTGCTTCGGGATGCGGAGCAGCTTCGCCAGCCGTTCGGCGCGGTCGTTACGCTCGATCTCGTCGATCTTGCGCGACAGCTCCCTGGCTTCCTTGAGCAGTTCTTCCGGCGTCCTGGGCTGCGCGCTGAACTGCACCTCGTCGTCCTTGTCAGCCGTCCCCGATTCCAGCTGGGACTTGATCCGGGCCATGTCGCGCACGCGCTTCTCCAAGCGCGCCCGTTCCGTCAGCCGCTGGCCGGCGTCGACCAATGACTGCTCCCGGCTGCGCTGGATGCGCTGCTGGTCCGGTTCGACGCGATAAAGCACGCCGAGCAGCGCGGCATGCGCCACAATCGACAACAGCAGGAATGGGTATCGGCGGCGCTGGATCACTTTGACAGCACCACCGAATAAAACATCAGGTCCACGCCGTTGTACAACTTGAGCAGGATGCTGTTGCGCCCCTTGTTGAAGTGCAGCCGGCGCTGGCCTTCGCTGAGGTTCAGGGTGTGCCTCTCGGGCAGCGTCATGAACGGCTGGCGGTACCAGGGCTTGTCGACGTTGTCGCCGCTGAGCCAGACCAGGCGGTCGTTGAACCACATCTTGGTGTCGTCGTCGCCGCCGATCCACACCCACAGGTCCATGTCGCGGTCGACCACGACCTCGGTGTAGGCGTAATACACGGCGTTCTCGGCGCGCGGCAGCGGGATCGATGGGTAGTGCGCATCCTGCTGGAAGGTCCAGCGCACCGGCCGGTCGTTCTTGCCGTAATAGACCGCGTCGAGGTCGACGCCACGTTCGGGCGGATAGACCGCGTTCTGGCTGTCATGGCCGGCGCCTTCGAAGGGGCCGATCACATACCAGGTATCGAGGAAGATGCGGTTGGCGTAGGCGCCGCCGGCGCCGATCGTGTGGCCGCGGCCGGTGCGCATGCTTGCGGCGTCGACCGGCGGCGGCTGCACGTAGGCCCCGAAGCTGCGGGAGTCGCTGAAGGCATTGCTCGACATGTCGATGCTGCTGCCGGTGATCGCGCCGGGCGCGCCCAGCGCCAGGCCGCTGGCCAGGGCCTCGACCTTGCTGCCGCGCGAGGCCGAGTCCTGTGCGATGCCGCTCCCCCCTGGCCGGCCACCCTGGCCGCCCTGGCCGCTCATCTGGCCATTGCCCTGGCCTGGCCCGCCCTGGCCGGCCGACTTGCCGCCGCCCGGTCCCTGGCCGGCCTTGCCGCCTTGCGGCCGGCCAGGCTTCATCTCCCCGGCCTCCGGCTTGATGGCGACGCCCTGCTGCTGCGCCAGCAATTGCGCGCGACGCTGCGCCAGGGCAGCCTTGGCCTGTTGCGCCAGCTGGGCCACCTGGACTTCCGGCGATGCGTGCCTGGTCGGTGCGGGTCCGGGTTTACGCGCCTCGTCGCGCTGCACGCGCTTGAGGGCCTCGGCCTCGGGAATGCGCAACACGCGCGCCAACTCGGTGGCGCGGATCTTCTGCTGCACCTGTTCGATCTGGCGGGCCAGTTCACGCGCCCGCACGGCGGGGTCTGGCGACCGCGGAGCGTCCTTGCCGCCTTTGCCCTTGCCCTCGCCTCCGGCTACGCCCGCGCTTTCCGCCAGCGCATCGCGGATCTCCTCCATCGTGCGCAGCTCGCGCCGCATCTGGCGCTGCCCGGTGTGCTGCAGCGACTGCGCGACCTGCGCGCGCAAGCCGTCGTCGCGCTTGATGGCGACGTGCACCGGGCCGGCCATGTACAGGCCGGCCGCGAGCACGCCGTGCGCCGCCAGCGATGCGATCAGCCAGGGGTGGCGGCGCCACGGCTCGAGCATGCTCGAACGGTCCGGCCGGAAAGTCGCATCAAGATTCATTTACTGCCGCCGCGCGCGCATCGCGATATTGGTCAGGCCTTCGAACTGGCACAGGTCGAGCACGTGGACGATGGACTGGTAAGAAGCATTGCCATCGCCCTCGATGCGCACCGGCCGGCCCGGATGCGCACGCGCCTCGCCCGACAGGCGTGCATGCAGAGCCTCGATCGACAGCTTGTCCTCGCCGATCGCGACTTGGCCCGCGCGGTCGACCCGGATCACCAGCGGATCGGGCGCGGCGTCGGCCAGCTCGAGCGTGGCGGAAGAGCGTGGCAACGTGATCGGGATGGCCTTGTCCTTGTGCTGCGTCTCCTTCTGCTTGAACGAGGTCGCGACCATGAAGAACATGAGCAGGAAGAAGATGCAGTCGATCAGGGCGATCAGGCCGATCTCGGGCTGTTCGTCGTCGCCGAGCTCAATACGCATGGCTGCGCTCCTGCTCATGTTTCCGCGCGTGTTCGCGCGAGCGGGACTCGTCCAGCAGCCGGCCCAGCTGGCGTTCCAGCGTGATGCCGATGTTGACCATGCGGTTGCGGAAGAAGTGGTGCATCGCCAGCGAGGGCAGCGCCACCGACAGGCCGGCCGCCGTGTTCACCAGCGCCTTCGAGATGCCGCCCGCCAGCAGGGTCGGATCGCCCATGCCGTTGAAGGCGATCACGTGGAAGGCTTCGATCATGCCGACCACGGTGCCCAGCAGGCCGACGATGGGCGCGATGGTGGCGACCACGTTCAGTGCGTAGGCTTTCTGCTGCTGCAGGCGCAGCTCCGTCGATGCAATCTCGGCCGCGCGCGCCGACAGGGTTTCGATGGGCAGGCGCGGATGGCCGGCCAGGAATTCCAGCACGCGCGCCAGGCTGCTGCGGTCTTCCGCGGCGCGTGCGGCGAGGGCCTGGTAATCGCCGTTCCGCCACAGGCCGAGCGCCTCGTCGGCCAGCGCCTGGGGCGCCACCCTGCTCGTCCGGAAGTTGGCCAGGCGCTCGAAGCTCACGGCGACCGCCAGCACCGACAAGACGCCGATCACGACGACCCCGGTGCCGCCCTCCATCAACTGAGAAGCAAAATTCAGTTCCTGCATGGCGAATCTCTCCCTACGTAGTATTTATTTCTAATCAATGTATCATGAAATATCATTCGAATAGTATTTTTTATTGCTATTCAATAGAATGTCATTTCAGCATCGGCATTTGCCGACGCAATAATGTGCGCACATTGAGGCTGGAGATCCTGCTAGGCTGACAAGGTTTTCCTGAACTTGGCAATCTCATGCGTATCTCCTTCCGCAGCCTGCTGGCGGCAATCCTGTTCTGCCTGGCGGCCACCGCGACGGCGGCCGAGCGGCCGCGCTTCGGCTTCGCCGTCATCTGCGACGACCCTGCCCTCGCACAGGTCCTGCGCGCCGGCATCGAGGCCCGTTTCCATGCCGCCAGGGTCGACATCGCCGACAAGCTCCCGACCGCGAAGCTGTTCGTGTACGCGAACCGCGATTCGGGAGACCGCAAGAATCCGGAAGGCGTGTCGATCGCAATCGCCCATGTCTCGAATATGCCGACGGCCGTCCTGGCGCTCTCCTATGTCAAGCGCCAGGACGGCATGCCGGAAGAGATCCGCGCCATGCTGGGCGAAGAAGGCTTCCTGCAGCACCTGAACGTCGCCCACATGGACACGCCGAGCGACACGCAAGTGAACGAAGTGCTCGACAAGCTGGTGTCCACTTTCCTGAGCAAGTACCCCGCACAATGAAGCGCAGGACTGGACACAAGGGAAGCTGAATGCTGCTCGCCTACCTCACTTGCCTGCTTGGCGCCGCCAGTCCCGGACCCAGCGTACCGGCCGTGATGGGCATGGCAGGCCGGGATGTTCGGCTACGCCGGCCTGCGCATGCTGCTTTCCACTTCAATCACTGCACGATGATGACCATGAACGATATCTCCCGCTCTGCCCTGCTGCTTGCCTGCCTGACCCTGGCCAGTGCCTGCTGCAAGGCGGACCCCGCGCAAGACGCCGCCCGCAACATCGAGAACGCCCGCCGCGACGCCGAAGCCACACAGCGCAAGCTGGCCGCGCTCTCCCCCGCGTGCATTGTCGGCACCGCCGCGCAGGTGCGGGGCAAATGGCTGGTTGCGCCCAAGGCTGCTCCCGAACCTGGCCAGCCTTACACGATGGTCCAGCAGTTCGAGTCGGCAGCATTGACCGGCACTGTGCGTGCAGGCCTCAACCGCGCGGCCGTGCGTGCGCTCGAGAAGGTGGAAACGCGCGATGCGCAAGGCAAGTGGCGGGAGGCCGGACCGGTGACGGTCCACGAGACCGCACGCGGCTGCGACTACGTGTGGCTGCAGCAGGACCTGGGCGGCCAGCGGCAAGTCGAGGCGCTGCGCTACACCTTCCGCCGCAGCGACGATCCGGTGACCGTGGCCAACGCCGCCGTATTCCAATCCAATTGACGAGAACACCATGTCCGCATCGACCATGAAGCATTTGCACGCCGCCCTCATGGTGGCGCTGATGACCTTGACCTGCGCTGCCGCCGCACAGGACATCACCTCCACGACGGCCATCCGCTACGGCACTACGCCGGCGCTGGACTGCAAACAAGTGAGTAAAACCGGCGCGCCGGGCCGCTGGATGGAGGCGAACGGCGCCGCGGTGGAAGGCATCCCCACGCGCCGGATGCGCCTGAGCTTCAACAATCCGGTCGCCACCGACATGATCCATGCCACGATGAACGGCGCAGGCGCGCGCGAGCTGGCGCTGGTCGAGGTCCAGGACAGGAAGGGGGACTGGCAAAAGGTCTGGGAAGGAGAAATGATGCCGCCTGCCCCCGGCTTCGAGCAGACCTGTTTCGAGCAGCAACTGCCGAAGAAGCAGGTGGTGCAGGCGATGCGCTTTACCTTCCGCTCGGCGCAGGACGAGGTCGAGGTCAACCACGCGGCGCTGCTGCGCCGCTGACAGCCGCCTGGAACCAGCTTCTTACAGCAGGACCAGGTTATCCCGGTGCACCAGCTCGGGGCCTTCGACGTAGCCGAGAATGGCTTCGATCTCGCTGGAAGAATGGCGCATGATGCGCTTGACCTCGGACGCGGTGTAGTTGGTCAGGCCGCGTGCGATTTCGCGGCCGTCTTCCGCCACGCAGGAGACCAGCGCGCCGCGCCCGAACTCGCCGCGCACGCCCGAGACGCCGATCGGCAGCAGCGACTTGCCCTCTTTCGCCAGCTTCTGCACGGCGCCGGCGTCGAGCACCAGTTCACCGGCCGTGTGCAGGTGATCGACCATCCACTGGCGCCGCGCGGTGAGCCTTGCGGTCGGCGCCCGCAGCTGGGTGCCGATCGCTTCGCCGCCGGCCAGGCGCACCAGCACATTGTCTTCCCTGCCCCAGGCGATCACGGTATGCGCGCCCGAGCGCGCGGCGCGCCTGGCGGCCAGCACCTTGGTCAGCATGCCGCCGCTGCCGATACTGCTGCCGGCGCCGCCGGCCATCGCCTCGAGACTCGCATCGCCGGCCTGCGCTTCGGCGATCAGCTTCGCCGACGGATCCTTGCGCGGATCGGCCGAATACAGGCCTTTCTGGTCGGTCAGGATCACCAGCGCATCGGCCTCGATCAGGTTGGCGACCAGGGCGCCGAGGGTGTCGTTGTCGCCGAACTTGATTTCGTCGGTGACCACGGTGTCGTTCTCGTTGATGATGGGGACCACGCCCAGGCGCAACAAGGTCGTGAGCGTCGAGCGCGCATTCAGGTAGCGTTCGCGGTCGGCCAGGTCGGCGTGGGTCAGCAGCACCTGGGCGGTCTTGACGCCGTGGGTGGCGAAGCTGGTTTCGTAGATCTGGGCCAGGCCCATCTGGCCGCAGGCGGCGCAGGCCTGCAGTTCGTGGATGTCGGTCGGGCGGGCAGTAAAACCCAGGCGCAGCATGCCTTCGGCGATCGCGCCGGAAGACACCAGCACGACTTCCTTGCCGAGCGTGCGCAGGGACGCGATCTGGGCGGCCCAGCGCGCGATGGCGGCGTTGTCGAGGCCGCGGCCTTCGTTGGTGACGAGCGAGGAGCCGACCTTGACGATGATGCGGGCGGCTTGATGAATGACTGAGTTCATGGCGAGAGAAGCTTTCCTCGCGGGCGAAGCAGCAGCAGCGCCAGGCCGGCCAGCAATTCGATCCCGCTAACGACGAACAATAAACCCTGGGGCAGGCCGATCGCAAACGCCGCGACGATGCGGCCGAGCGGCTGCGCCAGGAGGAATAGTGCTGCGAGGTCGCCGAGGATGGGCTGGTCGCCCTGCCTGGCCGCCAACAGAGCCAGCCCCGCGGTGGCGAGGCGCACTCCGACATAGATGGCGTAGAACTGGCTGTAGCCGTTCACGCCGACGAGAAACAGTCCCATCGCCGCCGCCGTGCGGTCGGGATCCAGCATGGCCGACAGCGCGGCCAGCGAATTGACCGTGGCGATCGCCTGCAGCAGCTGGCTGCGCAGGCCTTGGCGGCGCGATGGGGATAGAGCCAAATCAGTCTTCGAGGATCTTGAAGCGCGGGTCCTCCGGATCGATCGAGGAAATGCCGCGCGCTTCCTCGGTCATCTGCGTTTCTTCCGAACGCTGCTCGGCGTGGCGCTTCTCTTCGAGGTATTTGTAGATCGCGTGGACCAGGTCTTCGCAGCCTTCGCGGTTCAGCGCCGAGATCTCGAAGACCGGGCCCTTCCATGCCAGCTTCTTGACGAAGTCCTTGACCAGCTTCTTGCGGTCTTCTTCCGGCACCACGTCCAGCTTGTTCAGCACCAGCCAGCGCGGCTTGTTGACCAGCTCTTCGTCATACTTCTCGAGTTCCTTGACCAGAGCCTTGGTGTCCTTGACCGGATCGCTCTTGCCGTCCGCCGGTGCGAAATCGACGATGTGCAGCAGCAGGCCGGTGCGGCTCAGGTGGCGCAGGAACTGGTGGCCCAGGCCGGCGCCTTCCGCCGCGCCTTCGATCAGGCCCGGGATGTCGGCGATCACGAAGCTCTTTTCGTGCGAGACGCGCACCACGCCCAGGTTCGGATGCAGGGTCGTGAACGGATAGTCGGCGACCTTCGGACGGGCGTTCGAGATGGCGGTGACGAAGGTCGACTTGCCGGCGTTCGGCATGCCCAGCAGGCCGACGTCGGCCAGCACCTTCAGCTCCAGGCGCAGCGCACGGCGCTCGCCTTCCTTGCCTTCGGTCTTCTGGCGCGGCGCGCGGTTGGTCGAGGTCTTGAAGTGGATGTTGCCCCAGCCGCCTTCGCCGCCGCGCGCCAGCAGTTCCTTCTGGCCGTGCTCGGTGAGGTCGGCGATGATCTCGCCATTGTTGTCATCGATGATGATGGTGCCGACCGGCATGCGCATGACGACGTCTTCGGCGCCTTTGCCGTAGCAGTCGGAGCCGCGGCCCGGTTCGCCGTTCTTCGCCGTGTGCACCTTGGAGAAGCGGAAGTCGACCAGCGTGTTGATATTGCGGTCGGCTACGACCCAGATCGAGCCGCCGCGGCCGCCGTCGCCGCCGTCAGGGCCGCCGAACGGGCGGAACTTCTCGCGGCGGAACGAGGCGCAGCCGTTGCCGCCGTCGCCGGCGATGACTTCGATTCTTGCTTCGTCGATAAACTTCATGATGGACCACCAAAACTGAGGGCTATGTCACTGTTAAATGTGCCACAAGATGGGCCCATGGATACGCACTTAACGGTGACAGCGCCGGAAATTAAAAAGGCCCTACCTGTGGGCAGAGCCTATCGAGTCGCGGAACCGCGCCTGGGCGGGGTTCCGCTGCGCCGCTGATGAATTAAGCAGCGACTGCTTCAGCAGCAACGACGGTCACGTACTGCTTCGAACCGACGCCTTGCTTGACGAACTTGACCGAACCGTCGACCAGCGCGAACAGGGTGTGATCCTTGCCCATGCCGACGTTGGTGCCCGGACGCACGGTGGTGCCGCGCTGACGCACGATGATGCCGCCTGCGTTGATCGACTGGCCGCCGTAGACTTTCACGCCAAGGCGTTTGCTTTCTGAGTCACGGCCGTTGCGGGTAGTACCGCCGCCTTTTTTGTGTGCCATTTAGATGCTCCTTGATGACTGTTGAGGACGCGCGGCAATTAGCCGTTGATCGCAACCACTTGGATTTCGGTGTAGTTCTGGCGATGGCCCTGACGCTTCTGGTAGTGCTTACGACGACGCATCTTGAAGATACGCACTTTGTCGTGGCGACCCTGCGAAATAACAGTCACGCGAACCGAAGCACCTTCCACCAGCGGAGCACCAAACTTGATGCTCTCGCCCTCGCCTACTGCGAGAACCTGATCGATAGTGAGTTCGGAACCAATGTCTGCCGGTATCTGTTCGATTTTGAGTTTTTCGCCAGCGACAACTTTATACTGCTTGCCACCGGTTTTTATGACCGCGTACATGATTTGAAACCTCATTGTGTGTTTGAAGAAATTCCGACGAATCCGGCGCGACAACATGCTCGGGATTCGGGGAACAGAGGATTATACATAAATTGGTGCAGGGCGTCAAAACATCCGCATCCCATCATCCCCGCGAAGGCGCGAGGCTGCGCCTCGCTCCGAGTTGTGTGAGCGGCCTGCAACAAACCTGGATTCCCGCCTTCGCGGGAACGACGTATCTCTGCATTGTGTGAAAAAGCGCGGGTTTTGCTTGCTTATCGTATAATCGCGCCACTTAACACATCCACATCGCTCTCAACGTAAGCAGGTCCGCCTTGTCCGCCGCTACCAACACCGCACAACAGAACCCCATCACCCGAACGATCGCCACCGACATGGAGGCCGTCAACGGCGTGATCCGACAGCGGCTGCAATCGGACGTCGCATTGGTGAACCAGATCGCCGAATACATCATCGGCGCCGGCGGCAAGCGGATCCGTCCGGTGCTGGTGCTGCTGCTGGCGAACGCCTACGGCTACAAGGGCGCCGGCCACCACGAACTGGCGGCCGTCGTCGAGTTCATCCACACCGCCACCCTGCTGCACGACGACGTGGTCGACGAATCCTCGATGCGCCGCGGCCGCCAGACCGCCAACGCCATGTTCGGCAACGCGGCCTCGGTGCTGGTCGGCGACTACCTGTACTCGCGCGCCTTCGAGATGATGACCAGCCTGGACAACATGCGCGTGATGGAAATCCTGTCGCGCGCCACCACCGTCATCGCCGAGGGCGAAGTCCTGCAGTTGCTGAACATGCACGATCCGGACGTCACCCAGGAAAGTTATCTGACCGTGATCCGCTCGAAGACCGCCAAGCTGTTCGAAGCCGCCGCCCAGCTCGGCGCGCTGGTGGCCGGCGCGAACGACGCCCAGATCGACGCCGCCGGCGAATACGGCCGCTCGCTGGGCACCGCGTTCCAGTTGATCGACGACGTGCTCGACTATGCCGGCGACGCCAGCGAGATCGGCAAGAACGTCGGCGACGACCTGCGTGAAGGCAAGCCCACCCTGCCCCTGATCTACGTGATGGAAAACGGCAGCCCCGAGCAGCGCGAACTGATCCGCAGCTGCATCGAACAGGGCGACGAGACCCATTTCGACGCCGTGCTGTCAGCGGTCACCACCAGCGGCGCGCTCGACTATACGCGCCGCGAAGCCGAGGCGGCAGCCCGGCGCGCGGCCGGCGCCATCGCCGACCTGCCGGAGAGCGAATACAAGCAAAGCCTGCTCCAGCTGTGCAGCTTCGCAGTTGACAGGAACCATTGAGGCAACTATAGTGACGGCTTCCCGAGATTCGGCAACGAGTCTCGAACCAGTCGGGGTGTAGCTTAGCCCGGTAGAGCGCTACGTTCGGGACGTAGAGGCCGGAGGTTCGAATCCTCTCACCCCGACCATCTGTTTTTCTCCCTCAGCAGTACCAGTCAATACCAGTCGGGGTGTAGCTTAGCCCGGTAGAGCGCTACGTTCGGGACGTAGAGGCCGGAGGTTCGAATCCTCTCACCCCGACCAAGAATTCCCTTATAAAACAGCGAGTTATGAACTCGCTGTTTTGCATTCTGGATGGTTCAGTGGCAAATCAGTGGCAATGTCCTCATTTTGCACTGGCATGGACTACTTTTCGAGCTATACGGTGTTCCACAACTACGGAGCATCGCCACCATGGCATCCATCGAAAACCGTTCACGCATCCAGGTTACCGTCAAGAACCGCGACGACCTCACCAAGCAGTTCGCCTTCAGCGCTGACAAAGCTATTCAAGTATATGTCCAGCAGCTGCGCGACGAAGGGCTGAAACCCCGCCTGGCCAGCCTGAACGACCACTACGTCGTCCGCACGCGCAGCGTCGGCGCAAAGAACCAGTGCATCGTCGCTCACAGCGAGGCAGAAGCCATCGACATCAAGCACCGCCTCGAGAGCGAACTGAGGCGCGGCCTGTTCATCGACTACGGCAGCGGGCAGAAGGCAAGCCTGGCTGACCTGCTGGTTCGCTACCTGCGCGAGGAAGCACCGCGCCACAAGAGCTTTGAAGTCGAAGGCTACAAAATCAACGCTTTGTTAGAAGACGCGGGCTTGCCCAGAGAGGACACGGCCGCCATCGTGGCGGCGCATCCCAACCCGCATCCGAAAGTAGTCAGCGGGAAGAAGCGGAAGGCTACCGGTGTACGTGTCGGGCAGCCTTCTGAAACGGGAAAGTTCATCCGCAAGCCGTTTGCCGCCGTTGTTCCTGACGATTTCATTGACTATATCGACGAACGTTGCCAGGTCGTCGAGCCCGCCACTGTAGACCGGGAAATCGACCTTTTTTCGGCTGTCTGCAACCTTGCCATCGACACTTGGCGCATTCACGTCCTGAAGAACCCGATGGATGGCGTGCGCCGCCCGCGCTACTACAATGAACGCGACCGCTGCCTATCGCTTGATGAAGAAACGCGGCTGCTGGGTGCCGCGCGCGACGAGGACCGCGAACAGTCCATTGACCGCCGTCTCGAAGAGCTGATGCAGGACGAACGACAGGAAGCGGATAACGCCGCGACCACTTACCGCCGCAAGCAGATTGTGAAGGATGCTCGCCAGCGTTACCTGCCTGAAGCTGAAGCTACTTGCCGCCACCTCCCCCTGTTCGAGACCTTCATCCACTTTCAGTTGATGACCGGGGCGCGCCGGAGCGAAACGCTGACCCTGACCTGGTCGAACGTCAACCTAGAAGCGCAGACCGCCTACCTCCCTGAGACGAAGAATGGCCGCGCCAGGAAGCTGCCCCTACGCCGCGACCTAGTCGAGATGCTGCGTCAGTTGCCACGCGACAGCGACATCGTTTTCCCGCTCAGCGTGGACGGCCTGCGCAAGGCATGGGCTCGGATTTGCTCAAAAGCGGGTCTGACCGGGGCCGCTGAACTTCGGGTGCACGACTTGCGCCACGAGGCCATTTCACGTGTTGCCGAGGCAGGAAGTAACACACCTGGCGGTTTCTCTTTGGTAGACCTCCAGCATTTCAGTGGTCACCGCGATGTGCGCATGCTGCTGCGTTACGCCCACCTGTGCACGCAGCACCTTGCGAAGCGTCTGGACGCAGCATTTGCGGACAATGAGCAAACGACCACTCACCACGGCATGCGGCGACTCAGGAAAGGCGCCAACGTGACACTGACGGAACTTGTTGCCACGAACGCGACCGAGCCGGACGAAGCCGACCAGGAGGAACATGAAGCTTCGCATGGACCCAGCACAGTGCCGGCAGCACTGGCCAGCACTTCCCGGTCAAACTCCTGCGATAACGTCGTTCATATCGACTTCAAGCGGCGAACTGCGTAGGTACATGGCTCAAGATGCCCGCACATCGCGGGCATCTTGAGCAAGCGCCCTCTCAGAGACGCGCCGCCGGACTGCCAGGGCCTGATTTGGCACGCAGCGCCTCGTAAAGCTGGGCTGGTCCAAGCAGGATGTCGCGCAGGCCTTCGCGCACACGTTCCGAACCAAGGGCCTGTGTGCTCATAGTCTGATGGGCGTCCAGCGCATCCATAATGGCATGCATTACGGCGTCCTTGAGGTCGGGCGAGTTGGCGAACTGCTCCTTACTGTTGCTGGCGGCTTGGCGCATCAAGGTTTCGTTCTCCAGCAACTTGCCCTTCAGGACACCGTTGACATACACAAGCTGGTCATCGTCCGTCAGCTCGCCCTCGAACAAACCGTTCACCTTCTCGATGATTTCGTTCAGATAGGCCTGCTGTTTTTCCTGCACGCTGCCGCTGCCAACCGCGTCCATAGGCGGCAGCTTGTAGCTGCCGTCGGCATTCAGACCCATAGCCTGCTTGCCATAGCTCTTCAAGGTATGGTGCGTCAGCACGACCTTACTGAGGTCCACGGTATCCCGTTCGCGGCCGAAGTCGAGTAACGGAACGAGGCGCTTGTAGAACAGGAAGCGCTTCTCGATGTCGGTATTGCCGTAGTCGAAAATCTGGCTCAGGAACGCATACAGGCGCGTATAGGCGCCCATGTCGTTCTTGAATAGCAGCAGTGCCTCTAACTGGTCCTTGGCCGCACGCGCGCCCTTCTCGTCATTCTTCTCCTCTGCCAGCGCCATGTCCTGCTGCGCCGCCTTGTAACGCTTGAGCAAACGGTCGGCAACGGGAGCGATGGCGGCATCGAGCTGCTTTTGGGTGCCGTTCGGGTCTAGGTCCACCTTAGCGACGCGGTCCACTTCGTAGTCATCGTAGAAGCCGGTTGCATCCAGCTTGGCGCGGAGGTCATAGACCAGGTGCGGGTCGGTAACCGCCTCCATCTCGGCGGTCTCGTAATAGGTCTTGAAGGCCTTGAGGATTTCCGCCGGCTCGTTCACGAAGTCCAGCACGTAAGTCGCGTCCTTGCCTGGATACGAGCGGTTCAGGCGCGACAGCGTCTGGACGGCTTGGATACCGCCGAGAATCTTGTCAACGTACATGCCGCACAGGAGCGGCTGGTCGAAGCCGGTCTGGAACTTGTTTGCTACTAGCAGAATATGGAAATCCGGCCCCTTGAACACCTCGCGAATGTCCCGGCCTCGCAGGCCCGGATTCAAGGCGTCGCTGGTCTCGGTCACCGCCTCAGGGAAGCTTTCGACATCCTCTACTTCGCCGGAGAACGCAACCAGCACGCCCAGCGGATAATTCTGCTTGGCAACGTAGGCGCGGATGGCCTTCTGCCAGCGCACGGCCTCCTTGCGACTGCCAACCACCACCATCGCTTTGGCCTTCCCTTCCAGCAGCGGCTGGACATTCTCGCGATAGTGCTCGACCACGATTTGTACCTTGCTGGCGATGTTGTAGGGGTGCAGCCGCACCCATTGCATCAGGCCCTTCATCGCCGTGCTGCGCTCGACGGCCTTGTCATCCCATTCCTGCCCATCATGCGCCAGCTTGAAGGCGAGCTTGTAGCTTGTGTAATTCTTGAGCACGTCGAGGATGAAGCGTTCCTCGATGGCCTGGCGCATCGAATAGACGTGGAAGGGTTGCGGCAAGCCATCCGCCCCTTTGCGACCGAATAGCTCCAGCGTCTTGGCCTTGGGCGTCGCGGTAAAGGCCACGTAGGTCAGGCCTTTCACTCCGGCGCGCGCCTCCATCTGCGCCGCCAGAAACGCTTCGGCGTCCACTTCGCCACCATCTTGCAAGTCGGCCCACTCCTGCGCCGACAGTAATTGCTTGAGCTTGGCTGCCGCCTCGCCGGTCTGCGAGCTGTGGGCTTCGTCGGCGATGACCGCGAAGCGCTTGCCTTCGGTGGCCGCCAGTTCCTGCACGGCCTGTAAGGCGAACGGGAAAGTCTGGATGGTGCAGACGATGATTTTCTTGCCGCCCTTGAGCGCCTGACCGAGCTGGGCGCTCTTGCTGCCGTGCTCATTGGTGATGGTGGCAACCACGCCGGTGGTGCGCTCGAAATCGAAGATGGCTTCTTGCAACTGGGCGTCCAGCACCGTACGGTCGCTGACCACCAACACGCTGTCGAAAAGCTTGTTGTGCTGCGCGTCATGCAGGTCGGCCAGGAAGTGCGCCGTCCAGGCAATTGAGTTCGTCTTGCCAGAGCCGGCCGAATGCTGAATCAGGTAACGCTCGCCAGGGCCCTTGTCCAGCACGTCGGCTACGAGCTTGCGCGTGGCGTCGAGCTGGTGATAGCGCGGGAAGATAACCGCCTGCGGCTGCTTCTTGTCGTTGCGCTTGCAGATGAGGTAGCGGTGCAGGATGTCCAGCCAGCTATCGACCGCCCAGACCTCTTCCCACAGGTAGGCCGTGGCGTAGCCACCGGGATTGGGCGAATTGCCTGCGCCACCGCCGTTGCCCCGGTTGAAGGGCAGGAAGGTGGTAGCCGTCCCCGCCAGCCGGGTAGCCATCATGACTTCGGACTGACTAACGGCGAAATGCACCAGGGCGCCGCCCGGGAAACCGAGCAAAGGCTCCAGCACGCCGCCCTTGGGCTGCGGATGGCGGTCTTCGCGATACTGGTCAACTGCATCATGCACGCTCTGGGTGAAGTTGCTTTTCAGTTCTGCCGTGGCGACGGCGATGCCGTTCAAGAACAGCACGAGGTCGAGTTCAGCCTTAGGATTGTTGGGAGAATGGCAAACCTGACGCACCACGCGCAGCCGGTTCGAGGCGTACTTCGCGCCGATGGCTGGGTTTATGGCCAGCGCCGGCTTGAACTGCGCTAACTCCAGCGGCGCCGGGAGCCCCAGCAACTCTACGCCCCGGCGCAGCACGTCGAGCGTGCCACGCTCGTTCATATTCTTGCGGATACGGTCGGCCAGCACCTGGGACAGCGCGGCGCCATGGGTCTTGGCGAGGCGCTGCCAGCTGTCAGACTGGGTTGTCTCAATCCAGGCCAGCAAGTCGGGCAGGAACAGACCGCTGGCACGGTCGAAGCGAGCGGCGTCGCCTTCTTCATACAACCAGCCATTGGCAGCCAGGTGGGCGCATATTTCGGCTTCGAAGTGGTGTTCCTGGTGCAGGTTTTGGCTCATGTTGTTCCTGATTTTTTCTTTCGTGTGTACGCGAGCGCTGCGCTAGTTTTCGGCGTAGCTGCGCTCCAGCAGTGCCTGGGCCCGTTGCAGGTCCAGGGGTCCGAGAAGACATAGCTCCACATCGCCCGTGCCCCAATGGCCCACCTGGCTGACGTCCCGGCTGAAGCCATCCTCAAACGTGACCGTGCCTGGGTCGAGCTTGAGTGTGATGAGCAAACGGTTCGGATAGGCAATGACACAAGCGAAGTTCTTCAGCCGGCGAAAAGCCGTGTATAGCTTAAGGCCCTTCTGCTGCACGTCGTCACCCAGCGACAGCAGCAGCGAAGTGGTCTGCTCGTAGAGCGCGCGAATCTCCGGTGTGGCAAGCGCCAAGTTTTCAGTCAGCGACCTGTCTTTTCCGGCTGGCTTGGGCGTTTCGTGCTCGGTAGAGGATGCAGAAGTCCGCGTCGGTTTCACGGCGGTAGCATCCGGCACGCTCTGCGTGTTGACAAGCTCCAGCAGCAGGAGGTCTTCGCCGAACAGTTTGTAACGGATGAGTTCGATGTTACGTGGAATCTGCTGTACCGCGTACTGGTCATAACGAGTGAAGTCCGATGCAATACACAGTAGGCGCGTGCCCGCCCATTCAATTTGCTGGGCCGCCTCTTTACCGAACTTTTCCATTACGAGCCACCGGAACTCAGCCTGGTGGTCAAGCAGCCAGTCTAGGTAAAACAAGCCTTGGTTGATGACGTTTTCGGTACTGTGGCGCTTATATTCGACGATAACCGGGCAACCGTTCTCGTCTAGACCCAGCGAGTCAATGCGGCCCCGGTGCGTTTTGCCGGTGGCGTATTCGCTGGCAAGGAAGCGCACGCCGAGGAAGGTTTCCATCTGGCCCTCGATGAGGGCTTGAAGAGTCTTTTCGAGTGGCGCGGCCTGGCTGGTGAGTTCGGTGACAGTGCTGGTGCCGTGCAGGCGGAAGAGCTGGATGTCGCTCATGCGGCGATGGCCTCCGAACTTTCGATTGCGGCTTGTGGAATAGCGCCGCGTACATCGATTTGGCCGGTGATAGCGGCCGCGATGAGGGCACTACGACGTTCCTTCAACAGGGCAATTGCCCGTTCCGCGACAGCGTTAAGAGCATCAAGCCGTCCCGTTTCACTTCGTAGAAACTCTTGAATTTCGTTTTGTTCTGCGACGCTTGGTATTGGAGCCGGCAGGTCCAAGATTACAGACTGGCCGATATTAAGCATCGAGCTACTTGCTCCTGTGGCTTCTAATTCGATTTGTGACCTTGCCTGTGGGGTTCCAAGGTAGGCGGCCAAGTAAAATGGGGTACAGCGTGCTTCGTGCAATCTCAGACGGTACAGCTTATCGCATAACATCAAATTATCGAAGTCCGTTTCGACTGCTGCTGCGCTTCCGACTAACTCACGGGTATTTGCCCGAGAAATCAATAAGTCGCCACGCTTCAGCGAATAGGCTGGGACTGGTTTAAGTTCAGGCGGCAGCTTCTTGTTCTCTGTCGGTCGAAATACTCCGCCATTTACGCAGCCAACTTTCAATACACCCCACTCATCGGCTGAGCTGATAGGGAAGTTTTCACATTGCGGACTCCACCCTTGCTCAATTGATGAGATAACACGCTTAATACGTACAACCTCCCAGTGCGCTGGCACCTCTCCTAGCCAAGCCACGCGAGAATCCTTCATCGGCGCGTTAGGATTAATGCCCTTGGTGACGACGTGGGCGATGGTGGCCTGGCGCTTTTCGGCAAGCAGGGTGATAAGCGTTACCTGCTCGGCAATCAGCGCGTCGATTTTGGCGGTTTCGCGGTCGAGGAAAGCAGCGATGGCATTCTGCTCCTTATGTGGCGGACATGGAAAGCGGAATCCATTGAACTGGTCTGTAGGGAAGCGCCAACGACCGAATTCGGAGGCACCCTGGCCAAAAGCGTAGAAAATCTTTTGTCTATAACCATTTTGGAGCAGATAAAGAAAGTACCTTGGGTCGCAAAGAACGCCATCTCGAATGGTGAACACGCGGTAGTCAGGGCTGGTCACGCCGGCATGTGAAGAAATGTCCACAAAACCGGTCAATAAGTCCATATGATTCATCGCGAAGTCACCGGGATTAACGACTTGGTATTTGGAGTAATCCATGGAGAGCTGGCCTTCATTGCTCTCAATGTCCTTAACCTTGATACCACGCTGCGTTATCGACAAAACCTGATGGCCTTCTTCACCCACAATGCGCTTGCGAATCTCGAATAAGTTCTTAAGACGACAAACATCCCAATGCGAGGGAACGGTTCCGAGCCATCGCTCGCCACTGTCGCGGTATTCTTGGTACTTTGGCACACTCATTCCGCCAACTCCTCGAGCATCTTCATGATGTTGGCTGACGCCGCCTTCAGCTCTTCATCGATGGCATGTAAGCTACGCGGCGCCTCGAACACATAGAAGTGCCGATTAAACGGAATCTCATACCCCACCTTGTTCTTCTCCGCATCAATCCACGCATCGGCTGCATGTGGCAATACTTCGCGCTCAAAGTAAGCCTGGATGTTCTCGGTCAGCGGTACGTTCTCGGTATCACGCAACGCGCTGTCCGGCTGGAGCTTGCCCTTCTGCTTGCCCTTCACGCCCAGTATCGGGTTGCCAGCCTCGTCGAGCAATGGCCGCTCGACGGTGATGGTGGTGTAGCCAAATTCCTCGTTCCTGAAGATGCGTGAGATGGGCACACGCTTGAGTTTTCCACCGTCAGGTGCGGCAGGCACGTTGTCGGTGCCAGTCACGAGCTGGGGCCCGCCCAGCACGGCGCTGGCGGAATCGAACACGGTAACGAGTTCGGCCTCGATGAAGTCG
The DNA here is from genome assembly GCF_042656905.1 of Massilia aerilata. NCBI lineage: Bacteria > Pseudomonadati > Pseudomonadota > Betaproteobacteria > Burkholderiales > Oxalobacteraceae > Massilia > Massilia aerilata. The sequence continues at coordinate 200,254 of NZ_JBHSMZ010000016.1, forward strand.
CCGAACAGGCGCGTGACGGTGGCGATATGCTCGTCGCTCATTTCTTTGCGCTTGCTGCCCAGGCTCTTGCGCATCTTCTGCCAGAAGCCGCTTGCGTCGATGAGCTGCACGAAACCCTTGCGGTCGGTCGGCTTCTTGTTCGACAAAATCCAAACGTAAGTGGCGATTCCCGTGTTGTAGAACATATCGGTCGGCAGGCCGACAATGGCTTCCACCAGGTCGTTTTCCAATACGTAGCGACGGATTTCGCTTTCTCCGCTGCCGGCGCCGCCAGTGAACAGGGGCGAACCGTTGAGCACAATGCCGAAGCGGCTGCCGCCCTCGCCATTGACGACCGGCGCCATCTTCGAGAGCAAATGCATTAGGAACAGCATGGAGCCGTCGGAGACGCGTGGCAGTCCAGGGCCAAAACGACCATCGAAGCCCTTCTGCTCGTGCTCCTGCCGCACCGCCTTCTCGACCTTCTTCCATTCCACGCCGAAGGGTGGGTTGGACAGCATGTAATCGAACTTGCGCCCACCGTGGCCATCGTCGGACAACGTATTGCCGGCGACAATGTTCTCGACCGGCTGGCCCTTGATGAGCATGTCGGCTTTACAGATGGCGTAAGACTCGTCGTTGAGCTCCTGGCCAAACATGGTCAGGCGCGCTTGCGGGTTGTGCTCCAACAGATATTCACCGGCAATCGATAGCATGCCGCCGGTGCCCGCAGTGGGGTCGTAGATGGTGCGTACCACGGCGCTTCCCGGCGTCAGGACATCGTCATCCTCGATGAACAACAGGTTCACCATCAAGCGGATGACTTCGCGTGGGGTAAAGTGCTCACCGGCCGTTTCGTTCGAGATTTCGGCGAACTTTCGAATCAGTTCCTCGAACACGAGCCCCATGCTGGCGTTGTCCACCACGTCAGGGTGCAAGTTGATGTTGGCGAATTTTTCGGTGACGAGATACAGCAGGTTGGCTTTGGCCAGGCGCTCGACCTGAACATAGAAGTCGAAGCGTTCGAAGATGTCGCGTGCCGACGGCGAAAACGCCTGTACGTAGGCATAGAGGTTCTGGCGGATATGGTCCTGGTCACCCAGCAGCTTAACCAAGTCCAGCGGCGAAGTGTTGTAAAAGCTTTGATTACCCGAGGCCCTGCGCAGGAATGGGTCCGGATTCAGCCCTGCTTTGGTCTTCGCTTCGAACTCTGCCAGCACGGCTGGCTTGGTGGTTTCAAGCACGCAGTCTAACCGGCGTAGCACGGTGAACGGGAGGATGACACGGCCGTACTCCGACTGCCTATAGTCACCGCGTAGAAGGTCAGCAACCGACCAGATAAAAGACGACAATGCTTGATGATTCATTGGTAACTAAAACCCGTAAATTTCTGTATTTTCAGCAAGCAACCACTTTACCATTCCCATACAGCATCACCCAAGTCGAGGAAGTCCAGAGACCTATCCGCGCCACACGTCCACACGCTCAAGCAGCTCCCTCAGCCGTACATCACAGGCAAGACGAAGTCGCGCAGTCACCGGCCGCAAGCCGGTGACGCAGGGGTGCCGCACCACGCCCTGCGTGGTGTGGGGCAAGGGCGTCCAGCCCGCAGCCCAGTCCATCGCGCCCGGCCCCAGCCGGGTCGATGGTCTGCTTGGGGGGAGCCGCGAATCGCTGAACGCCCCAGCGTTCAGAAGCCCGCCAACGGGCTGGCAGATTTGTGGGGGGCCATGCATGGCCCCGGCGCCCCGGGCAGTGCGCGGGCATCGTAGTCGAGTCAAGCGAAGCGCTGACCGTAGGCACCAGCCGGAGCCGGCAACGCGTCCAGCGGGGCAGAGTGAGTACGATGCCCGCGCGCAGCGTGGGGCGCCCGCCGTTGGGAGCACGGGCTTCGTTCAGAAGCCCGAACCGCCGGCCAGACGTCCAGTCTGGCGTAAAGGCGGTGGTGCTCCTGCCGCGCGAGCGGCTTCGCCTACCCTGTTCGCTCCCCGGCGAACAGGCAATCGAACAGCGTTCGGGCGCTATACGGGTTATCGACATCACGGAGAGATAACCCTATGAAAGTGAAGGACGGACGGGCAATCGCCCACGACAACGAGGTGCGCGTGTTGCGCGCCCTGCACCGCTTCGGCTGGCTGCGCACGCGCGACTTGGCCGCACTGGTCTGGCAACGGTGGCAAGCGCGCCCTCTCAGCGAACCGGATTTCCGGCCACCGGCAGCGTCGGCTTCCGGGCTGCGGATGGCGCAGCGGACTATGTGCCGGCTATTCAAGGCGCGCCAGGTGCTGCGCGGTCAGGCGCCGAATGGCAGCGTGATTTATGCGCTCGCCGAGGCCGGGACTCGACGCTTGCAGCGCCTGGGCGTGCCCGCAAAGTCCGGCAAGGACCTGGTGCGTAGCTTCAGCAGCGCGCAGTTCCGGCACCGGTGCATTGCGAACGAAATCGCCATCGGCGCCATCATCGCTGGTCTGCGGGTTTCGACGGAGCGCGAGATTGCGCAAAACCGCTGGCTTGGTGGTGACGCCGGCATCGCCGGCAAGAAGCCAGACGTATTGCTGCACCATAGCGGACAAGTCTGGCTCGTGGAAGTGGAGAAAAGCCGGAAGAATGCCAAGGACTATGCGCAACTGCTCCGGTGGCTGGCGCAGGTGGGCATCGACGCACTGCGCCCCTCAGGTCCTACGTTACTAGACAAGGGCCTGCACTTGGCAAAGGTCGTATTCGTCTGCACGCCAGCATTCCAAGCAAGGCTCTGCCGCGACCTTGCAGCAGCGGGTTGGAAAAAGAATGCAATCGACAGCATCATCATGTTCAAGCCGTCGCTATACTCTTTCGAGGACATAGTATTTTCATCTTGAGGTATGGGAGCGGCTTGGGTCGGTACCGCTCCGACAGCTTGATTCTCGTCCCGGCACAAATCTCGCCGGGCGCCCCGCCGGACGCGTCACCGACCCCGGCGGGGTTTTTCGTTGGAGCACCATATTCGATACGCCACACCCTGCCTGGATGCCAGGGCGCTGCTATCTGATATGGCTTTTGTCTCACGCGATGGTGTCAGGGACCAGCAGGCCACTCTTCAACCGCCGATAGTAGGTCGCCCGACTGATGCCTTGCGCCGCCCAAGGTTCGCCCTCGGCGGTACGTGTCGCCGGCCGGCCGCCACGCTTGCCGCGAGCGGACTGGATAGTGGAGAATTTTTCATCGCTGAACTGCCGCCAGGTCCATCTCGCCACACTTCTCGACACGGCCTTTACTTCCGAAAATGACAGTGGCGTAGTGAAGACGTTGAGCTTTTCCGCTTGCCCGAGAACGGCGCGCTGCCAATGCTCGGGCATGGCGGCATTGCGCTTGTATTCCCTTACCCAACAGTACGACCAGGCGCGCAGCTCATCGAACAGAATGCAGTTACGGCCCAGCCCGAGCGTTTCACGCGGCGCGCGGCGCTTGAACAACTCTACGTATTCGGCCAATTCACCCAGCTCATAAAGCCGTTGGACCCACAACGTGCGCCAGGCGTCATGGAACGGATTTTTCGCGATGAGACCTGCGTAACCAGGGTCGGCACCCAGCTTCGCAAGAAACGCTTGCTGCACTGCCGCCGCATAGCGAATCGGAGCGTCGCGCGCTGCATCGCTCATGGCAACAGGCGTCACAAGGCCGTAAAACAGATGGGCATGGGCATTCGCCGGATTGATGACGGTCAGCGTTGGCGGTGGCAGATTGGCCTCTTCCCACGCGTATGCGGCACCTCGATAGTCGAGGTCAAAAATTAGCCACGCCACTTCGAGCGGTGCGTTGGGCTGGAGATGCCTGAACTGCAACGCGGTGGCAGTTGGGCGAACCACAAGTCCGCAAGTGAGGTCATTGGCACAGTATGGCCGGCGTGGAAGCCGAGCTTGAAAAATAGTGGAGGTATCCATCGGGGCTTGCGCCCCGGCGGTGCGTTAATTCAAAAATGTCCTTGTACTGCAAAATCCCCAATGGTTGTCCTCATGCGCATGCCGGGGCTTTTCTATCAGGTGGTTAATAGGCGCGCGCCGCCGACTGTCCGCGTGTTTGAACGCGGAGCCGGCAGTTGCGCGAGTTGGAATCGACCGCCCGGTCCGCGCTTGAGCCAGCAGCGGGGTCGGGGAGGCAGGTAGTTGGTCTTGGCAAAATCAAGCGCGATGTAGTGCGCACGTTCGACGTCAGAAATCGCGTGATGGTTGGCCATCTTCTCGTCCATGCGTGACAGGTTCAGCTGCCAGCGGGCGCCATCGACCAGGGCGCTTGAGCCGCGCGCGGCATGCTGCGAACCGGCATCTGCAGCGGATGCCCGGTTGGCATGGTGAATGCCCATCACCGCTGCGCCCGTGGCCTTCGCGAGGCTTTCCATGGCGACGACGAAGGCCGTCATTTCGGAGCTGTTGTTCTCGTCACCGCCATGCATACGACGGAGCGGGTCGACGATGATGAGCCGCGCCCCGTCGCCCAGCGCGCGCAGTTCTTCATAGAGAAGAGTCGGGCGGTCATCAGCAACCAATGTGCAGGACTCGCCAGCCATCGGCAGCAACACGAGGTTGTCATAGAGGGCTGCAAAGCCCTGCTCGTCCAGCGAGAGCAGGCAGCGAATACGCTCGGCAAGCAGGCGGTCGGATTCCTCGCCCGCGAGGAAAACAACCTTGCCTGGCAAGGAGGATGGGAACAGTCCACCAGCGACTGGACGGCCAAGAGCCAGGGAAGTGGCGATGTCGAGAGCGAGCTGCGATTTGCCAGTTGCCCCCGGCGCCACGAGCAAGCCGAACGTTCCAGGCAGCAGGCCAGGCAACACGAAGTCGAGTGGTGGCAAGGGGGCGGTCAGTGCCCACGCCAGGTCCAGGGGCTTCAGCAGCATGGCGCCTCCCCTGCCCTATACTTGGCTTGAAGCATAGTGCTCATTCGCCGCCCTCCAGCCGTGCCAGCTTGCGTTCGCTACTAGCGCGCAGGCTGCCCGCAACGGAATACGACTGCTTGCTACACGTCTTGATTGCAACAGCGGGCGCATCTGGGCTTTGCGCCTCGGCAGCAGGTTCGAGCAGTCGCTTGGACAGCCAGCCGTAAAAGGCGTCCGGATGCCAGAAGACGCGGTTCCCAAGCTTGGCGGGCGCAGGCAGAATTCCTTCGTTAATCCAGTTCTCGACCGAACGGATGGAAATGTCCAGCAGGTCGGCGACGGCCTGTTTCGAGAGTGGCGTAAAGGGTGTGTGGTGAAGTGTCATGAAGGACCTCCGTAGTTCAGTCCTTCGTATAGGCAAACGGAAAGGGAAATCAGGCGCTTTTCGCGCAGGTAACCGAATATTTTTGTAACGCAATGTTGCAGGCTGGTTTGACGCAGAAAGACAGTGGCAAATCAGTGGCAAACAGGGCTGGATTGCCACTGCACGCAGCTTCGCGCAACAGGGCGAAGACAAGCGCAAGTCATTGTTTTATAATGAACTAAACTAACCCGCGAACATCGTTTCAAGCGCGAAAAGCACGTTCGGGACGTAGAGGCCGGAGGTTCGAATCCTCTCACCCCGACCATCTCACTTCCTCTCGTTTTCCTGTAGCTTTCGTCTCGTTTCGTCGATTGACGCCTCCGTCCGCGCGGCCGCATCATGTAAATACCTTTACTGATCCGCACGGAGCAGATGCTGCTGCTCGATGTCCACGAGATCCCGGTGGGCGTGGCACTGGAGGTCATGGGACTGATCCTGGTGGCGGCGGTGGCGGCGAGCCTGCTCACGTCGAAGCCGGTGCGAAGGACCTGATTGCCGGCTGGACCATTCGAAGGTAGTCTCATGTCATCGACCGAGGGAGGAGATTCGCATGACCATCACCATCACCGCTTTCGAACGCTCGCCCGACGGCGGCAAGGGACTGGCGCGCGACACGCGCGTGCGCTGGGCGCTGGAAGAAGTCGGCCAGCCCTACGAGGTGCGCCTGGTGCCGCACCGGGCGATGAAGGAGCCGGCGCACCTGGCGATCCACCCCTTCGGCCAGATCCCGACCTATGAGGAAGACGGGCTGGCGCTGTTCGAGACCGGCGCCATTGTCTTCCATCTCGCCCAGCGTTTTGCCGGCCTGCTGCCGCTCGATGCGCACGCGCGGGCGCGCGCGATCACGTGGATGTTCGCGGCGCTGAATACGATGGAGCCGCCCATCCTCGACATCTTCACCGCCCGGATACTCGAGGGCGACAAGCCCTGGGCCGCCGAACGCCTGCCCCTGGTGCTGGACCGCGTGCGCGCCCGCCTGCGGCAGCTGGCCGACCGCCTGGGCGATGCCGACTGGCTCGACGGCGGGTTCAGCGCGGGGGACCTGATGATGGTGTCGGTGCTGCTGCGGGCGCGGCCGTCGGGTGTGCTGGACGAGTTCCCGACCCTGGCCGCCTATGTGGCGCGCGGCGAGGCGCGGCCGGCCTACCGGCGGGCCTTCGCCGCGCAGCTGGCCGTCAACGCCCCTGCGGCCTGATTACTTCACTTTCAGACGCACCACCAGCGCCGCGGCGGACGCCAGGGTCGCCAGCAGCACCACGCCGGTCCAGCCCCAGCTTGCCAGGGCCTGGGCGCCCAGCAGGCCGCCCACCGACATGCCGATGAACATGCAGGTCATCAGGACCGCGTTCAGGCGGCTGCGCGCTTCCGGTGCGATGCCGAAGACGATGGTCTGGTGCGAGATCAGGCTGGCCTGCACGCCGAGGTCGAAGCCCAGCGTCGCGAGGGCCAGCAGCGCCAGCTGGCCCTGCACCGGCAGCAGCGGCATCAGCAGCATCGAGGCAAAGGAGACCGCGGCGACGCCACAGGAAATGCGCAGCACCCAGGCCGGGCCATGGCGGTCCGCCAGCCGGCCGGCGTGGGGCGCGGCCAGGGCGCCGGCGGCGCCGGCCAGGCCGAAGGCGCCGGCCGCGGCCGAGCCCAGATGGAAAGGCGCCGCGTGCAGCATCACGGCGAGGGTCGACCAGAAAGCCGAGAAGCCGAGCGCCAGCAGGCCCTGGGCCAGCGCGGCCTGGCGCAGCTTCGGATATTCGCCCCACAGGTGCAGCAGCGATTTCAGGAGCTGCGGATACGGCTGGCTGGTGGTCGGCGCAAAGCGCGGCAAACCGCGCGCCAGCACCACCGCCAGCAGGGCGACGCTGGCGGCGGCCGCGACGAACATCGAGCGCCAGCCGAAGTTCTCGGCGACGAACCCGCTCACCACCCGCGACAGCAGGATGCCCATCAACAGGCCGGTCATCACCGTGCCGACCGCCTTGCCGCGCTCGTGGGCCGGCGCCAGCGTGGCCGCGGCGGGCACGATGTCCTGGGCCACGGTGGCGAACAGGCCGACCAGCAGGCTCGCCGCGAGCAGCACGCCCAGGCCCGGCGCAAAGCCGGTCAGCAGCAGCGCCGCGCACAGGAGCGCGGCCTTCAGCAGGATGATGTTGCGGCGGTCGAAGCGGTCGCCGAGGGGCGCGAGCAGCAGCAGGCCGAGCGCGTAGCCGAGCTGGGTCAGCGTCGGAATCCAGCCGATCTGGCGCGGGCTGGCGTGCAGGTCGCCGGCCAGCACGCCGAGGGTCGGCTGGCTGTAGTAGAGCGCGGCGACCGTCAGGCCGGTGCCGCCGGCGAGCAGGAAGGTCAGCGATGTCGATAAATGGGGCTGGGCGGGTTTCACGATTGTCGAGGCGGTGTTCATGGCAGTGTTGTCTGGATTGACGATGGTGCCATTATCATTGGTGCGTCTCGCGTATGGTAGACCCGCGAAACGTCGAACTGTTATACGATGAGCGTATGAACCTCGACCTCAACGCTGTTGTTTCCACCGCCGACCGCATGATGCTGGTGGAGACTTTCGTGCGCATCGTCGATGCCGGCAGCCTGTCGGCGGCGGCGCGCCTGCTGGAGACGACACAGCCGACCGTCAGCCGGCGCCTGAAGACCCTGGAGAAATCGCTGGGCGTGCGCCTGCTGCAGCGCTCGACCCACGCGATGAAGCTGACCGACGACGGCATGCGCTGCTACACGCGCGCCAAGGAGCTGCTCGCCGGCTGGCAGGCGTTCGAGAGCGAGATCCGCGGCGCCGGCGAGGAGCCGGTCGGGCTGCTGCGCGTGATCGCGCCGCACGCTTTCGGCCAGCAGCAGCTGGTGGCGCCGCTGGCCGAATACCTGGCGCGCTATCCGAAGATGGCGGTCGACTGGACCCTGCACGACCGCACCCCGGACTTCATCGCCGAGGGCATCGACTGCGCGATCCGCGTCGGCGACATTCCCGATCCGTCGGTGGTGGCGATCCGCCTGGGCGAGGTCCCGCGCATCGTGGTCTGCGCGCCCGCCGTGCTGGCAGGCCGCGCGCCGCCCACGCATCCGGAGCAGCTGGCCGCCCTGCCGTGGATCGCGGTGTCGAGCTTCTACCGCAACGAGGTCGCGCTGACACACCGCCAGAGCGGCGAGACGCTGCGCTTTGCCATCCAGCCGCGCATGTACACCGACAACCTGTACGCGATGCGCAGCGCCGCCCTGCTGGGCGTGGGCGCGGCAATCGGCTCGTCCTGGGCCGTGCGCGAGGAGCTCGACGCCGGGCGCCTGGTGCAGCTGATGCCGGACTGGGAAGCGGCGCCGCTGCCCATCCACCTGATCTACCCGCCGGCGCGCTTCTATCCGGCGCGGCTGCGGCGCTTCATCGACATCATGAAGGTGGCCGTGCCGCAGGCTTTCGGCATCCTGCCGCCTTGAGCCTGCGAGAGCGTCCTACAGAGCCCGCAGGGCAAGGCGCATTGTCGAAGACAGTACGTTAGTACGGCGAGACGATGCAACGCCGCCATGCCGGTTCTGTTGGGCGCTCTATTCGCCGGCGTCGACGGAGCCGATGCCCGAGGCCTTCTTGTTGACCGTGCGCGGCTTGCCGTAATAGGTCAGGCTGCCCATGCCCTGAACCACGGCATCGAGCCGGTTCCTGGCGTAGACGCTGACGTCGCCGACGCCGCGGAAGCGGATGTCCACGTCGTTCGCGAGCAGGCGCTTGGCATCGACCTCGCCGACGCCTTCGGCCTTCATGCTGAAGGTCTTCACTTCGCCGTTGATGTCCATCTTGCCGGCGCCGCGGTAAGTCACGTCCAGGCGTTCGCCGCGGATGCGATTGAGGTTGATCTCGCCCGCGCCTTCGACCTCGAGCGCGCGCAGCGCCGGCATGCCGATGACGACCAGCGGGTCGCCCTTCCAGGACTTGTGGCTGACATCCTTGTCGCGCAGGCGCAGGCGCAATTCGCCGTCCACCACTTCGCTGCTCAGCTCCTTGATGAAGCGCGGGTCGCCGCGCACGGTCAGCGACTGCGCCTTGCCCGCATCCACGGTGACGCTGAACGGACCCTGCACGCTGATCGACGTGAAGGCCGGCGCGTTGCGGACCTGGTCGTCCGCGTGGGCGGTAGCGGTACTCAGTACGGCGGCAAGGGCAAGGGAAAGGGTAAGTGGGCGCATCGCAATCTCTCGGTTGATTGAAGATGGGCCCATTCTAGGCATGGAATGCCTGCCCGGCCGAGAAATTGAGATGAACTGCAAGAATCGCCGGATGGTCTGCGATTATTGCGCCTTGATGGACGCCTCGCCGAGCAGCGCGCGTATTTCGGGCACGCAGGAACCGCAGTTGCCGCCGGCCTTGACGCAAGCCGTGACCGCGGCCGCGTCCTTCAACCCGTGCTGTTCGATGGCGATGCGGATCGTGTCGCGGCCCACGCCGAAGCAGGAGCAGACGGTCGGTCCCGGATCAACTCCCTGCTCGCGCGCCCGGCCAGACAATAAGCCGCTGCGGTCCTGCGGGCTCAGGCTCTCCTTGCAGAACATCTGCGCCAGCCAGGCCCTGGCCGGCAGATCCTGGCGCTGGGAGACGAACAGGCAGGCCTCGATCCGCCCGTCGACCAGGTGGGCGGCGCGATACACGCCGCCGTTGCGGTCCTCGAGCTCGATCCAGTCGGCGTCGTCATCCTCGACCTGCAGCAGCTTGCGCGCCCAGTGAGCCGCATCGGCGAAGGGCTTGCGGCCGGCCAGCTCGTAGCGGACGAAACCCGCGCCCTGGATGCGGGTCCAGTTGGCCGCTTCCCGCAGCGGCAGTGCCGCGCGGCTGAGGATGAAGCCGTACCAGTGCACGCCGAAGGGCTCGACGCGCACCGGCGTGTGCTTGAATTCCGGCTCGCCCGAGACCGGGTCCACCGCGGGATTCACCACCGCGCCCACGCGCGCATCGGACGCCGTCTGGCCGCTCCAGTGGATGGGCATGAACACGCTGCCGCGCGCGATGCCGCCGCCGTGCCGCACGCGCGCCACCACCGTGCCCCAGTTGCTGGTCACGCGCGCCAGTTCGCCGGCTTTTACCCCGCATAGCAGCGCGTCCTGGGGGTGCAGGTCGACGAAGGGTTCCGGCACGTGTTCCGCCAGTTTGACCGAGCGGCCGGTGCGCGTCATCGTGTGCCACTGGTCGCGCACGCGGCCGGTGTTCAGCACCAGGGGGAATTCGGCGTCGGGCAGATGCGCGGGCAGGCGCGCGCGGGTGGCGACGAAGCGCGCCTTGCCGTCCGGGTAAGCGAAGCGGCCGTCGCCAAACAGGCGCTGCGTGTCCTCTCCCTGGCGGCGGACCGGCCACTGCACCGGCTCCAGCGCATCGTATTCGGCGCGGCCGAGACCGGCCAGGCCGCCGATGTCGAATACACGGCGGCGCTGGCTGCCGGCGCCGTTCTGCCAGTTCGACAGGCGCGCGTGCTCGTCGAAGATCTGCTGCGGCGCCGTGAAATCGAAACCGCTGAAGCCCATCCTGCGCGCGACCTCGCAGACGATCTCCCAGTCCGGCCGCGCCTGGCCCGGCTTTGACAAGAAGGCGCGCTGGCGCGAGATGCAGCGTTCGGAATTCGTGACCGTGCCATCCTTCTCGCCCCAGCCCAGGGCCGGCAGCAGCACGTGGGCCAGCTGGTTGGTGTCGGTTCCCAGCACGATGTCCGAGGCCACTACCAGCTCGCACTTTTCCAGCGCGCGGCGCGCCTGGTCGGCATCCGGCAGGCTGACCAGCGGATTGGTGGCCATGATCCACACAGCCTTCACCTTGCCTTCCTCGATCGCGCGGAACAGCTCGACCGCTTTCAGGCCCGGCTTGTCCGCCATGCGCGGCGCGTCCCAGAAGGCCTGCACGGCGGCGCGCTGGGATGGATCGTCGAGCTCCATGTGCGCCGCCAGCATGTTCGCCAGGCCGCCCACTTCGCGTCCGCCCATCGCGTTCGGCTGGCCGGTCAGCGAGAACGGCCCCATGCCGGGCCGGCCGATGCGCCCCGTGGCCAGGTGGCAGTTGATGATGGCGTTGACCTTGTCGGCGCCGCTGGACGACTGGTTCACGCCCATGGTGAAGGCGGTGAGGGTCTTTTCCGTGTTCGCGAACAGCTCGTAGAAGGCCAGCAGCTGCTGTGGATCGAGCCGGCAAGCCCTGGCCACATCCAGCAGGGCCGCCTCGCGCCCGCCCGGCGCGAGGAAGGCGGCTTCGCCCGCCGCGTCCAGCGCCTCGCCCAGGCCGACCGTATGCGCCTGCACGTAAGCGCTGTCCAGCGCGCCCTGGGTGGCCAGGTAGCCCAACAAGCCGTTGAACAGCCAGACGTCGCTGCCCGGTTTAAGCGGCAGGTGCAGGTCGGCCAGGTCGCAGGTGGCGGTGCGGCGCGGGTCGATCACCACGACGCGCATGCCCGGCCGCGCTTCCTTCGCGCGGACAATGCGCTGGTACAGGGTCGGATGGCACCAGGCCGCGTTCGAGCCCACCAGCACCACCAGGTCGGCTAGTTCGAAGTCTTCGTAGCAGCCGGGCACGAGGTCTTCGCCGAAGGCCCGCTTGTGGCCCGCTACGGCGGCGGACATGCACAGGCGTGAATTGGTGTCGATGTTCGCGCTGCCGACATAGCCCTTCATGAACTTGTTGGCGACGTAGTAATCCTCGGTCAGCAGCTGGCCAGAGACGTAGAGGGCCACCGCATCCGGGCCGTGCTCGGCGATGATCTTGCGGAAGCCGCCGGCCACCTTGTCGAGCGCTTCCGCCCACGAGGCCTCGTGCAGGCCTTCGCCGGCGCGCAGCATGGGCGACAGCAGGCGCCCTTCCAGGCCCACGGTCTCGCCTAGCGCCGATCCCTTCACGCACAGGCGGCCCTGGCTGGCCGGGTGAGCCTCGTCGCCGGCGATGGCCAGCGCGCCATCCTGGCCGACCTGGGCGCGCACGCCGCAGCCGACGCCGCAATAGGGACAGGTGGTACGGACCGTGGTCGGAATGGCGGACAGTTTCATGAAGACTCCAGGTCAGGCCGCAAGGACGGATTGCGCCTGGCCGAACAGCAGCTGGTTGCGGATGGCCGAGATATCGGTGCGGTTCTGGATCAGGCCGAAGTACCAGGGGCCGTCGGCAACGTCGCCGTACAGCACCGCGCCGGTGAGACGGCGACCACTGAGCACCAGCCGCTTGTAGACGCCGCCGCGGCGGTCGCGCAGCACCAGGTCTTCGCTTCCTTCCCCGCCGACGATGTCGCCGGCCGAGTACAGGTCCACGCCGGTCACCTTCAGCCTGGTGGCGGTGGCCTGCTGCACGTAGCGGCGGTGGCCGCTGCCCGCCAGGTGGGCCGCGCAGACGCGCGCCTGGTCCCAGATCGGCGCCACCAGGCCGAAGGTGGCGCGGCGGTGCTGCACGCATTCGCCGACGGCGTAAACGCGCGGGTCGTAGGTCTGCAGGGTATCGTCGACGACGATGGCGCGCTCCACGTGCAAGCCGGCTTCCTTCGCCAGCGCGACATTCGGCCGCACACCGGCCGCCATCACGACCAGGTCGGCCGGGATGGTCTCGCCGTCCGCGAAGCGCAAGGCCTGCACGCGGCCGTCTCCCTCGATGGCGGCGGTCTGGCGGCTCAGCAGGATGCGCAGGCCGCGCCGCTCCAGCGAGGCGCGCAGCAGCTCGGCGGCGGCGGCGTCCAGCTGCTGGTTCATCAGGCTGGCCGTCACGTGCACCACCGTCACGGCCATCCCCTGGCGCAGCAGGCCGTTGGCCGCTTCCAGCCCGAGCAGGCCGCCGCCGATCACGACCGCGTGGCCGCCGGAACGTGCCGCAGTCAACATCGCATCGACATCGTGCAGGTCGCGGAAACCGATCACGCCGGGCAGGTCATGACCCGGCACCGGCACGATGAAGGGTTTCGAGCCGGTGGCGACCAGCAGCCGGTCATAAGGCACGGCCAGGCCGGATGCCGCATGCACGATGCGCCGCTTGCGGTCGATGCGAACCACCGGATCGCCCGCATGCAGGGTGATGCCATTCGCCGCATACCACTCGCGCGTGTGCAGCATGATGTCGGCCACGCTCTTCTCGCCCGCCAGCACCGGCGAGAGCAGGATCCGGTTGTAGTTCCCGTGCGGCTCGGCGCCGAACACGGTAATGCGGTACATGTCGGGCGCCAGCTTGAGCAGCTCCTCGACCGTGCGCATGCCGGCCATGCCGTTGCCGATCACGACCAGCGAAGGTCGTCTGTCGATCGCCTGCATGTCAGGCCCCTACCCAGACCTGGCCGTCCTGCACCCGCACCGGATAGCTGGACACCGAGTTGTGTGGCGCTTCAAGGCACTCGCCGGTGCGCAGGTCGAAGTGCTGCTTGTAGATGGGCGAAGCCACCACCACGCGCTCGCCGATGCTGCCGACCAGCCCGCGCGACAGGACGGCAGCCTGCGAATTCGGGTCGTAGTTATCGATGGCGAACAGGTCGGGGGACTCGGCGCCGATGCGGAACACCGCCACCTGACGGCCGTTCAGCAGCGCGCAGACGCCGGTGTCCGGGACGATGCGATCGAGGGGGCAGACGGCGTTCCATTGGTTCAGTTGCAGGTCGCGATGCATTTCAATTCTCCTAAAAGTCAGGCGCTGCGGGTGATGGGAATGACGCGGCGTTCTTCAGGCCTGGCGGGCCGCACCTGGCCGCGCTCCGGCATGAAGACCACGTTGTCGTCGACGTTCTCGCTGTTGACGAAGCTGCGGAAACGCGCCCGCACGGCCGGGTCCTCGACCGCGTTCTTCCACTCGTCGGCATAGCTGTCGACCACGCGCTGCATGTCGGCTTCCAGTTCGGCGCCAATGCCGAGGCTATCCTCGACCACCACCTGCTTCAGGTAATCGAGGCCGCCTTCCAGGCCCTCCCGCCAGGTGCTGGTGCGCTGCAGACGGTCGCCGGTGCGCACGTAGAACATCAGGAATCGGTCGACCAGCTTCACCACCGTCTCTTCGTCCAGGTTCGACGCCAGCAGCTCGGCATGGCGCGGCTTCATGCCGCCGTTGCCGCACACGTAGAGGTTCCAGCCCTTGTCCGTGGCGATCAGGCCGACGTCCTTGCCCTGGGCCTCGGCGCACTCGCGGGTGCAGCCTGACACGCCGAACTTGATCTTGTGCGGCGCGCGCAAGCCCTTGTAGCGATTCTCCAGCCGGACGCCAAAGCCGATGCTGTCGCCGACGCCGTAGCGGCACCAGGTCGAGCCGACGCAGGATTTCACGGTGCGCAGCGACTTGCCGTAGGCGTGGCCGGATTCGAAGCCGGCCGCGATCAGCTCTTCCCAGATCGAAGGCAGCTGGTCCACGCGGGCGCCGAACATGTCCACGCGCGCCCCGCCCGTGATCTTGGTGTACAAGCCGTACTTCTTGGCCACCTGCCCCACCGCGATCAAGCCGTCCGGCGTGACCTCGCCGCCCGGCATGCGCGGCACCACGGAATAAGTGCCGTCCTTCTGGATATTCCCGAGGAAGTAGTCGTTCGAATCCTGCAGGCTGGCGTGTTCGGGCTTGAGCACGAAGTCGTTCCAGGTCGAGGCCAGGATGTTGGCGGCCACCGGCTTGCAGATGTCGCAGCCCAGGCCCTTGCCGTGCCTGCCCAGCAGCTCGCCGAAGCTCTTGATGCCGCCGACGCGGACCAGGTGATGCAGCTCCTGGCGCGAGTAGGGGAAGTGTTCGCACAGGTGGTTGCTGACGGCCAGCCCGGCCTTCGCCATCGCCGCCTTCATGATCTGGTTCACCAGCGGCACGCAGCCGCCGCAGGAGGTGCCGGCCGTGGTGCAGGCTTTGACGGCCGCGATATCGCAGGCGCCGCCCGCCACCGCGTCAAGGATGGCGCCCTTGCTGACCGCATTGCATGAGCAGACCTGGGCGGTGGCCGGCAAGGCATCGACGCCGATGGCCGGCGCCACGCCGCCCTCGCTCTGCGGCAGGATCAGGATCTCGGGTGCGCTTGGGAGCTTCAGGCCGTTCAGCATGGTCTGCAGCAGATTGCCGTATTCCGCGGCGTCGCCGACCAGCACCGCGCCCAGCAGGCGCTTGCCGCAATCGGAGACCACGATTTTCTTGTACACGCGCTTGCGCTCGTCGCTGAACTGGAAGCTGCGGCTGCCGGCCGTATTGCCGTGCGCATCGCCGATCGAGGCGACGTCGACGCCCATCAGTTTCAGCTTGGTGCTCATGTCGGCGCCGGCAAATGTGCCTTCCTTGCCGAGCAGCGCGCGCGCCACGGTGCGCGCCATGTCGTAGCCCGGGGCCACCAGGCCGAAGGTCTGGCCCTGCCAGGCCGCGCATTCGCCGATCGCGTAGACGTCCGGATCGGATGTCAGGCAGGCGTCGTCGATGGCGATGCCGCCGCGCGGGCCGAGTGCCAGTCCGCAGGCCCGCGCCAGCTCGTCGCGCGGGCGGATGCCGGCCGAGAACACGATCATGTCGGTCTCGAGGAAGCTGCCGTCGGCGAATTCCATGCGGTGGGCGGCGCCCTCGCCGTCCACGATGCGCAGCGTGTTCTTCTGCGTGTGCACCGTCACGCCCAGTTCCTCGATGCGGCCGCGCAGCATGCGCCCGCCTAGTTCGTCGACCTGCACCGCCATCAGGCGCGGCGCGAATTCGACCACGTGGGTGTCCAGCTTCATGTCGCGCAGAGCCTTGGCGCATTCGAGGCCCAGCAGGCCGCCCCCGATCACCACGCCGGAACGGGCCTGCGCGCCGCACGCCAGCATCGCTTCCAGGTCTTCGATGGTGCGGTAGACGAAGCAGCCGGCGCGCTCGCGGCCCGGTACCGGCGGCACGAAGGGCGAGGAACCTGTGGCGAACACCAGCTTGTCGTAGCCGAGGACTTCGCCGCTGGCCAGGGTCAGAACCTTCGCCAGGCGGTCCACCGCCACCACCTTCGCGTTCAGCTTCAAGCTCAGGCCCGGGCGTTCGAAGAAGCCCGGCGCGACCAGCGACAAGTCGTCCGCGCTGCGGCCGGCGAAGAATTCCGACAGGTGCACGCGGTCGTAGGCGGGACGCGGCTCTTCGCACAGCACGGTGACATCGAAGGCCGGCGCACCGGCATCGCCGTACAGGGTTTCGAGGAATTTGTGGCCGACCATGCCGTGGCCGATGACGATCAGTTTCATGGCAGGTAATCCTTATGCTGCGGCAGGTGCCGGAGTTTCAGCGGGGGCGGCGCCGAAGCGCACGCCGATGGCGCACACGCTGGCCGCCAGCACGGCGCCGCCGAGGATGAACAGGGTCTGGCGCACGTCGCCCGTGCCTTTCATGAGGAAGCCGGCCAGCACCGCGCCGACGTTGCCGCCGGCGCCGACGATGCCGGCCACGCCGCCCAGCGCCTTGCGGTTCACGAAGGGCACCAGCGCGTAGGTGGCGCCGCAAGCCATGTGGGTGCACATGCCGAAGGCCAGCATCGCCACGATGGCCAGCGCCACGCTGGCGGTTTGCGAGAACCAAAGCAGCCCCAGGCCTTCGCCCACCATCAGGATGAAGAGCAGGTTGACGCGGCTGTTCAGGCTTCCTTTCGAGGCGGCCTTGTCCGACAGCCAGCCACCGAGGGCGCGGGAGAACAGGGCCAGCAGGCCGAAGCTGCCGGCCGCCATCCCCGCTTCCTTCAGGGACAGCTTGAAGTGGTCGACGTAGTAGACCGCAGCGACGTTGTGGATGAAGAGCTCGATGCCGAAGCAGGCGCCGTAGGTGACGAACAGCAGCCATGCGCGGTAGTTGCGGCAGGCCTCGATGAAGCTCGCCATGCCACCCTTGCCGCTGGCTTCGAAGGGCGTGCCGGCCGCGCGCAGTGCGGCGTAATTCCCTTCCGGGCAGTCCTGGGTGAACTTCCAGTAGACCACCGCCATCACCAGCATCAGCACGCCCGGCACCAGCAGGGCCACGCGCCAGCCCATGGTCTCGCTCACGCCCAGCATGATCACGGCGCCCATCAATAAAGGCATGGTGGCCTGGGCGACCCCGCCGCCGCTGTTGCCCCAGCCGGCCGCCGCCGCGTTGGCGGTGCCGACCACGCGCGGGCCGAACATCACCGAGGTGTGGTACTGGGTAATCACGAAGCTGGCGCCGACCGCGCCGATCCCGAGGCGGAACAGCAGGAAGCTTTCGTAGCTCTGGGCCATGGCCACGCCCAGCACGGGGATGGCGC
This sequence comes from Massilia aerilata, assembly GCF_042656905.1. NCBI lineage: Bacteria > Pseudomonadati > Pseudomonadota > Betaproteobacteria > Burkholderiales > Oxalobacteraceae > Massilia > Massilia aerilata. The sequence continues at coordinate 217,679 of NZ_JBHSMZ010000016.1, forward strand.
CGATCGCCAGCAGGCCGGTGTAGGTCTTGCGCGGACCGAAGCGGTCGCACAGCGGGCCGACCAGCAGGCGCACGAGGATGGTGATGGCGACCGCCGCGATGTTGATGTCGGCGATCTGCGAGATCGACAGGTGGAACTCGCCTTTGATGACCGGCATCAGCGGCGCGCAGGCGAACCAGGCGAAGAAACAAACGAAGAAAGCCACCCAGGTCAGGTGGAAGGCACGCATCTGCGGCGTGTCGAAGGAAAACAGCTTGATGTTGTTCGCTTTGGCCATGCATCGCTCCCGAAAAAAGAAAGGCGCCCGCTGCCTGGCCGAGCACATGTCGTATGTGTTCGGGTGCAGCGGACGCCGTTGTCCTTGTAAACGTCTATTTCATGGGGATCGCCGTTGATCCTCGATGGGAGTATTTGCAAGAGCCGTGCCAGACGCCCTTCCCCCTGGCGCAAGCCGCAATGCCCGGCGCATGCGCTTCATTGCGGTGCACCATGCGCGAAAACGGGGCGCGGGGCCGCACCGTCAAAGGAAGAGATATATGCAAGCGGGTCCTGGCCGTTCCATACCCGGCCGTCCATCAGCACGGAGGAACGCAGCAGGCCGGCCGGCGACGCCACCCCTGCCAATTCGGCCGCTTCGCGGTACAGGCCGACCCGGTTTACGCGCGTGGCGACGGCCAGGTAATCCGGGTCTTCGCGCAGCAGGCCCCAGCGCCGGTGCTGGGTCATGAACCACATGCCGTCGGACAGCCAGGGGAAGTTGGCCTCGCCATGCGCGTGGAAGTGCAGCGGATCGGGGTCGAGCCAGCCCCGTCCCAGGCCGTCTTCGTAACGGCCCTGCAGGCGCCCGGCAATCAGCTCGCGGCCGGCATTGACCCAGGCCGGGCTGGCGAGGATCTCGGCGGTGGCGTCGCGGTGCGCGGGCGAAGCGTCGATCCAGCGTGCCGCCTCCAGCAGCGCCGCCACCAGCGCGCGGCAGGCATCCGGATTGGCGTCGGCGAAGGCGGCGGTGGCGCCCAGCGCCTTGCCGGGATGGTCGGGCCAGATGTCCTGGCTGGCCGCCACCGTGACGCCGCAGCCGTCGAGCACCGCCCGCGCGCCCCAGGGTTCGCCGGCGCAGAAGCCGTCGATATGCCCGGCCGCCAGGCTGGCCGCCATCTGCCCCGGCGGCACGGTGGCAAGCTGGATGTCGCGCAGCGGATCGATGCCGGCGGCGGCCAGCCAGTAATACAGGAACATCGCGTGGTTCCCGGTCGGGAAGGTGTGCGCGAAGGTGAACGGTCGGGCGCCCCCGCGCCGGCGGCTGCGGCGCATGTGGGCCGCCAGCGAAGGACCGTCGACCACGCCCTGCTCCGCCAGCGCGCGCGACAGGGTGATGGCCTGGCCGTTGCGCGACAAATTCATCAGCACCGCCATCGGCACGGCGCGCGAGCCGATGCCCATCTCGACGCCATATATGAGCCCATACAGGACGTGCGCGGCGTCCAGGCTGCCCGCGATGAGGCGGTCGCGCATGCCCGACCAGGAATGCTCGCGGCTGAGGGCCAGCTTGATGCCGTGTTTTTCGTCGAGGCCGAGTACGGAGGCCATCACCAGTGGGGCGCAGTCGGTGAGGGGCAGGAAGCCGGCGCGGATGGTGGGGTTTGCAGGGGTCATGTTATCTCTTCCACCGTCATTCCCGCCTTCGCGGGAATGACGAGCATCGGTCTACTATAAAAGGTCTTCCACATCGAGGACGCGCTGCGCCACCTCGCCCAGCCGCAGCTTGCGGTTCATCGCCATGCTGCGCAGCCGCTGGTAAGCCTGTTCCTCGCTCAAGCCGCTGCGCGCCATCAGCACGCCCTTGGCTTTTTCCACCAACCTGCGCTCGGCCAGCTGGCGGCGCGTGTCGGACAGCTCGTCCAGCAGCTTGCGCTCGCGCCGGAAGCGCGCCAGGGCCACGTCCAGTACCGGCTTCACGCGCGCGGCCTGCAGTCCGGCCACGATATAGGCCGACACGCCGGCGTGCAGCGCGGCGTCCATGCTGGACGGGTCCTGGTCGTCGGTGAACAGCACGATCGGGCGCGGCTCGTCGCGGGTGGCGATCACGATGTGCTCGAGCACGTCCCTGGCGTCGGATTCGCTGTCGATGATGATCATGTCCGGCTGGATCTGGGCGATCCGCTCGGGCAGGAAGATATCGGCCGGCAGCGAGGCGACGATGTCGTAACCGGATTCCAGCAGCCCGATGCGCAGCGCCGTGTTGCGTTGCGCCTGCGCCGCCATGGCCTGCTCACCGGCGCCGGGTGCGGTGTTGACCACGACGATGCGCAGGGTGCGCTGGACGGAAGGGGGCGATTTCATGCCTATCGGATATGCAAGTTTCGGGCCAGAGCTCGACTGGATGTCCTCAGAGATATTGACAGCGCGTATATCAGAGCCAAAGACAAGCCACAGTTTGCTTCAAGAAAACATTCACAAATCCAATGGAGAACATCACGAACTAAAAGTTCACTTATGTCTGAAGTCTACCTATACTGCACCGCAACAACACAGTATTTATCGGAGAACTTCATGAGCACCGCAACGATCACCCAGGCGCAGGACAAGGGACTGCGCCACCAGTTTGCAGAGACCGCCCGCAATATCCGCGCCTTCGCGATCGAACTCTATGTCGCCCACGGCGGCTGGTTCTCGCACGACGCCACGCGCGCCGGGCAAACCTCGCGCCGCCAGCTGCTGTCGCTGGCCGCCGCCGCCGAATCCCATAGCCCGGCCCTGTCGGCCGAACTGCGCCACTTCGCTTCCAAATAACAAGGACACCATCATGACCCCAGTCGAATACGTCACCGTCGCCATCTCGGCCCTGGCCATCCTTACCCGCATCGTGTTCTTCATCCGCAACCCGTCCGTGACCACCCCGGCCGAGCTGTGGATCAGCGAACACCCGCAGCTGAAGGAACTCGGCTAAACCCGATTCAGCAGCACCGCTCGCGTCTCCGCGCCCGGCATTGGCCGGGCGTTGTCGTTTACGCATGCATATATAATTCCCACCCTGCATTAATGTCGGCTGAGCTAGAATGTTTTTTTGCAATTTCTACTCGACAAGCAACGATGCGCCTTCCTCTTTCCGCTTCCGCTCTCACCGTCCTGGCCGCGCTGCTGGCCGCCCCTGTCTTAGCCGCGACGCCCGTCACCCTCGACCAGGCCATGGCCCATCCCGACTGGATCGGCACGCCCGTGGAAGCCGCCTGGTGGAGCTGGGACGGCAAGCAGGTCCTGTACAAACAGAAGCGCACCGGCTCGCCGCTGCGCGACATCTGGCAGACCGGCGCCACCGCCGGCATCAACAAGGCGCGCCAGGTCGGCGACGCCGAGCTGTCCAAAATCGACAGCCCGGACGTGGCCTACAACCGCGAGCGCACCCGCGCCATCCTGCTGCGTAACGGCGACCTGTTCGAGCGCGACCTCAAGACCGGTGAGCTGGCGCAGATCACGCGCGCCAGCGGGGTTGCCATTGGCGGCGTGCAGTATTCCGCCGATGGCCGCAGCGTGCAGTTCCGCGTCGGCGACGACTGGGCCAGCTGGGACCGCGCCAGCCGGTTGATCTCGCCGCTGGCCGTGCTGCGCGCAGCCAAGGATCCGAATGCCGCGCCGGAGGCGGACGCGCTGCGCGACATGCAGCTGCGCCTGATCGCCACCCTCAAGCGCCAGAAGGACGAGCGCGATGCCCAGCGCAACCGCGCCGAGGAAGAACGCCGCGCCGATCCGACCCGCGCCCCGGCCCCGATCTACCTCGGCGACAAGCTGGCGATCGTCACTTCGCACCTGTCGCCGGACGGGCGCTGGGCCTTGGTGGTGACCGGGCCGAAGGATGCGGATAAAGGCCGCGTCGGCAAGATGCCGCGCTACGTGACGGAATCCGGCTATGAAGAGACCTCGGACGAGCGCACCCGCGTCGGCCGCAAGGACCCGCGCCCGCACGGCCTGAAGCTGGTCAACCTGCAGACGCGCGAGGTGAAGGACCTGTCCTTCGACGTCCTGCCCGGCATCAAGGACGATCCGCTGGCCGCCATGCGCGCCGAGCACAAGCTCGATGCGCTCAAGGGCAACCGCGCGCTCAAGATCGGCTTCGGCGGCGAGACCATCGTCTGGAGCCCGAACGGCGCGAATGCCGCCGTGATGCTGCGCTCGGTCGACAACAAGGACCGCTGGATCGCCACCGTCGATCTGCCGCGCGCCGCGCTCAAGCCGGTGCACCGCCTGACGGACCAGGCCTGGGTCAACTTCGACAACAGTGAATTCGGCTGGCTGCCGGACAACGGCACGCTGTGGTACCTGTCCGAGGAAAGCGGCTACTCGCACCTGTACACGCTGGACGCGAGCGGCCGCACGCGCGCGCTCACTTCCGGCAAATGGGAAGCCTCGGACGTGGCCTGGTCGCGCGACGGCGACACCGCCTGGGTCATCTGCAACCGCAAGGACCCGGGCACCTACGAGGTCTGCGCGGTCAACGCCAGGGATGGCGCCACCCGCGAAGTCAGCCGCCTGGATGGCGGCGTCGAGGACTTCCGCCTGTCGCCGGACCAGCGCAAGCTGCTGGTCCACTACTCCGGCCCCTACCTGCCGCCGCAGATCGCCACCCTGCCCTCGAACGGCGGCGAAGCGGTCAAGCTGACCGACACCCGCAGCGCCGAATTCAAGTCCCACGACTGGATCCAGCCGCAGTTCGTGACCGTCCCCTCGACCCACGGCGCGGACGCGATCTGGTCCAAGCTGTACCGCCCGGCCCAGCTGGAAGCGGGCAAACAATACCCGGTGGTGATGTTCGTGCACGGCGCCGGCTACCTGCAGAACGTCTCGCACCGCTACACGCCCTACTTCCGCGAGCAGATGTTCCACAACCTGCTGGTACAGAAGGGCTACGTGGTGCTGGACATGGACTACCGCGCCTCGAAGGGCTACGGCGCCAAGTGGCGTAACGCGATCTACCGCCAGATGGGCCATCCGGAGCTGGACGACTACCTGGACGGCGTGAACTGGATGGTCGCCAACCAGCAGGGCGATGCGAAGAATGTCGGCGTCTACGGCGGCAGCTATGGCGGCTTCATGACCTTCATGGCCCTGCTGCGCGCACCCGAGGTGTTCAAGTCGGGCGCCGCGCTGCGCCCGGTCACCGACTGGACCACCTACAACCACGAGTACACCGCCAACATCCTGAATACGCCGGACGTCGATCCGGAGGCGTATAAAGTGTCCTCGCCGATCGAGTACGCACAGAACCTGAAGGGCAACCTGCTGATCGCGCACGGCATGGTCGACGACAACGTGTTCTTCCAGGACTCGGTGCGCATGGCCCAGCGCCTGATCGAGCTGAAGAAGGACAACTGGGAACTGGCGCCCTACCCGATGGAGCGCCACTCCTTCGTGCAGCCGGAGAGCTGGTACGACGAGTACCGCCGCATCTACCAGCTGTTCGAGCGCACGCTCAAGCAGCCGGCGCCGTCTTCGGCACAATAAACGGTATCATCGGGGCGCCTTCGGGCGCCCTTTTCAATTCAGCCTTCGGCCTTCGACCTTCCCATGCCTGCATTCCGCCTTCGTCCCGCCTTGCCATGCCTGCTCCTGCTGCCGTTCGCCGCCGCGCACACCCAGAGCCTGCCCGAGACCGGCCAGCTCGACACGCAGAAGGTGCTGCAATCGCGCTACGCCGGCGCGCCGTCTGTCGCACCGGGCCAGGCTGCACCGGACCAGGCCGCACCAAGGCAGGCGGCGCCGCGGCAGGCTGCGCCGGACTGGGGCGACGGCATCACCGGCGTGGTGGTGGAAACCGGGGATGCCGGCGGCAAGACACCGATTCCCCTCAGCTTCGGCCAGGTGTTCGCGCCGGGCGACCTGAAACGCGGCGAGGCGCTGCTGGGCCGCCTGGCCGACGGCCACACGGTGCCGCTGCAGGTCGACGTCAAGGCCACGCACCCGGACGGCTCGGTGCGGCATGCCGTGATCAGCGCCGTGCTGCCGAACGCAGGCAAATCGGGTTCGCAGGCGCTGGCGCTGGTGAAAGAAAAGGACAGGGCGGACGCCGCGAAACCGGGCGCGCCGGCCTCCGTACAAGCCCTGCTCGACGCCGGCTTCAGCGCCACGGCAAGCGCCGCCATCGGCGGCCAGGCCTGGACCGCCTCCGCCGACAAGCTGCTGCGCCAGAAGCCGGAGGTATGGCTGGACGGTCCGCTGGTCACCGAATGGCTGGTTTCGTCCCCGCTCAGGAACGAGAAAGGCGTGGAGCACCCGCGCCTGAGCGCGCGCTTCGCGGTGCGCTGGTACCGGGCGCTGGGCAAGGCGCGCGTCGACGTCAGTATCGAGAACGCCTGGGCCTTCCAGCCGGCGCCGCGCAACGAAACCTACGACGCCCGTATCCAGGTGGGCGGCAAGGAGGTGTATGCGAAACAGGACCTGGTCCACTACAACCAGGCGCGCTGGCGCAAGACCTTCTGGTGGGGTGAGGTGCCGGCGGTGCACCTGCGCCACGACAGCGCCTACCTGATGGCCTCGCGCGCGCTGCCGAACTACGACCGCTCGGTGCACGTGGCAGAGCGGGCGTTGGCGGAGCTGAAATCGAAGTGGACCGGAGAGAGGACGGAACCGATGGGCATCGGCCTGGCACTACGCTACATGCCGACCACCGGCGGGCGCAGCGACATCGGCCTGCTGCCGGCCTGGGGCGCCCTATATCTGCTCAGCATGGACAAGCGGGCGAAGGAGGCCACACTCGGTACCGCCGACCTGGCCGGCAGCTGGTCCATGCATTACCGCGACCGACGCACCGACAGGCCGGTCAGCCTTGGCGATTATCCCTACATGACCATCCTCGGCCACGCCGGCGACACGCGTAACCCGAAAACCGGCAAACTAGAGATGTTCCCGCCCTGCCCCAGCGAGGCCTGCAAGACGCCCTACACCCACGACGTTTCGCACCAGGCCTCCTTCGCCTACTTGCCCTACCTGGTCACCGGCGACTTCTACCATCTGGAAGAACTCGAGTTCTGGGCGATGTACGATGTTTTCAACTCCAACCCCGCCTACCGGGAGAACGTCAAGGGCTTGCTCAAGTCTGACCAGGTCCGTGGCCAAGCCTGGGCCTTGCGCACACTCGGGGAGGCGGCCTACATCGCGCCCGACAGGGACCCGCTGAAGGCGGACTTCCAGCGCATCGTAAAGGCCAACCTGGACTGGTACAACGCCGAGTACACCGACAATCCCAAGGCGAACATGCTGGGCTTCATTGCCAACGGTTATGCGCTGTCTTACCACAAGGGGAACGGCGTGGCGCCATGGCAGGACGATTTTTTCACCGCCGCCGTCGGCCACCTTGCCGATCTGGGTTTCGAGGGTGCCGGTCGTCTGCTGGCCTGGAAAGCGAAATTTCCGATCCAGCGCATGACGGCGCCGGGCGCCTGCTGGACCGATGCCGCCATCTACTCGCTGGTGGTGCGCGATTCCAACGCCTCTCCCTTCTACACTAGCATGGCAGAGGCCTGGAAGGCCAGCCACCCGCCCAAAGTCGCGCAGCTGGCCTGCGACAGCGCCGAACTGGCGCAGGCGCTCAAGGTGAAACCGAACGAGATGACCGGCTACGGCGCCACGCCCATGGGCTATCCGGCCAATATGCAGCCGGCGCTGGCCTATGCGGCGGATGTCGGCGACAAGGCCGGGCGCGAGGCCTGGCAGCGCTTCGTCTCGCGCAGTGCGCAGCCGGATTACAGCGCGGCGCCGCAGTTCGCCATCGTGCCTCGCCAACTGCCTGCGCCGGAAAAATAAGGCGCCCGCTCAGCTGATTGCGAGCGGATCGGCGGCCGGGGCCGGCGCCGCGGCTGGAGTTGGAGCTGACACGGGCGGCAGGATGGCGGCGCGGATCTCGGCCGCCGGCGGCTTCTGGCGCGACTGGAACCGGACCGTCCTGTAGCCGCCCTGCGCCAGGCGCCCGTCGCGAACCTGGTCCTTGACTTTGGCATGGGTCCGGTCGTCCAGCTCGACCACGGCCACGACTTCGCAGCGCTTGTTGCAGACCACGTAGTCGATGCGCTGCTGCGCGATGCGCTGGCGGTCGCCGAACGCCTGCTTGCGGTCGGTGTTGGCGGATTCGATCAAAGCCGACATCGCAACCTGGGGGAAGATGTAATGCTCGGGCAGGGCCGCGACCAGCCTGCCGAAAAACTCCAGCTCGTTCTCCGTCATGATGGGGCGCGGCTTGTAGGCCGCCTCCGGCCGGCGCTTCCTTGCCTGGCCAAGCACCAGCCGCATGAGCAGCAGGAGCACCAGCAGCACCGGCAGGACGAAGATTGCGATGTTCATGGCCGATCTCTTTGCTATCCGTTCGAAAGATCAGCAGGATAGCAAGCAAGAGGCCCTGAAAATCCTCGCATTGTCACCGCGCCGGCCGGCGCCTTCAAGCTCCCAGCAGATCGAGCAGCGTCAGCGCCACCACCTTGGTCGCCTTGCGCAAGTCCTCCAGCGCCAGCTTCTCGTCCGCCTTCTTGGCATTCGATTCGGGCACGGTGCGCGGGCCGGCGCCGTACAGCACGGCCGGAATACCGCGCTCGCCGTACAGGCGCGCGTCCGCATACAGCGGCGTGCCCCTGGCTTGCGGCGCTTCCCCCATGACGGCCTGGCCGTTGCGCTGCAGGCTCTCGACCAGCCGCTGGCCGCCCGGCAGCGGACGCAGCGCGTGCGAGAGCAGCAGGCGGCGGATCTCCAGGCGGATGCCGGGGCAGTCCTTCACCGCATCCTCGATCAGCGCGCGCACCTGGGCCTCGACCGCCACCGGGTCCTCTTCCGGAATCATGCGGCGGTCCATCTTCATCACCACCTTGCCCGGCACGACGTTGGTGTTGGTGCCGCCGTCGATGCGGCCGACCAGCATGGTGGGGGAATCGATGCCGGGAACTTGCGACTTGATCTTCCTAAGCTCGGGCAACTGGCCGTAGATGGCGTTCAGGATGCGCGTCGCGGCCTGCAGCGCATCGATGGCGGTCTCCGGCATCGCGCCGTGGCCGGCCTTGCCGTGCACCGTGATCTCCAGCTGCAGGCAGGCGTTGTGGGCGGTGACGATGTCGTAGGCGAAGCCGGCGGCGATCACGAAGTCGGGCCTGGTCAGCTCCCGCTCCAGCAGGTAGCCCGGTCCGAGCAGGCCGCCGAATTCCTCGTCGTAGGTGAAGTGCAGCTCCAGTGCGCCCTTCAAGGGTGCGCCCAGCGCTTCGAGTGCGCGGGTGGCGAAGATGAAGGTGGCGAAGTCGCTCTTCGACACCGCCGCCGCGCGGCCGTAGATGAAGCCATCCTCGATCACGCCGCCGTAGGGAGGCTTGCTCCAGCCCTCGCCCGGCGGCACCACGTCGCCGTGGGCGTTCAGGGCCACGGTCGGGCCGCCCGCGGCATAGGGCCGGCGCACGATCAGGTTGGTGATGCTCTGCATGCCGTAGTCGCGCACCCGGTCTTCGGGAACGGCGTGCTTCTCGGCCTGCCAGCCCCAGGCCGCCACCTTGTCGGCCACCGCCTCCGCGTGCGGCGCGTTGTTGCCGGGCGGGGTGTCGGTCGGGATGCGAATCATCTCCTGCAGGAAGGCCACCTCTTCATCGAAGTGGGCGTCGATCCACTGCAGCAGTTTTTCTTGTGCCTGTTCCATTCAATTCATTCCTGCTCAGTTAATTCATCCGTGCGCCGGACTCGAACCAGGCCGCAAGCTGCGCGCGTTCGGCGTCCGTCATGTTGGTCATGTTCGCCAGCGGCATAGCCTTCAGCTGCACCGCCTGCTGGTAGATGCGCTGGGCGTTCTGCGCGATCCCGTGCGGATCGTCCAGCGTCACGCCGGCCGGCGCGGTGGCGAAGCCCGGCTGCGTCGGATGCGCCGCATGGCAGGATACGCAGCGTTGCTGGATGATGCCCTGGACTTGCGCAAACCGGGCGCCCGCGTTGGCGCCTGCCGCCGCGGCCGATGCAGCCGGCGGATTCGGCGCAATCGCAATCGCCACCGCCAGCAGCAGCACCACGCCCACTACCGGGTACTGCCATTCGACGCGGCCCTTGTGGCGCAGGTTGAAGAAATGGCGGATGAAGACGCCGGCCAGCATGATCCCGGCCAGCACCGCCCAGGCATGCTCGTGGCGGTAGGTCATCGCGAAGTGGTTGCTGATCATGATGAACAGCACCGGCAGCGTGAAGTAGTTGTTATGGACGCTGCGCTGCTTGCCGCGGATGCCGTAGATCGGGTCGGGCTTGTCGCCGGCGATCATCGCATTCACCATCTTGCGCTGGCCAGGGATGATCACCATCGCCACGTTGGCGACCATGATGGTGCCGATCATCGCGCCGACGTGGATGTAGGCCGCGCGCCCGCTCAGCCAATGCGTGAGCACCCAGGTGGCGCCGACCAGCAGCGCGAAGACGACGGCGCCGAAGGCCAGGTCGTGCTTGCCCAGCTTCGAGCGGCACAGCAGATCGTAGACCACCCAGCCGACGACCAGGCTGCCGATGCCGATGCCGACCGCCTGCCAGCTCGACAGGTCGGCCACGCCGCGGTCGACCATCATGGCCTGGGCGTTGAAGTAATAAACGATGGTGAGCAGCGCGAAGCCCGACAGCCAGGTCGAATAGGCTTCCCACTTGAACCAGTGCAGGTCGGCCGGCAGCTCGGCGGGCGCGACCAGGTATTTTTGCGGGTTGTAGAAGCCGCCGCCGTGCACCGCCCACAGCTCGCCGGCCACGCCCTTCTTCGCCAGTTCGCCGCCGGGCGCCGGCGGGCGCAGCGAGTTGTCGAGCCAGACGAAATAGAAGGAAGCGCCGATCCAGGCGATGCCGGTAATGATGTGCAGCCAGCGAACCAGCAGGTTCATCCACTCGAGGCCATACGGAAGCAGGTAGTCCATTTACATCCCTTTGCACGCGCGATTACCACAAGATAAACCGGTTTCCATTTATTCAACATGAAAAATACCGTATATTCGACATAAGCACACGCATATACGAATCTTCCAATGAGCAGCCTGCCCCAGCACCTCGACCTGCACCTGATCCGCATCCTCTACCTGCTGCTGGTGGAGAAGAACGTGTCGCGCGTGGCTCTCAAACTGAACCAGCCGCAGCCCTCGATCTCGGCCTCGCTGCGTAAACTCCGCGAGCTGACCGGCGATCCGCTGCTGGTGCGCGGCGCGCGCGGCATGGTGCCGACCCAGCACGGCGAGAGCCTGCTGAAGCCGGCCAAGCGCATTCTCGACGAGACCGAGAGCCTGTTCATCAAGAAGTCGCCCTTCGTGCCGGAGGAGGCGGAACGCACCTTCCACATCGCCGCACCCGACTACCTGGACACCCAGTTCCTGCCCAGCGTGGTGGCCTCGATCCGCCGCGGCGCGCCGAACAGCAAGGTGTCCATCCACCACCTGGGGGCGGGCACGGACTACCTGCGCATGCTGTCCGACGGCGAGATCGACCTGGTGATCGCCAACTGGGACGAGCCGCCGGCCCACCTGCACATCTCCAAGCTGTTCGAGGACCCGATCATCTGCACCATGCGCGCCGACAGCGCCTACGCCAAACGTACCGCCGGCGATGCGATGACGCTCGAGGACTATCTCAGCCTGCCGCACGTGGCGCCCTCGCCCATGCTGCCGGGCTACCACGGCGTCATCGATTCCTTCCTGGAGCGCGAAGGCCTGCAGCGCAAGGTGGCGGTCGAGTCGCCCTACTTCGGCCTGATCCCCTACATGCTGACCCAGACCGACCTGGTGCTGACCACCGGCCGCCAGTTCATCCGCTTCTACGAACGCACGCTGCCGCTGAAGAATTTCACGGTGCCGATCAAGTTCCCGCCGATGCGCTTCTACCAGCTGTGGCACCAGCGGGTGCATCAGTCGACTGAGCACAAGTGGTTGCGGGATCAGGTCACGGCCGCCGCGAAGGCATTGGTCAAGCCGTAATCGAACATATATCCATGATCAGGGTTAGCATATGAGCGCGACACTTGCAGGATTTATCATCCCATCATGACGACACTCGACCACCTGAACAGCTGCGACACCGCCACCTTCGTCGACACCCTGCGCGGCATCTACGAGCACTCGCCCTGGATCCCCGAACGCGCCGCCGCCCGGCGCCCCTTCGCGACCCTGGCCGCCCTCAAGCTGGCGCTGCAGCACGCCGTCACGCAAGCCGCCGAGGACGAGCAGCTGTCCCTGCTGCGCGCCCACCCCGAGCTGGCAGGCAAGGCGGCGATCGCGGGCGAGCTGACGCTCGAGTCGACCGGCGAGCAGGCCGCCTCCGGCCTGGACCGCTGCAGCGCCGAGGAGTTCGCGAGCCTGCACCGCCTGAACGCCGCCTACAACGACAGGTTCGGCTTCCCCTTCATCCTCGCCGTGAAAGGCCCGACCGGCAAGGGGCTGACGCGCCAGGCCATCATCGCCACCTTCGAACGCCGCCTCAAGCACCGGCGCCAGGACGAGCTGCAGGAAGCGCTGCGCCAGGTGCACCGCATCGCCGAGATCCGCCTCAACGCGCTGCTGGGCGTGGAACTCGCCTTCGGTCCGGCCATCATGGCATGGGCCGAAGAGATCGGCGCCATCTCCGACGACGAGCAGGGCCTGACCTGCGCCTACATGACGCCCGCCCACCGGCAGACCGCGGCAAAGCTGGCGGACTGGATGCGCCAGGCCGGGATGGACGTGCACGTCGACGCCGCCGGCAACGTGGCGGGCCGCTACGCCGCCATCGATCCGGCTGCGAAAACGCTGATCACCGGCTCGCACTACGACACCGTGCGCAACGGCGGCAAGTACGACGGCCGCCTCGGCATCCTGCTGCCGATCGCGATCGTGCGTGAACTGCACCGGCGCGGCGAACGCCTGCCCTATCACCTCGAAGTCATCGGCTTCGCGGAAGAGGAAGGCGTGCGCTTCCGTTCCACCTTCCTCGGCAGCCACGCGGTCACCGGACATTTCGACCTGTCCCTGCTGGAGCGCCAGGATGCCGGCGGCGTCACCATGCGCGAAGCCCTGCTGCAGGCCGGCCACGACCCGCAGCAGATCCCGGCCATCGCGCGCGACCCGGCCGGCCTGCTCGGCTACGTCGAAGTCCACATCGAACAGGGACCGGTGCTGCTGGAGAAGGGCTTGCCGCTGGGCGTGGTCACGGCCATCGCCGGCAGCTCGCGCTACCTGGTCGAGCTGGAAGGTTTGGCCAGCCACGCCGGCACCACGCCGATGACCATGCGGCGCGATGCCGCGGCGGCGGCGGCCGAGATCGTGCTGCTGGTCGAGCAGCGCTGCTCGGGGCAAGCCGCGCTGGTCGGCACCGTCGGCCAGCTGCAGGTGCCGGACGGCTCGGTCAACGTGGTGCCGGGCCGCTGCCGCCTGTCGCTCGACATCCGCTCGGCTTTTGACGACGGGCGCATCGCGGCCGTGCGGGATGTCATGGACGGCATCGCCGCCATCTGCGCGCGGCGCGGCATCGAATTCACCGTCGAGCAGCTGGTCGAAGCCGAGGCCGCGCCCTGCGCGCCGCGCCTGATGGACCGGCTGGGCGAGGCGGTGCAGCGCGCCGGCCTGCCGCGCTTCGACCTGCTGTCGGGCGCCGGCCACGATGCGATGGCGATGGCGGCCGTCACCGAGGTCGCGATGCTGTTCACGCGCTGCGGCAACGGCGGTATCAGCCATAATCCGCTGGAGACCATGACGGCGGACGATGCCGACATCGCGGCGCGGGTGCTGCTCGACTTTTTACGCCGCTACCGCTGAACCGTTTGAACCTTTTGGCGGCTTGGGGGTATTCACCGTCAACAGAGGAGACCGAATGCGCGACAGGCAGACGGATGGGGAGGCGGAGCTGCTCGGCCGTGTCGCGGCCGCGGACCGTCGCGCCTTCGAATGCCTGTACCGCGCCTACTTTCCGCGCCTGACGCGCTTCCTGCACCGCATGACGCGCAGCGTCCCGCTGATCGAGGAGCTCGTCAACGATACGATGCTGGTCGTGTGGCAGAAGGCGGGCAGCTACGACGGCAGCTGCAAGGTCTCGACCTGGGTGTTCGCGATCGCCTACCGCAAGGCCTGCAAGGCCTTGCACGGGCTGGATGAGCCGCTGGAATCCATCGAGGAAGCCCGTGAAGGCGATGCGAGCTGGCAGCCGGATTGGCAATTCGAGCAACTGAGCCTCGGCCATGCGGTCGACGCCGCGCTCGCCGCGCTGCCGCTGGAACAACGCGCCGCCTTCCAGCTGAGCTTCTATCACGACATGGCGTATGCGGAGATCGCGGATATCATGGAATGCCCCGTCAACACGGTCAAGACGCGCCTGTTCCACGCGCGCCGGCGCCTGGCCGTGCTGCTGGGGCGGCAACTGGAGGGCAGGACATGACCGAAATCGAAGCGCAGGACGCCCTGCCGTGGCTGATCAACGGCACCCTGGACAGCGAGGACGCCGAGCGCCTGCGCGCCCACCTGGGCAGCTGCGCCCGCTGCCGCGAGGAGTTCGAGCTGCTGCTGGCCGTGCGTGTCGCCGGCCCCGGTTCTGCGCCCGCCTGCGACGTCGAACGCGCCTTCGCGCGCATGCTGCCGCGCCTGGAACCGGCCGCGGGCCCGCTTGCGCCCGCGGCGCCGGCCGGCCTGCTGGAACGCTGGCGCGCGCGCCTCGCCGCCAACGACCGCAGCTGGCTGCGCCATGCGGTCGCGCTGCAGGCCGGCCTGATCGCCGTGCTGGCCCTGCTGCTGGTCCGCCCGGACCGCCTGCAGGACAGCGCCTACCGCGGCCTCGGCGCCGCCGCCCCGGTATCGAGCGGCATCGTGGTCGTGTTCCGCCCGGAGACGCCGGAACGCGAGCTGCGCCGCATCGTGCGCGACAGCGGCGGCCACCTGGCCGGCGGGCCGACCGCCGGCGACGCCTGGCTGGTCGATGGCGCCGACACGAAGGCCGTGCTGGCCAGGCTGCGCGCGGAGCCGGCCGTGGTGCTGGCCGAAGCGCTGGCCGCGGAGCAGCAGCCTTGAAACCGCTGTTCGCCGTCCTGCTGGCGTGCTGCCTGGGCTGCTGCGCCCTGCCCGGTGGCGCCCGGGCCGCCGAAGCCACCGAAGCCATCGCGGCCGGCGCGCAGGCGGCCGGCGCCTCGCGCCAGCTGCTGGTGATGCTGCGCCTGCCGCCGCCGCACTACCGGCCGGACAGCAGCTACGGTGGCGGCTATGCGGACGACGGCACCCGCGCCGCGCGGCGGCGCCAGGCCACCGAGCTGGCGGCCGCCTATGGACTCAAGCTGGTGGACGACTGGCCGATGCCGGCCATCGGCATCGACTGCTTCGTGATGGAAGACCCGGGCAGCGCGCCGCTGGCGCGCGTGCTCGACGCGCTCGGGGGCGATCCGCGCGTGGCCTGGGCGCAAGCGGTCAACGATTACCGCGGCCTGGACGGCGCCGGGGGGCGCGGCGGCGATCCGCTGCTGCCCCTGCAGCCGGCGGCGCACGCCTGGCGCCTGGCCGAGCTGCACCGCGCCAGCACCGGGCGCAAGGTGATGGTGGCGGTGATCGACAGCGGCGTCGACGCCACTCACCCTGACCTGGCCGGGCAGGTGGCGCTGCGCCAGAACTTCGTCGATACGGTCGCTGATGCCGCCGAAAGCCATGGCACCGCGGTGGCCGGCATCATCGCCGCGCGCGCCGGCAACGGCCTGGGCATCGCCGGGGTCGCCCCGCAGGCACGGCTGATGGCCTTGCGCGCCTGCTGGGAGATCGCGCGCCAGGAGACACGCTGCAACAGCTTCACCCTGGGCAAGGCCCTGCACTTCGCCGTCATCAACGATGCGCGGGTGATCAACCTCAGCCTGGGCGGGCCGCCGGACCGGCTGCTGCAGGCCCTGATCGAGACCGCCCTGGCGCGCGGCATCGCCGTGGTCGGCGCGGTCGATCCGGAGCGCGCCGACGGCGGTTTTCCGGCCGCGTATCCCGGCGTGATCGCGGTGACGGCAAGCGGCGACCGGCGCTTCCTGCCCGCAGGCGCCCTGCAGGCGCCCGGCGCCGACATTCCCGCCACCCTGCCGGGCGCGCGCTGGGGCATGGTGTCCGGCTCCTCGTACGCCGCGGCCCAGGTTGTCGGCCTGGCCGCGCTGCTGGTCGAGCTGCGCCCGGCGCCGCCCTCGCCATGGCGGCGCGCCTTCGTGACGGCGGCGCGCACCAGCCTGGTCGCACAGGCTGGCGGCGCGCGGCAGGAGCAAGCTGGTAGCATAGACGCATGCGCGACCATTGCGCGCGCCGCCGGAGCATGCGTCTGCTTATGTCCCTCGACCGCCGCAACGACAGCCGAACTTCTCCATTAAGCACCCGCGGCGTGCGCGCCGCCGCCTGTCTGTCGCTGGCTTGCGCCGCATGGCCGGCCGCCGCCCAGACCAGCGGCAACCTGGGCCTGGTGTCCGAGTACGCGGTGCGCGGCATTTCACTGGGCGCCCATCCGGCGCTGCAACTGCGGGTCGACCACGATGCGCCCGGCGGCTGGTATTTGGGCGGCTTCGTGTCGCCGGCCACCCTCGGCGACGGCAGCCAGACCGAGTTGATCGCGTACGGCGGCCGCGCCGGGCGGCTGCCTTCGGGTCTCAGCTGGGACGCCGGCATCAGCCGCGCCAGCTTCTCGCGCGACCACGAGTACGACTACGACGAAGTCCACGCCGGCCTGGCGCTGGACCGCGCCAGCGCGCGCCTGTTCCTCTCTCCCGCCTACTACGGCGCGGCCCCCAGCGCCTACCTCGACCTGAATGCCTTCCACCCGCTCGGCGAGCGCCTCAGGCTGACCTTCCACGCGGGCCTGATGCACCGCTTCGGCAGCGATCCGGATACCCACGCCGACCTGCGCGTGGGGCTGGCCGCCACGCTGGGCGATCTCACCCTGCAACTGGGCTGGCAGACGCTCCTGCGCCAGGCGGGCAGCGGGGCGCCGCGCGCACGCGCGCTCACAGGCAGCGCCGGTATCCGCTTCTGAGTTATTGAACCTTGCAGGGCCGGGACGGCATTAACGAGATGCCCTTCCACCTGACAGGAGTCATCATGAGCACCCAATTCAAAGCGGCCGCCTGCCTCAAGGCCGGCCTGTTCGGCGCCGCCCTGGCCGCCGCCCTCGCCGCCTGCGGTGGCGGCGGCAACGACAACATGCCGGCGGCAATGACGCCGCCCGCGGTCACGCCCACCATCGCCAGCGCCTTCGCCACCCGCAGCCTGGTGGCGGACAGCGGCGCCGGCGCCGAGCACACGGATCCCAAGCTGGTCAACGCCTGGGGCATCGCCTTCAACCCGGCCGGCTTCGTCTGGGTGGCGAACAATGGCAGCGCCACCTCGACCCTGTACGACGGCAACGGCGTGCCGCAGACCCTGGTGGTCGCGATCCCGCCGGGCAGCGCCGGCACATCGAATCCGACCGGGATCGTCTTCAACAGCGGCGCCACCTTCCAGGTCAGCCAGAACGGCGTCAGCGGCGGCAGCGCCTTCATCTTCGCCAGCGAGAACGGCACGCTGTCCGGCTGGTCGCCGGCGGTCAACCGCACCAATGCCATCGTCGCCGTCGATACCGGCGCCAGCGGCGCGGTCTACAAGGGCCTCGCCACCGCCAGCTACCTGGGCGCGAGCTATCTTTACGCGGCCGATTTCCGCAACGGCCGCGTCGACGTCTACGACAGCACCTGGAAGCCGGTCACGCTCCCCGGCGGCAGCTTCAGCGATCCCAGCCTGCCGACCGGCTATGCGCCTTTCGGCATCCAGGCCATCGGCGGGCGCATCTACGTCGCCTATGCGCAGCGCGCGGCAGGCGGCAGCGAGGAGACCAAGGGCGCGGGCCTGGGCATCGTCGACGTGTTCGATGCCGGCGGCGCCCTGGTGAAGCGCTTGATCGGCAATGGCGGCGCCCTGAACGCGCCCTGGGGCCTGGCGATGGCGCCGGCCAACTTCGGCGGCGCCAGCAACATGCTGCTGGTGGCGAACTTCGGCGACGGCAAGATCAATGCCTTCAATGCCGACACCGGCGCCTTCGCCGGCGCCCTGTCGCGCAGCGGCGGCGCGCCCATCGTCATCGACGGCCTGTGGGGCATCGCCTTCGGCCCCGGCGTGAACAGCCAGCCCACCAATACCCTGTTCTACACCGCCGGCCCCGGCGACGAAGCGCACGGCGCCTACGGCCGCATCGACCTGCAATAGCCCATTTTGGCGCACGCGCGCACCGCGGCGGTGCGCGCGCACCCGGGCGGGGCGTTTGCCCCCGCCTGCGCGGCGGCAGTGCATCCCGGCGTCCCTCTTTCACCAAATTGGAACGCTTATTGCTATCAAGAAGTGCTCTGGCAAGCGAACTGCACTTTTTTGGAAACCATGCATGGATGCCTATAAAACCGGGGCCGACGCGCTCTTCATCCTGCTCGGCGGGATCATGATCCTGGCGATGCACGCCGGCTTCGCCTTCCTCGAACTGGGCACGGTGCGCCGCAAGAACCAGGTGAACGCGCTGGTGAAGATCCTGATCGACTTCGCCGTCTCGACCATCGCCTACTTCTTCATCGGCTACGGCATCGCCTATGGCGTGCACTTCTTCGGCAGCACGGACACGCTGACGGCCAAGAATGGCTACGCGCTCGTGAAGTTCTTCTTCCTGCTGACCTTCGCGGCGGCGATCCCGGCCATCATCTCGGGCGGCATCGCCGAGCGCGCCAAATTCCATCCGCAGATGGCCGCCACCTTCGTGCTGGTCGGCTTCATCTACCCCTTCTTCGAGGGGATCGTCTGGAACAAGCGCTTCGGCTTCCAGCACTGGCTGCAGGGCAGCTTCGGCGCGCCCTTCCACGACTTCGCCGGCTCGGTGGTGGTGCATGCGGTGGGCGGCTGGGCCGCGCTGCCGGCGGTGCTGCTGCTGGGCGCGCGGCGCGGGCGCTATGCGAAGGACGGCCGCATCGCCGCCCACCCGCCCTCGAACATCCCGTTCCTGGCGCTGGGCGCCTGGATCCTGACCGTGGGCTGGTTCGGCTTCAACGTCATGAGCGCGCAGACCCTGGACAAGATGAACGGCCTGGTCGCCGTGAACTCGCTGATGGCGCTGACCGGCGGCACCCTCGCCGCTTTCGTCATGGGCCGCAACGATCCCGGCTTCGTCTACAACGGCCCGCTGGCCGGCCTGGTGGCGGTGTGCGCCGGCTCGGACCTGATGCATCCGCTCGGCGCGCTGGTCACCGGCGCGGTGGCCGGCGCCATCTTCGTGTCGCTGTTCACGCTGGCGCAGAACCGCTGGCGCATCGACGACGTGCTGGGCGTGTGGCCGCTGCACGGCCTGTGCGGGGCCTGGGGCGGCATCGCGGCGGGGATATTCGGCAGCCGTGCGCTGGGCGGCCTGGGCGGCGTGTCGCTGGTGTCGCAGCTGTTCGGCACCGTGCTCGGCATCCTGGTGTCGGGGCTGGGCAGCTGGATCGTGTACGGTGTGCTGAAGAAGACGGTGGGCCTGCGCCTCGACGCCGAGCAGGAATTCGACGGCGCCGACCTGTCCATCCACCGCATCGGCGCCACGCCGGAACGCGAGACCAACTTCCTGTAGCCGGCCGCCGCCTCAGTACAGGAACTCGGCGCCGAACATGGTCAGCACCGCGAGCGCCATCACGCCGGTGCACAGCCAGCCGAGCGCGCGCAGGCGGCCCCTGATTTTCAGGGCGCCCATGATCCGGGTGCTGGACGCCACCGCCATCATGATCACCATGACCGGCACCGCGATCACGCCGTTCAGCACCGCGCTCCAGTACAGCGCCTTGATCGGATCGATGGGGACGAAGTTGATGCCGACGCCGGCCAGGGTGGCGACGATGATGATGGCGTAGAACTTGCGCGCCGCCGAGAATGTGCTATCCAGGCTGCTCTTCCAGTGGAAGGTGCCGGCCATCGCATAGGCCGCCGAGCCGGCCAGCACCGGAATCGCCAGCAGCCCGGTGCCGACGATGCCCGCCGCGAACAGGACGAAGGCCAGTTCGCCGGCCACCGGCTTCAGCGCCGACGCCGCCTGCGCCGAGGACTGCAGGTCGACCGCGCCATGCGCATGCAGGGTCGTCGCCGTGGTCAGCATGATGAAGAAAGCGACCAGGTTCGAGACCGCCATGCCGACCAGGGTGTCGAAGCGGATCCGCCGGAACTGGGACTTGACCTGTTCCGGCGCGCGCCGCAGCGGCTGGGCGTCGGCGTCCGCGCGCAACTCCTCGACTTCCTGGGCGGCCTGCCAGAAGAACAGGTAGGGACTGATGGTGGTGCCGAACACGGCGACGATCGTGGTCAGGTATTCCTTGTGCCAGGCCGGCTGCGGCCAGACCGTCGAGCGCAGCACCTCGGCCCAGGGCACGCGCACCACGAACACGGTGGCGACATAGGCCAGCAGCACCAGGGTCAGCCACTTCAGCAGGTTGACATAGCGCTGGTAGGGGATGAACACCTGCAGCAGCACCGACAGCAGGCCGAAACCGACCGCATACCACTGCGCCTTGCCGGGGGCGACCAGCACCATGGCGTCGCCCATGGCCGCGATGTCGGCCGCGATGTTGATGACGTTCGCGACCAGCAGCAGGCCGACGATCAGCCAGACCAGCCGGCGCGGCGCGAAGCGCTGCAGGTTGGTGGCCAGCCCGCGTCCCGTGACCCGGCCGATGTGGGCGCTGATCATCTGGATCGCTACCATCAGCGGGTAGGTGAGCAGCAGGGTCCACAGCAGGTTGAAGCCGAAGCGGGCGCCGGCCTGCGAATAGGTCGCGATGCCGCTCGGATCGTCGTCGGCCGCCCCGGTGATCAGCCCCGGCCCCAGCTTCGACAGCCAGGCCGAGGCTTCCGGCGATGGCTTGTCGCCGGATACGTCAAGGGCAGGTTCGGCGTCTCGGGAGTTCATGCGTGCACTGTGCCGGACGGCGCCGCGGCCGTCCGTACGTACGCGCACGCAACACGACCATTGCGCGCCTGGCGCTCTAGCCGCCGAGTGCCGCCAGCAGCTTGCTGCCGATCGGCGATCCCCAGCCGGTGCAGGCGTCCCAGCCCGGCGCCGCCGCATAGGCGCCGTTGTTCCCGGCGTCGATGTCGTGGAAGGCGCCCTTGCCCGCCACCGGCCCGTAGAGCAGCGGATTGAGCCAGCCGACCGGCGTTTGCAGGCGCTGGTTGAAGCGCGCCACCAGGCCGGCCCACAGTGGCGAGACCGCGCTGGTGCCGCCCACCACGAAGTTCAGGAAGTCCACGCGCACGCGATAGCCGGTGGACGGTGAGGCATTCCCGGCGACGTCCGGCACGCCGCGGCCGATGCGCCTGCCCTGGTTGGCGGAGCGCGGCACGTTCGCGCCATCCTGGTAAGCCGGCAGGTCGAACACGTCGCTGACGCCGCCGCCGGTGGCGCTGGTCCGGACGTCATCGTTCCACACCGTTTCGCTGGCGATGCCGCCGCCGCTCGCAAGCAGGCGGGTGCCGCCGCAGGCCAGCACATAGGGGCTGGAAGCCGGGAAGTCGGCGTGCGCCAGGCCGTCCGGCGTACCGTTCTGCGGATTCTGGTCGCTCGAGCCGGCGTCGCCCGAGGCGCAGCACACCGTGACGCCCAGCGCGACCGCGGCCTGGAAGGCCTGATCCATGGCCTGCAGGCCCTGCTCCGTCCAGTCCTTTTCCGGGGCGCCCCAGCTGATCGAAATCACCGAGGGCTTGTTGACGCTGTCGTGCACTGCGGCGCCGATGGCGTCGACGAAGCCCTGCTCGCTGTTCGGCGCAAAGTAGACGGCAATCGACGCGCCCGGCGCCACCGCCCCGGCGATCTCGATGTCGAGCATCACCTCGGCATCCGCGCTCCACGGCAGCGAAGGGCTGTTGCGGCCGCCGTCCACCGAGACCGCCGTCACCTTCGGCGCCGGCAGGTTCAGGCTGCGGAAATAAGTGTTCAGGTCCGTGCTCCGGTAGCCGCCGCCCAGCTCGATGATGGCGATGCACTGGCCGCTGCCGTCCAGCCCCTGCGGGAAGTCGTAGAGTGCAGCGATGTCGGGCGGGGTGAAGGCTGCCGCCGCGGCGCGCTCCTCGGCGGCCTGCATCACCGGCGTCGAGAAGCGGTAGTAGGGCCGGGCGATGGGCGTGTCCTCGATGCCGAACACGCCTTCGACGATATCGCCGAGTTCCGGCGGCAGGTGGATGGGCGCGGTGCGGCGCCGCGAGATGCCGGCCGCATGCTCGACCCGCTCGATGCCGGTCTGGAAGGCCGCGCTCACCTGGGCCGCGGTGCCCGACAGGACGATGCTGCGCGCGGCCGGGCGGCGCTCGACCACCGCCAGGCCGGCCTTGCGCGCGAAGGCCTCGACGGCGTCCATGTCCTCGGCGCTGGCGCCATGCCGGGCCGCGTATTGTTCGCGCGTCAGGTACTGGCGGCGCGCCAGCTCGGCCTGCACCGCATGCAGCGGCGGGGCCGCGCGCGGCCGCAGCACCACGGTGATCTGGAATCGTTCGTCGGCCGGCACTGGGCCGATCGACTGCGCATCGGCCATGGGGGCCGGCACGCTGCCTGGGAGTTTGACCATGTAGACCTCGCTGAAGTGGCACTGAAGGATGGAACAGCATCGATCAGTGTGCGCGCCCGCTTCGAGGCCGTATTTGATTAACGGCAATGAGGACCGGTCATCAGGCCGGTTCGGCAACGCGCGCCAAGGGCAGGTCCGCCAGCACCTTTCTGATCGCATCGATGCCGACCGGCTTGGCCAGGTGCATGTCGAAGCCGGCGCGACGAGTGGCCTCGCGGTCGTTCAGGGCTCCCCAGCCGGTCACGGCGACCAGGACGGCGCCGCGCATGCTTTCATCCTGGCGGAATGCCTGGGCCACCTCGCAGCCGCCGATGTCGGGCAAGCCCAGGTCCAGGAACACGAGCTCGGGCCGGAACACGGCTGCGCGCTCGATCGCCGAGGCCCCCGTGTGCACGAGTTCGACCTCGTGGCCGCAGCTCGTCACCAGCATCGCGAAGGCGCTTGCAAGGTCCGGGTTGTCCTCGACCACCAGTATGCGGCGGCGGACGGCGGACGGGTCCCGGTCCTGCGCGGCCGGCCGGACCGGCGGCGGCGGCGTCCGGGCCGGCTGCGGCGCCGCACATAGCGGCAGGCGGATCGTGAAGGTGGTCCCCTGGCCCGGCCCCGCACTACTGGCCGCGAGCGAGCCGCCATGCAGGGTCACCAGCCGGCGCGCCAGGCACAGGCCGATGCCGATCCCGCCGCGCCGCATGGCGCGCCCGGATTCGGCCTGAGTGAAGACTTCGAACAGGGTCGGCAAGGTGGCCGGGTCGATGCCGATGCCATTGTCGGCGATGCGGATCACGGCCAGCCTGCCTTCTGCGCTGGCGCTCACGCGAATGCGGCCGCCGGGCGGCGTGTACTTGGCGGCATTGGTCAGCAGATTGGTCAGCACCTGCTCGATCCTGACCCGGTCGACCTTCACGCGGCATGTTTCGGGCGGCATGCTGAGCTCGAGCGTGTGGCCGGCCGCGGCGATGCAGGGACTGCTGACCTGCAGGGCGCTCTCGATCACCTGGGCGACCGTTGCGCTTTCTTTCACCAGTTCCAGCTTGCCGCAATTGATGCGGCTGACGTCGAGCAGGTCGTCGATCAGGCGCACCAGGTGATGGAGCTGGCGGTCCATGATCTCGCGCGTCTGCGCGATCGCCGGCGCCCCCGGCGGCGATATCTTCATGAGATCGAGCGCGGTGCGGATCGCGGCCAGCGGATTGCGCAGCTCGTGAGCAAGCGTGGCGATGAACTCGTCCTTGCGCAGGCTGTCTTCGCGCAGCAGGCTGGCCGCCCGCTTCTGGTCCGTGATGTCGACGAAGGAGCTGACGGCGCCGGCCAGTTCGCCGGCGGCATCGCGCAGCGGCGCGGCATTGACCAGGATGTGCACCACGTCGCCGTTCTCGAAATGCGCCTCGAGTTCGTCGCCGCGCACCGGAATGCCGGCCGCCGCCATTTGCAGGGGCAGGCTGTCGAGGGCGCAGTCCCTGCCGTGGCGGCGCAGCTTGTACGGACGTTCGCCCGGCGAGGCCAGCGAAAAACGCTCGTCCGGCCGCATGCGCAGGATGCGCGTGACTTCACGGTTGCCGGTGACGTTTTCGCATCGCGGCGAGCGGGTCATGAAAATCGCGGCCGGCACCGCGTCCATCAGCGCCTCCAGTTCGGCGGCGCGTTCGCGTTCGCGGCGTTCGCTATCGTGCAGCGCGTCGTTGAGGCGCTTCTCGCAGGTGCATTCCTCGACGGTCACGGTCACCCCGACCACCGCGCCATCCGGCCCGAGGATGGGATAAACGTTTTCGCGCCAGAAACGCTCGACGCCGGGCTGCGAGCCGGTCTTCCCGGCCAGGACCGCGCCGATCAGGGGCTTGCCGGTCCGGAGCACTTCGCCGAAGCGTTCCCGCACCTGCGGCGCCAGGTCGGGGACGATCTCCTCTACGGATTTGCCGATGTGCGCTTCGATGGCCAAGCCGTTGATGTTCGCAAGGTGGCGGTTGATGCGGAGGTAACGCAGGTCGCGGTCGAGCATGGCCAGGCCCAGCGGCGCATCCAGGTAGGCCTTTTCCATGGCGTCGAACTCGGTACGGGAGCGGGCCAGCAATTCGTGGAAGGCAGTGCGGTCCCGGCGCCGGGCCGCCAGCACCGCCGTCAGGAGAAGAATCAGGACGGCGCAGGCGGCGCACGAGACGACGAGCATGACTCCCTGTTCCACTTGGATCTCCTGGATCAGACCGGCTATGAATGTGTATGAGACACCTCAAATACTCGTCGGTACATGATATAGATCAGTACATCGCCTTATTTTTGTGGTGACAGCGTTCGGGGGCCAGCCTCGCTGACGGCGGCACCACGCGGGCCCACCGCCTGTGCAATATGCGCCACCAGCGAGCCCGGTTCGACCGGCTTGGCGAGGTAGTCGTTGAAGCCGGCCTGCATCGCCCGGTTGCGGTCGTCCTGGCGCGTGAAAGCGGTCAGCGCGATCGCCGGGATGGCGCCGCCGGCGCCGGCCGAACGGCGGCGGATACGGCGGATCAGCTCGAAGCCGTCGACGTCCGGCATGCCGATGTCGCTGACGATCACGTCGGGCCGCTCGCGCTCCAGCAGCGCCAGGGCCTTGCCGGCGCTGGACGCGGCCATGATGGTGGCGCCGCTGTGCTGGAGGATCTGCTGCAGCACGTCGAGGGTGTCGGTGGCGTCGTCCACCAGCAGCACCTTGACGCCGGCCAGTTCGCCCTGCGCCTGCGCGCGCGGCGCGGCGGCGGGCTGCGGCGCGGGCGCCGCCTCGGGTTCGGCCAGCGGCAGGCGCACGGTGAAGGTGGTGCCGGCATGCGTGCCCGGGCTGGCGACGCCTATGGTGCCGCCGTGCAGCTCGATCAGCTGGCGCGCGATCGACAGGCCCAGTCCCAGGCCGCCGTGCTTGCGGGTGATCGAGGCATCCTGCTGACGGAAGCGGTCGAACACATAGGGCCGGAAATCGGGCTCGATGCCGATGCCGGAATCGGCCACGCGGATCACCGCGTCCTGGCCGTCGCGGCCCAGCATCACCTGCACCATGCCGCCGTTGGGCGTGAACTTGACCGCGTTCGACAACAGGTTCCACATCACCTGCTGCAGCCGGTTCGGGTCGCCCAGCACGGCGCCAAGGCCACGGGCGAGGTCCACGCGCAAGTCGATGCGCTTGGCCACCGCCGCCGGGTGCACGGTGCCCAGGGCCGCCTCGACCACCTTGTCCGGCTCGATCAGCTGCACGTCCAGGCGCAGGTTGCCGGAGATGATGCGGCTCATGTCGAGCAGGTCGTCGATCAGCTGGCCCTGGGCGCGCGCATTGCGCTCGATGGTCTCGAGGCCGCGCCTGACGGTGTCCTCGTCCTTCACGCCGCGCTGGAGCATGCTGGCCCAGCCGAGGATGGCGTTGAGCGGGGTGCGCAGTTCGTGCGAGAGCGTGGCCAGGAATTCGTCCTTCAGGGCGCTCAGGCGCTCGGCCTCGTCGCGCGCGGCGCGCTCGCGCATGAGCAGGTCCTCGCGCTCGGCGGCGGTGGCCTGCGAGATCTCGAGCACGCGCGCATTGGCTTCCAGGCGCGCATCGAACAGCGATGCCAGCATGGCGAAGCCCAGCACGCCGAAAGTCGCGATCACGACCAGGGTCGCCAGGCCGTCGTGATTGACGCCGCCGCGCGCGGCCATGCAGATGCTGTCGAGCGGGAAGCTGGCGGCGGCCATGCCGGTGTAATGCATGCCGACGATGGCGGCGCCCATCACCGCCGCCGCGCCCACGCGCGGCAGCCACACGTGCGGCACGTTGTGGCGCAGGCGGAAGGCGATCCACAAGGCCAGGCCGGAGGCTGCGATCGCGATCGCCACCGACAGCGCGAACAGCCACGGGTCGTAGACGATGCCCGGCTCCATGCGCATGGCGGCCATGCCGGTGTAGTGCATGGCATTGATGCCGATGCCCATCAGGACCGCGCTGACGGCCAGGCGCGCCCGCCCCAGCTCGGCGCGGCTGACCTGCCACAGGGCCAGGCAGGAAGCGGCGACCGGCAGCAGCAGCGAGGCCAGGGTCAGCGGCAGGTCGAAGGCGATCGGGATCGGCAGGCGGAAGGCCAGCATGCCGACGAAGTGCATGGCCCAGATGCCCGAGCCCATGGCGATGGCGCCGCCGAAGACCCAGGCGACGACGGCGCGCCCGCGCGACTCGCTGACGCGGCCGGCGAGGCTGAGCGCGGCGTAGGAAGCCGCGATCGCGACCAGGATGGAAATCAGGACCAGCGGTGTTTCGTAATGTCCAGTCAGCATCGTCAAACACCCGTCGGGGACTGAGAATCGGCGTAGCAGCTTTGAACAGTATGCTACGACTTCCTCAGCTTCGGAGTGAAAGAAACATCCGAAGCGAAATTGTTACTAGTCTGCAACAATTCCGCCCGACGCGCCGCACGCTTGCGTGCGCACCGCCCGCATCAGCTTTCCACCACCCCCGCCCTTTCCAGCATCGCGTGCAGCAGCACGTTGCAGCCGGCTTCGAGGTGGTCCGGGCGGGCGTCTTCGATTTCGTTGTGGCTGATGCCGTCCTTGCAGGGCACGAAGATCATCCCGGCCGGCGCCAGGCGCGCCACATAGATCGCGTCGTGGCCGGCGCCCGAGACCACGTCCATGGTCGAATACCCCAGCGTGGCGGCGGCCTTGCGCACCGCGCCCACGCAATCCGGGTGGAAGGGGCAAGGCGGATAGTAGGAGACGCGCTCGAGCTGGATCTTCAGTCCGGTCTCGCTGGCGGTGCGCTGGATGAAGGCCGTCATCTCCTCGTGCATGGTGTTCAGGAGTTCGTCGTTCACGTTGCGCAGGTCGATGCTGAACTTGACCCGGCCCGGGATCACGTTGCGGCTGTTGGGGAAGACCTGCACCATGCCGACCGTGCCGCGGCCATAGGGCGGGTAGCGGTTCGCGATCGCCACCGTCTCCTGCATGATGGCGGTTGCCACCTGCAGCGCGTCGCGGCGCAGGTGCATCGGGGTCGGACCGGCATGGGCTTCCATGCCCTCGACCGTGCAGTCGTACCAGGACAGGCCCATCACGGCCGGCACCACGCCGATCACCTTGTCTTCGTCTTCCAGCACCGGGCCCTGCTCGATGTGGGTTTCGAAGTAGGCGCCGATCGGGTGCTCGCCCGGGGTCTGTTCTCCCTGGTAGCCGATCCTGGCGAGCTCCTCGCCGACGCTCTTGCCGTCGACGTCGCGCGCCGCATACGCCGTCTCCAGGCTGAAGGCGCCGCAGAACACGCCCGAACCCATCATCACCGGTACGAAGCGCGAACCTTCCTCGTTGGTCCAGAAGGCGACTTCGATCGGGGCTTCGGTTTTGATATGCAAGTCGTTCAGGGTGCGCACCACTTCGAGGCCGGCCAGCACGCCGTAGTTGCCGTCGAATTTGCCGCCGGTCGGCTGGGTGTCGATGTGGCTGCCGGTGACGATGGGCGGCAGCGACGGATTCGTGCCTTCGCGGCGCATGAAGACGTTGCCGATCTTGTCGACCGTGATTTTCAAGCCGGCTTCCCGCGCCCATTCGACGACCAGGTCGCGGCCCTGGCGGTCGAGGTCCGTCAGGGCGAGGCGCTTGACGCCGCCCTTGTCGGTGGCGCCGATCTGGGCGAGGTCCATCAGGGAGGTCCAGAGGCGGGAGCCGTTGATGCGGAGTTCGGTCATGGTGTGTCCTTATTGTGTTAGCACGTCGTTCCCGCGCAGGCGGGAACCCAAGTTCTGCATGCTTTACGTCGGCTCGTCCAACTTGGAGGGCTGGTGCCGGGGGCACCAGCCCGCCTTCGCGGGAATGACGATTAGGTGGCGCTAGTCGCGGTGAATGCAGGCCGCTCGACGTAACGCCCAGCCCCCTCCTCCGCCCGCAAATCCCCGTTCGCATACGCCACCCGACCGGCGGCGACGGTATGCGTCGGCACCCCACGCACGGTCCTGCCCTCGAACACATTGAACCCGCCCTTCGAATGCTGGGTCGCGCTTGAGAGGGTGCGCGTCGCCTCCGGGTCCCAGACCACGATGTCGGCATCGGCGCCCGCCTGGATGACACCTTTGCGCGGATAGATGTTGAAGATCTGCGCCGCGTTGGCCGAGGTCACCTTCACGAATTCGGAGGGGGTCAGGCGGCCGGTGTTGACGCCGGCGTCCCAGACCACGGCCATGCGCTCCTCGACGCCGCCGCAGCCGTTCGGGATGCGCGTGAAATCGTCGGCGCCTGCCGCCTTCTGCTCGGCGCAGAAGGTGCAATGGTCGGTGGCGGTGGTGTGCAGGTTCCCGCCCTGCAGGCCCTGCCACAGCGCGGTCTGGTGGTGGCTGGAGCGGAACGGGGGGCTCATCACGAACGCGCGGGCGTAGGCCGGGTCGGGGTTGTTGTAGACGCTGTCGTCGATCACCAGGTGGCCGGCCAGGGCTTCGCCGTACACGCGCTGGCCGTGCGCGCGGGCGCGGGCGATGGCTTCCAGCGACTCGGCGCAGGACACGTGCACGATGTAGACCGGGGTGCCGAGCACGCCGGCAATCGCAATGGCGCGATTCGCCGCTTCGGCCTCCACCGCGGGTGGGCGCGACAGCGGATGCGCTTCCGGTCCGCGGATGCCCTTGGCCAGCAGCTCGCGCTGCAGCTGGTAGACCAGTTCGCCGTTCTCCGCGTGCACGGTGGGAATCGCGCCCAGCTCGAGCGCGCGGCGGAAGCTCTTCACCAGGGTCTCGTCGTCGGCCATGATCGCGTTTTTATACGCCATGAAGTGCTTGAAGCTGTTCACCCCATGCTCCCTTACCAGGGTCCCCATGTCCGCGTGCACCGACTCGTCCCACCAGGTGACGGCCACGTGGAAGGTGTAGTCGGCGGCCGCCTTCTTCGCCCAGCCGCGCCAGGTGTGGAAGGCTTCCATCAGCGGCTGCTTCGGATCGGGGATCACGAAGTCCATGATGGTGGTGGTGCCGCCGGCCAGCGCGGCCGCGGTGCCGGTATAGAAATCGTCGGCGGTGACGGTGCCCATGAAGGGCAGCTGCATGTGGGTGTGGGTGTCGATCCCGCCCGGCATCACGTACTGCCCGCCGGCGTCGATCACCGTGCCGCCAGCCGGCGCCTCCAGGTTCTCGCCGACGGCGACGATCTTGTCGCCGCTGCACAGCACATCGGCACAGAACGCGCGGTCGGCGTTCACGACGGTACCACCGCGAATCAATACAGCCATCATGGTCTCCTGTAGGGTGGGCGCCACGTGCCCACGTAGGTCGTCAATCGAGCGGGCGCGCGGCCGCCATGGCCGGCACCGCCCTGCCCTTCATCATCAGGCCGTACACCACCGCGGCGATCGCGATGCCGACGAACCAAGCATAGGTATACAAGGTCTTGAATGCGGCGCCGACGTCCGGGAAGGATTCCGGGAAGGCGGCGTTCAGGAAGCCGGGAATGTTCGGCAGCACGCCGGCCACGAAGGCGACGATGGCGGCCGTGTTCCAGCCATTCCCGTATGAATAGATGCCGTCGTCGCGGTACAGCTGCTCGACCGCCAGCTCGGTCTTGCGGATGAAGTAGTAATCGATGATCAGCACCCCGGCGATGGGGCCCAGCAGCGCCGAGTAGCCGATCAGCCAGGTGAAGATATAACCCTGGGTCGATTCCAGGATCTTCCAGGGCATCATGGCCAGCGCGATCCCCGCGGTCAGGTAGCCGCCCGTGCGGTAGGAGATCTTGCGCGGCGCCAGCGCGGAAAAGTCGTAGGCCGGGCCGACCAGGTTGGCGGCCAGGTTGACGCTGACGGTATCGACCAGCAGGACGATCAGCGCGATCAGCACGGCGGCGCCGGTCATGCGGCTGGCCAGGTCGACCGGGTCCCACAGCGCCTTGCCGTACAGGACCACGGTGGCCGAGGTGACGATCACGGCCAGCGCCGCCAGCAGGCCCATGGGCACCGGCAGGCCGATGGTCTGGCCCACCACCTGGTCGCGCTGGGTGCGGGCGAAGCGGGTGAAGTCCGGGATGTTCAGCGCCAGCGTGGCCCAGAAGCCGACCATGGCCGTCAGCGAAGGCCAGAAAGTGGGCCAGAACTGGCCGGCCTTCTTGCCGCCTTCGACGAAGGCAGACGGTTGATCGAGCAGCGGTCCGAAGCCGCCGGCCTTCTGGTAGACCCAGCCGAGCAGCACGAAGCAGATCGCGATCTTCAGCGGCGCCGTATAGGTTTCGAGCTTGCGGATCGCGTTCATGCCATGGACGATGAAATAGAACTGGACCGCCCAGAACGCCAAAAAACACCCCAGCTGGGCGGCGTTGATGCCGAGGCCGGCGATCTTCGCCCCGCCGATCTCGTGCCCGGCCATCACGCCCAGCAGCGTGTAGATCATGCTGCCGCCGAACCAGGTCTGGATGCCGTACCAGCCGCAGGCGACGATGGCGCGCATCAGCGCCGGCAGCCGCGCCCCGCGCGTGCCGAAGGAAGCGCGCGCCAGCACCGCGTAAGGAATCCCGTACTTGGTGCCGGCATGCCCGATCAGCAGCATCGGCAGCAGCACGATGGCATTGGCGAGGAAGACCGTGACCACGGCCTGGTAGGCCGACATGCCGGCCTCGATCAGGCTGGCGGACAGCGTATAGGCCGGAATGCACATCACCATGCCGACCCACAGGGCGGCGAAGTGATACCAGCGCCAGGTGCGCTGGGCGGCATTGGTCGGGGCCAGGTCTTCGTTCCAGAGGTCGTTGTTCATCGACTCAATCTCCATGGTAGGGTGGGCGGCCCTCCGCCCACGCGTGACGCCAACGATACACGAACATCACGCGTGGGCACGGAGTGCCCACCCTACGCCACTTCGGCCCGCGGATTGCGGGGATCCTGCGTCCAGTTCATGTACGGCAGGCCGGTCGGCTGCGGCACCATGGTGATGCAGCTCTCGACCGGGCAGGTGATTTCGCACAGGTTGCAGCCCACGCAGTCGGCCGGCTTGACCTCGTAGCGGCGCGCATTGCCGTCCACCAGCCGCGCGATCGCCTGGTGCGACGTGTCCTCGCAGGCGACGTAGCACTTGCCGCACTGGATGCACTTGTCCTGGTCGATGCTGGCGATGACCTGGTAGTTCATGTCCAGGTATTTCCAGTCGGTGGTGTTGGGCACGGCCTTGCGCGAGAAGGCGGCGATGTTCTCGTAGCCCTTGCGGTCCATCCAGCGCGACAGCCCGTCCTTCATCTCTTCGACGATGCGGAAGCCGTGCAGCATGGCGGCGGTGCAGACCTGCACCGAGCCGGCGCCCAGGGCGATGAACTCGGCCGCGTCGCTCCAGCTGCCGATGCCGCCGATGCCGGAGATCGGCAGGTTCTTCGTCATCGGATCGCGCGCGATCTCGGCCACCATGTTCAGCGCGATCGGCTTCACGGCCGAGCCGCAGTAGCCGCCATGGGTGCTGCGTCCGCCCACCGCCGGATAAGCCACCATATTGTCCAGGTCGAGGTGGGTGATCGAGTTGACCGTATTGATCAGCGAGACCGCATCGGCCCCGCCGGCCAGCGCCGCCCGCGCCGGCGCGCGCACGTCGGTGATGTTGGGCGTCAGCTTCACGATCACCGGCAGCCTGGTATAAGTCTTGCACCAGCGCGTGACCAGCTCGATCAGGTCGGGCTGCTGGCCCACGGCCGCGCCCATGCCGCGCTCCGGCATGCCGTGCGGGCAGCCGAAATTCAGCTCGATGCCGTCGGCGCCGGTGGCCTCGACCAGCGGCAGGATTTCCTTCCACGGCGCTTCCTCGCAGGGCAGCATCAGCGACACGATCATGGCGCGGTCAGGCCAGGCCTTCTTGACCGCGGTGATCTCTTCCAGGTTCAGCGCCAGGCTGCGGTCCGTGATCAGCTCGATGTTGTTGAAGCCGATGACTTCGCGATTCTTGCCGTGCAGGGCCGAGTAGCGCGACGAGACGTTGACCGCCGGCGGATCCTCGCCCAGGGTCTTCCACACCACGCCGCCCCAGCCGGCTTCGAAGGCCCGCACCACGTTGTAGGCTTTATCGGTCGGCGGCGCCGAGGCCAGCCAGAACGGGTTCGGCGACTTGATGCCGCAAAAATCGATGCTCAGGTCGGCCATGCTGCCTCCGCTTTGGATTGGATGTCGTGATGGATGGCCAGCGCGGCCAGCTTGCCGTGCTGGACCGCCTGCACCGTCAGGTCCTGCCCCGGCGCGACGCAGTCGCCGCCCGCATAGACGCCCGGCAGCGCGGTGCGCAGGCAGGCGTCGACGACGATCTTGTCGGTACGTTCGATTTCCCGGGCCAGCGGGTCGACCAGCGCCGCCAGTCCCATGCCCTGGCCGATCGCCTTGAACACGGCGTCGGCGGCGATCTCGATGATGCCGCCGGTGGCCACCAGGCGGCCGTCCTGCATGCGGGTCTCCTCGAAGCGCATGCCGCGCACCCGGCCGGCATCGTCGAGCAGCACTTCGAGCGGCGCGGCCCAGGTGCGCATGCGCACGAAGTGGGCTTTCGCGATGTCGATCTCGTGGCCGGTCGCGCTCATGGCCTCGAAGCCGCGGCGGTAGACCAGCGTGACTTCCTCGGCCCCCAGGCGTTTCAATTGCACCGCCATGTCGATCGCGGTATTGCCGGCGCCGATGACGATGGCGCGGCGCGGCACCGGCAGCGCGGACAGGTCGTCCGACTGGCGCAGCGTGGCGATGTAGTCGACCGCCGCCACCAGGCCGGGGGCGTTTTCGCCGGTCAGGCCCAGTTCGCGGCTGGCGGCCAGGCCGAGGCCGAGGAACACCGCGTCGTAGCGCGCGTGCAGGTCGGCCAGCTGCAGATTGTGGCCGAGGGCGTAGCCGTGCTGGATCTCGATCCCGCCGATGGACAGCAGGAATTCGACTTCCCGCTGGGCGAAGTCGCCGGGCAGCTTGTACTTGGCGATGCCGTATTCATTCAGGCCGCCGGATTTTTCGCGCGCCTCGAACACGACCACGTCATGGCCCAGCATGGCCAGCCGGTGCGCGCAGGACAGCCCGGCCGGGCCGGCGCCGACCACGGCGATGGTCTTGCCCGTCGAAGGGGCGCGCTTGAACGGGTGGCCGTCGAACTGCGCGTTGTCGATGGCATGGCGCTGCAGCAGGCCGATCTTCACGGGCTGGCCTTCGGCATCGTGGTTGCGCACGCAGGCGTCTTCGCACAGGATCTCGGTCGGGCACACGCGCGCGCAGCTGCCGCCGAAGATGTTGGCCTGCAGGATGGTGGTGGCGGCGCCATCGATGTTGTGGTCGTGGATGTTGCGGATGAAGCTGGCGACGTCGATGCCGGTCGGACAGGCGCGCGTGCAGGGTGCGTCGTAGCAGTAGAGGCAGCGGGCGCTTTCGATGGCGGCCTGGCGGGCCGTGAGCGGCGGCGCCAGGTCGGTGAAGCGCTCGGACAATGCGTCGTGCGTGCCGCCTGCCCGCGGCAGGTAGTGGAGAGACTCGATCATTTGTGCATCCCTTTGCTTATGTCTTATGTGATGCCTTGTCGTCGTTCCCGCGTAGGCGGGAACCCAAGTTCGACGAGCCGTCAAAACGCATGCAAACTTGGGTCCCCGCCTTCGCGGGGACGACGGTGCGGTTATTTCATCTGCGGGAAAGCAAACTCCACCCCGCTGCTCGCCGTATTCGGCCAGCGCTGCATGACCGCCTTGTGCCGCGTATAGAACCGGATTCCCTCCGGCCCATACGCATGGTGATCCCCGAACAGGCTCTTTTTCCAGCCGCCGAAGCTGTTGAAGGCCATCGGCACCGGCAGCGGCACGTTCACGCCCACCATGCCCACCTGCACCTGGCGCACGAATTCGCGGGCCACGCCGCCGTCGCGGGTGAACACCGCGACGCCGTTGCCGTATTCGTTCTTGTTGATCAGCTCCAGCGCGCTGCCGACGTCCGGCATGCGCACCACGCACAGCACCGGGCCGAAGATCTCTTCCTTATAAATGCTCATCTCGGGCTGCACGTGGTCGAACAGGGTGCCGCCGACGAAGAAGCCTTCCTCGAAGCCGGCCACGCGGTGGCCGCGCCCGTCCACCACCAGGGTCGCGCCCTGCTCCACGCCTTCGCCGATCAGCTTTTCGATGCGCTGCTTGGCTGCCTGCGTGACCACCGGGCCCATCTCCGCGCCCTGGCTCATGCCCTCGCCGATCTTCAGCGCCTTGGTGCGTTCGGCCAGGCGCTCGACCAGCCTGTCGCCGGCGTCGCCGATCGCCACGGCGACGGAGATCGCCATGCAGCGCTCGCCCGCCGAGCCGTAGGCCGCGCCAATCAATGCGTCGACGGCCATGTCCATGTCGGCGTCCGGCATCACCACCATGTGGTTCTTGGCGCCGCCCAGCGCCTGCACCCGCTTGCCGGCGGCGCTGCCGCGGGCGTAGATGTATTCCGCGATCGGGGTCGAGCCGACGAAACTCAGCGCCTGCACGTCCGGATGGTCGAGCAGCGCATCGACCGCGGCCTTATCGCCCTGGACCACGTTGAACACGCCGTCCGGCAGCCCCGCTTCCTTCAGCAATCTTGCATGTAACAGCGACGCCGACGGATCGCGCTCGGACGGCTTCAGCACGAAGGTATTGCCACAGGCGATGGCGACCGGGAACATCCACATCGGCACCATCACCGGGAAGTTGAAAGGCGTGATGCCGGCGACCACGCCGAGCGGCTGGCGCATCGACCAGGCGTCGATGCCGCGTGCGATCTGGTCGGTGAATTCGCCCTTCAGCAACTGCGGGATGCCGACCGCGAACTCGACCACCTCGATGCCGCGCGCCACCTCGCCCTGCGCATCGGCGAAGGTCTTGCCGTGCTCGCGCGTGACCATGGCCGCGAATTCGTCCACGTGCTGCTGGCACAGCTGCAGGTATTTGAACAGGACGCGGGCGCGCGCCAGCGGCGGGGTCGCGGCCCAGGCCGGGAAGGCCTCGTGCGCGGCGGCGACCGCCGCGTCCACGTCTTCCGGCGACGCCAGCGCCACGCGGGCGCAAGGCTGGCCCAGCGCCGGGTTGTAGACGTCGGCATGGCGTCCGGATGCGCCCTCGACCTCGCGGCCGCCGATGAAATGTTGGATCGTCTCGTTCATGATGTTCTTTATTAGTCCAGGTTGCGGAGTACGTCGGCCAGCTTGCCGAACAGCTCGTCGATGTGTTTTTTCTCGAGGATCAGCGGCGGCGACAGCGCGATGATGTCGCCCGTGGTGCGGATCAGGATACCGTCCGCGAAGGCCTTCTTGAATGCCGAGTAGGCCCGCGCGCCCGGCTTGCCGGCGATCGGTTCCAGCTCGATGCCGGCCACCATGCCGATGGTGCGGATGTCGATCACGTGCGGCAGGCCGCGCAGCGCATGCACCGCGTCTTCCCAGTAGGGCTGGATCGCTTTCGCGTTCTCCAGCACGCCCTGCTCCTTGAAGACTTCCAGCGTGGCGATCGAGGCCGCGCAGGCCAGCGGGTGGCCGGAATAGGTGTAGCCGTGGAACAGCTCGATGCCCGGCGGCGCTTCCATGAAGGCGTCGTGGATGAATTTTTTCGAGAACACCGCGCCCATCGGCACCACGCCGTTGGTCAGGCCCTTCGCGGTGGTCATCATGTCCGGCTCGACGTCGAAATAGTCGACCGCGAACGGCGTGGTGAGCCTGCCGAAGCCGGTGATGACTTCATCAAAAATCAGCAGGATCCCGTGCCTGGTGCAGATCTCGCGCAGGCGCTTCAGGTAGCCCTTGGGCGGCACCAGCACGCCGGTGGAGCCCGACACCGGCTCGATGATCACCGCGGCAATCGTCGACGGGTCGTGCAGGGCGACGATGCGCTCCAGCTCATCGGCCAGCTCGACGCCGAAGTCCGGTTCGCCGCGCGAGAACGCATTTTTCAGCAGGTTGTGCGTGTGCGGCAGGTGGTCGACACCGGGCAGCAGCGGACCGAAGCTCTTGCGGTTGGGGCCGATGCCGCCCACCGACAGGCCGCCGAAGCCGACCCCGTGGTAGCCGCGCTCGCGGCCGATCAGGCGGGTGCGGCCGCCCTCGCCGCGCGCCTTGTGGTAGGCCAGCGCCATCTTCAGGGCGGTGTCGACCGCCTCGGAACCGGAGTTGGTGTAGAACACGTGGCCGAACTTGTGGCCGGTGTATTCCATCAATTGTTCTGCTAGGTCGAAGGCCGCCGGGTGGCCCATCTGGAAGGTCGGCGCAAAGTCGAGCTGGCCGACCATTTCGCTGACGGCGGCGACGATCCTCGGCTGCGCATGCCCGCAGGGCACGCACCACAGGCCGGCGGTACCGTCGAGGATGGCGTTGCCGTCGACATCCTTGTAATACATGCCTTCCGCCGATACCAAGAGGCGCGGATTGGCCTTGAAGTCGCGGTTGTTCGTGAAGGGCATCCAGAACGACGACATCGATTGCGGCTTGGACTCATTCATAGTGTCTCTCTCCCTGGGGTCGGCCAAAAGATTTACCAATTGGCAAAATCATCGTGCAATAATAGTCAGCAAGACAAGGGCGGCACATATACACAACCGGCGAAGTCGGCCAACCGTACTGGCAGCATAACCTGTACAGTTTCCGGCGTCGCACCGGAAGGAGTCGGCAATGGCTGTATCTGGGGAACACCAGCGCGAAGTCCTGAATGAGCAAGATCCTGCCGCCAAGGACGGGACGGCGGGCTCTGCCTGGCCGGTGCTGCCGATCGACCGCCAGCGCCGCGGCAGCCTGGTCGACCAGATCGTTGCGGCGATCATCGGGATGGTAAATCGGCGCGAACTACGCGTCGGAACCAAAATGCCCTCGGTTCGACAATTCGCAAAGGTCAATGCCGTCAGCACCTTCACGGTGGTCGAATCCTACGACCGCCTGCTGCACCTGGGCGTGCTGTCCTCGCGCCGCGGTGCCGGATTCTTCGTCGCGCGCTGCGGTCCCGATGCGCCGCAGCAGGCCTGCGCGCCTTCCGCCGCCGCGGCCGTCGATGCCCTGACTCCCGACCTGTATTCCGGCCAGTCCGATGCGTTGCCGGTCGGCGCCGGCTGGCTGCCGCCCGAGTGGTACGGCGAATCGACGATCCTGGACGCGGTGCGCCACGCGATGAAGATCCCGGCCGGCCGCCTGCGCGGTTACGGCCATCCGCTCGGCTTTCCGTCGCTGCGCCAGCACCTGTCCGCGAGCCTGTCCGCGGAGTTGTGCGCGGTCGAGCCGGAACAGATCCTGCTGACCCACGGCGCCACCCACGCCTTCGACCTGGTCCTGCGCACCCTCACCCGCCCCGGCGACGTCGTGTTCGTCGAAGATCCCGGCTACAGCAACCTGCTGGCCCTGGTGCGCCACCACGGCTGCGTCCCGGTCGGCATTCCGCGCGGCGCGGCCGGCCTGGACATGGAGGCGCTGGCGCGTGAAGCCGCCGCGCATCACCCGAAGCTCATGTTCGTCAACACCGTGCTGCAGAATCCCCTCGGCACCTCACTGTCGCAGGCCCAGGCGCACCGCCTGCTGGCGCTGGCCGAACAGTTCGATTTCTGGCTGGTCGAGGACGACATCTACCGCGAACTCGCAAGCGCCGGCGAAGCCTCGCTGGCGGCGATGGACGGCCTGCGCCGCGTAATCCTTGTCAAGAGCTTTTCGAAGACCCTGTCGCCGGTGCTGCGGGTCGGCGCGATCTGCGCATCCGGCTCGCTGATCCCGGAACTGGTGCGCGTCAAGATGCTGACCGGGCTGACGACCTCGGAGGTCAACGAGCGCGCCGTGTTCGACGCCGTCAGCAGCCGTGTCTACCGGCGCCAGGTCGAGCGCCTGGCGCAACAGCTGATCGACGCCGGCGCGCGCGCCCAGGAGCGCCTGCTTGATGCCGGCCTGCAGCCGCTGGCGCGCCCGCGCGGCGGCATGTTCGTCAGCGCCGGCTGGACGGCGCCCGCCACGCCCGAACTGAACGCGCGCACGATCGCCGAACGGGCCCTGCGCGCCGGTATCCTGCTCGCGCCCGGCGACTTCTTCTGCCTGCACGCGCCGGCCACGCCCTGGTTCCGCTTCAACGTGGCCTACGCGGCCGAACCGCAACTCCTCGACTTCCTTCGCACCATCCGCTGAAAGAATCGCCATGACCATCATCATCAACGAGACCAGCCTCGACCCCGCCAGCGCCGCGCTCCCCGGCAAGCGCGTGCAGCACCGCGAGGAAGTCGAGAGCACGATCCTGCGCGAGGCCGTGCGCCTGTTCGCCGAGCGCGGCTTCGAAGGCACGCCGATCCAGGAAGTCGCCGAGCGCGCCGGCCTGTCGAAGCAGAACCTGATGTACTACTTCCCGACCAAGCAGGCGCTGTACAAGCGGGTGCTGGACGACGTGCTGGACGACTGGCTGGCGCGCATGGCCAGCCTGGCCGACCCCGACCGGGACCCGGCCGACGTGCTGCGCGCGTATGTGGCGGCCAAGCTGCGTTTCTCGCGCGAGCAGCCGCTGGCCTCGCGCGTGTATGCGATGGAAGTGATCGGCGGCGCCACCATGTACGGCGAACAGATACGCGAGCGCGTGGTGCCGCTGCTGCGCCAGGACATCGCCGTGTTCGAACGCTGGATCGCGGACGGCCGGATCGCGCCCGTGAATGCCACGCACCTGCTGTTCGCGGTGTGGGCGATGACCCAGTCGTATGCGGATTTTTCGGCGCAGATGGCGCTGGTGCTGGGACGCGCCGAACTGACGGCGCAGGACTTCGAGGAAGCCGAACGCGTCATCACGGCGATGGTGCTGTCCCTCACCGATCAAGGAAACAAGCATGCCTGAACTGAAACCCGTCACCCTCACCACCGAACGCCTGGAACTGCGCTGGATGGACGAGCGCGACATCGAGGGCCACTACGCCGTGTTTTCCGATCCGGTGGTCGCGCGCTACTGGAGCAGCGAACCCTGGACCGACATCGAGCAGGCGCGCCAGGGGATCGCCGCGACCATGGCCGCCTACGCCGACGGCAGCGGCGTGCGCTTCGGGATCGTCTTGCGGGAGAGCGGAGAACTGATCGGCAACGTCTCCCTGCACCACTTCTTCGAACAGAACCGCCGCTGCGACATTGGTTACGCGCTCGCCAGCAAGCACTGGGGCCAGGGCTATGCCACCGAGGCCCTGCGCGTCGCCATCCGATACGGCTTCGACGCGCTGAACCTGAACCGCATCGAAGCCGACATCGACCCGCGCAACGTCGGCTCGGGCCGGGTCCTGGAAAAGGTCGGCTTCCGCAAAGAGGGCTACATGCCCGAGCGCTGGTTCGTGTTCGGCGAGTTCGCGGATACGGTCAACTACGGGCTGCTCCGGCGCTATTGGGACTAAGCGCGCCTGAGAAAATCCTGTAGCTGCCTTGGGAGCAACAGCAGCGCGACGTGACATTTGGAGAGATAATTTCTCCGAAGCATCGCTAGAATGGCTGCTCCATTCTTTTGCACCCAAGCGATATGATCGAATTCCAGCAGCTCACCAAATCCTACGGGAGCTTCGACGCGGTGAAGAACCTGAGCATGCAGGTCGGGCGTGGCGAGGTGTTCGGTTTCCTGGGTCCGAACGGCGCGGGCAAAACCACCACCATCCGCATGATGATGGGCATCCTGGTGCCGACCTTCGGACGGGTGCTGATCCACGGGCACGACTGCCACCTCGATCCCGCCGAGGTCAAGCGGCATGTCGGTTACTTGCCCGACATCCCGATCTTCTACGACTTCCTCCGCGGGCGCGAGATCCTGCAGTTCGTCGCCGAGATGCACGGTTTTCCCAAGGCCGACGCCCGAGCACGCGCCGCGCGCATGCTGGATGCCTTCGACCTGGACGATGAGGCGGAAGAGTTCGCAGTCAACTACTCCCTGGGGATGAAGAAGAAGCTGGGCCTGGCCTGTGCCCTCATCCACGAACCGTCGGTGCTGATCCTGGACGAGCCGATCAACGGCCTTGATCCACGCTCCACGCGCGACGTCAACGAACGCTTGCTGGCCGAGGCTGCGCGCGGCACCACCATTTTCGTGTCCACCCATCTGCTCGACATGGCGGAAAAGCTGTGCGACCGGGTCGGCATCATCCACCGCGGCGCGCTGGTGTCGACCGGCAGCGTCGACGAAGTGCGCGCGGCCGCCGCCAGCACCGGCTCGCTCGAAGACGTCTTCCTCAAAATGACCGACGAAGCCGCCGGGACCTTGCGATGAGCGCCGTCGTCACCTGGCGCGCGATCTGGCTGCTCTCGCGCCTGCGCCTGCAGCGACTGTCCAATCTGCTTTTCACGATCCGCTTCCGGCGCCAGCCGGCCACGCCCGTGCGCGCCGCAACGCCGGCCAAGCGCCGCGGCGGCGCCATCCTGGCAATCCTGATGCTGGTTTTGATGTCGTTCTCCTTCGTGAACATCGCGCGCCAGTCGGTGCTGACGCTGGAGTGTCAATTGGCGCCCGGCGCGGTCTGCGCGCAGGCCGCGCCAGGCCGCTCAACCGACGACGAGGCTCTCGCAGCAGGCGCGCTGGCCCGCGAAGGCTACAGCGCACCCGTGGTGAACGCGCTTGCACTGCAACTGGGGCTGCTGTTCCTGACCAGTGTCCTGGCGCCGCTCGGCAGCAAGGAACTCGCCAGTGCCGACTGGGACCTGGAATGGCTGGTCACCTTTCCGGTGCGGCGCCGCGCCCTGCTCGCCGCGCGTATCGCCGAGCGGAGCGTCGCCAACCCGACCGGCCTGATCGCCATCATGGCGCCATCCGTGGCAATCGCCTGGTACGCAGGTTTCCGCTGGAGCGCGCCGCTGGTCGCGCTGGGCGCGGCGGCGCTGCTGCTGCCGATCGCCGCGGTGCTGCGCACCATCGCAGACACCGGCCTGCGCATGTCGCTGCAGCCCTCTCAGCTGCGCAACCTGCAGGCACTTTGCGGCGTGCTGTCCCTGC
Source organism: Massilia aerilata (assembly GCF_042656905.1). NCBI lineage: Bacteria > Pseudomonadati > Pseudomonadota > Betaproteobacteria > Burkholderiales > Oxalobacteraceae > Massilia > Massilia aerilata. Next base: position 259,059 of record NZ_JBHSMZ010000016.1, read on the forward strand.
CGCTGTTCTACCTTGCCATGGCCTTCGGCTTGCCTTCGGCCGGGAGCATCGCGGCGCCGCTGGCCGCAGGAGCGCCGGGCTGGCTGGCCTGGACCCCGCCCGGCCTGGCCATCGGGGCAATCACCGCCGCCGGCCCGGTCCAGGGCGCGCAGTCGCTCGGCCTGCTCCTGGCCGAGCTGGCGGCCTGCATCATCTTCGGACTGGCTATTCTTGACCGCCAGTTGCGCCACGGCGTGGTTGGCGCCGGTGTGCGCGAAAGCGTTCGCAAGAGCGGGCATCGCGGACCTTCCGCAGCACCCGCCTCGGACCCTGCGCGCACCTGGATCGCCTTGCTGCCGCGCTCTCCGGTCCAACGGCGCGAATTGCGCCTGCTCAGCCGCGACCGCAACTTCCTCGTGCAGAGTCTCTTGATGCCGGTCGTGATCGTCGGCAGCCAGATGCTGATGAACGGCAGCCTGCGCTCGATGTCCACGACGGGCATCAGTGCCGTCGCGCTGGGCTTGATCGCCTTCGGCGTCAGCGCGTACATGCTGATGCTGTCGGCCTTCCAGACCATCAACAACGAAGGCCAGGTGCTGTGGTTGCTGTACACCTTTCCGACCACCCTCGAACAGGTCCTGAAGGACAAGGCGAAGCTCTGGGCGGTGCTGGCCCTCGCCTACCCGCTGATCCTGTTCGGCGTCGGCCTGGGCATGGCCAGCCACCTGAACTGGCAGATGGCCGGTGTCGCCGTGCTGGTCCTGGCCGGCATCCCGCTGTACTCGGTGATCGCGGTGGCGCTCGGCGTGTTCGCCAGCGATCCGCTGTCGCAGGACGTGCGGACCCGCCTGAGTCCCAGCTACGTCTACCTGTACATGCTGCTCGCCAGCCTGTACGCCTACGGCATCTATGCCCGCGCATGGTGGCAGTCGCTCGTCGTCCTGGTCCTGACCGCCGGCCTTGCCCAGGCCTTCTGGCAAAAGGCGCGCGACGCCCTGCCCTACCTGCTCGATCCCGCCGCCGCGCCGCCGGCGCGCGTCTCCACCGCGGACGGCATGATCGCCGTGATGCTGTTCTTCGTGCTGCAGGCGGTCGGCGCCCTCTTCATGGTTCACGTGCTGCACATGGATACAGGCGCGACCCTGCTGGTCGCGTTCGCGCTGGCCGGCGCCGTCGTGTACCTGCTGGCGCGCCTGATCTACTGGCGCGCCGGCACCGCCGGCGTTCCGGCGCTGCATGGCGGCGGGGCCGTGGCCACGCTCGGCCTTGGCGTCGGCACCGGCATGCTTGCTGCATTGTTCGGCGTGGGCTACGTGGCGATACTCCGGCTCACGCACAGTCTGCCCGCGGAATTGGCCGCGTCCGCCGGCCCGCACCTGAGTGCGGCCTGGCTCTTGCCGCTCGCCGTGATCGCGGCGCCGCTGTGCGAAGAATTCATCTTCCGCGGCCTTCTGTTCGGCGGCCTGCGCCGCTCGATGAACTTCCTGCCGGCGGCTGCGCTGTCCGCCGGACTGTTCGCCATCGTCCACCCGCCTGTCTCGATCGTGCCCGTGTTCGTGCTGGGCCTGTGCACGGCCTTCGCCTACGAGCGCGGCAAGGGCCTGCTGGCGCCGATGCTGGTGCATGCGGTCTACAATGCCGCCGTCGTGGGCTGTCAGATGCTGTGGTGAGTCAGCATCCATCAAGCCTTCGTTTCACTTGCCTGCTCGCTCACCTGTTGGCGGTAGGTCGAACGGCTCTGTGACGCGCTCTAAGCCTGGGGGGGCTGGCTGGCCGCGTTCATCCAGACCAGATTCCACAAATGGCCGTCCAGGTCTTCGAAGCCCTGGGTGACCATGAAGCCGTGGTCCTCCAGCGGATGCGGGGTGCGGCCGCCGGCGGCCACGGCTTTTTCCACCAGGCTGGCCACTTCGTCGCGGCTGTCGCACACCAGGCAGACGATGACTTCGTTGGCTTCCTTCGCCTGCACCACCGGCTTGTCGATCAGGGACCGGAAGAAGTCCTCGGTCATCAGCATGGCGCTGATGCGGCCTTCCTCGATGATCACGTTGGCCGCGTGTTCGCCGGACATCTGCGGATTGAAACCGAAGCCCAGGCTGGCGAAGAAGGCCTTCGATTTTTGCAGGTCCTTGACCGGCAGGTTGAAAATGACTTGCTTGCTCATGAGGTCTCCTTTTTAAGCGTTTGAAAAATCAGGCTTGCGGCGCCATCCACACCAGTTCCCAGATGTGGCCGTCCAGGTCCTCGAAGGCGTGGGCGTACATGAAGCCGTGATCCTGCGACGGGCGCGGCGTGCGGCCGCCGGCGGCGACGGCCTTGGCCACCAGACCGTCGACCTCCTCGCGGCTCTCGCAGCTCAGGCAGACCAGCACCTCGGTCGCTTCCTTCGCCTGCACGATGGGCTTGTCGATGAAGGTCTTGAAGAAGGGCTCCGTTAACAGCATGGCATAAATGCTGCCCTCGGCGATCACCATGCAGGCCCCGCTGTCGTTGGTAAACTGCGGGTTGAAGCTGTAGCCGAGGGCGTTGAAGAAGGCCTTGGACTTGTCCAGGTCCTTGACCGGCAGGTTGACGAAGATTTGCTTGTTCATGACATCCCCATTGTTGAAAGCTGAGTGTAAAACCGCTGCTACATCCTGACGACGAGCGATGATGGGGGAAATCGACAAGCTTGTGAAAATATTTTTTACCAGACCGATTCTGTATTGGCCCACGCCGGCAGCGCCTGCACGCGCTCGAACCAGGCCAGCAGGTGCGGATAGTCGTCCAGCGGCAGGCGCGCCCGCTCGCGGACCATCAGCGAGGCCGCCACCGCATAGTCGGCCAGGGTCACGCCGTCCCACGCCAGCCAGCGGCGGCGCGCCAGGTGCTTGTCCAGCACCGCGGCCGCACGCGCCAGGTCGGCGGCGCCGCGGGCCAGCTCGTCGACGTCGGCATCCTGGCCCGTCACCATCTTCTTCCACACGTTTTCCCAGGCGATCGTGCCGATCGCCGGCGCGAAGTGCTGGCAGGCCCAGAACATCCAGCGGTTGACGTCGGCGCGTCCCAGCGGATCGGTCGGATACACCGTCTGGCCCGCCTTGCTGTCGGCCAGGTACTGCATGATCGCGCAGGATTCCCACAGCACGAAGCCGTCGTCGATCAGCACCGGGATCTTGTTGTTGTCGTTGATTTCCATGAGGCGCCGGCGGTCGGCCTCGCTCATCAGGTTGCACTCGACCAGGTCCAGCCGGATGCCGAGGTGGTCGGCGGCCATCAGGACGCGGCGGGCGTTGGACGAGTACGGGTGATAGTAGAGCTGCATTGCCATTCTCCTTCAGGTTGAGAGTCTGGCAATGTTAGGCAAAAGCCATGACAGATTCTGTCAGGAGTGGTCGGGGATATCGTGCAGCGTCCGCCACTGCTTCAGCAGCGCATGGCGCGGCGTGGGATAGCGCTCGACGCCCAGTTCGGCGGCGACGATGCGGTCGATGCGGAAGTGGCGGATCGCATCGCGCAGCTCGCACCAGGCGGCCATCACGCGGCGCTCCTGGAAGAAGGCCAGCGCAAACGGCCACACCACCCGTTCCGAGGCCGCGTCCTTTTCGTCGCGGTAGGCGATGCGCAGCTTGCACTGGCGCCGGATCGCTTCGCGCGCCGGCTGCACGAAGGGCTCCGGCGCCGACGGCTGCGGCCCGGCCGGTACCCACAGGCTCATCTCCGCCATGTGGTCGCGCAGGTCGCGCGGGGTCGCGGTGGCAATCTTGGCCAGCGCCTTGTCGGCCGCCGCGCTCAGGGCCGCATCGCCCTGGTGGCGCACCCAGCGCGCGCCCAGCACCAGCGCCTCCAGCTCGTCGGCGTCGAACATCAAGGGCGGCAGGAAGAAGCCGGTGCGCAGCATGTAGCCGACGCCGGCCGAGCCGTCGACCGGCGCGCCCAGCTGGGCCAGGGCCTGGATGTCGCGATAGATGGTGCGCTCGGAAACGCCGAGTTTTTCGGCCAGCTGGGCGGCAGTGACCGGGCGGCGGTTGCCGCGCAGGGCGTCCATTAGTTGGAAGAGGCGGCCGGTGCGGCTCATGGGGCGTCCACCGCGGCGTACAGCTTGCGGTTCATCCACTGGTTGTACGAAGCCAGGTGGAAAAAGTAGGCGCTGGTGTGCATGGTGTGAAAGAATATTGGCGGTTTGCAATATTACAATAGCAGTCCATTTATCTGTCTGCATGACCGGTCATCCCATCTTTCCTGCATTTCGTCGGACACCGGTAGAACCTAGCAGAATGCGCCATTAAAGTAACTCCATCGAACATCCTCACAGGAGTCCCACCTCATGAAAAGCGCAAACTTCAAAACCTTCTGCGACAGCATGGAAGACGTCGCCCAGGACATCGTGCGCGCCTGCCGCAAGGGCGTGCGCAGCATCGCCGCGATGCCGCTGCCGGCCATGATCGCCTGCTGCATCCTGCTGGCTTTCGTAATCAGCATCCTGCCGCTGGCCCTGTTCCTGTTCATCCTCTTCATGGCCGTGAAGGTGGTGGCCGGCGCCTTCGTCATCGACCGCCGCCGTACCGTTCGCGAGCAATAAGGAGTCCGTATCATGCGTGCCAGCCAGATCAATTCCGGGCTCGACTTCCTGCGCGACGCCTTCCGCGAAGCCAGCGTGCTGTGGTGGCGCTTCTTCGACTGGCTGGCGGTGGTCGAGTGGCGCCAGCTGGCCCTGACCTGGTTCCTCGCGCTGATGGTCTGCGTGCCGCTGAACGTGCCCGAACCGGCGGTCTGGTATGTGATCGTCTCCTTCGGCGTCAAGGTGCTGGCCGGCGGCAAGCGCAAGGCCGAGCTGGTGGCCAAGGAAGCGACCATGCAGGCGAATGTCGCCACCCTGGAGCGGCGCCTGATGGAAGCGCAGATGGCGGCCCTGCAGGCCCAGGTCGAGCCGCACTTCCTGTTCAACACCCTGGCCCTGATCGGCCAGCTGATCGAGACCGATCCCCCTGAAGCGGCGCGCGTGCACGCCCACCTGATCGAGTACCTGCGCTCGACCCTGCCGCAGATGCGCGCCCGCGACGGCGGCACCCTGGGCAAGCAGGTCGAACTGTCGAAGGCCTACCTTTCCATCATGCAGGCGCGGATGAAGGAGCGCCTCAACGTGCGCTTCGAGGTGCCGGACTTCCTCGGCAGCGCGCCTTTCCCGCCGATGATGCTGCAGACCCTGATCGAGAACTCGATCAAGCACGGCCTGGAGCCGAAGATCGCCGGCGGCACCGTCACCGTGCGCGCCTACGTCGACGGCTTCACCCTCCACATCGAAGTCTGCGACGACGGCATCGGCATCGACCCGCACGCCGACGACGGCATCGGCCTGGCGAACATCCGCGAACGCCTGCAGCTGCTGTATGGCGCGAGCGCCGAGCTGGTGATCCACACGCCGCCCGCCGGCGGCGCGTGCGCCCTGATCAAACTGCCCTACAAGATGATGGAGACCGCATGATGAACGATGGCGCACTCACCGCCATGATCGCCGACGACGAAGCGCCGATGCGCGACCTGCTGCGCGCCCGCCTGGCCGCAGTCTGGCCGGAACTGCGCATCGTCGCCGAGGCCGCGAACGGTGTCGAAGCCGTGGCGCTGGGCGAACAGCACAAGCCGGACATCGCCTTCCTCGACATCCGCATGCCGGGCCTGAACGGCATCGAGGCGGCGCGCCGGCTGTACCAGCGCTCGCACATCGTGTTCGCCACCGCCTACGACCAGTACGCGCTGGACGCCTTCGAACAGGGCGCGCTCGACTACCTCTTGAAACCGGTGAGCGCGGAGCGCCTGGCCACGACCTGCGCGCGCCTGCGCAGCCGGATACAGGCCCACTCACCGGTGCAGCCGGACATCGGCCAGCAGCTGGCGAAGCTGACCTCGCTGCTGGAACACAAGGGCGCCGAAAAGCCAACGGCCGGCTACCTGCGCTGGATCCAGGCCCAGGTCGGCGCCAGCCTGCGCATGGTGAGCACGCGCGAGGTCCTGTTCTTCCAGTCCGACGAAAAGTACACGCGGGTGCAGACGGCCAGCGCCGAATTCCTGATCCGCAAAACGCTGAAGGAGCTGGCCGAGGAGCTCGACCCGGACGAGTTCTGGCGCATCCACCGTTCGACCCTGGTGCGCGTGGACGCCATCGGCGAAGTCGCGCGCGACCTGCGCGGACGCCATATGCTCAGGCTGCGCGGCCATCCCTTCGAGCTCGAAGTGAGCCGCAATCACACCTATCTGTTCCAGCAAATGTGAGAGGAAACCACCATGCCATCCGCAGCCATTCCCTGCATGCGTTACCGCGACGCCCCCGCCGCCATCGACTGGCTGTGCGAGGCCTTCGGCTTCCAGTGCCAGATGGTGGTGCCGGGCAGCGGCGACGCCATCGCCCATGCCCAACTGGTCCTGAACGGCGGCATGATCATGCTGGGCTCGGCCGGCAAGGACAACGAATACGGCAAGCTGCTGGTGCAGCCGGACCAGATCGAGGGCCGCCAGACCCAGACCGTCTACCTGCACGTGGACGACGCGGACCGGGTCTGCGAGCGCGCGCGCAATGCCGGCGCCCTGATCCTGCAAGAGCCGGCCGATACCGCATACGGCAGCCGCGAGTTCATGTGCCGCGACCCCGAAGGCCACATCTGGAACGTGGGGACCTACGATCCCTGGAAGCCGGAGACGGATAGTTAGCCGAACAGGCCTTCGTCGGAACCATCGCCGTCGAAGAAGCCGCCGGTGCTGTCCAGCGTCCCGCTATCGTCCAGGCCGCTGTCGAACAGGCCTTCCGAGGCGACCTCGCCCGAGCCGCTGTCCAGCAGATGGTTGCCGGAGCCGCCGCCGATGTCGCCCAGGCCGGCCTGGTCGGCCAGCGGGCTGCCCGACTGGTCGCTGAACAGGTTGTTGCCCGGGTCGTCGCCATTCAGCAGGCGGTTGCCGCCGCCCTGGTCATGGTGGTGGAACATGTTGTCCAGGCCATGGAACAGGAAATTACCCGCGGCCACGCCGGCCGCCGTCGCCGCGATCGAGCCCAGCAGGCCGCCGCCACCGCCCAGGAAGCCGCCGGAACGGGCGCCGAACATGCCCCCCATCATCGACGGCTGCTGGTATTGCGGCTGGTATTGTTGTGGCGGGTAGTCGCGCGGATCGCGCTGGTATTCGCGCCGCTCCTGCTGCATCTGCGCGCTCGCAGGATGCGATGAACCGCTGTTGCCCCAGGCATTCGCATCCAGGAAGCGCCTGTCGCCCTGCTGGGCGGACTGCAGCTGGTTTTGCAGCTGCGCAATCTGGTCCCTGGCATTGTTCAGCGCCTGCTCCTGCAGCAGCGAGCGCTGCACCAGCAGGTAGGCGGCGTCCGGCTGCTGGGCGACCGCGCGCTGGATCAGCGCATCGGCCTCCGGGTCCTTCTGGAGTCCGCGCGCCTGGATCAGCTGGCTCAGGAAATCGTGCAACATCTGTGAATCTTTCGGGCTCATGACTTTGCCTCCTTAATATGATTCCGGATAGGCCTTCATGTTGAGGGCGTGATCAGGATTTCAAGTCGCCGCAGCCACTTTACGCGCTTGCCGCGCCGGCTGCGGATTCGGAATCGGGTTCGGGTTCGGGTTCGGGTTCGGGTTCGGGTTCGGATTGCCGGCGCCGGCGCGCGCCTCGGCGGCCGGCGCATCGAATGCGAACGCGTCCGCCTCGTGCACTTTCCAGGCGCCCTCCCCCGTCAGGTGCAGCACATGGGTATGGTGGCGCAGGACGGCGGGCCGGTGCGCGATGCTGATCAGGGTCGTGCCGCTGTCGCGCAGGCGGGCGTACAAGGACGCTTCGTTGGCGCTGTCCAGCGCGCTGGTCGCTTCGTCCAGGATGACGATGCCCGGCGCATGCACCAGCACGCGGCCGAAGGCCAGGCGCTGCTGCTCGCCCACCGACAGCAGCTTTTCCCAGTCCTCCACGGCATCCAGGCCGCCCACGCGCTCGGCCAGGCGCGGCAGGTGGACCTGCTCCAGGATCTCCAGCAACTGATCGTCGCTCAGGCCGGTGTCTGCGCTGGGATAGATCAGCTGGCTGCGCAGCGTACCCGCCTGCAGATAAGGCTGCTGGGGCAGGAAGAAGCAATCTTCGATGGGCGGATGGTGGATCGCGCCGCTGCCCGTATGCCACAGGCCCGCGATCGCCCGCAGCAGCGAACTCTTGCCGCAGCCGCTGTCGCCGGTGATCAGGAGCGCGTCGCCCGGCTTCAGTACCAGGTTCAGCTCCTTGATCAGGACGCGCTCGGATTGCGGCGGATGCAGGGTCAGGGCTTCCAGCGTCAGGTGCCGGGCCGGATGGCGCTCGATGCGCGGATGCTTGCCTTCGTCGGGGTACTCCTCGGCCACGCCGGGCAGCACCAGCTCGGACAAGGCCTGCAGGCGGCCGATGCCGGCCACGAAACGGCTCAGGCTCTCGAAGTTGTCGACGATGACGCCCACCGCGCCCAGCACCGCGGTGAAGGCGCCCGCGGCCTGGATCGCCCGCCCCACTTCCAGCTCGCCCGACAGCACGCCGTCGGCCAGGATCACGCCGGGCAGCACCAGGGTCAGCTGGCTGAAGGTGCGCTGGAAAAGGTTGAGATTGCGCTGCTTCCGGATCAGGCGCGCAAAATTCTTGATGACCTTGTCCAGCTTGCTGTCGATGTGGACCCGCTCCTGCGCTTCGCCGCGGTAGAAGGCGATCGATTCGGCGTTCTCGCGCACGCGCATCAGGCTGAAACGGAAGTCCGCCTCGCGTCGCAACTGCCAGAAATTCAGGTGGATCAGCGGGGTGCCGAAGACCCACAGGGCGATCGCGGTGCCGACCGTCGCATACACGGCCAGCACGCCGACCAGCAGGTGCGAGATCGACCACAGCACCGCGCTGAAGGCCACCAGCTGCATGATCGACCCCAGGAAGATCAGCAGGAAGTTGATCGACCTGCCCGTGAACGTGTTGATGTCCTCGCTGATGCGCTGGTCGGGGTTGTCGATGCCGCTGTCGGCCCCGATTTCATAGTACTTGCGGCCTTTCAGGTAGCCGTCGAGGAAGCGGCCGGTCAGCCAGCGCCGCCACTGGTTCGCGAACAGGTCGCGCATGTAGTAATAGAAGGCGTAGACCGGCACCGCGAAGGCCAGCACGAACAGGCACATCCGCACCGACTTCCAGAAGCGCGGACCCTCCTTCGCCGCCAGCGCCGAGGTCATCTCGCCGGACTGGTCGTTCAGCATCACGGCCAGCTTGGTCTCGACCAGCATCAGCACGATCAGGAGCAGCAGCAGGACCCAGGCTTTCTTCTTTTGCTCCCCCAACCAGTACGGTTTCGCCACGCTGAGGAATTGCTTCCATGCATCGACCGACAAGGGGGCGGCGCGGCGCCGCCTGGGAGCCGGACCTTCATCGGTCTCGGCTTCAGTGGATGCGGAAAATGGATTTCTCATGGTGGTGCCGCCGTCTCTGCATGGTTTATGTCCCAAGCATACGAGGTGGCACGAGCCCGTTCAGTGCGGAAACGGACATAGCAGGAATACTCAGAAGATCGCTTGCCAAATGTCAAATTGACGCTTCAACATGACACGCGAGCATTATGAAACATTGATACAAATTAATGTCGATTTTCCTTACACAATATTTACGTAACACATTTAACATACGTAAATATCATTTAAATCAATTACTTAGCTTGCAGGCACAATAGTTGCTTCATGAGGTCTAGCTCTTCAGTATGCCTACTTCTCAGAATAAAAGAGATATAAGAAAGGTCCAAAATGTCACTCAAACCGCTCAGCGCAGTCGTTTCAAGCTATATCGCACTCCTGGCCGTCTCGGCCAGTGCACATGCCGGCGTCGTCACCGCAAGCCAGGATTTTACTGTGGCCGTATCCGCGCCTGCTTTGAGCGGCACTGGAAAAACGAGCCAGAAAACCTCGGTGACGACGAGCTTCAACCAGTTCGATGCCAGCAAAGGTGTGCTGACCGGCGTGAACATCGGCACGAAGACCGCAGCGACCAGCGTGCAGAACACCAGCGTCGATTTCAGCTACAACAGGAATACGCCTAACGGCACCACCACCGGCGCCGTGCAGAGCACGATCGGCTTCGACGCCGCAGGCGCAAGCGATAGCGCAGCGTCGACGCCAAGCAAGACCACGGTGAATTGCACACGCACGGTGGCGGCGCCCAACACGGCGGCAAAGTGCGGCAGCGGCCCCGTACTGAACACCAACAACACCGTTGCAGCGGCATCGGGCAAGGCTGCCGGCACCATGCCCGACGAGCTCTCCAAAGCGGTCGATAACGCCTATCTGAACGATTATGTCGGCGCCGGCATGGTCGACGTCACCGAGTCGCTCGAAGTCAACGCCAGCAATTCAGGCGCCATCGGCGGCGCCACGGTGACGACCAAAGCGAACGCCACCTGGAACGGCGCGACGACGCTGAGCTATACCTATCTGGAGCATGCAAGCGCTGGCTTCGACGGTATCGCCGGCGATACGCTGGATCTGGATTTCGGTTCGTACAATTTGGGGGACAAGGTCGGCAGCCTGAATTTCTCGCTGGCTAACCTGCTTGGCAACCGCGTCGCACTGAGCCTGATCAAAATCAGCCAGACCGGCGACACCGCGAATCAGTTCCTGACCAACCTGGACATGTTCGACGATTTGATCGCCGGCGGAAGCACCCTGTTCCAGGCTGATTTCTCGGCAAGCGCGGTCGGCATGCACTATGCCAGCTACGTTCTGACTTTCGGCGACTATGCACCGGACGCGGCGTCGAGTTCGCTGTATGCGGGATCGACCCTGAACCTGAATCTGTATGGCGCAGTCCTGGCGCCGGCGAATCAAAACGTCGATGTGCCGGAGCCGGCCTCGATCATGTTGCTGGGCCTGGGCGCGGCTGCCTTCGGCCTGAGCCGCAAGCGCCGTCAGCGCTGAACGCGCGCGCGTAATTCCTGCTCGAGCGTCGCGTCGCGGCCATAGATATCCGCGACGAAGATCGGCCTGCCCTCATTGTCGACGATGGCGGTGGCGTAGATCAGCGCGACCGGCACCGCATTGACCAGGGCGACATGGCGGGTCGGTCCCGGCTGCAGCGCCTCCTGGATGGCGTCGGCGCTCCACTTGCCCTGCCCGCCCAGCACGAACTGGGCCAGCGCGGCCGGATGTTCGACGCGGATGCAGCCATGCGACAGGTCGCGCCGGCTGCGTTCGAACAGTTCGCGCGCCGGCGTCGAATGCAGGTAGATGTCCATCGGGTTCGGCATCGCAAACTTGATCGCGCCCAGCGAATTCTTCGGCCCCGGGCGCTGGCGCACGCGGGCCTTCCCTGCTTTCAGATCGGCCACGCTGGCGTTTGGCGGCACCGTCTCCATGTCGTGCTGCGTCAAATAGGCGGGGTTGCGCTCGAGCCTGGGCAGGATCTCCCTGTCGAGAATGCTGCGCGGGACGTTCCAGTACGGGTTGAATTCCAGGTAGCGCATCTGGCCGACGAACAGCGGCGTCTCGGTCTTCACCGCGGCGCCGACCACCACCCGCATCTCGAGCGGCGGCTCGGCGCTGCCGTTCTGGAAGGCCCACAGGCGGTACATCGGCAAATCGACGACGATCAGCGGGCCGCGGCCGAAATCCGGCAGCCAGCGCAGGCGTTCGAGGCTCAGTTCGAGCTGGCGCACACGGCGCGCGGGCGACACGTTGAGCGCGGCGATGGTGCCGCGGCCCAGCACGCCGTCGTCAAGCAGCCCATGGCGGGCCTGGAAGCGCCGCACGCCCTCTTCCAGCTGCTCGCTGTAGATGCCCTCCGCCGGCGGCGGCGTATCGGGCGGCAGGTCGCCCAGCAACACCAGGCGCTCGAACAGCGCCTGCGCGGCCGGGTAGGCGCCGCCGGACGCCAGCTTGCCACTCGGCGCCGGCAGCGCCGGATACGGCTTTTTCGAGAGCGCGCGGTATTGCGCCAACGCCGCCTTGACCTGCCCGTACTGGCGGATCTGCGGCTCGGCCGCCTTCACCGCGGCCTGCAGGCGGCCAGCCGCGAGGCCGCCACGCAGGCGCTCGACCGGATCGTACTGCTTCAGGCGCGGATCGGGAAGGCGGGTGTGGTATTCGGAACGCACGCGGCCGACGCGCAGGTCGGCCAGGTAGTGCAGCATCGCCGATGTGAGCGCGACGTCGAACTTGGCGGCATCGGCGCCGCCTGCGCCGAGCTGCTTCTGCAGCGCGTCGGCGCCGTAGTCGCGTGGATCGAGACCCTGCAGCGCGGCCTGGCGCAGCACCCACAGGGCCGCGGCGGCGGTCGAGGGATTCCAGGCAAGCGTGTATTTGCGCGGCGCGTAGAAGCGCTCGAGCCAAGCGCGTTCGTCGTAGGGACCTATGGGCGTTGCCGGGCTTCGCGACGCCTGGAGAGCCAGGTCATGGATGACGGCGGGGACGGGTTGTGCGAAGGTCCTACTGGGTGCAAGCGCCGCAGCTGCGCAAAACGCGAGCGCGGCGCCGATTTTCTGGCTGAATTTCATCGGTACTTCCGGACATCGGCAACCGGTCGTTGCCGACGTCCATGATACCAGTTACTGGTTCAGGTCCCAGCCACCGAAGGCGTTCGGGAGCTGGCCGGCGGCGGTGGTCTCCATCAGGTCGCCCTTCAGGTTGGTCAGCACCACCGGCAGCTCGTTACCGCCCAGCTCCAGGGTCACCTGGCGGCAGGCGCCGCAGGGGGCGATCGGGCCGTCGGTGTCGCCGATCACGGCCAGGGCCGTGAAATCGCCCGGCTTGTAACCGCTGGCGATGGCCGAGAAGAAGGCGGTGCGCTCGGCGCAGTTGCACAGGCCGTAGGACGCGTTTTCCACGTTACAGCCGCGGAAGATACGGCCGTCCTTGCATTCCAGCGCGGCGCCGACCTTGAACTTCGAGTACGGGGTGTAGGCCAGTTCGCGGGCGGCGCGGGCTTCTTCGATCAGTTTTTGGTAGTTCATGTGGACTCCATGACGTCGTTCCCGCGGAGGCGGGAACCCAAGTTCTGCGTGAGCGATCGAAACGCATCTAACTTGGGTCCCCGCCTTCGCGGGGACGACGGTGTTTTTACGGACGAATCGTCTTGTAGATCATCGGCTGCGCAGCCGGCTGTTCTTGCGCGATGCGGTAGGCCGCCTGCACCTGGCGCACCGCCTGCTCCGCGGCTTCCTGGGTGCGCGCATGCACCAGCGCGATCGGCTGGCCGGCGTCCACCTTGTGACCCAGTTCGATCAGGCCGGTCAGGCCGACCGCGAAGTCGATCGGGTCCTGCGGACGGATACGGCCGCCGCCCAGGCCCACCACCGCCAGGCCCAGGCCACGGCAGTCGGTCGACCAGGCGTAACCCGATTCCAGCGCCGGCACCGGCACCACGATCGGGGCCTTGGCCAGGTGCGCATCCGGCTTGTCCATCAGGTCGGCCGGGCCGCCCAGGGCCGTCACCATGCGCGCGAAGCGTTCCGCGGCTTCGCCCGAATCCAGCGCGTGCTGCAGCTTGGCGTGGGCTTCTTCGTGATTGGCAGCGAGGCCCGAGATCACCAGCATCTCGGCGCACAGCGCCATCGTCACTTCGTGCAGGCGCGCCGGGCGCGATTTGCCGGTCAGGTAGTCGATCGCGACGCGCACTTCGACCGCGTTGCCGGCCGCCGGGCACAGCGACTCGTTCATGCCGGTCAGGATCGCCGAGGTTTTCGTGCCGGCGCCGTTGCCGACCTTGACGATGGACTCGGCCAGCTCCACCGATTTCTCGTAGCTCGGCATGAAGGCGCCGCTGCCCGCCTTGACGTCCATGACCAGCGCGTCCAGGCCCGCCGCCAGCTTCTTCGACAGGATCGAGCCGGTGATCATCGCCACCGATTCCACGGTGGCCGTGGTGTCGCGGATGCTGTAGAAGCGCTTGTCGGCCGGCGCCAGCTGGGCGGTCTGGCCGATGATGGCGACGCCGACTTCCTTCACCACCTTCTTGAAGAGTTCCGGATCGGGCACGGTCGAGTAGCCCGGGATCGAATCGAACTTGTCCAGGGTGCCGCCGGTGTGGCCCAGGCCGCGGCCCGAGATCATCGGCACATAACCGCCGCAGGCCGCGATCATCGGGCCCAGCATCAGCGAGACGACGTCGCCGACGCCGCCGGTCGAGTGCTTGTCGACCACCGGACCCGGCAGGTTCAGCGATTTCCACTCCATGACCTGGCCGGAATCGCGCATCGCCAGGGTGAAGGCGACGCGTTCGTCCATGTTCATGTCGTTGAAGTAGACCGCCATCGCGAGCGCCGCGATCTGGCCTTCGGTGACCTCACCGTTGGGGATGCCGCGCACGAAGAACTGGATTTCTTCCTTGCTCAGGATGCCGCCGTCGCGCTTTTTGCGGATGATTTCTTGGGGGAGGAACATGAGATGCTTCCTTATGTGTGAAAGCGTCGTTCCCGCGGAGGCGGGAACCCAAGTTCAGCTAGCGTAACGCGAACGAACCTGGGTTCCCGCCTGCGCGGGAACGACGGGGTAACTCAGTATTAAACGCCGTACGGAATCCAGACGTTTTTGACTTGCGTAGCATGCTGCAGCACCGTCTTGCCGCAAGCCTGCTTCGCATCGAACCAGTCGCGGCCTTTGGCGCCGCCGGTCCAGGTGCGCTTCAGCGACTCGGCCGACAGACGCTCGACTTCCGCGCAGCCTTCCGCCGAACCATCGTGGCGCCACACGGCATCGACGTCGAAGTGCGAGGCCAGCGTGCGCGCCAGCTCGTCGGCGGAACCGGTGACGATGTTCAGCGCGCCGCCCGGCAGGTCCGAGGTGTCCAGCACCTGGTACAGGTCCAGCGCCGACAGCGGATGCGCTTCCGACGGCACGGCGATCACACGGTTGCCCAGCGCGAGGGCCGGGGCGACCAGCGAGATAAAGCCCAGCAGCGGGTTCTCGTTCGGGCAGACGATGCCGATCACGCCGACCGGTTCGTTCAGCGCCACGGTGATGCCGTGCATCGGCGGCTGGTGCGCCAGGCCGTCGTGCTTGTCGGCCCAGGCGGCCCAGTAGAACAGGCGCTCGACCGAAGCCTGCACTTCCTGCATCGCGTTTTTCGCGCCGGTCTGGGCGGCGATGCGGGCCGCGAATTCGTCGGCGCGCACGGCCAGGTTCTCGGCGATGTAGTACAGGACCTGCGCGCGGTTGTGCGCGGTGGCCTTGGACCAGCCGGCCGCCTTGTGGGCGGCTTCGACGGCGTTGCGGATGTCCTTGCGGTTGCCTTCGCCGATGTCGGCCAGGAAGGCGCCGTTGGCGCCGTTGATGGCGCGGCTGTAGGCGCCGTCCGGGCGGGCCTGCTTGCCGCCGATGTACAGCTTGGCGGTGCGGTCGACGGCGAACGGGACGCCCTCTTCCACCGGTTTCACTTTGCCCTTTTCAGGCGCGAGCGGCGCGGCCGGGCGGCGGTCTTCCGCCAGCGGGGTCAGGTATTCGTACATGCCCTCCTTGCCGCCTTCGCGGCCGAAGCCCGATTCCTTGTAGCCGCCGAAGCCGCAGGCTGCGTCGAACTGGTTGGCGGTGTTGATCCACACCACGCCGGCCTTGATGGCGGGCGCGACGTCCAGCGCCAGGCTGATCGACTCGGTCCACACGCAGGCGGCCAGGCCGTAGACGGTGTTGTTGGCCAGCTGGACCGCTTCAGCCGGGGTGCGGAAGCTCATCGCCACCAGCACCGGGCCGAAGATTTCGGTCTGGGCCACGGCGGCCGACGTCGAGGCGCCGGTGATCAGGGTCGGCAGGAACCACGAACCGCCGACCGGCATCTCGCAGCTCGGCTGCCAGATTTCGCAGCCTTCGGCGCGGGCCGATTCGACCAGGCCGTTGATGCGCTGCTGCTGCACCGGATCGACCAGGGCGCCGATGTCGTTCGACTTGTCCAGCGGCGAGCCGACGCGCAGGTTCTGCATGCGCGCCTTGACCTTGGCGATGAAGCGCGGGTACACCGATTCCTGCACCATCAGGCGCGAGCCGGCGCAGCAGACCTGGCCCTGGTTGAACCAGATCGAGTCCACCAGGCCTTCGACGGCGGCGTCCAGGTCGGCATCTTCGAAGACGATGAAGGGCGACTTGCCGCCCAGTTCCAGCGACAGCTTCTTGCCGGTGCCGGCGGTCGCCTTGCGGATGATGCGGCCCACTTCGGTCGAGCCGGTGAAGGCCAGCTTGTCGATGCCAGGATGGTTGACGATGGCTTCGCCCACGCGGCCGTCGCCGGTGACGATGTTGACCACGCCGGCCGGCACGCCGGCCTGCACGCAGATTTCAGCAAATAACAGAGCCGTCAGCGAGGTGAACTCGGCCGGCTTGAAGACGA
Organism: Massilia aerilata; assembly: GCF_042656905.1. Classification (NCBI taxonomy): domain Bacteria; kingdom Pseudomonadati; phylum Pseudomonadota; class Betaproteobacteria; order Burkholderiales; family Oxalobacteraceae; genus Massilia; species Massilia aerilata. The sequence continues at coordinate 275,358 of NZ_JBHSMZ010000016.1, forward strand.
TGGTGTTACCGGCTGCGAGCGCGGGTGCGATTTTCCACGCCAGCATCAGCAGCGGGAAGTTCCACGGCACGATCTGGCCGACCACGCCGACGGCGCGGTAGTCGGCGAATTCTTCCGACTGCAGCTGGGCCCAGCCGGCGTGATGGTAGAAGTGGCGCGCGGCCAGCGGCAGGTCGGCGTCGCGGGTTTCGCGGATGGTCTTGCCGTTGTCCAGGGTCTCGAGCACGGCGAACAGGCGCGAGTGCTTCTGCAGCAGGCGTGCCAGCGCGTACAGCACCTTGGCGCGGCCGTGGCCGCCCATGGCGACCCAGCCCGGCTGGGCGCGGCGTGCGGCCGCGACCGCGCGTTCGACGTCGTCGGCGCTGGCCTGGCTGACTTGCGCCAGTTCGCTGCCGTCGGCCGGGTTGAAGGAGCCGAAGGTCTCAGCGGCCTCGGTCCAGGCGTTGTCGATGAACAGGCCGAAACGGCGGCCGTGCTGGTCCAGCCACGCTTGCGCTTCCTTGGTGCTTTCGGGTGCGGGACCGTAATCCATAGTCTGAAGAATCTCTTTAATAGTAGGCATGACGAATCCGTAATTCTTAAGGTTGCGCGTGGCGGTGGGCGGCCGAGTAGAAGCCCGTGACATGGTGCTCGAGCTGGCGCTCGATGTCGGTCAGGAGGCTGGAGGCGCCGATGCGGAACAGGTGCGGTTCCAGCCATTCGTTACCCAGCTCTTCCTTCATCACGGTCAGGTATTGCAGCGCCGATTTCGCGGTGCTGACGCCGCCGGCCGGCTTGTAGCCGACCTTGAAGCCGGTCTGCTCGTAGTATTCGCGGATCGCGCGCACCATCACCAGCGACACCGGAATCGTCGCGTTGACGCCTTCCTTGCCGGTCGAGGTCTTGATGAAATCGGCGCCCGCCATCATGCAGACCCACGAAGCCTTGGCCACGTTTTCCAGGGTGACCAGGTCGCCGGTCGCCAGGATCGCCTTCACGTGCGCTTCGCCGCAGGCCTGGCGGTAGGCCAGCATTTCGTTGTACAGCGCCTGCCAGTTACCGGTCAGGACGTGCTGGCGGGTGATCACGATGTCGATCTCGGTCGCGCCCGCGGCCACCGACAGCTCGATCTCGCGCAGCTTGGTTTCCATGCTCGACAGGCCGGCCGGGAAAGCGGTCGATACCGCGGCGATCGGCAGGCGGCCCTGCAGCACCTGCACGGCCGGGGTGATCATCTCGTGGTACACGCAGACGGCGCCGGTGGTCAGGTTGTCCAGGCCGAGGGCCTGCATCAGGTCGGTGCGCAGCGGGCGCATCGCCTTCATGCACAGGCGCTCGACGCGGCCCGGGGTGTCGTCGCCGCCGAGGGTGGTCAGGTCGATGCACTGGATGGCTTTCACCAGCCAGGCGGCCTGGTAGTCCTTCTTGACCGTGCGGCGGTTCGCCAGGCTGGCGGCGCGGCGGTCGGCGGCGTTGCGGTTGACCTTGAGGTGGTTGATCCAGCCCAGGTCGAGGCCGATGGCCGTGTTGCGTTTAAAGTCGAGGTTCGGGCTCATAAAAGGGCAGTTCCGTTCGAAAGAGGTTTGACGCCGAGGTGTTTGGCGAGCGTTGCGCCGATATCGGAGAAGGTGTCGGCCACAGGCAGTTCCTGTGCGGGCGCGGCCGGGCCGAAGAACAGCATCGGGATGTGTTCGCGGGTGTGGTCCGAGCCGGGCCAGGTCGGGTCGCAGCCGTGGTCGGCGGTGATCACGACCAGGTCGCCGGGCTGAAGCCTGGCCGTGAATTCCGGCAGGCGCGCGTCCAGTTCGTGCAGCGCGTTCGCATAGCCGGACACGTCGCGGCGGTGGCCGAAGTGCATGTCGAAGTCGACGAAGTTCACGAAGGTCAGCGATTTATCGGTAGCGGTATCGGCCACTTCCAGCAGGCGGTCGAACAGGGCCATGTTGTCGGCGCCCTTGATCAGTTGCGTGACGCCCTGGCCGGCGAAGATGTCGCTGATCTTGCCGAGGGCGATGACTTCGCCGCCGGCATCCTTGACGTGGTCCAGCAGGGTCGGCGCGACCGGCGGCACGGCGTAGTCGTGACGGTTGCTGGTGCGCTTGTAGCTGCCCTTGCTGCCGACGAAGGGACGCGCGATCACGCGGCCGATGTTGTAGGGCTTGACCAGCTCATACGCGGCTTCGCAGACTTCGTACAGGCGCTCGAGGCCGAAGGATTCTTCATGCGCGGCGATCTGCAGCACCGAGTCGGCCGAGGTGTACAGGATCGGCTTGCCGGTCGCGACATGCTCGTCGCCCAGCTGGTCGATGATGGTGGTGCCGGAAGCGTGGCAGTTGCCCAGCCAACCCGGGACGCCGGTCAGCTCTTGCAGCTTGTCGGTCAGCTCTTTCGGGAAGCTCGGCACGGTTTTCGGGAAGTAGCCCCAGTCGAACAGCACCGGCACGCCGGCGATTTCCCAGTGGCCGCTCTGCGTGTCCTTGCCGGTCGACTGCTCGCGGGCGACGCCCCAGGCGCCGGTAAAACCTTCGCGTTTGTCGAAACCGGCCGGCCATGCGCCGCTGGCTTTATGGGCGGCGGCGCCGAGGCCGATGGCTTCCAGGGCCGGCAGCGACATCGGCTTGCCTTCCTTTGCCGCCCATTCGGCGATGTGGCCGAGGGTATTGGCGCCGGTATCGCCGTACTTGTCGGCGTCGGGCAGCGCGCCGAGGCCGAAGGAGTCAAGCAGGAGGATGAATGCGCGTGACATATATTAGTTATCTCCAAAACCGTCGTTCCCGCCTCCCCACCTCGTCGTCCCCGCGAAGGCGGGGACCCAAGTTTTGTTTGCATTTCGACTGCTCTTGCAAACTTGGGTTCCCGCCTTCGCGGGAACGACGTGCGGTCGCGGGGATGACGTATCAAGCGTTAGCGGTTGCGCCCAGGCGTTCGATGAAAGCATGCATCAAGGCCACCAGGTCCTTGGCCGCAACGGCAGCATACTTCAGGGTCTGCTCGTGCGACAGCGGGAACGGCGTCAGGCCTTCGGCCAGGTTGGTGATGGCCGAGACGCCGGCGACTTTCAAGCCGCAGTGGCGGGCGGCGATGACTTCCGGGACCACCGACATGCCGACCACGTCGGCGCCCATGGTGCGGAAGGCGCGGATCTCGGCGGCCGTCTCGAAGTGCGGGCCCGGGGTCGACAGGTAGACGCCTTCATGCAGGGTGATGCCCTTCTCCGCCGCCACGGCCTTCACCATGTCGCGGGTCCCGGCATCATAGGCATTGGCCATGCTGAAGAAGCGCGGGCCGAAGCGGTCGTCGTTCGGGCCGGCCATCGGGCTGCCCGGCAGCAGGTTGATGTGGTCGGCCAGCACCACGATGCTGCCGGCATCGACTTCAGGACGCAGCGAACCTGCCGCGTTGGTCACGAACAGCAGTTCGCAGCCGATCAGCTTCAGGGTACGGACAGCGGACGTCATCACGCTGGCGCCATAGCCTTCGTAGAAGTGGCCGCGGCCCTTCATGCAGGCGACCGGCACGCCGGCCAGGGTGCCCAGCACCAGTTCGCCGGCATGGCCGTGCACGGTGCTGATCGGGAAGCCAGGCAGGTCGGCGTAGCTGATCGCGACGGCATCCGTCATCTGCTCGGCCAGCACGCCGAGACCGGAGCCGAGGATGAGCGCCACGCGCGGCGTGAATCCGGGCTTGCGGGCGCGGATGACGTCGGCGGCTTCGAATGGGGTGTTGCTGAGCATGGATGGCTTCCTTGTGATGTCGCTGGATTGGGCTTATGGAATACGGTTGCTGGTGAGCCGGGGAGGCTTTTTACTGCAGGTGTTGCACTTAAAGCGGGAGCCCGGTGCACCAAATAAATCGAACTATGCATTATCGTGGATTGGTATGGCAAATACCAAATTTCTGCTCGATTTATATGAACAAGGTATAAATAAGCTATCCTACATATCGACTTGCGCATACATGGTATTGCCCGGCGCAAATAGCGACAGAAGCATTGCCCATTGACGCTCGACAAACAATTGTTTAAAATCGAAAACAATTGTTTGCATCCGTTTTAAGGCCCATTACCGTGACCGAGCACTCAAAAAAACAACAGCTGTTCGAACTGATCCGCGCGAATCCCTTCATTTCGCAGCAGGAGCTGGCCGATAGCCTGGGCCTGTCGCGCTCGGCCGTCGCCGGCCATATCGCCGGCCTGATCCGCGAGCGCAAGCTGCTCGGGCGTGCCTACGTGCTGCCGGACCGCCGCCCGGTCACCTGCATCGGCGCGGCCAACCTGGATCGCAAGCTGCGTTCGCTGGCCGGCATCGCCCTGCACACCTCCAATCCCGCCAGCCAGAGCGAATCCTTCGGCGGCGTCGCCCGCAACATCGCCGAGAACCTCGCGCGCCTCGGCATGCCGGTTGCGTTATTGACGGCGACCGGCAAGGACAGCTCGGGCGCCGCCCTGCTCGCGCATGCGCAGGCCCTCGGCATCGATACCGGCGGCACCCTGCAGATCGAGGGCGCGGCCAGCGGCACCTACACGGCGGTGCTGGACCAGGATGGCGAAATGGTGGTGGCGCTGGCCGACATGGCCTTGTACGAGCGCCTCGACCCGGCCTTCGTCGAATCCTGCCAGACCCGGATCGCGACCAGCGCGCTGGTGGTGGCCGACCTGAACCTGCCGCTGGACAGCGTGGACGCCGTCATCGGCCAGGCCCGCCGCGCGGAAGTGCCGCTGGTGCTGGTGGCGGTGTCGGAGCCGAAGATGGCGCGCCTGCCAAGAAATTTATCGGGCGTGCGCCTGCTGATCCTGAACCGCGGCGAGCTCGCGGCGCGGGTCGGGCGCGAACTGGCCGGCGAAACGGATTTCGACGCCGCGGTGGCCGAAGTGCGGGCCCAGGGCGCGCGCGACCTGATCGTCACGCGCGGCGCCGAGGGCGTGATGTACACGCGCGGCGGCGCGGGTGAAGATCAAATTGTGCGTTTGTATGCGCACGGCGCCGAGGTGGTCGACGTCACCGGCGCCGGCGACGCCTTCGCGGCCGCCGTCTGCTGGTCGCTGATCCACGATGGCGACGACCTCGAACTGGCCTGCCGCCGCGGCCTGAAGCTGTCCGCGCTCACCCTCGGCGTGGCCGAGACGGTGCACCCGCGGCTCGGACCCGACACTCTCATGAACACGAACCACCAGGATTGAACATGCACGCCTTCCTCCAGTTTTCCCCTGAAGTACAAGCCGCCCGCGCCGCCGGCAAGCCGGTCGTCGCCCTCGAATCGACCATCATCTCGCACGGCATGCCCTACCCGCAGAACGTGCAGACCGCGCGCGAAGTCGAGCAGGTGATCCGCGACGCCGGCGCCGTCCCCGCCACCATCGCCATCATCGACGGCCGCATCTGCATCGGCCTGGCCGACGAGCAGCTCGAGCTGCTGGGCCAGGCCAAGGATGCGATCAAGGTCAGCCGCCGCGACCTGGCCTACGTGCTGTCGCAAAAGAAGCTCGGCGCCACCACCGTCGCCGCCACCATGATCTGCGCGAAGCTGGCCGGCATCGAAGTCTTCGTCACCGGCGGCATCGGCGGCGTGCACCGCGGCGCCGAGACCAGCTTCGACATCTCGGCCGACCTGCAGGAACTGGCGCACACCGGCGTCGCCGTCGTCTGCGCGGGCGTGAAGTCCATCCTCGACATCGGCCTGACCCTCGAATACCTCGAGACCCACGGCGTGCCGGTGGTGAGCGTCGGGCAAGCCGCCTTCCCCGCCTTCTTCACGCGCGACAGCGGCTTCAAGGCCGACTTCCAGCTCGACACGCCGGAAGAACAGGCGCGCTTCATCCGCACCAAGTGGCAGCTCGGCCTGGACGGCGGCGTCGTGGTCAGCAATCCGGTGCCTGAAGCGTCGAGCATGCAGAGCGACGAGATCGACGCCATCATCGCCCAGGCGCTGCGCGAAGCGGACCAGCAAGGCGTGAAGGGCAAGCTGGTGACGCCCTTCCTGCTGGCGCGCATCAAGGAACTGACCGGCGGTCGCAGCCTCGTCACCAACATCGCCCTGGTCAAGAACAACGCCCTGGTCGGCGCGCAGCTGGCCGTGGCGCTGGCGCACCTGGCTCACTAACTCGCGGACCAATATGTCGATCGACCTGAAGCAGCTGAAATACTTTCTCGCCGTGGCCGAAGAAAAAAGCTTCAGCCGCGCCGCCGAGCGCCTGCACATCTCGCAGCCGCCGCTTTCGCAGCAGATCATGAAGCTGGAGAGCGAGCTTGGCGTGCGCCTGTTCGCGCGCACCACCCGCAGCTTCGAGCTGACCGTGGCCGGCAAGGCCCTGATGCAGGAAGCCTCGGACCTGCTGGGGCGGATGCGGATGGCGGTCGACACCATCCGCCAGATCGACCGCGGCGAAGTCGGACGCCTGCGCGTGGGCATCGTCGGCTCGGCGATGTGGGGACCGATCCCGGGCCTGCTCGAGCAGTTCCAGAGCCAGTTCCCGCGCGTGACCTGGACCATCCACGAACTCGGCCCCGACGAGCAGTGGGACGCCCTGCGCGGCAAGCAGATCGACGTCGGCTTCTGGCGCGAACCGAAGCGCGACGAGGACGAGCTGAAACACGCCAACCTACGCCAGGACCTGTGCTTCCAGGAGAACTACTGCGTGGCGGTGAATGCCCAGCATCCGCTGTCGCGCAAGGACAGCATAGCCCTGACGGACATCGCCGGCGAGCCGCTGCTGACCCTGCACCTCGACCAGTCGGCCGAGCCGCGCTACCTGGTCCAGTGCTGCGTGAACGCCGGCTTCCAGCCGACCATTTTCCAGGAAGCGGCCGAGCCGCAAACCCTGCTGGCGATGGTCGGCGCGGGCCTGGGCGTGGCGCTGATGCCGGAGACCACCGCGCGCATCGGCTGGCCGGGCGTGCGCTTCCTGCCGATCAAGCGCAATCCGCCGTCGGCGAACCTGTACATTACTTATCCGATCCAGGACGATGCGCCGGTGGTGCGGGCTTTCCTGAAGATCGTCAATCCGGAAGGGGAATAAACATGAAAAAGACCGATTTGGCCAAGTACGACGCGAAGAAACTGATGAACCAGGCGGGCCCGCGCGGGTCCGCCTTCGGCGCCGCCACCGCAGCGCCGGTCGACCGCCGCGAACAGCGCGAACGCGAACGCGCCCTCGGCCTGGTGCCCTTCGCGGTCAAGCTGAATGGCGACCTGGTCAAGCAGCTGCAGGAGCTGGCGAAAGAACGCGGCGTCGAGATGAACGAGCTGGTGGCCGAGGTGCTGCAAAAAGGCCTGGCTGCCTGAAGCTCAGTGCGTGGCGCCGCCGGCCTGCACCAGATCGGCACCGGTCGCCACCGCCACTTCCACCGCCACGCGCAAGCCTGCCACGATCTCCTCCAGCGTCATCGAAGGCGTCGGCTGCACCGGATACGCCGCCGCCTGCTCGGGCAGGAAAGGCACGTGGATGAAGCCCGCCTTTACCCCCTGCCCTCGCAGGTGGTGCATCAGCGCATAGAACACGTGATTGCAGACGAAGGTGCCGGCAGTCTGCGACACGCCGGCCCGGATGCCCTGCTCGCGGATCGCCGCCGCCATGGCCTTGATCGGCAGGGTCGTGAAATAGGCCGCCGGGCCGTCCGCCACGATGGGGACGTCGATCGGCTGCCGGCCGGCGTTGTCGAGGAAGCGCGCGTCGTCGACGTTGATGGCGATGCGCTCGATCGAGATCTCGGGCCGCCCGCCGGCCTGCCCCACCGCGATTGCGATGTCGGGGCGGAGCGCGTCGACGAAGCCCAGCAGCGCCTCGGCGGCGGCGCCGAACACGCAGGGCAGCATGCGCACCTCGACCTTGAAACCGTCGCCGGACCAGCCGTCCAGCAGGCGCACGGCTTCCCACGAAGGATTGATGGCGGCGCCACCGAAGGGTTCGAATCCGGTCAGCAGGACAGTTTTCATGGGCTTATCGGTACATCAGGAAGTACAACAGGACGATATTCGCCAGCAGCAGCGGCAGCGCCGTTGGAAGCTGGGCCTTGATCACGGCGTTCTTGTCGTGCAGCTCGAGCAGGGCCGCAGGCACGATGTTGAAGTTGGCGGCCATCGGCGTCATCAGGGTGCCGCAGTAGGCGCTGAACATGCCGATTGCCGCCATCACGGCCGGATTCGCATGATACACCCCCACCAGGACCGGAATCCCGATGCCGCCGGCGATGACGGGAAAGGCCGCGAAGCCGTTGCCCATCACGACCGTGAACAGCGCCATCCCGATGCAGAAGGCGGCGCAGGCCACCAGGCGCGAATCCATGTCGATGTACGAGGTGGTGATGTGGGCCACGGCCTTGCCGACGCCGGCCTCGGAAAACAGCAGCCCGAGCACGGCCAGCATGTGCGGCAGCACCACCGCCCAGCTCATGGCGTCGATCAGGCGGCGCGCCTCGCGCACGCCCTGCAGCGGCGTCGCGCGCGTGAACCAGCAGGCCAGCGCCAGCGCGATCATCGAGGCGCAGCCCATGCTTACCAGGCTCAGGTTCTTCGGGTCGAGCAGCGGTGTGGCGTCGATGCGCACGTCCTTTAAAAGCGTCGACCCGATCATGGTCACCACCGGAATCGCCAGCGCCGGCACGAGCAGCTTGTGGCCCAGCCTTGCAGCGCCGGCGCGGCGCGTTTCTTCGGGCGGCAGATGGGCCTTGCCGCCCTTGACCAGGCCGAAGCCCGCCACCAGCGCCATCGCGATCATCACGAGGCCCGTGGCCGCGGGCGGCATGCGGCTGCCGGCCAGGTAGAGCAGCGCGTACAGGCCCCAGAACAGCGCCGTCGTGGTGCGCCGCGGATTGCTCCGGTCGCGCAGGTTCATGATGGCCGTGGCCGCGAACAGCAGGCCGACCAGGATGTAGAAATCGTCGAGCGCGAGGATCATCGTGCCGCCTTCAGGATATGGGCGTCGAGCCGGCGCAAATTCCAGGCGTGGATGAGGAAGGCCGTCACCGCGGTCGGGATGCCCCACAGCGCCATGCGCAGCGGATCGACTTCCAGCCCTTCGGCGCGCAGGATGGTCTGCATCAGCACGATGGCGCCGAAGGCCACGAACACGTCCTCGCCGAAAAACAGGCCGACGTTGTCGGTGGCGGCGCTCATCGCGCGGATACGCTGGCGCATCGCCTCGTCCAGCTTCACGCCGCGCGCTTCGGCGGCCGCTTCGGCCATCGGCGCCACCAGCGGCCGCACCATGTTCGGATGGCCGCCCAGGCTGGTCAGGCCGAAGGCGGCGGCCAGCTCGCGCACCAGCAGGTACACGGTCAGCAGGCGCCCGGTGGTGGCGGAGCGGATCTTCGCGATGCTGGCCTGGGCATGCTCCTTCAGTCCGGCGCGCTCGAGCAGGCCGATCGCCGCCAGCGGCAGCAGCAATATCAGGGGCAGGTTGCGCGTCTTGACGAAGGCCGTGCCGAGCGATTCCAGCAGATGCATCACGGGCAGGCCGCCGGCGATGCCGGTCACGCCGCAGGCGGCGATCACGACCAGGACCGGATTCGCGCGCAGCAGGAAGCCGGCGACGACGACGGCAATGCCAAGCAGCGGCCACAGGTTGACGACAGTGTGCATAAGTCTCCAGCTTGTTTTTGTTAGCGCGAAGATATTACCTCAGCAGGGGCACGCCTCAGCGAATGGATGAGATCCGCCGCCACTACCCGCGCCGCCGTCGCTTTTACGCCGGAATTCCGGCCACTGCACGAATGCGCCCTTTTTGCTTTGCGTGCGCGCATACCGGCGCCACGCGTGGCCGCTATGCTCAATGGGTCATCAAGAGGAGAGATGTTCATGAGACCGCTATTGCGCTGCGCGGCATTGCTGGCCGCGCTAGTACTCGCCAGCTGCGGTGGCGACGTCGGCATCGGCATCGGCGTCGTCTGGCACGGCGGCGACCATCCCTGGCCGAATCATCCGGACTGGCCCAGCTGGCCCGACCGGCCACAGGGCGCCACCGGCCTCTTCCCCATCGCCGGGGACGTCTGCGGCGTCTGCACCGGGTCCACGGACGGCACCGGCTCGGCGGCGCGCTTCAATGCCCCGGAAGGCATCGCCGCCGACACCGCCGGCAACCTGTATGTGGCGGAGCCGGCCAGCGCCACCGTCCGCAAGCTGACCCCGCAGGGCGCGGTCACGACTCTGGCCGGCGCCCGCGGCGCGGTCGGCTACGCGGACGGCGACGGCAATGCCGCACGCTTCAACCAGCCCTCCCGGCTCAGTGCCGATGCGCAGGGCAATGTCTACCTGACCGATACCGGCAACTCGGTAGTGCGCAAGATTACGCCGGCGGGCGCGGTCGGCACGGTGGCCGGCAACGGCATCTGCGGCAGCCTGGACGGGCGCGCCACCGGCGCCCAGTTCTGCAGTCCGAAAGGCATCGTCCTGGACCGCCGCGGCAACCTGTGGATCGCCGACACCGGCAACCACACGGTGCGCCGCATCGATATCGCCGGCAACGTCACCACGGTGGCCGGCTCGCCGGGCGTGTGCGGCAGCGCCGACGGACGCGGCGGCACGGCGCGTTTCTGCAATCCGCAGGACGTCGGCGTGGACGAATGGGACAACGTGTACGTGGTCGATACCGGCAATTCGACCATCCGCATGATCAAGCCGAACGGCGAGGTGTCGACCCTGGCCGGCCAGGCCGGCCAGTGCGGAGCGGCGGACGGCAGCCCCACGGTCTCGCGGCTGTGCGCGCCCGGCGGCATTGCGGTCGAGGGCAACGATTTGTATATCGCGGACACCGGCAACGCCACCATCCGCAGGATCAACCTCGACAACGTGACCAGCACGGTGGCGGGGGTGGCCGGCCGCCAGGGCATCGCGCTGGGCGCCCTGCCCGGCGGCCTCGACCGCCCGGTCGGCGTGGCGCGCGCGCCGGACGGCTCGTTTGCGCTCACGACCCACAACCTGGTCGTGAAGCTGCTGCCGGCGAAGTAGGAATTCGCCGGCGTTTTCGGATTACTCCGGACGCACTGGCGTGCTGGCGTCCTTGCCGACAACCGTCGTCCACGGACGCACGATCCAGGTTTTCACCAGGCCTTCGGTCACATAAGGATCGGCCTTGGCGAAGCGCTCGGCCACTTCCGGCGAATCGCCGGTGAACAGCAGGACGGCGTAGTCGGCCGGGTCGGCCAGGGCGCCGGCGATCACGATCTCGCCGCGCTGTTCGGCTTCCCAGGCCAGTTTCAGGTGTTCGTTGCGAAATTCGCCGCGGCGCGCCAGGTAGTCGGGCGCCAGTTCATACATCAGCAGGTAGTGCACGTCGTCTCCAGTCGGTACAGAAGGAATCATCATGACAGTCCATCTTAACCGATCAGGAGCAAGGCCGGACCCGATGGGGATGGCACCATGGGATCATGAAACGCCATCTCATCACCCTGGGCGCCCGCACGACCGCCAACGGCGTCGTCACCACGGCCTCGAGCACGATCTCGATCAACGGCGCCCGCGTCGCCCTCGAAGGCGACGAAGTCTGCTGCCACAGCTGCGGCGCCACCGGCACCATCCGCTGTACGGGGCCACGCACCCCGGAGCGCTTCGACGGCAGGCTGGCCGCGCTGGAGAACGACGAGTGCGTCTGCAATTGCCCGACGCCGCCCAGGCTGATCCCGAGCCAGCACCTGCGCTATCAGGCGCTCAACGACACGGCCGCTTCGTAAGCATGCCGTCCTCTGCACCTTCCCGCCAGGCATGATATTGTTGTGTTATGGCAACGCATTTGCGGATGTCGCGCGCGTCATCAGGCTTTGTCCCCGAACGCACAGACCGTTTCAAGATGGCAGAGGTAGACTGGTAGCATGGACACTCGGAAAAAAGTAGCGGCTGGAATGGCTGGCTTTGCCAGCATGCTGTGGCTGGGCCTCACGGCCGCGGTCGCCGCCAACCAGCGCCGCCTGGTGTTCAATCCCACCGTCGAACGCGAAGTGCAAAGCCCGCGCAGCAGCGGCCACCGCACCCGTCCCGTGGTCTTGCGCGCCGCCGACGGCACCCGTCTCTGCGGCTGGCTGATGACGCCCAAGATGCCGGGCCCGCATCCGGCCGTGGTCTATTTCGGCGGCCGCTCCGAGGAAGTCTCCTGGGTGGTGCGCGATGCCGGCAAGCTTTTCCCCAATATGGCCGTGCTGGCCGTGAATTACCGCGGCTATGGCGAATCGCATGGCGTGCCGGCGGAAATCCAGATGGTCGAGGATGGCTGCATGCTGTTCGACTGGATGGCCGCGCGCGTTCATGTGGACTCGCGCCGCATCGCCGTGGTCGGCCGCAGCCTGGGTTCCGGCGTGGCGGTGCAGGTGGCCAAGGAGCGCCCGGCGCATTCGGTGGTCCTGATCACGCCCTACGATTCGATCCTGGCGATTGCCAAGCGCAAGTTCCGCGTGATGCCGATCGAGTACATGCTGCGCCACCGCTTCGAGTCGATCAAGTATGCGCCGGCCCTGAAGGCGCCGACCTATGTGCTGCGCGCGGCCAGCGACGACGTGGTGCCGCATTCGCATACCGATCAATTGGTGGCCAAGCTGGCCCAGTTGTGCGGCGACGACATCGTGCCCGAGTCGGACCACATGAACATCCCCTACCTGGAAGGCACGCAGAGCCGTATCGCGAATTTCCTGACGTCCCAGTTCGACAAGCCGCTCCGCGAAGCGGCGGCAGCCGGCAGCCCGGGCGCCGATTCGCTCCAGGTGCAGGTGCAGGCCGCGGCCATTTCCGTCGGCGCGATTCCCGCTCCAGCCATCGCCGCCGCCGCGATCGACGCGGCGCCGGTCCTCCTGCCGCCGCCCGGCGCGGCGATTCCCGCGCCTGCCCTCGCAGTGGCCGCCGACGCGGCCCCGATCGCCATGCCCGTCCTTGCCACGCTGCCGCTGGCGGCGGCCACGGCCGAGCTTCCCCTCTCAGGCAAGTAGAGCGCAGCGCTACGCCAAATTGCCAGGTGTTGTCCTTACGCATACGCCAACACATGTGGTTTTCTGTAAGAAACACCTGAAAAATAGCACTATTTATATTTCAACTAAATAAATTGCGAAGTAAAATCGTATTTGCCACGAATAAACGTGCTGATGCATAGTTTGCAAAGCTGAAGGTCTCCGGACTGCACTTAAGCGCCCGGCCTCGACCGCGATACAAATCGTAACTACAAGATAGAACGAGATTTGACACAATCCGCTGGCAGAGCGCCGCGGACTGCTGGTCCTTGCTTTGCCGCCTCCCATCGCAGCCGTTGCGCCGGGTACAATATCAGGATTCCAGGAGCCATTTACATGAAATTCAAGCAACTCAGTATGATGATCGCGGCGCTGTGCGTCGCCGGCAGTGCGGCCGCAGCAGGCGCGCCGAAGCTGGGCATCGTCTACGACGCCGGCGGCAAGTTCGACAAGTCGTTCAACCAGTCGGCAGCCGAAGGCATTGAGCGCTTCAAGAAGCAGAACGGCATCAACGTCTTCGAAGCCCAGGCCAGCAGCGACACCCAGGCCGAGCAGGTGCTGCGCGGCCTCGCCCGCAAGAAGCTGGACCTGATCGTGTCGGTCGGTTTCTCGCAGACCCAGGCCGTGCAGAAGATCGCCGCCGAATTCCCGGCCGTGCACTTCGTGATCATCGACGGTAACGCCACCGGCAAGAACGTCAACTCGATCCTGTTCAAGGAGCAGGAAGGCTCCTACCTGGTCGGCGTCGCCGCCGCGATGGCGGCCAAGTCGGGCAAGATCGGCTTCGTCGGCGGCATGGACATCCCGCTGATCCGCGCCTTCGAATGCGGCTATGCGCAGGGCGCCAAGGCCGTCAATCCGAAGATCGACGTGCAGCAGAACATGGTCGGCACCACCGCCGCGGCCTGGAACGATCCGGCCAAGGGCGGCGAGCTGGCGCGTGCCCAGTTCGACCGCGGCGCCGACGTCGTGTTCGCCGTGGCCGGCGGTTCGGGCCTGGGCGTGATCCAGATGGCCAAGACCAAGGGCAAGCTGGCGATCGGCGTCGACTCCAACCAGAACGACATCCAGCCGGGTTCCGTGCTGACCTCGATGGTCAAGAACGTCGGCAACGCCACCTACGATGCGCTGATGCAGGCGAAAGCCGGCCAGTTCGCCTCGGGCGTGACCTACAAGGGCCTGAAGGAAGGCGGCGTCGACTGGGCACTGGACAAGAACAACCGCGCCGTCGTCTCCGCGGCAATGGAAAAGCGCGTGAACCAGGCCAAGGCCGACATCATCAGCGGCAAGATCAAGGTGGTCGACTACCGCACCGCCGGTTCCTGCCCGCAGTAAGCACAATCCGATTTAAACAAAGCGCGCCGCGCCTGGGTAAAACCGGCGCGGCGCGTTTTTGAATAATGCTTCTTATATTTACTGACTACAGATCGCTATGCAGCCAGCCGTAGAATTTCGCAACATTAGCAAAGCCTTCGGGGCGGTGCAGGCGAATGCCGACGTCAGCTTCTCGATCGCCAAAGGCTCGATCCATGGCGTGATCGGTGAAAATGGCGCCGGCAAGTCGACTTTGATGAGCATCCTGTATGGCTATTACAATGCCGACAGCGGCCAGGTCCTGATCGATGGCCAGGCACAGGATATCCGCACCAGCCATGAGGCCATCGCGCTCGGCATCGGCATGGTGCACCAGCACTTCATGCTGGTCGAGAACATGACCGTGCTCGACAACGTCATGCTGGGCAACGAGGGCGGCTTCAAGCTGGCCGCCAAGCGCGGCGCCGTGGAAGCGAAGCTGCGCGAGATCTGCGACCGCTACCGCCTCGACGTCGATCCGCTCGCGACCATCCACGACCTGTCGGTGGGCGCGCAGCAGCGCGTCGAGATCCTCAAGCAGATCTACCGCAGCGCCAACATTTTGATTCTCGATGAGCCCACCGCCGTCCTGACCGCCCAGGAAACCGCGTCGCTGTTCGAGATCCTTCGCCTGTTCAAGGAACAGGGCAAGACCATCATCCTGATCACCCACAAGCTGCAGGAGATCATGGACATCACCGACGAGGTGACGGTCATGCGCGCCGGCCGCGTGGTGGGCGCCGTGAAGACGCTTGAAACCTCGAAGGAGCAGCTGGCCAACATGATGGTCGGCCGACCGATCCAGAGCGAACTGCCGCGCGCGCCCTTCAATCCGGGCGCCGACGTGCTGAAGGTCTCGAACCTGCAGCTGAAGGACGCCAACGGCGTCGCCCTCCTCTCGGACATCGACTTCACCCTGCGCGCGGGCGAAGTGGTGGCGATCGCCGGCGTGTCCGGCAATGGCCAGAGCGAGCTGCTCGAGATCCTGTCCGGCATGCGCCTGCCGACCAGCGGCAAGGTCGAATTCCTCGGATCGGCCCTGCCCTATGCCGGCCGCGCGAACGCCGACGGCCTGCCGGCCACCTTCCGCGAGCTGGGCATCGGCCACGTGCCGGAAGACCGCCTGCGCGACGGCGTGATCAAGGATTTCTCGGTCATGCACAACACCGTGTTCGGCTACCAGGACCACGTCAAGAACCGCTGGGGGCTGTTCGACTTCAAGAAGATCGCCCAGCGTTGCGCCGGCCTGATGCAGGCCTTCGACGTCCGTCCGAACAATCCGGACCTGCGTATCGGGCTTCTGTCGGGCGGCAACCAGCAGAAGGTCGTGATCGCGCGCGAAGTCGCGGCCAAACCGAAGATGATGCTGGTCGGCCAGCCGACCCGCGGCGTCGACATCGGCACCATCGAGAGCATCCACACCCAGCTGCTGCGCCTGCGCGACGAGGGCGTGGCGATCCTGCTCTCCTCCGTGGAGCTGGAAGAAGTGCGCGCGCTGGCCGACCGCATCCTCGTGATGTCGGGCGGGCGCATCACCGGCATTCTCCCGATCGACGAATTCGACACCACCCGCATCGGCCTGCTGATGGGCGGCATGCACAAGTCGTGATTGCACTGAGCTGACATGAAAACTGAACTTCCACGCTGGGCCACGGGTTTCGTCCTGCCCATCCTGAACCTGCTGTCGGCGCTGCTGGTGGCGGCGCTGGTGATCCATCTGCTGGGCGAGAGCCCGCTCGAATCGATGCAGATCCTGATCAACAGCGCGATCGTCAATCCGGAAGGCCTGGCCTACACGCTGTTCTACGCCTCGACCTTCATCTTCACCGGCCTGGCCGTGTCGATCGCGATGCAGGCGGGTCTCTTCAACATCGGCGCCGAAGGCCAGATGTACATCGGCGGCCTCGGCATCACCCTGGTCATGCTGGCCTTCGATGCCAGCCTGCCCGCCTGGGTGCTGATCCCGGCCGGCATGCTGGGCGCGGCCCTGTTCGGCGGCCTGTGGGCCTTCCTGCCGGGCTTCCTGCAGGCCAGGCGCGGCAGCCACGTGGTGGTCACGACCATCATGTTCAACTTCATCGCCGCCAACCTGATGAACTTCCTGATCGTGCGCTACATGATCCCGGAAGGCCAGCAGAACCCGGCCTCGCGCACCTTCTCGGAAGCCGCCACCATGCCGCAGCTGCAGAACTGGTTCATGCGGGCCGACGGCAGCTCGCTGCTGGGCGACACCCCGCTCAACATCAGCTTCCTGATCGCGATCGCGGCGCTGGTGATCTACGGCGTGGCCGTGTGGCGTTCGTCCTGGGGCTACAAGCTGCGCGCGACCGGCTTGAACCAGCACGCCGCGCACTACGCCGGCGTGAAGATCAGCCGCACCATCATCGTCACGATGCTGGTGTCGGGCGCGCTGGCCGGCCTGGCCGCGGTCAACTCGGTGATGGGCTCGACCCACTACCTGTCGCTGAACTTCCCGGCCGGCGCCGGCTTCGTCGGCATCGCGATCGCGCTGATGGGCCGCCAGCACCCGGTCGGCATCTTCCTGTCGTCGGTGCTGTTCGGCGCGCTGATCCAGGGCGGCTTCGACCTCTCGCTGGAAAAACCGAACATCCCGCAAGAGACCTTCATCTTCATCCAGGGCCTGATCATCCTGTTCTGCGGCGCGATGGAATACCTGTACGGTCCGGCGCTGCTGAAACTGATCAATCTCCGCAAAGGTAAATAAAATGGAAGACCTTCATCTCGCCAGCATCGTCGTCTCGACGATCCGCAATGCGCCGGTGCTGATGTTCGCCGCGATGGCCGGCCTGTTCGCCGAACGCAGCGGCGTGGTCGACATCGGCCTGGAAGGCAAGATCCTGGCCTCGGCCTTCGTCTCCGCCGCGGTGGCGTATACGACCCAGAATCCGTGGTACGGCATCGCCGCCGGCGTCGCCGTGTCCGCGGCCCTGGCCATGATCCAGGCCTTCGTCGCCATCACCCAGAAAGGCAACCAGCTGGTGTGCGGCATCGCCATCAACATCGCGATGAGCGGCCTGACCTTCGTGCTGGCCCAGTTCTTCTTCCAGCAGGGCGGCCGCACGCCGGACCTGGGCGGCGCGCGCCTCACCGACGTGGTCCTCCCCGGCACCGCGGCCCTGGACGGCATCCCCTTCATCGGCTGGCTGTACGGCCACGTGATCGGCGGCCAGTCGGTGCTGGTCTACCTGGCGTTCCTGCTGCTGCCGGTCGTGCACTGGGTGATCTACCACAGCCGCTTCGGCCTGCGCCTGCGCGCCTGCGGCGAGAACCCGCATGCGGCCGACGCCGCCGGCGTCTCGGTGGAGCGCACCCGCTACCTGGCGATGCTGGTGGCCGGCGTGCTGTGTTCCTTCTCGGGCGCCTATCTCGCCATCGTCCAGAGCGGCTTCTTCCTGCGCGACATGTCGGCCGGCGCCGGCTACCTGGCCCTGACCGCCCTCGTGTTCGGCAACTGGCGTCCGCTGCACACCGTGCTGGGCTGCCTGATGTTCGGCCTGTTCGGCGCGATCCAGATCCAGCTCGAAGGCGTCGACCTGCCGGTCGTGGGCCGCATCCCGGGCTCGCTGATCCAGATGATCCCTTACGTCGTCACCGTGGTGGTGCTGGCTGGCCTGATGGCCAAGTCGGTGGCGCCGAAGGCGATCGGCAAGCCGTTCGTCAAGTCCCGATAAGGGCAACGTGGGCACGGAGTGCTCACCCTACGGTAGGGTGGGCTCCCCGAGCCCAGCCACATTCACTCCGCCCCGCGCGCCCGCGCTTCCGAGCGCGCAAATGTCCACACCAGTCCCACGAAGGCCGACACGCCGCTCGATTTGCGCATCAGCGGACTGTCCTTGTTGGCCGCTCCCGAATACAGCTCGTAACGCACTGAACTGAACAGGCGCAGGTCCGGGTTCAGGCGCAGGCTGCCGCCCACGCCGGTGCGCACCAGCATCAGGCCGGCATCGGCGTGGTAGGCGGGGCGCGTCGCCGTCGCATATTGCGGTTCGACTTCGTAGAAATAATGGTTGACGCGGCGGTCGCCGAACACCGCGCCCAGCTGGGCGTCCATGGTCCAGCGCGCGCCTTCGCCGCGCTGCTCCCACACCAGGCGCGGCTCCATGGTCCAGCCCTGGCGCCGCAAGCCGCCCCTGGCTTCGATGACGGCGCGCAGCGGCAGGTCGATGCGCAGTTTGCCGTGCTCGCCCAGGTCGGCGAACTTGTATTTCACGCGCGGACCGAATTCCAGCAAGGTGCCGAGGTCCGGCATGCCGCGCCGCGCCTCGACGTCATCGGAGTGCGCGGGCAGCGAACCGGAAAAGCCGATGTCGAATTCGACCTTGTCCGTGTTGAGCAGGCGCGCGCCGACGCCGTTCTGGTCGGCGCGGAAAACCTTGCCGCGATAGATCAGGAAAGGCAGGACCAGGCCGCGGTTCGAGCGGTCCGACGAACCTGGATAGGCCGGCGTGCTGAAGCCGGCGGCGCCGACGCCGGCCTCCCACAGCGGCAGGCTGCGGTCGACGGGTTCGACGCGTTCGGACTGGGCGGCGGCGAGGCCGGGCAGGAAAACGGCGCCGGCAAGGGCGAGACAGGAAAGTGTGCGCATGATGGCAGGAAGGTAAATGTTGGCGACATTGTAAATGCAGGTGCAAAAAAAACGCCGCACACCCTGTGGCGTGCGGCGTTTCATGAAGTGGTGCGGCAGATTACTGGTAAATCGCCTGCAGCAGCTGCGCCAGATGATACCCACCCTTGATCAGCTGGGTCTTGGCGATCTGCGAGCTCGGCACCGGGTAGTTCTGCGGCACTTCCAGGCTCCAGGTGTAGTAGGTCTCGCCCTTCTTGCTCACCTGCGGCGTGATCTTGCCGACAGTGACGCCGTCGAAGGCCTGCTTGGACACGGCCAGCGCATCGTCCGCCCACTGGTAGGGCCAGGTGGCCAGGTCGCCGGTGGCGGAGGCGATCGCCGGCTTGCCGTCGATGGCGGCTTGCGCGAACTTTTCCGGGGTCCTGGTCTGGATGCGGCGGAAGGCGTAGTTGACGGTGGTGCTGTCCCAGTAGGAGTGGAAAGGCTTGGTCAGGGCCTTGGGCACGCCTTCCTTGAGCGGCTTGGCTTCTTCCGGCGGAATCACGTCGGACAGCTTGGCGACCAGGCCGGTGAGCTTTTCGTCGTCCATCAGGAAGTTGTTGCCGCCGCGCGAATCGAAGACCGCGGTTTCGTCGATCTCGGCCTTGGTCCTGGGGACCACGAACTTGCCGTCCTTGGACACGAAGGCCGCGCCCACGTGCAGCGGCTGGTGGATGTCGCCGGTCATGTGGGTGACCAGGATCAGGGCCTGGCGCGGGGTGAACTTGTGCGGGTTGGTGGCCGGGGTGTCCTTGCCCTGCAGGACGGCGATCGCCTGCTTCAGGGTCTGCACGATGTCGTCGTCGGCGGTACCGGCGGCGCCGTCATGGTAGTGCTCCAGCTGGAACGGCACGTCGGTGTAGTGGTACTCGCTGTGCTTCGGGTTGGCGTTCACGTAGTCGATCATGTCCTGGCTCTGCGGGCCGCAGTAGCTGCCCTTCACGCAGTCCGGCCAAGTGGAAACCGATTCCAGGGTTTCGCCAGGCAGCAGGATGGACTTGATCTGCTGTTCGGCCTTGCTGCCCTTGAGCAGCTTGTCGGCGATGGCGCCGACCGCGCGGTGGCCGTCAGTGCCCCAGGCGAGTGCGTCGGTCGAGGCGAAGGCGCCTGCCAGCGCGAGTACACAAGCGAGTTTTTTCATGAGTGATTCCTTGGTAAGACCGTGTCTTGTCTAAGCTGTCTATTATCCGGCAATGCGCTTCTCAGCGCACCTTCTGAATACGGGCCTGTGGCGCCGCCATCGAGGCCGCGCCAAACTCCGGATGCTGCTTCATGTAGGCGATCAGGGCGTCGAGGTCGCGCATCTGCGTGTCCGAGCGCTTGACGCCCTTGGCCAGGGCCGGGAAGTTGTCGCCGCCGTCGGCCAGGAAGTTATTCGCCGCCACGCGGTAGGTTTTCGCATCGTCGACCGGCACGCCGTTCACCTTCAGGCTGCCCGGCACCAGGCGCTGGCCGACCGGGCGCGTGCTGTCCCAGGCATAGGACAGGCTGTGCGAGACCTGCAGCATGTAGCGGCCGCCGCCCGGGCGGTCCCACTGCTGCTCCAGGGTAGCGCGCAGATTGGCGCCGCTCAGGTCCATCACCACCAGGGTGTTCCCGAACGGGAGCACGGCCTGGGCCTGGCCGAAGCTGACCACGCCCTTGTCGCCCACTTCCAGATCCTTGCGGATGCCGCCCGGATTCATGAAGGCCACCTGCACGCCCTGCTCGCGGGTGGCGGCCAGCGCGGCGTCGGCGATCAGATCGCCCAGCGGCGATTCGCCGGCTTCGCTTTCCTTGCGCTGCACCGGGGCCGCGGCGCCGATGGTCGCCACCGGCTTGGCCAGTTCGGCCGTGCTGCGCGCGCGGATGCCCTGCAGGTAGGCGGCCAGGGCCGGATCGGGAGCGTAAGCGCCCGGCGCCATCACGACGTTGCGCACGTCGATGTCGCGCACGGCGCCGCTGGCCGGGTCGACCTGCATGCGGATGCGCGACAGCACGTGGCCGGCGTAGTCGGCCTGGGTCACGACGCGGCCGTCGACCTTGCACAGGTACCCCTTGTGCGAGTGGCCGGTGATGACCAGGCGGATCGCCGGGTCGAGCTTTTTCACGATGCCGACGATCGGACCCTGCAGGCCGTCGCACCAGGTTTTATCGAAAGGCTCGCCGGTATGGCCGCCCTCGTGGATCAGGACCACGAACACCTGGGCGCCCTGCGCGCGCATCGCCGGCAGGACCTTGTTGATCGAGTCGGCTTCGTCCAGGAAGGACAGGCCCTTGATGGCCGAGGCCACCGCCACCGACGGCGTGTCCTGCAGCACCGCGCCGATCAGGCCGACCTTGACGCCCTTGACGTCGACGATGCGCCAGCCCGGCACCAGGTTCTTGCCGGTCGCCTGCTCGACGACGTTGGCGGCGAGGTAGCTGAAGCCGGCGCCCTTGAAGCCCGGCGCGAGCTGGCAGGCCTTGCTGGGCCGCGGCGAATCGCAGCCGCCGTGCTGCTGGCGCAGCAGTTCCTTGCTGCCCTGGTCGAATTCATGGTTGCCGAGCGAGCTGGCGACCAGTCCCATCTTGTTCATGGCTTCGATGCTCGGCTCGTCCGCCCACATCGAGGACAGCGCCGGGCTGGCGCCGACCAGGTCGCCGGCGGCGACGAACAGCAGGTCCTTGTCTTCCTTGCGGAAGGCGGCAATCGCCCCGCCCAGGACGTCGATGCCGCCGGCCTGGATGGTCTGCTTCTGCGCGCTGCCGGCCGGCGCGTACGTGTACTTGCTCGGTTCGAGGTTGCCGTGGAAGTCATTCAGGGCCACCAGGTTGATGTCGACGCTGCGGGCGGCCGGTTGGTGGGAAGTGGCGCAGCCGGCGGCCGTGAAGGCGAGCGCGAGGGCCAGGGCGGCGGTAGAGAGACGAAGGGCCATGTGGGTGTCAATACGAAAGCGGGGATCAAAAAAAACAGGCCCGGAGGCCTGTTTTCATTTTACGGCATCAGCCTGCGATCAGATATCGACCGACAGGGTGACCGATGCGAAGCGCGGTGCGCCCAGGTAGTAACGCAGGGTGCCGGCCGAGATGCCCGGGTAAGCCAGTGCGTTGGTCACCGTGGTCGACGACGGATTGCGGTACTGCTTGTTGGTGATGTTGCTGATGTTCCATTGCAGCTTCGGATTCTTCAGCAGGCCGTAGTTCGCGAACTTGTAGCCGCCGTCCAGGCCGAAGGTGGTGTAGCCCGGCGCGGTTTCGTCGTTGACGAAGGTGCCCTGCTGTTCGCTGGTGGCGCGTGCCTTGATGCGAGCATAGAACTCACCCACCGAGTACTGGAGCGACAGGCCGCCCTTCCAGCGCGGGGTATTCGGCATTTCCTTGCCGGCGGTCGGCAGCACCGCGGTCGAGCTGATGCGCAGGTCGTTCTTGATCTCGCTCTTCTGGTAACCAGCCGAGGCGTACAGCGACCAGCCGTTGATCGGCATGTTGTTCGCTTCGATCTCGAAACCGCGGTTACGCACGTCGCCGACGTTGGTGTAGCTGCTGGCCTGCGAGAACTCGTCGAACGCAGTTGCCTGGCGGTTCTTGAAGTTCACGTCGAACACGGTCAGGGTCGCGATGTACTTGTTGTCCTGGTGGCGGTAGCCGAGGTCGGTGTTCCACGAGGTTTCCGACTTCACGTCGCCCTTCAGGGTCGCAACGCCATTGACGAACTGGACGTTGGTGCCGGCGTTACCGTACACGAAGTTCGGCGGCGCCTTCATGTTCTTGGCGATCGACGCGAAGATCTGGTCGTCGTTGGTGATGCGGTAGCGCGCGCCCAGCTGCGGCAGGATCGAGCTGTAGGTCTTTTCGATACGGTAGGTACCGTAGGTGTTGCCTTCGCTCAGGTTGTTGGTGACGTCACGCTTCAGGTGCGGGGTGCGCACGCCGAAGTTCAGGGTCGCCTTGTCGTCCAGCAGGGTCACGGTGTCCTGCAGGAATGCCTGCCAGCCGATCGACTTGGTCACCCAGTCGCGGCTCTGGAAGAAGGTGCCGTCGGCGCGCTTGATGGCGCCATCCTGCAGCCACGGATCGAAGCCGCCGTTGTTGTCAACAGGCACCATGGTGCCGGTCTGACGGTGCTTGGCGTTCTCGTACCAGAAGCCGCCCAGGATGGTGTGGTCGCCCATGGTGTGGGTGACCGAAGCGGTGACGCCAGGACGGTTGGTGCGGGTCACGCTGGCGTTGGCCACGATCACGGTGTCCAGGGTGTCGCCGTCGCCGTTCAGGTCGACGGTGCCGTTGGTGTTGTAACGGCCGGTGCTGGCGTTGACGGTGGTGCCCAGGAAGCTGTTTTCACGCTGCGAACGCTGCTGGATACCGCCGTTGCCGAAGCCGTACCAGTAGTAAGGCACGATCTTCAGGTCGGTGTCCGCGCCCAGGCGGAACTTGGCGACTGCCGAAGCGATGGCGTTCTTGAAGGGGTTGCGCGACAGGCCGTAGTACGGCGGGGCCGGGGTCACGTCGACGTCTGCCTTGCCCTTGGTTGGGGTAGCGTGGCCAGGGAACACGGCGGTGGTGTCGTACTCATAGCCGTTCTTCTGCAGTTCGGCCAGGGTGACGTTGTTGATGTTGTTGTTGTTTGCGTTGTTCCACAGGATGGTGGCGTGAACGTAGTTGAAGCGATCCCAGTCGTAGTTGAAGCCGCCGTCGATGTGCTCGCGCTCGGCGCCGCCTTCACCCTTCCACTTCTTGGAGTGGGCTTTGGAGTACGAAATGAATGCCTTCGAACGGCCGTCCGGGAACAGGCCGGTGTCGTAGCGGACGAAGGTCTTGTTCAGGTGCAGCTGGCCCAGGGTCTGCATCACGCGAACGCGCTGCTTGTTTTCCGGGTTGCAGGTGATGATGCCGAAGTTACCGCCGGTGGCGCCGACTTGCGGCGAATCCACGTCGGTCGAACCCTGGGTCACGAATTCCGAGCAGGTGTTTTCCTGGTCGACGTATTCTTGCGGATAGACCGAGAACGAACCCGAGTCATTGACCGGCACGCCGTTGATGGTGGCGCCGATCTGGTCGCTGTTGAAACCGCGCAGGGTCAGGCCGCCGCCGAACAGGCCGGTCGCGTCCATGTTGTAGCTGTTCACCGACGGCAGCATCTCGAGTGCTTCATAGGCGTTGCCGGTCGGGCGCTGCTTTTCCAGTTCCTCTGCCGTGATGGTCGAACGTGCCTTCGGCGCGTCTTCGGTGACCATCAGACCCATACCAATCTTCTTGCCGGTGATGACGACTTCGCGCATCTGGCCAGCGTCGGCGTCAGTCTTCTGCGTCGTCGAAGTTTGGGCGTTGGCCGCGGCCGCGAAGCATGCCAGCTGGCATGCCACAGCGATCAGGCTGAGGCGCAACTTGGGTTGTTGATGAAAAGCGGATTGCATTAAGGTACTCCCTAGAGTGTTATTGTAAAAACGACAACAGCAGTTTTGACCCTGCGAAAATCTATGGGGAGGGACGACCCTCCGGCTTTGAAGCACGGCAGTATAGGAAGCGGATATGTCAGATTGATGACATGAGGACAATCTGCGAAAACTTGCAAATTTATCTAGCCGCGCCACCCGATCATGCATGAGCCCACCATGCGTGACAAATATGATTTCCGACAGCAATTTATATGTTGACCATATAAATACATGGTGAAAATCATGATTTCCTGGGTTTTTCCCCTGCAAACATGCATAAGCACTGTCGGGCGGATTATAAGGGAGGCATGCTTATGAGAAATCACAAACCGCGAAATTCTCAAAATCTGTCCTTTTGGCAAAAGAATTTTGTCGTTTAGGCGAGACAGATTTAAGTTTTTGACAAGGCTTTACCCACCCGGCAAGCATGCCGGATGGGTAAAACAGATTATCTGGCGGCGGGCGCCTTGCGGTCCAGGAGGACGATACCAGCCTCGAATCTGGCGAATCGCTCGTCCAGCTGGCGGGTCAGGCGGGCCTTCTCAAGCGCCGGCAGGAAGGAATAACGGATGCTGTTATAGGACGCTTTCTTGACTTCCGCATAGCTCGGCTTGTAGCGGCTGGCAAACAGCACGTACTCGTTGGCCAGGTTGTGCCGGGTCACGCCGGCGTCGTCGGTCGAGATCACGTAAGGCACGCCGTACTTGCGGTACAGGGTGACCGGGTGGTTCTCCCCCTTCACGCCGTTGATGAAGCCATTCGAGGTCAGGTTGATCTCGACCGGGATGTCCTTGTCGCGCATGCGCTGCATGATGGCGGCGGCATTGGTTTCGTGCGCGAGGTCGATGCCGTGGCCGATGCGGTCGGCGCCGGCCAGGTTCAGGGCTTCGTCGATGTGGTACTGCAGGTCTTCGGGCGGCACGTCGCCCAGGGCCAGCTCGCCCGCGTGCAGGGCCACCTTGACGTCCGGGTAGACCGACTTCAGGAAGCGGAACATCTTCATGTGCAGCGTGTAGTCGCGCATCGAGACCATCTGGCTTTCCTGGCCGACGATGTTCACGCCCACGATCTTGCTGTCCTTCTTCGCCGCCTTGAAGCCGGCCAGCATCGAGGAAAACACCTGGGACGGGTTCAGCAGGCGCAGCACATAGGTCTGGTAGCGCATGGTGAAGCGCTCGTCGTCGATGCCGGCGGCGGCTTCGTCGATCTTGGCGGTGAAGTCAGCGATCGCCCCGTTGAACTTCTGGTCGCCGTCCAGTTGCGACATCCAGGCGCGCATCTGCGCTTCGAAAGCTTTGTCGTCCTTCGCGTTCTGCCAGGCCTGGGTGTCGAACTCCTTATTGACAACGAACGGCGACATCTTGAACATGGTCTCGATGTAGCCGACGTTCTCGCGGATGGCGCGTTCCTTGATCTCGACCAGGCCTTCGTGGAAGTTCGCGTTCGAGATCGGGCCGAAGTAGCCGAAGGTCTGGAAGAACTGGCGGTCCGGCGGCGCCTGCAGCGCGCCGTGGTTATAGAAATCCTTGCTCGACCAGCGCTGCAGCAGCTCGCGGTAGGTGAAATCGTCGGCGTAGACGTCGGCGCTGCCGAGGCAGCTGCGTTCCTTGGGCTGCTTGTTGCGCTCGGCCTCGACCACGGCCGGCTTGGTCTCGATCCTGTAGGTCTGCTTGTCGACGCAGTAGCCCTGCTTGTCGAGGAAGTCGACATAGGTCTCGGCGTAGATCGCGCCCGAGTAGTGGTGGTGCAGGTCCCCGCCCTTGGGCATCTGGGTGAAGAACATGGTCAGCTCGGCCGTCTTCGGCTCGCCGGCGATCAGCGCGGCGTAGTGGCGCGCGGTGGCGGCCTCGTTGGCCTTGGCGGCGTTCGGGCGCGCATCGGCGGCGCCGGCGGCGAGGGCCAGGCTGAGCGTGGCGGCGAGGAAGGTCTTCTGCATAGGTACTTTCGGTCGGTCCAAGGGGGAAACCTCAGGGCAGCGTCCTCTCGTGCACCAGACTGCCGGCCGCGTAGGTGGCGCGGACGGCGCGGTCGTCGCCCAGCATCGCCAGCGCGAACAGGGTCTCCTCGAGCGTATTGCTGTGCGCGGTGCGGCGCGCCAGCAGCGGCGTGGCCCTGGGGTCGAGCACGATGAAATCGGCCTCGACGCCGGGCGCGAAATTCCCGATCGTGCCTTCGAGCTGCATGCTGCGCGCGGCGCCCAGCGTCGCGAGGTAGAACATACGCAGGGCCGGGAGGTAGCTGCCTTTCAGTCGCGCAACTTTATACGCTTCATTCATGGTTTGCAACATCGAGAAGGAAGTGCCCGCCCCCACGTCCGTGCCCAGCGAGACCAGCGCCCCCGCCTGGTCGGCGCGTGCGATGTCGAACAGGCCGCTGCCCAGGAACAGGTTCGAGGTCGGGCAGTGCGAAATCGCCGCGCCGGTTTCCGCCATGCGCGCGAAGTCGGCATCGTCCAGCCAGATGCAGTGGCCGTACATGGCGCGCGGGCGCATCAGGCCGTAGTGGTCGTAGACGTCCAGGTAGCTGCGGCGCTGCGGGAACAGTTCGCCCACCCAGCGGCACTCGTCCTGGTTTTCCGAGACGTGGGTCTGGATGAAGGTGTCCGGATAGGCGCGCGCCAGCTCGCCGGTGGCGGCCAGCTGGGCTTCGGTCGAGGTCGGGGCGAAGCGCGGGGTGATTGCGTACATGCTCCGCCCCTGCTTGTGCCAGCGCTTGATCAGGTCTTCGCTCTCGCGCAGGTCGGCGGTGTCCTGCAGGAAGTCCGGGCAGTGGCGGTCCATCAGCACCTTGCCGCCGCCCATGCGCAGATTGCGCGCCGTGGTCGCCTCGAACAGCGCGTCCACCGATTCCTTGTGCACCGTGCAGTAGACCAGGGCCGTGGTGGTGCCGTTCCTCAGCAGCTCGTCGAGGAAGAAGTCGGCGGTGGCGCGGCCATGCGCCGGATCGCCGAACCGGCGCTCGGTCGGGAAGGTGAAGTTCTCCAGCCAGGGCAGCAGGCCCGGCGCCGGCGACGCGATCATGTCGGTCTGCGGGAAATGCAGGTGGGTGTCGATAAAGCCGGGCACGATGATCTTGCCGCGGTAGTCGACGACCTCGACGCCTTGCGGCAGGCTGCCGATCAGCTGCGCATGATCGCCGGCCGCCTTGATATGGCCGTTCTCGACGACCAGCAGGCCGTCGGCATGCCAGGCGTAGGCATCCTCGGCAAAGGCCGGATCGGCGTGAAAATGCAGCAGGCTCGCTCGGTAGGCCTGCAGGTTCCGGGTGTCCATCGACATATTAAAGTATTCCTGTTGAAGCTTTGGTAGCGGTGCGGGCTTCCCACACCATCAGCAATTGCGCGGCCACGGCGACCGCGATCACGGCCGGGGCCTTGCCTTCGATGCCGGCCACGCCGATCGGGCAGACCATGGCATCGAGGCGCGCCTGGTCGACCCCGCGGTCGCGCAGGCGGTGCTCGAACTGCTTGCGTTTGGTTTGCGATCCGATCAATCCGAACCAGTCCTGGTCGAAGGACGGGCGCTTCAGGATCGCGTCCGCCAGGCGCTGGTCGAGCGCATGGCTGTGTGTCATGACGAGGAAGCTGGTTCCCGGCGCGGCCTGCTCCGCCAGCGCTTCCGGCGTGTCGGTCGCTTCGATGCCCACGTTGCCCGGTACGCGCTCGGGGAACAAGTCCTCGCGCTGGTCGATCCAGGTCACGCGGCAGGGCAAGTCGGCCAGCGCGCGCACGATGGCCGCGCCCACGTGGCCGGCGCCGAACAGCATCAGGTGGTCCATCGGCGCTTCGACCTTGTCGACCAGCCAGCGCCGCCCGTCGGGACCGCGCATGATATGGGTGCCTTGCGCGCCTGTAAAGTCCGGCGCCGCGCCGCCGTGGATTTGTTGTCCGTGCGCGTCGAACAGGGCCCGGTCGGGCACGCCGTCGAGTGCGACCAGGCGCCAGCTGTCTTCATGCGGGCGCTCGGCCAGCACTTTGGCGTGGCCGGCATCGAGCAGCTCGAAAGCCAGTTGCACCACGCCGCCGCAGCACTGGCCGAGGCTGGGACCGAGCGGAAAACGTTCGAGGCGGCGGGCCTCGAGGCTGGCCAGCATCGCGCGCGCGGTCTCGCAGCCGCGCAGCTCCAGGTGGCCGCCGCCGACCGTGCCCCACTGGCGCGTGGCGTCCACCAGCATCCGGGCGCCGGGTTCGCGCGGCACCGAGCCTTCGACCGCGGCCACGGTGACCAGCACCCTGGGCGCGGCATCAGACCCGGCATCTTCTGCCGCTGCTTGCAGCCAGTCTTCCATCTCAGGCGCCCGCTTCGACCGCGGCGACGGCCTTGAGGATGGCTTCGCAGGTCGCCGGTGCGTTCAAGGGCGGATGGACCTTGTGGCCGCCGACGCTGGAGATGGCGTCGCGGATCGCGAAGAACACCGAGAAGGGCAGCAGCAGCGGCGGCTCGCCCACGGCCTTCGAGCGGTGGATCGAATCCTCGACGTTGCGGTTCTCGAACAGGCGCACGCGGAAGTCTTCCGGGCAGTCGGAGATCGCCGGGATTTTATAAGTGGACGGCGCGTGCGTCATGAGCTTGCCGCCGTCGTTCCACCACAGCTCCTCGGTGGTGAGCCAGCCCATGCCCTGGATGAAGGCGCCTTCGACCTGGCCGATGTCGATGGCCGGGTTCAGCGACTTGCCGGCGTCGTAGAGCGCATCGGCGCGCAGCAGCTTCCATTCGCCGGTGAGGGTATCGACGATCACTTCCGACACCGCGGCGCCGTAGGCGAAATACGAGAAGGGACGGCCGGTCATGGTCTTCGGGTCCCAGGACAGGCCGGGGGTGGCGTAGTAGCCGTCCGACCACAGCTGGGTGCGCGCCAGGTAGGCTTTCGCCACCAGCTCGCCGAAAGGGATCTCGCTGCCGTTGACGAACACGGTATCAAGCGCGAAGCGCACGTCGTCCACCGCGCCGCCGTACTGCTTGACGGCGAAGGCGGCCAGGCGTTCGCGGATCTGGCGCGCCGCATCCTGGGCCGCCTTGCCGTTCAGGTCCGCGCCGGTGGAAGCCGCGGTGGCCGAAGTATTCGCGACCTTGCTGGTATTGGTGGCGGTGATGCGCACCCGGTTCAGGTCCACGCCCAGCTCGTGCGCCACCACCTGCATCACCTTGGTGTTGACGCCCTGCCCCATCTCGGTGCCGCCGTGGTTGACCAGGATGGAGCCGTCCACATACACATGCACCAGCGCGCCGGCCTGGTTCAGGTGGGTGACGTTGAAGGCGATGCCGAACTTGACCGGCGTGAGCGCCAGGCCCTTCTTCAGCACCGGGCTGCTGGCGTTGAAGGCCTCCACGGCGGCGCGGCGCGCGCGGT
This sequence comes from Massilia aerilata, assembly GCF_042656905.1. Taxonomy (NCBI): domain Bacteria; kingdom Pseudomonadati; phylum Pseudomonadota; class Betaproteobacteria; order Burkholderiales; family Oxalobacteraceae; genus Massilia; species Massilia aerilata. The sequence goes on from NZ_JBHSMZ010000016.1 coordinate 304,985, forward strand.
ATTCGCTGCTGGCTTCCAGCTCGTCCACCAGCTCGTGGATCACGTTGTCGACGATGACCTGGCCGTAGGGCGTGACGTTGCGCTCCTGCTTGCCGTAGAAATTCAGCTTGCGCACATCCAGCGCATCGCGGCCCAGGTTGCGCGCGATCTCGTCGAGCACGTACTCCATCGCGATCGCGCCCTGCGGGCCGCCGAAGCCGCGGAAGGCGGTGTTCGACTGGGTGTTGGTCTTGCCGCAGGCGGCGCGGATGTCGACGTCGGACAGGTAATAGGTATTGTCGAAGTGGCAGACGGCGCGGGTGGCGACGGGGCCGGACAGGTCGGCCGAGTAGCCGGCGCGCGAGACCATATCCACTTTCGCCGCGACGATGCGGCCCTCGCCGTCGTAGCCGACTTCGTATTCGTAGTGGAAGCAGTGGCGCTTGCCGGTGACCAGCATGTCGTCGTCGCGGTCGGCGCGCAGCTTGACCGCGCGCCCCGTCAGCCTGGCCGAGATGGCCGCTGCAGCCGCCCACAGCGCCGACTGCGATTCCTTGCCGCCGAAGCCGCCGCCCATGCGCCGGCATTCCACCACCACGTGGTGCGAATGCAGGCCGAGCGCGTGCGCGACCACGTGCTGCATCTCGCTCGGGTGCTGGGTCGAGCACTGCACCAGCATGCCGTCGTTCTCCTGCGGGATGGCGTAGGCGATCTGCCCTTCCAGGTAGAACTGTTCCTGGCCGCCGACATGCAGCTCGCCTTTGACGGTGTGCGGGGCGCGTTCGAAGGCCGCCTGCGCATCGCCGCGGGCCAGGTGCATGGGCGGCAGCACGTAGCTCTGCGCCTTGCGTGCGGCCTGCGGGGTCAGGATGGCCGGGAGTTCTTCATACGTCACGACGCCCTTCCTGGCGGCGCGGCGCGCATTGTCGTGCGTGTCCGCGACCACGATGAAGACCGGCTGGCCCACATACTGCACCAGGCCGTCGGCCAGGATGGGATCGTCGTGGATGATGGGACCGCAATCGTTGGTGCCGGGGATGTCCCGAGCGGTGTAGACGGCGGCCACGCCGCGGCTGGCGCGCACGGCATCCAGGTCGATCGCCACGATCTTCGCGTGTGGCTTGCTGGACAAGCCCAGGGCCGCGTGCAGGGTGCCGCGGACCTCGGCGATATCGTCCGTGTAGTCGGCCTGGCCGAGCACGTGCAGGCGCGCCGATTCGTGGGCCTTCGAGACGCCGACCGCGGTCCACGCCGCCGTCTTGACTTCCGGTGCGCTCATGTCGTTCATGGTCGCTCTCCTTAAGCGAATACGTTGACGGCGTCGGCCGGCAGCGGGTTTTCCAGCCGCGTTTCGAGCCAGAAGCGGCGCAGCAGGTTCTGCGCGCCCTGCAGGCGGTAGCCGTTCGAGGCCCGCATGTCGCTCAGCGGCGCGTAGTCCTGCTGTAACGCCGCCATCGCCTCCTTCATTGCCGCCTCGTCCCAGGCGCGGCCGTTCAATGCGGCTTCGGCCAGCGCCGCGCGCTTGGGTGTCGCGGCCATGCCGCCGAAGGCGATGCGGGCTTCCTTGACGATACCGCCGTCCAGTTCAAGGGCAAACGCGGCGCACACGGCCGAGATGTCCTGGTCGAAGCGCTTCGCCAGTTTATAGGTGCGGAAGGCAAGGTTCGCGCGCGGCAGCGGGATGCGCAGCGCCTGCACGAATTCGCCCGGCTGCAGATCCTTCTGCTGGTAGCCGAGATAAAAGTCTTCCAGCGCCAGTTCGCGTTGGCCGTTCGGCCCGCGCAGCACGATGGCGGCTTTCAAGGCGATCAGCCAGGGCATGGAATCGCCGATCGGCGAACCGTTGGCGACGTTGCCGCCCAGGGTGCCGGCGTTGCGGATGGGGAGCGAGGCGAAACGCTGCCACAGCTCGGCGAGTTCGGGATAACGCGCACAGATGGCGGCATAGGCATCGTTCAGCGTGACGCCCGCGCCGATCTCGAGCATGTCATCTTGTTGACGCACGCTTTTCAGTTCCTCGACGTGGCCGAGCCAGATGATGTCGCCGAGCTCGCGCATCTGCTTGGTGACCCACAGGCCGACGTCGGTCGAGCCGGCCAGCAGCACGGCTTGCGGATGGGCGGCGCGCGCCGCCACCAGTTCGTCGACGGTGCGCGGCGCGTGGAAGGTCTGGCCCTGGGCGATATAGACGGTGCCGGCTTCGTGCTGCAGGCCGCGCAAGGTGGCCGCCAATGCTTCGCGGTCGAAGTCCACGCGCGGCAGTTCCGTCATGCGGCGGGCCGCATCGATGATGGGACGGTAGCCGGTGCAGCGGCACAGGTTGCCGGACAGGGTGTCGTCGATCTCGCGGCGCGAGGGGCAGGCTTCGCTTTTCAGGTACATGCCCCACAGAGACATCGCGAAGCCCGGCGTGCAGAAGCCGCACTGCGAGCCGTGGCATTCGACCAGCGCCTGCTGCACGGGATGCAGCTGGCTGCCCTGCGCCAGGTCTTCGACCGTGAACAGGGCCTTGCCGTCCAGGGTCGGCGTGAACTGGATGCAGGCATTCACCGCCTTCATTTCGAGCTGGCCGTTCTCCAGCGACCCGATCACCACGGTGCAGGCGCCGCAATCGCCCTCGGCACAGCCTTCCTTGGTGCCGGTGCAATGCAGGTCTTCCCGCAGGTGCTGCAGGACGGTCTGCGTGGGGGAGACGTCATTTACTTCCTGAACGGCCCCGCGGTAGAAGAATCGGATCGGTGTTGACATTGTTGCCTCGGATTTAACCCAGCTTGCGAGATTAACACCGGAGGGGGCGCTACATATAACTTCATGATGATTTTAAATATCACCAAAATCGCATAATCCGTCATTCCCGCCAAGGCGGGAATCCAAGTTCGGCATGCGTCACGTCAGCTCAACAAACTTGGGTCCCCGCCTTCGCGGGGACGACGTGCATGCGTTACGAGCGTGGGTTCATTTTACAAAAGGGTGAACCGATTCCCAGTGCCGCGCAATATCGATCCTTCGCGTGATCCACACATGCTGATGCGTCAGCACATAATCCAGGAAGCGCGCCAGCGCCGCCGCCCGCGCCGGCCGGCCGACGATGCGGCAGTGCAAACCGATCGACAGCATCTTCGGCTGGTTCAGCCCGTTCGGATCCCCTTCCGCATACAGCACATCGAAAGCATCCTTCAGATAGTCGAAGAACTGGGTCCCGGAATTAAAACCCTGCATGGCGGCGAAGCGCATGTCGTTCGTATCCAGGGTGTAGGGCACCACCAGGTGCGGCCGCAACGCATGCCAGCCGTTCGCATCCGTGCATTCGACCTCGGTCCAGAACGGCAAATCGTCGCCGTAATGGTCGGCGTCGTAGACGAAGCCGCCATGTTCGGCCACGAGGCGCCGGGTGTTGGGCGAGTCGCGGCCGGTGTACCAGCCCTGCGGCGCTTCGCCGGTGAGTTCGCGGATGATGTCGACCGCTTCCTTCATGTGCGCGCGCTCGGTGGCTTCGTCGACGTTCTGGTAGGAGATCCAGCGCAGCCCGTGGCAGGCGATTTCGTGGCCCAGCTCGCGGAAGGCCGCCACCGCTTCCGGGTTGCGCTTGAGCGCCATCGCCACGCCGAACACCGTCAGCGGCAGCTTGCGCTCCTCGAAGATGCGCAATACCCGCCACAGCCCGGCCCGCGAACCGTATTCGTAGAGCGATTCCATGCTCATGTGGCGCATGGGAAAAGCTTGCGCGCCTATGATTTCGGAGAGAAAAGTCTCCGAATTCGCATCGCCATGCAGCACATTGTTCTCGCCGCCCTCTTCGTAGTTGAGCACGAACTGCAGGGCGACCCGGGCCTGCCCCGGCCATTGCGGGTGGGGAGGCGTGCGGCCGTAGCCGACCAGGTCGCGCGGGTAATTGTCGTAGGTGCTCATGGGGGCTCGCAGGAGGTGAGGTATATCCTCCATCTTATATTGCAAGAAGCACAAAGGTATATCATGGCCCGCATAGCCGATTTCATGCACGCCATATAGGACGAACAAGACCATGGGAAAACTCAGCACCCACGTGCTCGACACCGCGCAGGGCAAGCCGGGCGCCGGCGTGAAGCTGGAACTGTATGCCGTCGAGGGCGGCCAGCGCAGCCTCGTCAAGCAAGAGCTGACCAATAGCGACGGCCGCTGCAACACGCCGCTGCTGGAAGGGGAGCAGCTCAAGGCCGGGCAGTACGAGCTGGTGTTCGCAGCCGGCGATTATTTCGCGGCCCAGGGCGTCGCGCTGCCCTCCCCGCGCTTCATCGACCGCGTCACGATCGCCTTCGGCGTGGCCGACCCGGGCCAGAACTACCACGTGCCGCTGGTGGTCACGCCCTGGTCCTATTCCACCTACCGGGGCAGCTGAACAAGGCGACATCGCAAAACTTGCTATGCTTGAAGCGACTGGAAGGAGAAGCCAAGCATGAGTTTGCACGTCGTCCATTTCATCGGCCCCATCAACGCCACTTCCGCCTGCACGGTGCGCAACCTGTGCCTGCAGGCCCTGCAGAGTGGCGCCACTGAAATCGAACTGCACATGTCGACCGAAGGCGGCAACATGACGGCCGGCTTCGCCCTGTACTACTTCCTCAAGTCCCTGCCTATCCCCCTCACCACCTGGAACGTCGGCAGCGTCGAATCGGTCGGCGTCGCCATCTTCCTGGCCGGCCAAAAGCGCTACGCCTGTCCCGGCACCCGCTTCCTGATCCACCCGCTGCACTGGGGCTTCGGCAACCTGGTGGCGGCGGATCATGCCCGCATCTCGGAATGGCGCGACTGCCTCGACTTCGATGCCGAGCGCTACGCCGGCATATTCGACGAAGCCACGCGCGGCGCCAAATCGCCGCACGACATCCGCGGCTACCTCACCGGCAGCTCCCGCATCTACACGGCCGGCCAGGCCGTCGACGCCGGCATCGTCCACGCCGCCCGCCAGGCCCGCCTGCCGGAAGCCGGCACCACCTCGCACTGGTGGAATTGACGAAATTACCGATAAGATCTTTTTGTTCAATATCTTTTGATTATATAGACATGAGATCGTGTCTGTTTAGCACAACAGTAAACTACCAAAAGTCGTCGTGACAATTGGTGATTATCTATTTTCCTTGCAGCAAGAAATACTGCGTGCTTACAATTGATTACAGGACATACGCGGTGGCCTAATCCTTGCCACCGACTCCTCGCATAACAAGAATCAATCCCATCAGACGTAGGAATTTCGCAGGCTTATCCCATGAATAAACGCATTATCGCGGCAACTTTGCTCGCCTTGCCTCTGGCCGTCTCGACCGCTTACGCCCAGGATAGCGCCGGCGTGCGCATCAGCGGCTTCGGCACCGGCGCCCTGACCTGGACCAACAGCGACCAGGCCGAATTCAGCCGCCCGAACCAGGCGACCGGCGCCAGGAAGAACCTCACCACCGGCATCGATTCCAACCTCGGCCTGCAAGCCGATTACGCCATCAACAGCTGGCTGTCCGTCACCGGCCAGGGCCTGGTGCGCAAGGATGCCGAAGACGACTTCGGCGCCGAACTGTCCTGGGCCTTCGCCAAGGCCAGGATCAATGACGAGCTGAGCGTGCGCGCCGGCCGCATCGGCCTGCCGGTCTTCATGATTTCGGACTACCGCAACGTCGGCTACGCCAACACCTTCCTGCGTCCGCCGGTCGAGCTCTACTCGCAGGTGCCGTTCAACAACATCGACGGCGCCGACGTGACCTGGCAACATGGCTTTGGTGACACCACGGTCACCGCCCAGCTCGCCTACGGCCACAACAAGACCCAGCTGACCAACGCCAACACCATCTCGGGCAATGTGAGTGCCCTGAACCTGGTGGCCGAACACGGCCCGCTGACGCTGCGCCTCGGCCGTGCCGACGGCAAGATGACCGCTCACGCGGCATCGCTGAATACCCTGCTGGCAGGCCTGCGCGGCGCCGGCGCCGGCTACAAGTTCTCGCAGCTGAACCAGCTGGCGAACGACCTGGAGCTGAACAAGAAGAAGGCCTCCTTCACCTCCGCCGGCCTGGGCCTGGACTGGAACAACATCGTGGTCCAGACCGAGTTCGCCAAGCGCAAGGTCGACGGCTACGTCAACGATACCAGTGCCTGGTATGCAATGGCCGGCTACCGCTTCGGCAAGGTCCTGCCCTACTACGTGCACTCGGAGCTGAAGATTGACAGCATCGTCACCAACACCGTCCCGGCAGCCTGCCCGGCCGGCTACCCGGCGGCCTGCACCCCGACCATGGCGGTCCTGCGCGCCGGCGTCAACAGCCTGAAGAACAGCGGCGTCGGCCAGGGCGAACAGAGCACCGACACCATCGGCGTGCGCTGGGACTTCTACCGCTCGGTGGCCCTGAAAGCCCAGATCGACCGCGTCCGTCCGCAGAACGGCAACGGCCTGTTCCTGGCGCCGCAGCCCGGCTTCAAGGGCCCGGTCACCGTCGGCGCGGTCGCCCTCGACTTCGTGTTCTAAGGTTTGGGAAAGACACAGATGAAAGCACTAATCAAAACAAGCATCGCAGCAGCCGCCCTGGCGCTGGCCCTGCCGGCCATGGCCGAAGTGGTCGTCGTCGTCAACCCGAAAGCTCTTGAGTCCAGCATGACCAAGGACCAGGTCGCCGCCTTCTTCCTCGGTAAATCGTCGGCCATGACCCCGGTCGACCAGCCGGAAAGCGCCCCGGTCCGCGCCGAGTTCTACAAGAAGGTGACGGACAAGGACGCCTCCCAGGTCAAGTCCCTGTGGTCCAAGCTGGTCTTCACCGGCAAGGCCACGATGCCGAAGGAAGCCGCGGACAGCGCCGCCGTCAAGAAAGCGGTGGCGAGCGATCCGAAGGCCATCGGCTACATCGAGAAGAGCGCGGTCGACGGCTCCGTCAAGGTGATCTACAGCGCCCAATAAGGCGTCATTTCAGGCCCGCGCCCCGATCTTTTCCGGGCGCGGGTTGTTCATTTTCAGGAGACACGGCAGCATGAGCATCAAACGCAGAATTTGGGCACTACCGGTCATCTCGACCATCATCTTCGGCCTCGGCGTGGCCGTCAGCGCGAGCATCGCGACCGGCGCCCTGAATTCCATCCACACGACCGAAAGCGTCGACTTCCCGGCCCTCGGCGCATCGAAGGCGCTGGCCGCCGAGATCGAAGCGCTCACCAATGGCCTGCGCGACGCCGTCAGCGAAGGCGACAAGGCGCGTGTCCAGCAGATCGGCGAACAGGCCAACAAGGTCCGAGCCCGCCTGGGCGAGATTGGCAAGATTGAAGGCCAGGAAGGCAAGGCCAAACGCCTCAGCAAAGAATTCGAGGACTACTATGCCCCGGCACTGTCCTCCGCCAGGATCATGCTCGAACTCGAGCAGGGCGACGCCCAGGCCACGGTCGGCAAGATGCAGAGCACGCTGGGCGTGCTGAATGCCGACGTCGCCAGGTTCGGCGAAGCGGCCCAGCAGCAGTTCAAGGCCGGCATCGAACGCAGCGCCTCGAAGGTGCGCAGCGTCGTGACCTCCATCGTCATCACCGCGCTGATCGTGATCCTGGCCCTGGCCGTGGTCTCGTGGTTCGTGGTGCGCACCATCTGGCAGCAGCTGGGCGGCGAACCGGCCTATGCGCGCGAGATCGCGCAGGGCGTGGCCGCCGGCGACCTGTCGATGGAAATCCGCACCGAGCAGGGCGACACCGGCAGCCTGCTGGTGGCGCTGAAGGAAATGCGCGCGCGCCTGGCCACCATGGTCGCCGAGATCAAGGCATCAAGCGAGACCATCCTGATGGCCAGCGCCGAAATCGCCAGCGGCAACGCCGACCTGGCCAGCCGCACCGAGTCGCAGGCCTCGAGCCTGGGCAACACGACCCGCGCGATGGAATCCCTCACCGACACCGTGCGCGCCAACGCCGCCAACGCCAACCAGGCGAATGAACTGGTGGTCTCGGCCACCAGCATCGCCACCCGCGGCGGTGATGTGGTGGGCAACGTGGTGCAGACCATGGGCTCGATCAGCGAATCGTCGAAGAAGATCGTGGACATCATTTCGGTCATCGACGGCATCGCCTTCCAGACCAATATCCTGGCGCTGAACGCGGCCGTCGAAGCGGCCCGCGCCGGCGAACAGGGCCGCGGCTTCGCGGTCGTCGCCGGCGAAGTGCGCACCCTGGCCCAGCGCTCGGCCGCCGCCGCCAAGGAGATCAAGGAACTGATCACCGCCTCGGTGTCCAAAGTCACCGCCGGCACCGCGCTGGTCGACGAAGCCGGCGCCACCATGGACCAGATCGTCAACTCGGTGCGCAAGGTGCACGACATCATGGCCGAGATCACCGAAGCCGGCCAGCGCCAGACCCAGGGCATCGAACAGATCGGCCGCGCCATCGACGACATGGACCAGACCACGCAGCAGAACGCGGCGCTGGTCGAGGAAGCCTCGGCGGCGGCGGAGTCGCTGAGCGACCAGACCGTGCAGCTGTCGAATGCGCTGGCGGTGTTCAAGCTGGATAACAGCCCGGTGCTGGAGGCGCCCGTTGCCGAGAAGCGTTTGGCGCTGCGTTAAACCGACTCTATCGTTCCCGCCCCCCGTCGTTCCCGCGCAGGCGGGAACCCAAGTTATGCTTGCGCTAACGTAACGCACGCAAACTTGGGTCCCCGCCTTCGCGGGGACGACGTGTTGTACATACTAGCCAAACTTGCAACCCCCACCCCATACCTTTAGAATCAGCCTTCCCTAGCTGCTTCTTCACGGTCAACCTTGGAAACCGTACCCCTTTGGGCGCTCGTCCTTGCCCTGGCCCTCCTGATTCTCTGTTCGGCCTTTTTCGCGATGGCGGAAACGGCCCTGATGGCGGCGAATAAATACCGCCTGCGCCACCTGGCCAAGCGCGGCCACCGCGGCGCCATCACCACCCTGTGGCTGCTGGAACGCACCGACAAGCTGCTGTCGCTGGTCCTGATCGCCAATACCCTGATCAATGCGATGGCCACCGCCCTGGTCACGGCGATCGCGATCCTGTCCTTCGGCCACGAGGAAAGCGTGATCACGATCGCCACCGCCAGCGTGGCCTTCCTGCTGATCGTGTTCGCCGAGATCGCGCCCAAGGTGATCGGCGCCACCTACCCGGAACGGATCTCGCTGGGCGCCAGCCTGGTGCTGCGGCCGCTGATGAAGCTGGCCAAGCCGGCGATCTGGTTCGTCAACCTGTTCGTCTCCGCCATCCTGCGCCCGCTGGGCATCCGCGCGAATGCCGGCGCCCACCAGCAGCGCCTGTCGGCCGAGGAATTGCGCACCGTCGTGCTGGAAGGCGGCAATTTCATGCCGCAAAAGCACAAGAGCATCCTGCTCAACCTGTTCGACCTGGAAAAGATCTCGGTCGAGGACATCATGACGCCGCGCGCCCAGATCGAAGCCCTGAACCTGGCCCGCCCGATCGAGGAAATCAAGGCCGAGCTGATCACCTGCTACCACCGCAAGCTGCCGGTCTACGAGGAAGAAATCAACCGCATCGTCGGCATCCTGCCGGTGCGCAAGACGGTGGGCCTGCTGAGCCAGTCCGACGAACCGACGGTCGAGGATTTCCGCGCCCTCCTGACCGAGCCCTACTTCATCCCGCAGGACACCGACGTCTTCACCCAGCTCCAGTATTTCCAGGAAAACAAGGAAAGGCTGGGTATCATCGTCGACGAATACGGCGAGGTGCAGGGCCTGGTGACGCTCGAGGACATCATCGAGGAAATGATCGGCGACTACACGACCTCGACCCCGGCCAATGCACGCGCCGACGCCATGGCCTGGAACGCGAAAGGCGAATGCCTGCTGGAAGGCAGCACGCCCCTGCGCGACATCAACAAGAAGCTGGCCCTGGACCTGCCGCTGGACGGCCCGAAGACGGTCAACGGCCTGCTGCTCGAACAGCTGCAGGAGATTCCCGAGTTCCCGATTGCGCTGAAGGTGGGTGGCGTGGTGATTGAAGTGGTGCAGGTGCAGAATCAGTCAATCCGAGTGGTGAAACTGTTAAGGCCGGTTGTTATCAAACGGTGGCTGGCAGCTTGAATCACCGTCGCCCCCGCGCAGGCGGGGGTCCAAGTTTGCTTGAGCTGACGAAACGCATGCAAACTTGGGTTCCCGCCTGGGCGGGAACGACGAGCTGCCGGCATTTCCCCAATTCAGGAGCCCCAATGCCCACCACCACCTGCTTGTCACCTCAGCAATACCATTTCGTCTACGTGGTATGCAAGCCTCTCTCCCGACGCCAATCGCTTTACAAATCTGATGCCTACGGGCATCATCCAAAGCAGCCACCGGGCATGACCGTCCAGCCCGGCTCCTTGTCGCCACTCCGTCCCTGATCCTATGGCAGCAGTCCTCCCCAACACGACCGCAGGCACCGCATTGCCCGGGTTGGCGCGCGCCCTGGTCCAGGCTGGGCGCCTGAGTTTGCCGCAGGCGGACGGCCTGCAGAAGAAGGCGACGGCGGACAAGACCGGCTTCATCGATACCCTGCTGGGCGCCGGCCTCATCGACGCGCGCAGCCTGGCGGTGTTCTGCGCCGAGACCTTCGGCTACCCGCTGCTCGACCTCTCCACCTTCAGCGTCGATTCGCTGCCGGCCAACGCCATCGACGCCCGCCTGATGCAGGGCCAGCGCGTGATCGCCCTGGCCAAGCGCGGCAACAAGCTGTCGGTGGCGCTGTCCGACCCGACCAATTCCCAGGCCCTGGACCAGATCAAGTTCCAGAGCGAAGCCTCGGTCGAGCCGGTGATCGTGCCCCACGACACCCTGCTGGCCTTGCTGGCCACGCTGACCAAGAACGCCGAGCAGAGCATCAACGAACTGGTGGGCGACGAGGGCGAGATCGAATTCGCGGAGGACGAGCCGCAAACGAGCCAGGCCGACGCGGCGGCCGCCACCGAAGTCGAGGACGCGCCCATCGTGCGCTTCCTGAACAAGGTGCTGATGGATGCGATCACGCTGGGCGCGTCCGACATCCACTTCGAGCCCTACGAAAAGCAGTACCGGATCCGCCTGCGCGTGGACGGCGTGCTGCGCGACCACCTGGCGCCGCCGCTGTCGATCCGCGACAAGCTGGTCTCGCGCATCAAGGTGCTGGCCAAGCTCGACATCTCCGAAAAGCGCGTGCCGCAGGACGGTCGCATGCGCCTGGTGCTGTCCGCCACCAAGACCATCGACTTCCGCGTCAGCACCCTGCCGACCCTGTTCGGCGAGAAGACGGTCATGCGTATCCTCGATGCCACCCAAGCGCAGATGGGCATCGACGCGCTGGGCTACGACGCCGACCAGAAAGCGCTGCTGATCGACGCCATCACCCGCCCGTACGGCATGGTGCTGGTGACGGGACCGACCGGCTCCGGCAAGACGGTCTCCCTGTACAGCTGCCTGAATCTGCTGAACAAACCGGGCATCAACATCTCGACCGCGGAAGACCCGGCCGAGATCAACCTGCCCGGCGTGAACCAGGTCAACGTCAACGAGAAGGCGGGCCTGACCTTCCCGGTCGCGCTGAAAGCCTTCCTGCGCCAGGATCCCGACATCATCATGGTCGGCGAGATCCGCGACCTCGAAACCGCGGACATCGCGATCAAGGCCGCCCAGACCGGCCACATGGTGTTCTCGACCCTGCACACGAACGACGCGCCGTCCACGCTGACGCGCCTGATGAACATGGGCGTGGCGCCCTTCAACATCGCTTCGTCCGTCATCCTGATCACCGCCCAGCGCCTGGCGCGCCGCCTGTGCACCTGCAAGCAGCCGCTCGAGGCCGAGCGCGAGGTGCTGAAGGCGGCCGGCTTCCGCGACGCCGACCTCGATGGCGACTGGAAGCCCTACGGCCCGGTGGGCTGCGAGCGCTGCCTCGGCTCGGGCTACAAGGGCCGGGTCGGCATCTACCAGATCATGCCGATTTCGCCGGCGATCGAGGCCCTGATCCTCGCCAACGGCAACGCGATGGAAATCGCCGCGGTAGCGGAAAGCGAAGGCGTGAACTCGCTGCGCCGTTCCGGCCTGATGAAGGTGAAACAGGGGCTGACCAGCCTCGAAGAAGTGCTCGGCTGTACCAACGAATAGTTTTAGAAACGGGACCACACATGGCAACTTCGGCCTCAGCGCGTACCGGCGGCAGCGCCCAGATCAAGGAATTCGTCTATGCCTGGGAAGGCAAGGACAAGACCGGCAAGACCGTGCGCGGCGAGATGCGCGCCGGCGGCGAAACCATCGTCAACGTGACGCTGCGCCGCCAGGGCATCATGGTCACCAAGGTCAAGAAGAAGGCCTACCGCAGCGGCAAGAAGATCGTCGACAAGGACCTGACCCTGTTCACGCGCCAGCTGGCCACCATGATGAAGGCAGGCGTGCCGCTGCTGCAGTCCTTCGACATCGTCGGCAAGGGCCACTCGAACCCGTCGATGTCCAAGCTGATCATGGACCTGCGCGCCGACATCGAGACCGGCACCAGCCTGAACAACGCCTTCCGCAAATACCCGCTCTACTTCGACCCGCTGTTCTGCAACCTGGTGGGCGCCGGCGAGCAGGCCGGTATCCTCGAGGATCTGCTGACGCGCCTGGCCGTCTACAAGGAAAAGACCCTGGCCCTGAAGGCCAAGATCAAGTCGGCCCTGACCTACCCGATCGCGATCCTGGCGATCGCCTTCGTCGTCACCGCCGTGATCATGATCTGGGTCGTGCCGGCATTCAAGGAGGTGTTCAGCAGCTTCGGCGCCGACCTCCCGACCCCGACCCTGGTCGTGATGGCGATGTCGGACTTCGTGGTGAAGTGGTGGTACATCATCTTCGGCTCGCTGTTCGGCGCCATCTACTTCTTCCTCCAGTCCTGGCGCCGCTCGCTCAAGATGCAGCAGACCATGGACCGCCTGATGCTGCGCCTGCCGGTGTTCGGCGAAGTGATCCGCAAGGCGACCATCGCGCGCTGGACCCGCACCCTGGCCACCATGTTCGCGGCCGGCGTGCCGCTGGTCGAAGCCCTCGACTCGGTCGGCGGCGCGGCCGGCAACGCGGTCTACCTGGACGCGACCAGGAAGATCCAGACCGAAGTCAGCACCGGCACCAGCCTCACGGCCGCCATGCAGAATGCCAACGTGTTCCCGAACATGGTCACCCAGATGGTCGCCATCGGCGAAGAATCTGGCGCGCTGGACGGCATGCTGGGCAAGGTGGCGGACTTCTATGAAGAGGAGGTCGACGAGGCGGTGAGTGCGCTGTCTTCGTTGATGGAGCCGATGATCATGGTGATCCTGGGGGTGCTGATTGGTGGTTTGGTGGTGGCGATGTATTTGCCGATCTTCAAGCTGGGGGCGGTGGTGTAAAGCCGAGTGCGGTGGGTCGAGTGCGCATTCGGAACTGTCGCATTCACCCGCCGTCTAACGTTCGTGTGTCTCACTTACCGTCACTTTAACGGGGGGCGAGCATGACGAAAACTAACAACCCTGGCACAGGCTCGATCGCGCCCTTGGCGGAATCAACGGCCACCTCGCACCACGTCTGGGCAACTGCTGCGCGTGAATGCATCGCCGCTGTCCTGTCCTTGCTGATTGTCGGGTTCACCCTCTACTTCATGTGGGCGATGTTCTCCGCCCCTGACGATGTTGCCCCGATGCGATGGCAGCATCAGTCTAGTGTCCTGCAGACAGCGCTTGGGCTGACCGGCGCCGTCATCGGTTACTACTTCGCGCGCATTCCGGCCGAACGCGCGGTTTCGGTGGCGCAGCAGAAAGAGGCCGCCGCCATTTCCTCGGCCGAGCAAGCTGCCGAGTCAAAAGGCCGGATTGTCGGGTCTGTACAAGAAATGCACGACGATTACGCGTCGCCGCACGGCGGTGGCGACGACCACGTCGACGGTGACGCCATGCGTGCCGATATCGCCCAGCGGCTGGCACAAATCCTGAGAAAGGCGTGACATGTTCCCTACTTCAAACCATGGTCCGCCCCTGGCGAAGACACTGCCGTTCGCGATGGAGAAAAGCAGGGAGAAGGACTGGTGCTGGGCGGCGACGGCCGTCAGCGTTTCCCGATACTATAATCCGCAGTCCCCGTGGAACCAGTGCAAGGTGGCGGACGCGTGCTTGTCACTACCCTGCTGTCATCAACCCGCCCCCGCAAACTGCCTTCGAACGTACAGCCTCACCGGGCCATTGCGAAAGACGGCGAACCTGAACCGTTACGGCGCAGGAAGCGCATCGCTTCAGGATGTGGAAACAGAAATCAACAATGGAAGACCGGTCTGCTGCCACGTGAAATGGCGAGGCAAGGGAGGACATTTTGTCGCGATCGTCGGCTATGACCTGCTCGCCCAACAGGTCATCGTCGAGGATCCGAAAGGTAACGTCGCCAGGCTGCCCTACGCGGTTTTTTGCAAATCTTATTCCGTCGGCAGTAACAAAGGGGGCGTCTGGGACTATACCTATTACACGCAACCGTGAGAGATACCGGGAAATGAAGCCATGTCGATACTACAGCAAAGCGGACCCGAAGACGGCAGAGCCGTCATGGAACAGGCCCTGGCTATCCGGGCCCATCCGATAACGGAGCATGCCATGCCGCTGGCAGGCGCGCGGCAAAGCGGTGCACCGGTGCCGGTCTTCTATCTGGAGCCCCAGCAACTGACCGGGCCGGATCCCCTGTCCAGCGCTGTGCAGACGAACTGGGTGTATCCGGTCATGGCTGGCGGCGAACCAGGCCTGGTCGACATTCGACCCGCGGACAACGAGAGCGTCTCGGAATTCGGCGGGATCTACTATGGCTTGCTTGCCCGGCGCGTGGGCGAAAGCGTCCAGCTGGCACAACTGGCGGTTGGCGAGAACAACATGGCTTTTCAGCTGCGCCTGCTCCAGATGCCCGAACTCGATTTTGCCGCGCTCTGGCTGAAAGGCCGAAACGAGGATTATTTCATTTCACTGTTCGAGGGACGGCCTCCGGGAACGGCGACCCTGCAGCTCCAGGGCGACGTGCTGGCGGAGTTGAGAGAGCAGGCTGCGCACCGGTTCGCCAGCGTCGACGAACTCGATCCCGACGGCACACCGACAAATTGACTCGGCGCATACTTGTGCTGCAAGCTTCAGTAGATGAAAATAGGAAATTATTAGTAGGCAAATAATTTCCTGGGTTCATCTTGAGCATTACCACACCGGCCACCTCGCCCGCCGCAGCCGCCACGCGCGCGGCCAGCACCCACATCCCCTACCGTCCGGACATCGACGGCCTGCGCACCGTCGCGGTCCTGGCCGTGGTCCTGTTCCACGCCTTCCCGACCCTGCTGCCGGGCGGCTTCATCGGCGTCGACGTCTTTTTCGTCATTTCCGGCTACCTCATTTCCAGCATCCTGCTGCGCGAACTCCAGCACGGGCGGTTCAGCATCGCCGGCTTTTACGCGCGCCGGGTCAGGCGCATCTTCCCCTCGCTGCTGGCGGTGATGCTGGCCTGCCTCGCCTTCGGCTGGTATGCCCTGTTCCCCGACGAATACGCCCAGCTGGGCAAGCACGTGGGCGGCGGCGCCAGCTTCGCCGCCAACTTCTTCTACTGGGCCCAGGTCGGCTACTTCGACACCAGCGCCGACACCAAGCCCCTGCTGCATCTGTGGTCGCTGGGGATCGAGGAGCAGTTCTACATCGTGTGGCCGGCCGTGCTGGCGCTGGCCTGGCGCCGGCGCGCCAACCTGCTGCTGGTGACGGCGCTGCTGGCCCTGCTGTCCTTCGCGTTGAACGCGGCCGGCATCGCCCACCACGCCACCGCCACCTTCTATTCGCCGCTCGGCCGCGCCTGGGAACTGCTGGGCGGCGTGCTGCTGGCCTGCGCGGCCCACGGCCGGCCGGTCCCGGCACGCACCGGCGGCAAGGCGAACCTCGCCGCCGGCGCCGCGATGCTGCTGCTGGCCGCTGGCCTGGCCTTCACCACGCCGGAACGCTTCCCCGGCTGGCGCGCGCTCACGCCGGTTGTCGCGGCGATGCTCCTGATCGGCGCCGGCCCTGGCGCCTGGTTCAACCGGGTGGTGCTGGGCAACCGGCTCATGGTGTCGATTGGCCTGATCAGCTACCCGCTCTACCTGTGGCACTGGCCGCTGCTGTCCTTCGCGCAGATCGTCGAAGGCCACCTGCCGGCACCGCGCATCCGCGTGTTTGCCGTGCTGGCGGCGGTGGTGCTGGCCTGGCTGTCTTACCAGGTGCTGGAGCGTCCGCTGCGCCGCATGCGAGGGCGCCGCGCGCGCCTGCAGGTGGTGCTGCTGTGCGTGCTGATGGCTGCTACCTGCCTGGCCGGCGGCTGGCTGTACCAGAACGAAGGGCTGCCGCAACGCGCGCCGATCCGGGACAACCTCGCCAACCAGAAGGCCCTCATCATTGTCGAGGACAAGGCCAACGCCGCCGCCTGCAAGCTGCGCTACGGCTTCGCTTCCGACTACGAGTACTGCCTGATCGCCTGGCCGGACCGCGACCCGAGCGTGGTGCTGCTCGGCGACAGCCACGCCTTCCACGTCGTGGCCGGCCTGACGGACTACTACAAGGGCAAGGGCGAGAACCTGCTCTTCCTCGGCACCCGCCATCCCTACTGGGGCCTGCCGGGGCGCGACGATCCCTACCAGAAGGCGACCCAGCCGATGCTGGAGCTGGCCCTGAACACGCCTTCGGTGAAGACGGTCGTGTTCTCGACCCACCTGAAGCTCAACACCGGCGCCGACGCCAAAATCTATGTCGATGCCGCGCGCGAGACCTACCGCCGCTTCCTGGCCGCCGGCAAGCGCGTGATCGTGATGGAAGACGTGCCGATTCTTCCCTTCGATCCGCGCACCTGCATCAAGCGCGCCGGCGTCGCCTCCTCCGCCACCACCACGCCCTGCGCCATCCCGCGCGCCGCCTGGGACAAGGAGATCGCCGAGCACGAGGTAGTGCGCAAGCAGTTCGAGCGCGAATTCCCGAAGGTCGAATGGTTCCGCGCCTCCGACGCGCTGTGCGACGAGCGCGCATGCCGCGCGATGGTCGACGGCCGCCTGATGTACCGCGATAACAACCATCTGAGCTACGACGGCGATTTGCGCGTGGGCGAGTACTTCAGGCGCTGGGCCCGGCAGCAGCGCCTGCCTTGACCTGGGCTAGGTAGCGGGGATCTCGTAAAAGCACATGTCCCCGTCCTGGCGATCGATTTCCTTGCCGACCTGCTGAAGTGCCGTGCGCGCAGCCCCATTACTCTTTGGGCAGGTGACGATGAATGACGCCATCCCGTGCCGCCAGGCCAGGCTTTTCAGGGCCTTGATGCAATCCTTGCTATGCCCTTTGTCGCGGTATGCGGCGTCCACATGCCCGCCGGCGTTGCCGATCTCCCCAACCTGATCGGGATCGCCTGGCGCGAAGTGGTATTGCCCCACCACCGCGCCGTCGTCGGCAAGAAGCTTGAAGACATACAGGGGAAGCTTGCGTACCGGATCGTATTGGTAGGATTCAAGGTCGAGCCGGGTTCGGCCGTGCTGCAAATCGCCCACCTTGTCGAAGAGCCCGTGCGCGACAGGTGCGCCTGCTAGTTGTTCAAGAAACTGACTGGTCGTCATGCCGATCTCCTCTGAACGTGCCCGCCTGGACGGGCGTTTTCGCGTGCTGGGTTCAGGATGCGCCATTTGGCATCGAATGTCGCGCCGACCGCTTATCGTGCAGGCAAACCGGCATTTTCGCCACACTCCCCCCACCTGAACTCGTTAATTCCACCTACAATCATTTACCTTAAGAAACTACCACTTGCCGCGCCATGCACCCGGACACCCTCTTATTCGCCGCCGCCGCCAGCCTGATTCCCGCCATCGCCGCCGCCATCTTCGGCCTCCTGATCGGCAGCTTCCTGAACGTGGTGGTGCACCGCCTGCCGATCATGCGCCAGCGCGAAATCGACAACTACATCGCGGACAAGGACGGCAAGCCCTTGCCCCACCCGGACCGCTACAACCTGATGGTGCCGCGTTCCGCCTGTCCGCATTGCGGCCACCAGATCACGGCGCTGGAAAACATCCCCATCGTCAGCTGGCTGGCCCTGCGCGGCAAGTGCAGCGCGTGCAAGGCGCCGATCTCGGGCCGCTACCCGATCGTCGAAGCGGTCAGCGGCATCCTGTCCGGCCTGCTGATCTGGCATTTCGGCAGCGGCTGGGCCGGGCTGGCGACGCTGGTCTTCACTTATCTCCTGATCGCGATGACCCTGATCGACGTCGACCACAAGGAACTGCCGGACGACCTCACCTACCCGCTGCTGTGGCTGGGCCTGCTGATCAACCTGGACGGCAACTTCGTGCCGCTGCGCGAAGCGGTGATCGGCGCCGCCGCCGGCTACCTGTTCCTGTGGGCCGTCGCGCGCACCTATGAACTGGTGCGCGGGCAGATCGGCATGGGCGACGGCGACTTCAAGCTGCTGGCCGCCCTCGGCGCCTGGTTCGGCTGGAAGATGCTGCCGACTATCATCATCCTGTCCTCCTTCGTCGGCGCCGCCATCGGCATCACCATGATCGTGATCGGCCGCACCAAAAAGGGCCAGCACATCCCCTTCGGCCCCTACCTGGCCGGCGCTGGTATGATCGCCCTCTTCTACGGCCCGGAACTGACCCGCCTGGCGATCGGCATCGCCCAGCCTTAGGTTCTTAATGGATAAACAGATCTTCAGCGTCGGCCTGACCGGCGGCATCGGCTGCGGCAAGACCACGGTGGCCGACCTGTTCGCCGCGCGCGGCGCCTCGGTCATCGACACCGACCAGATCGCCCACGCGCTCACCGCGCCGGGCGGCGCCGCCATGCCGGCCCTGGTCGAAGAATTCGGCGCGGACTATGCCACGCCGGACGGCGCGATGGACCGCGCGAAGATGCGCGCCCTGGTGTTTGCCGACCCCGGCGCGCGCACCCGCCTCGAAGCCATCCTGCACCCGAAGATCCGCGAAGCGACGGTGGCGGCGGCCTTGATCGCTACCGGTCCCTACGTCATGTTCGTGGTGCCGCTGCTGATCGAATCCGGCACCTGGCGCGAACGGGTGGCGCGGGTGCTGGCCATCGACTGTCCGGAAGAAGTGCAGGTCGCGCGCGTGATGGCAAGGAATGGCCTGCCGGAGACGCAAGTCCGCGCCATCATGGCGGCCCAGGTCACGCGCGCCCAGCGCCAGGCCGCGGCGGACGATCTCATCCTCAACGACGACGGCCTCGACGCCCTGCTGCCCCAGGTGGAACGCCTGCACGCCTTTTATCTTGACGAAGCGGCAAGATTAACGAGCCTGCCGAACGAGCGTTTGTAATTTTGCCCACGATGGTTCAGAATCACGTGGTCGCTCGACCGGGCCGTCGAACTATGCCGAGAGGAATGCCACTTTGATCGTCTACGAATACCCATTCAACGAGCGGATTCGCACGTTGTTGCGGCTCGAGGACCTGTACGAGAAATTCAAGTTCTTTGTAAACCAGGAGCATCCTCTGCAGCACCACGTCGCCCTCGCGACGATCTTCGACATGCTGGAAGTGGCAGGCCGCGCAGACCTCAAGTCCGACTTGCTGCAGGAACTCGAACGCCAGAAGCAAAGCCTCCTTAGCTACCGCAGCAATCCCGCCGTCGCCGCCGAGGCGCTCGACGCCGTGCTGGCCGAGCTCGACCTGGTGAGCAACGCCCTCGTCAACGCCCAGGGCAAGACCGGCCAGAACGTGCGTGACAACGAATGGCTGATGAGCATCCGCGGCCGTACCGTGATGCCGGGCGGCGCCTGCGAATTCGACCTGCCCTCCTACTACGCCTGGCAGCAGCGTCCCGCCGACCAGCGCCATGCGGACATCTCGGCCTGGTTCGCGCCGCTGGCGCCGCTGTTCGACGCCCTTTCGCTGGTGCTGCGCCTGCTGCGCGACTCCGGCGGCCCGGTCAAGATGATTGCGGCGGCCGGAAGCTACCAGCAGATGCTGCAGGGGAAGGTGTATCAAATGCTGCGCCTGGCGATCGACGGGAACCTGGGCGCGATTCCGGAAATCTCCGCCAACAAATACATGCTGTGGGTGCGCTTCACGAGCCAGGGCGGGGACCTGAAACCCAAGCCGCTCGAAGACGATGTACCATTCGAGCTCACCCTCTGTAACTTCTGAAATCTGACATGACCGTCGTCGCCTGCCCCACCTGCGGCAAGAAAGTCGAATGGACGCCCGCGAACAAGTTCCGGCCATTCTGCTCCGAACGCTGCAAGCAAATCGACCTTGGCGCCTGGGCCGAGGAAAAGTACACGATCCCGGGCGCCACGCCCACCGATGCCCAGGACGATCCGCTGGCCGAATGATATGCCGCTCGTCACTCTTACCGTCCGCAAGCCGAAGCCTGCCGAGTTCAAGGGCAAGGTGCTCGATGCCGTGCACGCCTCCCTGGTCTCGACCGGGGTGCCCGAGACCGACAAGTTCCAGCGCGTGCTGGAGCTCGATGCCGACGACTTCCGCTTCGATTCTTCCTATCCCGACGTGGCCGGGGCCCGGACCGACGACTTCGTGCTGATCGAGATCCTGTGGTCGGTTGGCCGCAGCGTGAAGGTCAAGAAGAAGCTGCTGGGCGAGCTGATGGAGCGCCTGCGCGCGGCCGGCCTGGATCCGGAAAACGTGATGGTGGTGTTCAAGGAGACCGCCTGGGAGAACTGGGCGTTCGCGGGCGGCCGGCTGATTCACACCTGACGTCGCCGCCAGCGCCGAAGTGAGCGGACTGCTATAGTCGCCGTTCACCTTCTCGGGAGCGCGCGATGCAGAAACGACGATTAGGCAGCCTCGAAGTCTCCGCCCTCGGCCTGGGCTGCATGGGCATGACCCACGCCTACGGCCAGGCGCCGGACAGGCAGGCGATGATTTCGCTGATGCGCAGCGCCGTCGAGCGCGGCGTTTCTTTCTTCGACACGGCCGAAGTCTACGGCCCTTTCAATAACGAGGAACTGGTCGGCGAGGCGCTGGCGCCGCTGCGCGACCAGGTCGTGATCGCCACCAAGTTCGGCTTCGCCCCCGATCCGAACGGCGGCGCGCGCTGGAGCGGCCTGGACAGCCGCCCGGAACACATCCGCGCCGTCACCGAAGCCTCGCTCAAGCGCCTCAAAACGGACAGCATCGACCTGCTCTACCAGCACCGCGTCGACCCGAACGTGCCGATCGAGGACGTGGCCGGCGCCGTCGGCGAACTGATCAGGGAAGGCAAGGTGAAGCACTTCGGCCTGTCCGAAGCCGGCGCCGACACGATCCGCCGCGCCCACGCGGTGCAGCCCGTCACCGCGCTGCAGAGCGAATACTCGCTGTGGACGCGCGAACCGGAACAGGAAATCCTGCCGCTGCTGGAAGAACTCGGCATCGGCTTCGTGCCCTTCAGCCCGCTCGGGCGCGGCTTCCTGACCGGGAAGATGGACGAGACCACGCAGTTCGACAGCAATGACTTCCGCAACAGCCTGCCCCGCTTCACGGCCGAGGCGCGCAAGGCCAACCAGGCGCTGGTCGATCTGCTGGGCCGGGTCGCGCAACAGAAAGGGGCAACGCCTGCCCAGGTGGCGCTGGCCTGGCTGCTGGCCCAAAAACCGTGGATCGTGCCGATTCCGGGCACGACCAAGCTGAACCGGCTGGACGAAAACCTCGCTGCGGTTTCTCTTGCCCTGACGCCGGAAGACCTGGCGGAGATCGACCGGGCGGCATCGAAGATCACGGTGCACGGCGCCCGCTACCCCGAACATCTGGCGCGCCAGGCGAAAGGCTAAACAGAGTCGGCATTGAGTGAAATCAAGACTGCACTATGCCTTGCGATTATTCTGGTTTCCCCTAAGCAACTACCTGGAGAGGCCAATGCAAACTCACTCATGCTTGTCCCGCGTTCTACTGACAGTCCTGGCCAGCCTGCCCCTGTGGGCACAGGCGGCGCCGAAGCACGCGTATCAAGCGCTCGCGCAGGTTCCCTTCACGCCAGGGCAAGGCTCGGGCGTGGCGATGGCGATCAACGACCGCGGCACCGTTTGCGGCATGTGGACCGGCCCGACCGGCGCCTTCTGCTGGCGCGACGGCCAGCTGACCGAACTGCAGCCGCTGCCCGGCGACGACAATGTCTTCGTCGAAGGCATCAACGAGCGCGGCCAGGCGGTCGGCTTCTCGCAATCGACCGTCAGCTTCCGGCGCAGCGCCGTGGTCTTCATCGACGGCGCCGCCCAGCCGCTGACGATCCCGCAGGCCACCGACGCCTACGCCTCCGGCTTCGACAATGCCGGTGACGTGGTCGGCACCTACACGGCCCGCAACGGCGACAACATGGCCTTCGTGTACCGGCACGGCGAAGTGCGGGACCTCGGCACGCTCGGCCAGGCGATCCGCAACAGCAGCGCCGCCGGCATCGACAACCGCAAGCAGATCGTCGGCAGCTCTTACGTCGACACGCTTACGCCGCTGGGCAACCGCCAGACGCGCGCCTTCCTTTACCAGCACGGCGCCATGACGGCGCTGCCCACGCCCGCCGGCTACGGCAGCGTCGCCTCGCGCATCAACGAACGGGGGCAGGTAATCGGGCGCCTGGAGCGCAACGACGCCTCGTTCGAGGACTACCGCGCCGCGCTCTGGGACAAAGGACAGGTGAAGGTGCTGCTGGAGCAGGCCTCGGACGCGCGCGGCATCAACAACCGCGGCCAAGTGGTGGGCGCCGTGCTGACCGGCAGCGGCGGCTTCTTCTACGAGCCGGGCAAGGGGGTGCGCAGCCTGAACGATCTGATCGACACCTCGAGCGGCTGGAACATCGTGTATGCGCAGGCGATCAATGAGCGCGGGCAGATCGTGGGGTTTGGCTGCAAAGGGGATTTGTGCGGGCCGGTGTTGATGAACCCGGCGCCGCCGTCGATGTCGTGGAGCGGGGCGGGACAGTGATCCAGCGTTCCGCTTCAGGAGGCTGAGCCGAGTTCCTCGAGGCGCTTGCGGAGGTCGGCCTGCACCTCCGGCTCCTGCTTGCGTGCGCGCAGTTTGTCGAGGATCAGGATCTGGGCCCGGGTCAAGGCCTCCGCCGCAGGCACGGCCACGTCGGGCGCCACGCCCACGCCTTCCCAATCCTTGAGCGTGACCGGATCGCGCGCCGTTGAGACCGGCAGCATCAGCGCGAGATGGGCATTGATGGTCTTGATGCGCGAAGGATGCGCGCCGCCGCGCGTCGTTTCACCGACGATCACCGCGCGCTTCAGGTTTTTCAGGGCGAAGGCCAGGCCTTCGGCTGCCGAAAACGTCTCCTTGCTGGTCAGGATATAGACCTCATTGTCTGCGCCAAAACGCTTGCCCGGCACCGCCGGCGAAGTCCACTGCTGCTCGGTGACGTCCCCCGCGCGCCGGTAAAGGTCGGCGATGTGGGTCGGCTCGTCGAAGAAATAACTCGCCAGCAGAGGCACCGCATCGGTGGCGCCGCCGCCGTTCTCGCGCAGGTCGATGATGAGGGCATCCGTGTTGGCCAGCAGCGTCATGGCCGCGCCGATGGCGGGTCCCGACTCGGCCGCGGACGCGAAGAAGCGCGTCTTCAGGTAGCCGATATTGCCGGGCAGGCGCTCGACACGTTCGATGCCATAATTCTCTTCACGCATGCGCGCCTGCCGTTGCGCGAGGGTCGGCGCCGGCTTGGCCCTGGTGCCTGCCGGCGCCGGCTCCGCCCTGTACAGCAAGCGCAGGTGCGGGTCTTTCGTCACGTCCTGCATCATCGCCGTGACGCTCCTGGCAAAAGCCTCGTCGCTGTCCGCCTTGCCGAAGTCGGCGCGGCGCAAGACCGGGTCCAGCTTGCGGGCCTTGTCGGGATCGATATAGGAGGTGTTCAGTTCCTTGACGATGCTTTGGATGATGGCGGCCCGCTCACCGGCCGGTGCGGTCTCGGCGCGTGCCGAAAAGATGGTCAACAGGGCGGAAAGCAGGATGACATGACGATGCACGGTAGGCTCCATTCGCTGGGCTCGGACAAACTTGTCCGGCCCAGCGAAGATAGCTTATGTAGACATCGATGTCTATATTAACTATCCGGGTAGCGCACCCGATCCAGCCACTCCAGCAAGGGAATGGTCGCCGGCAGCAGCGGACTCACCGAATACCCGCCCTGCCAGGCAAAGGCCTGGCCTTCCAGGCTTTGCGGCTCACCCGTCCACTCGCGGCTGATATAGAAATACAGCCGCACGTGCGCATGCTCGTAGACGTGTTCGACGCAGCACCAGGCTTCGGCGCTGACGACCTGCACGCCCAATTCCTCGACGAATTCGCGCTGCAGGGCGTGGAAGATGTCCTCGCCCTGCTCCACTTTCCCGCCCGGGAATTCCCAGTAGCCGGCATAAGGCTTGCCTTCGGGGCGCTGGCCCAGCAGCACGTCGCCGTTCTCGCGCATCAGGATGCCGACCGCGACGTCGATCGGCTTTACTTTTTCGGGCAGCTTGCCCGCGTAATCCTTGGCGAACTGCCAGGCCACCCGGCCCGAACGCGAGCCGCGGCCCAGCGCCCAGCGCAGCGCGTCCGCGCGCGACGCCTCGACCTGCGCCGCCGAGCAGCCGAAGCTGCGCAGCCAGTGCGCGACGATGTCGAGGTAGTCGTCCTGCTTGAACGGATAGAAGGACAGCCACAGCCCGAAGCGCTCGGACAGCGAGATCTTTTCCTCGACGGTCTCGCCGGGGTGCAGGTCGCCGTCGTCGCCGTGGCTGTAGCCGGTGTTATCCGACATCTTTTCCGGCATCAGGTGGCGCCGGTTCGAGGTCGCGTAGATCAGCACATTGTCCGACTGCGCCGCCACGCTGCCGTCCAGCGCCACCTTCAGCGCCTTGTAGCCGGCTTCGCCCTCTTCGAAACTGAGGTCGTCGCAGAAGATCACGAAGCGCTCCGGGCGCCCCGCCACCAGGTCGACGATGTCCGGCAGGTCGGCCAGGTCCGCCTTGTCGACTTCGATCAGGCGCAGGCCCTGGCTGGCGAAGCCGTTCAGGCAGGCCTTGATCAGCGAGGATTTGCCGGTGCCGCGCGCCCCCGTCAGCAGCACGTTGTTGGCCGGGCGGCGCTGCACGAATTGGCGGGTGTTCCGCTCGATCTCTTCCTTCTGGCGTCCGACGTGCTGCAGATCGTCCAGCTTGATGATGGACGAATGCAGCACCGGCTGCAGGTACTTGCCCCCATTCGCGCCGCCGCCGGGCCGCCTGCGCCAGCGGAAGGCGAAGCTGCGCCCCCACTCGGTCTCGCGCGGCACGGCCGGCGGCAGCATCGCCTCGACCCTGGCCAGCAGGTTTTCGGCGCGGTGCAGGAACTGCTCGAGCTGGTTCATTACCGCTTACGAACGATAGTCGGCGTTGATCGAGACGTAGTCGTGCGACAGGTCGCAGGTCCAGACGGTGCTGTTCGCATCGCCGCGTCCGAGTTCGACGCGCACCAGGATCTCGGCCTTCTTCATCACGCGCTGGCCGTCTTCTTCCTTGTAGTCCGGATTGCGGCCGCCGGCCTTCGCCACCAGCACGTCGTCCAGGTAGAGGTCCAGCTTGGCGGTGTCGAGGTCGTCCACGCCGGCATAGCCGATCGCGGCCAGGATGCGGCCCAGGTTCGGATCGGAGGCGAAGAAGGCGGTCTTCACCAGCGGCGAGTGGGCGATGGAATACGCGATCTTGCGGCACTCTTCCATGTCGCGGCCCTGCTCCACCGAGATGGTGATGAACTTGGTCGCGCCTTCGCCGTCGCGGATGATCTGCTGGGCCAGGTGGGTCGAGATGCCGGTGACGGCGTCGCGCAGGGCGATGTAGTCCGGGCTGTCGACCGAGTCGATGCTCAGGGAACCGGCGCCCGTCGCCACCAGGATGAAGGAGTCGTTGGTCGACGTATCGCCGTCGATGGTGATGCAGTTGAAGGAACGGTCGGCGGCATGGCGCACCAGTTCGTCCATCACCGGCTGCGCGACTTTCGCATCGAAGGCCAGGTAGCCCAGCATGGTCGCCATGTTCGGCTTGATCATGCCGGCGCCCTTGCTGATACCGGTCATCGTGACGGTATGGCCGCCGATGGTGGTGGTCAGCGAGGCCGCCTTCGGCTGGGTGTCGGTGGTCATAATGGCCTCGGCCGCATTGAACCAGTTGTCCTGCTTCAGGTTCGAGACGGCGGCCGGCAGCGCGGCGACGATCTTCTGCACCGGCAGCTGTTCCAGGATCACGCCGGTGGAGAACGGCAGTACCTGCTGGGCGTCGATGCCGAGCAGGCGCGCGACTTCCTCGCAGGTGGTGCGCGCACTTTGCAAGCCCTGCTCGCCGGTGGCGGCGTTGGCGTTGCCGGTGTTGACCACCAGCGCGCGGATCGGCTTGCCGCCGTTCGACACGGCCGCCAGGTTGGCCTTGCTCACCTGGACCGGCGCGGCGCAGAAGCGGTTCTTGGTGAACACGCCGGCGACGGTGGCGCCCTCGGCGAGTGTCATCAGCAGCACGTCCTTGCGGTTCGGCTTCTTGATGCCGGCTTCGGCAAAGCCGATGTCGATGCCGTTCACGGGCTTCAGTTCACTGGCGACGGGCAGGGGGGAATTGACGGCCATGGTGTTCTCTCAAGATTGACGAATCCGTTATTGTACCGCCAGCGGCAGGCAGGATGCGCCACCCCGGCAGTTAATGACTTTTTAAGCCGGCTCGTTAATAATTAGAA
Source organism: Massilia aerilata (assembly GCF_042656905.1). NCBI lineage: Bacteria > Pseudomonadati > Pseudomonadota > Betaproteobacteria > Burkholderiales > Oxalobacteraceae > Massilia > Massilia aerilata. The sequence goes on from NZ_JBHSMZ010000016.1 coordinate 331,584, forward strand.
ACATTACAATGAGCGGACCCGTCCCCGTGAAAACCGTGCTTACCACTTCGCTGCTGGCGGCTTCGCTGCTGGCGCTTCCCGCCGCCGCGGACGACGCCAGATCCGCCGCCCGCCCTGCTCCCGGCCCGGTTGCGGACGCCATGCAGTCCGCCGTGCGTGAAATGCAGATGAACCAGGACCCGCGCCTGCCCCTGCCGGTCCAACTGGATAATCTGGCTGCGCTGCGCTACAGCCCGGAAACCGCCGCCAAGCTGGGCGCGGTGTTCGGCAACGACAAGCCGATCACGGTTGACCGGCAGCCCGCCAAGCCGGGAGACCTGGCCTACCGCATGCGCCTGCAGCCTCTGCACTACACGGGCGCGGACAATTCGCGCGTGGACTGGGACGAAGCGCTGGTCGACTTCGACATGGACAGGGCCGGCAAGACGGTCGACTTCAAGGGCCACTGGAACACGGTGGCGGCCGAAGACCCGACCACGCGCCTGAGCGCGGAGGGCATCACCCTGACCGGGCGCCAGCGGCAAGCGGCGGACAAGCTCTGGTTCGGCAACGGCCAGCTGCGCATCGCCCGCGTGCACGGCGAAACCCCGGCCACGCCGAATGCCGGCAAGGACCTCACGATGAACGACCTGCGCATGGACTGGCGCACGGTGGAGCGCCCGAAGACGATCGACATGCAGTTCCAGCAGCGCATCGGCAGCATCGCCGCCGCCGGCGAGAAGATCGAGGACGTCCGCTTCGATATGCGCATCGTGAACGTCGACCGCGCTTCGATGGTGGCGATGCAGGCCGCCGGCGAGCGCCAGCGCGAGCAGCTGAAGACGATGACGCCCGAGCAGCAGATGGCCGCCATGAAGCCGCTGCTGCAGACCTTCGGCAAGGCCGCCATCCTGCGCGGTTCAAGCATCGAGATCGACGAGATCAGCGCCCGCTTCCATGGCAACAAGGCCAGCATCCGCGGCCGCATCGGCCTGGCGGGCGCGGTCGAGGCCGACCTGAACGACATGCTGGCGCTGGTGAAAAAAATCGTGGCGCGCTTCGAGATCCGGGTGCCGGTGGCGATCGTGCGCGACGTCAGCGCCATCGTCGCCGTGCGCCAGGGGCAGCCGCCTGCCGCGGGGCAGACCATGACCGATGTCGTGGTCGGCAAGCTGCTCGGCGGCGGTTTTGCGAAGCTGGAACACGACGTACTGGTCTCGAACCTCGAATTCCGCAACGGGAAACTGAGCGCCAACGGCAAGGAGATCGTGCTGCCGAAGGCCGCGCCGGCGGCCCGCAGCTCGACCGGCCAGGCGCCGGCCGTGGTGCAGCGCTCGAACCTGCCGCCGGGCGCGCTGCAGGCCCGCCGCATCGAGGACAGCTGCCGCCTGCCCGACTATCCCGCGGAGGTGGTGCGCCAGGACCAGCCGCTGCGCGCCAGCTTCGCCTACCGCGTCGACGCCGAAGGCAAGGTGCACGAGGTGCGCGTGGCCCAGGCCAGCGGCTACGCGGACTGGGACCAGGCCGCGCTCGATGCGCTGGGCCAGTGCCGCTACATCCCTGCCCTGCAGGACGGCAAGCCGATCGAATTGCAGATGAGCTGGAGCCTGGTCCGCGAAGCCGGCAGCAGGCGGCCGCGCGAGCCCGATCCTGTTCCCTGAACGGCGCCCTGAACGGAGAGCTTATGACCGAGAACCAACGCAGCACCCTGAGCGCCTGCTTTTCGCTGGCGATCATCCTGTTCGCCCTGTTCGTGACCCAGCGCTTCGTGCTGCCGCTGCTGTGGGCCGCGATCCTGTGCATCGCCACCTGGCCCTTGTACCTGCGCGCGCTGCGCATGCTCGGCGGCCGCGAGATCCTGGCCGCGGCCCTGGTGACAATCGTGGCGGCGCTGGTCTTCATCACGCCGCTGGTGCTGGGCATCAGCCAGGCCGCGCACCAGGCGCCGGCCCTCGCCCAGCTGGTCGCCGACGCCAACACCGAAGGCTGGGCGGCGCCGGCATGGCTGCTGCGGATTCCGATGGCCGGCGATGCCATCTACAACTGGTGGCAGGCCACGCTGGGCCAGCCGCATGGCCTGGCGCACCTGCTGCAGGACAGCTCGGTGGGTCATATGCAGTCGGCCAGCGAGGTGCTCAAGCGGGTCGGCAGCGGCACCCTGCACCGCCTGATCGACATCGGCTTCGCCTTCCTCTGCCTGTTCTTCTTCTACAAGGACGGCCACGCGCTGCAGGGCCAGACGAATGCCCTGGGCGCCCACCTGATTGGCGCCGAGCGCTGGAGCCTGTACGCGCTGAAGGTGCCGGTTGCGGTGCGCGCCACCGTCAACGGCCTGGTGCTGGTCGGCCTGGCCGAGGGCGTCCTGCTGGGCATCGGCTACCAGTTCGCCGGCGTGCCCTCGGCGGTGCTGTGGGCGGCCGCCAACGGCGTGCTGGCCATCATCCCCTTCGGCGCGCCGCTGGCTTTCGGCGCGGTGGCTGCCCTTCTGCTCTACCAGGGCAATGCCGCCGCGGCCGCCGCCATCGTCGCCTGGGGTGCAGTCGTTCTGTTCGTGGCCGACCACTTCGTGCGCCCGACCATCATCGGCAATGCGACAAAGCTGCCTTTCCTGGCGGTGTTGCTGGGTATCCTGGGCGGGGTCGAGACCCTTGGGCTGATCGGTTTGTTCGTCGGGCCGGTGGTGATGACTTTGTTCGTCACCTTGTGGCATGAAGAAAAGCGCTTTCGGCACGCCCCGCATCAAACCCCTTGACCCTCACGCCACGTCAGGCTCCAGACTGGTCCCACGCTGAACAAAGGAGCTGAACGATGCTGAAAGTGGGAGAACTCGCGGCGCTGGCCGGGCTGACGGTCCGCACGCTGCACCATTACGACAGCATCGGACTGCTCCAGCCTTCGGCGCGTTCCGATGCCGGCTACCGGCTCTACGACCGCGACGACGTGGCACGCCTGCACCAGATCCAGGCCCTGCGTTCGTTTGGCATGAGCCTGGCCGACATCGGCCTTTACCTGGACAGCCCGGCGGCCAGTCCGCTGGCCGTGGTCGAGCGGCAGCTGGCCGCGCTCGACCGCCAGATCGCCGAGGCAGCGCGGGTGCGCGAGCAGTTGCAGCGCCTGCACGGCGAGCTGGCGGCCGGCGGCCAGCCGGACCTGTCCACCTGGCTGGACTCACTGGAGCAGATGAGCATGTACGAAAAATACTTCACGCAGGATGAACTGGCGCGCCTTCCGATGTACCACGACGAGGCGGTCAAGGCGCAATGGAAGGGGCTGGTCGAAGAAGCCCAGGAGCTGATCCGCACGCAGGTGGCGCCGGATTCGGAAACCGCCAAGGCCTTCGGGCAGCGCTGGCTGGAGGCGTTCGGACGCGGCACCGGCGGCGACCCCGATCTTGCGGCCCGCATCAACCTCATGGCGCAGCGCGAAAATGGCGCTCCCAGCCTGCCCTCCGAGGTCTTGACTTATATGAGGACCGTGATCGGCGCACTCAAAACCGCCATCTGGGCAAAGTACCTGGCGCCGGACGTGATCGCGCGCATGCACCGCCACTATGCCAGCCGCGGCCAGGAATGGCCCGCCCTGGTCGGCAAGGTGCACGAACAGATGCGCCTCGATCCGGATGCCGCTCAGCCGGCCTCGCAGGCGCTGGGTCGGCAGTGGATGGAGCTGTTCCACGACATGGTCGGTACCGATCCGCAGGTGGTGGCGGCCTTCCGGCGGGCGACCGAAGAAGAGCCGCTACTGCGCAAGGGCTCGGGGATCAGCGATGAGGCGATTGCTTGGTTACGCAAAGGTCTCGGACGGGCGTAAACCGCACGTGGGCACGGGGTGCCCACGTGAACGTCACCAATAAAAAAGGCGCCCCGCTGAGCTTATTCGGTGGTTTGATTCCCAGTTATGCGGGGATGCTTTTTACAGCTTGCCATGCGGTTCGCGAGATCGGGGAACGCCCGTTTTCCCAGTTCTGGACGGTCGCCCGCGACACGCCGAGGATTTCTGCAATCTGAACTTGTGTGCGCTTGCCGCGCGCCGCGACCAATTGCGCGTGCGTTGCTGCGAATTTCCTTTCGTGTTCATTCCGCCCCCTTGAATTCGACCCGTTCCCAAGTCCACAACCCCGCGCCAATGCCCCACACTTGCGAACCATCGGGCGCGATGATCGGCGCGTATTCTTCGCGGTCTTTCGGGTCATCGCCCATATGAGCAATGACCTTTCCCCCGCCAGAAAATCGGCGGTGACAGTCCCGCGTACCATCACGGGCGCGGGCGCAGGTTCGTAGAAATCTAAAAACGCAACGTTGTGCATCGTGCGTTCTATGCCGCCCTGCGGGAAGAAGCGGATAATTTCGGCTTTCAGGTTCGCACCGTCGAAGACTTCGACAAGGTGCCCTAAATTCTTTTGTCGAAAACTTTCATTTCTTTACCCCTTCAAGAATTTGGCAGCGCCGTTGTTCTGCGTCTAGCAGCGGCATGGCGCTCGGCAAACTGCTTGCGTGAGCCTTACCTAGCATGGGTTGGCTGCGGCGCGTGTCGCAGCAATTCTCTAAACTAGCTTGGAGGCAAATATGTTAAAGATGGTCAAGGTTTTGGCCGGGCAATCGCCCTGGTCGCGCTCGCGCTGCCGGTGGTCGCGCAGCAATTGACGGTGACGCGGGAAGCCGCGTCGCAAGCTGCGCCCAAAAAGGCTGATCTAAGCTGCGAGAACGGCGACTGGTCATGGATGGAAAACTTCAATTACATTTGGGAGTAATTAGCGATCTACAATTCATACCCGTCAGATAGCGGGTGCTTTTCAGCTTGGGGGATAAACAATGCGAACATTAGCGGATGCATTGCAGGAATCGGCGGACGCTGCCGAGGCGCATGATTATGCCAAAGCCTTAGAATTGCTGGTCTGGATACATGACAATCCGAACCCCGCCGATCCGTCGAGCGAGATGTTCCGGCGTGCTTACGGCTTTCTCGCATTCGGCGTGCTGGCGGGGGTCTATGAACCGGCAAAGGCTAAGCTTATTGAGCTAGTGACGGCAAAGCGGGCTCAGGTAGCGGCGGGGCTTGCGGACGACGCGACAAAAGCCGATTTGCGGGCGCTAGAAGCGAGGCTGCGCGACTCGGAAGCCTGACAGCGCGGGCTTGAAACGCCAGAACCCATCGTCTGACCATGCCGTATCCCAGCCCATGCTTATTAGCGATCGATCGGTAACCGCCATCACCCCTGAGATACTGCGCTACTACCGATGACTTGAACTGCTTATCGTATTTCGTCATGAAAAAACCCCAAAAGTTGGTGTCCAACTTTTGGGGTTGAGGTCAGCGCGGGGCGCCTTCTTTTTACCGGACCGGCAGATTACGCCAGCTTGCCGTGGCAAGCCTTGAACTTCTTCCCGCTGCCGCAAGGGCACGGATCGTTGCGGCCGACCTTCATGCCCATGTAGGTGGTGGACGGGTCGTCGCTCACCGCGGTGGTGCCGGCGGTGACTGCCTGGGGCGCCATCAGGTCTTCCGGCGCCGCCGTCGGGTCGAAATCGGCGTGCTGGTAGTTGACGTTTTCCAGGTGCGCGGCGGCCGCCTGCATGGCCGCTTCCGCCGCCTCGACTTCCTCGCGGGTCTGGATGCGGACCGTCATGACGGTGCGGATCACTTCGTTCTTGATCTGGTCCAGCATGGCGCCGAACAGCTCGAAGGCTTCGCGCTTGTATTCCTGCTTCGGGTTCTTCTGGGCGTAGCCGCGCAGGTGGATACCCTGGCGCAGGTGGTCCAGCGCCGCCAGGTGCTCGCGCCAGTGGGTGTCGATATTCTGCAGCATGACGTTGCGCTCGAAGCCGCCGAAGGCGTCCTTGCCGACGATCGCCACCTTGCTGTTGTACGACTCGTCGGCGGCGGCCAGCACGCGCTCGAGGATGTCGTCGTCGTTCAGGTTCGGCTCGTCCTCCAGCATCTGCGCCAGCGGCACCTCGAGCGACCACTCGTCGTTCAGCACGCGCGTGAGCGCCGGGATGTCCCACTGCTCTTCGACCGACTCGGCCGGCACGTAGGTGCGCACCACGTCGGTGAACACGCCGGTGCGCAGCGAGGCGATCAGCTCGGAGATGTCGACCGACTCCAGCAGTTCGTTACGCTGGGTGTAGATCACCTTGCGCTGGTCGTTGGCGACGTCGTCGTATTCGAGCAGCTGCTTGCGGATGTCGAAGTTGCGGGCCTCGACCTTGCGCTGCGCCGACTCGATCGAGCGGCTCACGATGCCGGCCTCGATCGGTTCGCCTTCCGGCATCTTCAGGCGGTCCATGATCGCGCGCACGCGGTCGCCGGCGAAGATGCGCAGGAGCGGATCGTCCAGCGACAGGTAGAAGCGCGAGGAGCCCGGGTCGCCCTGGCGGCCCGAACGGCCGCGCAGCTGGTTGTCGACGCGGCGGGATTCGTGGCGCTCGGTACCGATGATGTGCAGGCCGCCCTGCGCCACCACGTGGTCGTGCAGCGATTGCCATTCGTCGCGCAGCTTCTGCGCCTGTTCGTTCTTCTGCTCCGGCGACAGCGCTTCGTCGGCTTCGATGAACTGGATCTGCTTCTCGACCATGCCGCCGAGGACGATGTCGGTACCGCGGCCCGCCATGTTGGTGGCGATGGTGATCATCTGCGGACGGCCGGCCTGCGCGATGATTTCCGCTTCGCGGGCGTGCTGCTTCGCGTTCAGGACGTTGTGCGGCAGGTTGGCCTTGGACAGGATCCCGGACAGCAGTTCCGAGTTCTCGATCGAGGTGGTGCCGACCAGCACCGGCTGGCCGCGTTCGTGGCAGTCGCGGATGTCGTTCAGCATCGCGCCGTATTTTTCCTCGGCCGACTTGTACACCTGGTCCTGGCGGTCCTTGCGCTGCGACGGACGGTTCGGCGGGATGACCACGGTCTCGAGGCCGTAGATCTCTTGGAATTCGTAGGCTTCCGTGTCGGCGGTACCGGTCATGCCGGACAGCTTGGTGAACATGCGGAAGTAGTTCTGGAAGGTGATCGAGGCCAGGGTCTGGTTCTCGTTCTGGATGCGCACGCCTTCCTTGGCTTCCACGGCCTGGTGCAGGCCGTCGGACCAGCGGCGGCCCGTCATCAGGCGGCCGGTGAATTCGTCGACGATCACCACTTCATTGTTCTGCACCACGTAGTGCTGGTCCTTGTGGTACAGGACGTGCGCGCGCAGGGCGGCGTACAGGTGGTGGATCAGGGTGATGTTGGCGGCGTCGTACAGCGAGGCGCCTTCCGGCAGCAGGCCCATCTTGGTCAGGATGGCTTCGGCCTTCTCGTGGCCGGCCTCGGTCAGCAGCACGGTGTGCGCCTTCTCGTCCTTGGTGTAGTCGCCCGGGACTTCGACCGTGCCCTTGCCGTCCGGCGTTTCTTCGCCGATCTGCAGGGTCAGCATCGGCGGCAATTCGTTGATCTTGTGGTACAGGTCGGTGTGGTTCTCGGCCTGGCCGGAGATGATCAGCGGGGTACGGGCCTCGTCGATCAGGATCGAGTCCACCTCGTCGACCACGGCGAAGTTCAGGCCGCGCTGCACGCGTTCCTTCGCGTCGTAGACCATGTTGTCGCGCAGGTAGTCGAAGCCGTATTCGTTGTTGGTGCCGTAGGTGATGTCGGAGCCGTAGGCCTGCTGCTTGCTGTCGTGATCCATCTGCGACAGGTTGACGCCGGTGGTGAGGCCGAGCCAGCCGTACAGGCGGCCCATCTGGTCGGCATCGCGCTGGGCCAGGTAATCGTTGACGGTCACCACGTGCACGCCCTTGCCGGACAGCGCGTTCAGGTAGACCGGCAGGGTCGCCATCAGGGTTTTACCTTCGCCGGTGCCCATCTCGGCGATCTTGCCGTAGTGGAGGACCATGCCGCCGATCAGCTGCACGTCGAAGTGGCGCATTTTGAGCACGCGCTTGGCGGCTTCGCGGCAGACCGCAAAGGCTTCGGGCAGGATGTCGTCGAGCGAGGCGCCGCCGGCGATCCTTTCCTTGAATTCGGGGGTTTTTGCCTGGAGTTCGGCGTCCGACAGCTTTTCCATCTGCTGCTCGAGCGCGTTGATGTCGCGCACGGTTTTTTGGTATTGCTTGAGCAGACGCTGGTTACGGCTGCCGAAAATCTTGGTCAGGAATGACATGCTGTGTTCTTAAAAAGTACGCCGCGAAAAAGCCATGGATGATATCAAAATAATATCCTCCGAAGACCGCCTATGGCAAAAAGCCACCGATTTTATCATGCGATCCGGCCACACTTGGGGGTGAAGGGGCGTATCACAAGTGCAAGCGGACAAAGAATGTTATCAAATTGCACTCGAAACCACGTTTACTGTACGTTTCTTTATGAGCATGGCCTGGCTGTGGTATGTTCCGCCCATGCAGTCTTCGAAGCCTTCCTATCATATCTACGGCACCAAGGTCCGCCGCACGTCGATCGAGGCGACCGACTTTCTACGCCGTAACGACCGCCTGGCCAGCCTGCTGCCGGCGGCGACGCGCATGGCCAGCCTGCAAAAGGACGTGCGCCTGATCCTGCCGCCGATGTATGCCAACTGCGAGACGCTGTCCATCCAGGAAGGCGTGCTGACCCTGGCCGTGCCCTCCTCGGCCGTCGCGGCCAAGCTCAAGCAGCAGGGGCCCAAGCTGCAGGCGGCGCTGCAGAAAAAGGGCTGGCAGGTGGATTCGGTGCGGATCAAGATCCAGGTGGGACGCGCCATGCCTGCCAAGGAAGACATCATGAAGCCGTCCTCGTTCGAGCTGCCGCCGACGGCGGTGCAGGCGTTCGAGGAGCTGGGGGAGGCGCTGCCGGCTTCGCCGCAGAATGCAACCTTGATTGCGGCGATCAGGCGGCTGGCGGAGAAGCGGAAAAACAAATAGCGCTTAGGTCAGCGCCCACTCCCGCTCCATCTGCGCCCCATACGACTCCGGCGCGCGCGCCTGTTCGGCGAATGAAACGATCTCATAAGCCTCCGGATGCGCCAGCAGTTCGCGCAGCAGCAGGTTGTTCAGCCCGTGGCCGGACTTGTGCGCTTCGTAGCTGGCCAACAGCGGGTGGCCGACCAGGTAAAGGTCGCCGATCGCGTCGAGGATCTTGTGGCGCACGAACTCGTCTTCGTAGCGCAGGCCGTCCGCGTTCAGGATGCGGTACTCGTCCATCACGATCGCGTTTTCCAGCGAGCCGCCTCTGGCCAGGCCCATGCCGCGCAGGCTTTCGACGTCCTGCATGAAACCGAAGGTGCGGGCGCGCGCGACGTCGTGCACGTAGGAGACCTTGCCGAAGTCGACTTCGGCGCGCTGCATGGTGCCGTCGACGGCCGGGTGGTTGAATTCGATGAAGAAGTCGAGCTTGAAGCCGTCGAAGGGGGTCAGGCGGGCCCACTTCTCGTTGCTGCCGCTGCCCTGGCGCACTTCGACCGGTTTCAGCACGCGGATGAATTTCTTGGCGGCGCCCTGCTCCTGCACGCCGGCCTGCTGCAGCAGGAACACGAAGGACGAGGCCGAGCCGTCCATGATCGGGATCTCTTCGGCGGTGACGTCGACGTACAGGTTGTCGATGCCGAGGCCGGCGCAGGCCGACATCAGGTGCTCGACGGTCGAGACGCGCGCATTGTCCTTGCTGAGGACCGACGCCATGCGGGTGTCGCCGACGATTTCCGCGTTCGACGGGAACTCGACCACGGGGTCGAGATCGACGCGGCGGAACACGATGCCGGTGTCCGTATCAGCCGGGCGCAGGGTCAGCTCGACCTTGGTGCCCGAGTGCAGGCCGACACCTGTCGTACGCACCAGCTGTTTGATTGTTCTTTGTTTGAGCATCAAGCGATTATATAGGAGGCCCATTTTGTTCGCCCGGGGCCCCGGGCTGCCGGTGGCGGGAACACCACGTTTTCAGGGATGTTCGGCCTCGGCGTGGGAGGTTTCGTGGCGAATCAGGTACAGGCCGCTGCCGATGATGATGGCGGCGCCGATCAGCGTGATCTGGTCGGGCAGGGTTTGCCACAGCGCCCAGTCGATCGCGATGCCGCAGGCCAGGGCTGTGTATTCGAAAGGCGCGACCACCGAGGCTTCGCCATGGTTGAAGGCTTCGGTAATCGCCAGCTGGGCCAGGAAACCGCTGAGCGCAAGGCCTGCCAGCAGCGGCAGGTGGCGTGCCTGGACCGGAGTCCAGTCAGGCAGCGCCAGCAAGGTGGCGCCGATGGCCATCAGCAGCATCAGCCAGAACACCATCTGCTCGCTGGAGTCGCTGCGCGCCAGCACCCGCCCGGCCACGGCCGACACCGCGTAGCACACGGCGGCGACCAGGATCGCCAGCCCGCCCAGGGTCAGGAAGCCGTCGCCGCTGGGGCGCAGCACCACCAGCACGCCGGCCATGCCGATCGCGATCGCCAGCCAGCGCGCGCGGTTCACGCGCTCCTTCAGCACGAACACCGACAGCGCGGTGATCAGGATCGGGCCGATGAAGAAGATCGTATAGGCCTCGGCCAGCGACAGCCCGCGCACGCCGTAGGCGAACAGGGCCAGCATGACGATGCCGATCGCGGCGCGCAGCAGGTGCAGCGGCCAGCGGACCTGCATGATCGAACCGAAGCCGCCGCGCCAGGCCACGTACGCGCAGACCAGCGGCAGCGAAGCGAGCGAACGCAGCGCCGCCACCTGCATCGCCGGGAATTCGGCGGACAGCAGCTTCATGATCGTGTCCATGATGGAGAACATCAGCACCGCGGCAAGCATCGCTCGGATGCTGCGCAGGTTGCCGGCTACGCGTAGGGTCTTGGTGGTCATGGCGATAAAAAACGGCGCCGCGGCGCCGTTCGGGTGCGTTGCGGAAGATTAGCCCAGCTGTTCCAGCAGCTTCTCGGCCGAGGACACTTCGAAGCCGGCGGTTTCCACGTTCAGCTGCTTGACCACGCCGTCGACGACCAGCATCGAGTAGCGCTGGCTGCGGGTGCCCATGCCGTGCTTCGAGAAGTCGGCGTCCAGGCCCAGGGCCTTGCTGAAGGCGGCGTTACCATCTGCCATCATGCGGACGATGCCGGTGGCTTTCTGGTCGCGCCCCCAGGCGCCCATCACGAAGGCGTCGTTGACCGACACGCACCAGATTTCATCGACGCCCTTGGCCTTCAGCTGGTCGGCCAGCTGGATGTAGCCCGGCAGGTGCTGGGCCGAGCAGGTCGGGGTGTAAGCGCCCGGCAGGCCGAAGATGGCGATGGTCTTGCCTTTGACCAGGTCGGCCGTATTGAACGTGTTCGGGCCGAGCGAGCAGCCTTCGGTTTCGGTCTCGATGAACTCGGACAGGGTGGACTCCGGCAGGCGGTCGCCGATCTGGATAGTCATAGCAGAAACTCCATATTGTGATAATCAGAACCCGCAAGTATGCCTGATCTGCAGCAAACCGGGGTCAGACCCCGATATTTGGCACTATCCCTGAGGCAGTTGCCAAAATTCGGGCTCTGACCCCGGTTTGATTCACGATAAACAAAAAGCCCGTACTGCTTGGATCAGTACGGGCTTTCGCATCATGGAGCGCCGGTGGTCAGCCGGCTGGAGTGTGCTCTAGCTTAGTCAGCCTGTTTACGCAGGAAGGCCGGGATGTCGTAGGTCTCGACGCCGTTGTTCTGCATCGCGCGGACCTGCTCGGAGGCCTGCTCGCGGCGCCACACGGCCGGCTGCTTCATGCCGGCATCGGCGCCGCCGGTGCTGATCGAGCCCATGCGCACGTTGCCCGCGGGGACGGTGGCGGCGCCCGCCATCATCGGCGAACCGTAGGTGCCGGTATGCAGCATCTGCTGCGGCTGCACCAGCGAGATGTTGGCCTTGTTCTTGCCCAGGCCGGTCGCGACCACGGTCACGCGCAGCTCGTCGCCCATCTCGTCGTCGTAGGCGATGCCTTGCGCGATGGCGGCGTCCGGTGCGGCGAAGGCGCGCACGGCGGCCATGACTTCCTTGATTTCCTTACCCTTCAGGCTGCGCGATGCGGTGACGTTCACCAGCACGCCCTTGGCGCCCGACAGGTCGATACCGTCCAGCAGCGGCGACGCCACGGCCTGTTCGGCGGCGATGCGCGCGCGGTCCACGCCCGAAGCGGTCGCGGTGCCCATCATGGCCTTGCCCTGCTCGCTCATGATGGTCTTGACGTCGTTGAAGTCGACGTTGATGTGGCCCGGCACATTGATGATCTCGGCGATACCGGCCACGGCGTTGTTCAGCACGTCGTCGGCATGCTTCATCCAGTCCAGCATCGATTCGTCTTCGTAGATGTCTTCCAGCTTTTCGTTCAGGATGACGATCAGGGAGTCGACGTGCTTGGTCAGCTCGGCCAGGCCGGTCTCGGCCACGTCCATGCACTTCTGGCCTTCGTAGGAGAACGGCTTCGACACGACGGCGACGGTCAGCGCGCCCAGGCTCTTGGCGACTTCGGCCACGATCGGCGCGGCGCCGGTGCCGGTGCCGCCGCCCATGCCGGCAGCGATGAAGACCATGTGCGCGCCGCGCAGTGCGTCTTCGATGCGTGCACGCGACTGCTCGGCCAGCTGGCGGCCGACTTCCGGACGCATGCCGGCGCCCAGGCCGGACTCGCCGATCTGGATGACGTTGTGCGCGCTCGACACGGCCAGTGCCTGCGCGTCGGTATTAGCGGCGATGAACTGCACACCGGCGACACCTTTATTGATCATGTGCTGGACAGCGTTACCACCCGCGCCGCCAACCCCGACGACCTTGATGACCGTACCCAGTGATGCGTTATCGACCATATCGAACTCCATGATGAACTCCTAATCTCAATGTGCCGTTCCCAAGCTGCAGACCTCATCGATCGCGATCAAACCTGCAGATTGGAAACGCGCTTGTATTGTAAAAATATTTGCGTGCGTTGACCAACAAAAAAGTAACTTCTTGTAGCTGAAATTCTTAAAAGTTCCCTAAAAACCACTCCTTCATGCGCTGCCACACCGCTTTCACCGATCCATCCTGGCGCGTGACGATGTGGCCGCGCAAATACTGCTTCTTCGCTTCCAGCAAAAGGCCGAGAACGGTCGCGTAGCGCGGACTGCGCACCACGTCGGCCAGCTGGCCGCGATACTCCGGCGTGCCGAGGCGCGCCGGTTTCAAAAAGATGTCTTCGGCCATCTCGATCATGCCCGGCATGATCGACGAGCCGCCGGTCAGCACGATGCCCGACGAGAGCACGCCCTCGTAGCCGGATTCGCGCACCACCTGGTGCACCATCGCGAACAGTTCCTCGACGCGCGGCTCGATCACGGCGGCCAACGCCTGGCGCGACAGCGAGCGCGGACCGCGGTCGCCCAGGCCCGGCACTTCCAGGGTTTCGCCCGGATCGGCCAGCACCTGCTTGGCCACGCCGTAGCGGATCTTGATCTCTTCCGCTTCGCCGGTCGGGGTGCGCAGGGCCATCGCGATGTCGCTGGTGATCTGGTCGCCGGCGATCGGGATCACGGCCGTGTGGCGGATCGCGCCGTCGGAGAAGACTGCGATGTCGGTGGTGCCGCCGCCGATGTCGATCAGGACCACGCCGAGTTCCTTCTCGTCGTTGGTCAGCACGGAATCGGCGGACGCCATCGGCTGCAGGATCAGGTCCGAGACCTCGAGCCCGCAACGGCGCACGCACTTTACAATATTCTGCACCGCGGACACCGCACCTGTAACAATGTGCACGCGCACTTCCAGGCGGATGCCGCTCATGCCGATCGGCTCGCGCACGTCTTCCTGGTTATCGACGATGAATTCCTGCGGCACCGTGTGCAGCAGCTGCTGGTCGGTCGGGATGTTGACCGCCTTCGCGGTCTCGATCACGCGCGCCACGTCGGTCGCGGTGACTTCCTTGTCCTTGATCGCCACCATGCCGCTCGAGTTGAACGAACGGATATGGCTGCCGGCGATGCCCGCATACACGTTGCGGATCTTGCAGTCGGCCATCAGCTCGGCCTCTTCGAGCGCGCGCTGGATCGATTCGACGGTCGCTTCGATGTTGACGACAACGCCCTTCTTCAAACCTTTCGACTCGTGCTGGCCGAGTCCAATTACTTCATGGCGCCCATCGGCCATCACCTCGGCCACCACCGCCACCACCTTCGAGGTGCCGATGTCGAGGCCGACGATCAGGTTCTTTGCGTCTTTAGTCATTTCTTGTCGCCTGCTTGATTAAGTGTGCTTTGTTGTTTTGGTAGGTGCTTTTTTCTTTGCCGCCTTGACCGGCTTGGTGGCGTCGGCCGGAATGCTCAAGGCCGACGACGACAACGCCAGCCCGTTCGGATAGCGCATGTCGATAGTGTCGATATGCCCTTCCTGCAGGCGCGCCACCAGCTGGGGATAGATGCTCACCAGCCGCTCCACGCGCGCCTTCATGCTGTCCCTGCCCTGGTCGCGCTCGCGGCCCAGCTCCACGCTCATGCCGTTGTCCAGCCGGACCGTCCAGGCGTAGCGCTTCGACAGGCTGAGCGAAGTCGGCACCAGGCGGATCGGCGCGAACAGGCCGCGCAGCTCGGCGAAGCGCGCCAGCACTTCCTTCTCGCTGCCGGCGGGACCGTCGAAAGCAGGCAGCTCATGGTCCTCGTCGGCCTCGGCCAGGTTGGCGGTAAAGCTGTCGCCCTTGACCGACAGCAGGCGTCCATCCTCGCCCCAGGTGCCGAGCGCTTCGTGTTCCTCGACCTGGACGATCAGCTGGTTCGGCCATTCGCGGCGCACGCTGGCCTTGCGGACCCAGGGCACGGCCTCGAAGGTGCCGCGCACCTGCTCCAGGTCGGTGGTGAAGAAATTCCCCTTGATCTTGCCGAGTACGCCGTTGCGCACCGTGAGTTCGTTCACGTGCTGCAGGTCCAGGCCGTACATGCTCTCGACGCGCACCGCGCGCAGGGTGAACATCGGACGCTGCGATATCCACCATACGCCCGAGGCGATACAGGCGAGCGCCACCAGCGCGGTGATCGCGCCGGATGTTGCGTTCAGGGCTCGCGCGTCATGCCACATCGTCTTATGCCTTCCCCTTGCCGATTTTCAGCGACGCCGAGCGCAGGATCTCGACGCACAGGTCTTCATAGCTCGTGCCCTCGGCGCGCGCGGCCATCGGCACCAGCGAGTGCGTGGTCATGCCCGGCGAGGTGTTCACCTCCAGCAGGAAGAACTGCTGGTCGGACTCGCGCAGCAGCACGTCGATGCGGCTCCAGCCTTCGCAGCCGAGGGCGCGGTAGGCTTTTTCCACTTCGCGCTGGATCGCGGCGGTCAGGTCCGCATCCAGCGGCGCCGGGCAGTGGTACTTGGTGTCGTCCGTAAAATATTTGTTCTGGTAGTCGTACTTGCCTTCCGGGGCGACGATCTCGATGATCGGCAACGCGCGCGCGGTGGGGCCGGTGCCCAGCAGCGGCACCGAGAATTCGCGTCCTTCGATGAACTGCTCGGCCAGCACGCGCGCGTCGTACTTGCGGGACAGGTCGACGGCCGCCTGCAGCTCTTCGCGGCGGGTCACCTTGGTGATGCCGATGCTCGAACCTTCCAGCGGCGCCTTGACGATCAGCGGCAGGCCAAGCTCGGCCACGACCTTGTCGAGATCCGTGCCGTCGTCGATGACGGCGTACTTCGGCGTCGACACGCCATTCGCCAGCCAGACGATCTTGGTGGTGATCTTGTCCATGCCGACGCTGGAGGCCATCACGCCGCTGCCGGTGTAGGGGATGCCGAGCTGCTCGAGGGCGCCCTGCAGGCTGCCGTCTTCGCCGTAGCGGCCGTGCAGCGCGATGAACGCGCGGTCGAATTTTTCGGCGGCCAGCTCGCCCAGCGAACGCTCGGCCGGGTCGAAGGCATGGGCGTCGACGCCTTTCGATTGCAGGGCCTGCAGCACGCCGGTGCCGGACAGGATCGAGATCTCGCGCTCGGCCGAGCGGCCGCCGAACAGGACGGCGACCTTGCCGAGGTCTTTTATTTCAGAAGCGGAAAGTACGCTCACGATTGAACCTTTTGAACCTGGTTTTGTTGCTGAATGAGTTGATGCGGAACGCCGCCGATCGAGCCGGCGCCCATGGTGAGCACGACGTCGCCGTCGCGCGCCACCTTCAGGATCGTGGCCGGCATGTCGGCGATGGATTCCACGAAGATCGGTTCGATCTGGGTGCCGGCGCGCAGCGCGCGCGACAGCGCACGGCCGTCAGCCGCCACGATCGGGGTTTCGCCGGCCGCATACACCTCGGCCAGCAGCAGCACGTCCGGTGCGGCCAGCACCTTGACGAAGTCTTCGAACAGGTCGCGGGTGCGGGTATAGCGGTGCGGCTGGAAGGCCAGCAGCAGGCGCCGGCCCGGGTAGGCCGCGCGCGCCGCTGCGACGGTCACTTGGGCTTCGACCGGATGGTGGCCGTAGTCGTCCACCAGGGTGAAGCTGCCACCGGATTCCAGCGGGATCTCGCCGTAGCGGGTGAAGCGGCGGCCGACGCCGCGGAACTCGGCCAGGCCGGCGGCCGTGGCCGTGTCCGGGATGCCGATCTCGCGCGCGATCGCGATCGCCGAGCAGGCGTTCAGCACGTTGTGCATGCCCGGCTGGTTCAGCACGAAGCTGGTGTCCGGATAGCCTTCCTGGCGCACGATGAAGCGCATGCGGGTGCCGTCGGCGCGGGCTTCCATGGCGCGCACTTCGGCGTCCTCGGAAAAGCCGTAGGTCGTCACCGGCTTGGTCACCTGCGGCAGGATGGCGCGCACGTTGGCGTCGTCGATGCACATCATCGCGCGGCCGTAGAACGGCAGGCGGTGGGTGAAGTTCACGAACGCCGCCTTCAGCTTCTCGAAGTCGTGCTCGTAGGTGTCCATGTGGTCGGCGTCGATGTTGGTGATCACCTCGATCATCGGCGACAGGTTCAGGAAGGACGCGTCGGATTCGTCGGCCTCGGCCACGATGTAGTCGCCGTTGCCCAGCTTGGCGTTGGCGCCGGCGGCGGTCAGGCGGCCGCCGATCACGAAGGTCGGGTCGAGGCCTCCCTCGGCCAGCACCGAGGCCACCAGGCTGGTGGTGGTGGTCTTGCCGTGGGTGCCGGCGATGGCGATGCCGCGCTTCAGGCGCATCAGTTCGCCCAGCATGATCGCGCGCGGCACCACCGGGATCTTGGCGGCGCGGGCGGCCACCACTTCCGGATTCGCTTCGTTGACGGCGGTCGAGGTCACCACGGCGTTGGCGCCGCGGATGTGCTCCTCGGCGTGGCCGATGCAGACCGTCGCGCCCAGTTCGGCCAGGCGCTGGCTGGCGGCGTTGGAGGCCAGGTCCGAGCCCGACACCTTATAGCCGAGGTTCAGCAGCACCTCGGCGATGCCGCTCATGCCGCTGCCGCCGATGCCGACGAAGTGAATATGCTTGATCTTGTGTTTCATCGTCCCGCCAATTCTTCCAAAACGTTTGCGATCGCCGCATTGGCGTCGCGCCGGCCGACCGCCTGCGCGGCTTCCGCCATCTTCAGGCAGGCCTCACGGTCGGTCGCTTGCAGCAGCTTCGCCAGCTGCTGCGGATTCAGTTCGCCCTGCGGCAGGTGAATCGCCGCCTTTTGCTTGTCCATCCAGATCGCGTTGTCGCGCTGGTGGCTGGTGGTGCTGGCGACGAAAGGCACCAGCACGCTCGCCACGCCGGCCGCCGTCAGTTCCGACACCGTGATCGCGCCGGCGCGGCAGATCACCAGGTCGGCGTTCGCGTATTCCGCCGCCATGTCGTCGATGAAGTCGACCACGTTGGCCTGCACGCCCGCATTCGCATACGCCGCGCGCAGGGCCTCGATGTTCTTCTTGCCCGACTGGTGGGTGACGATCGGACGCAGGCCTTCCGGAATCAGGGCCAGGGCCGCGGGTACGGCATCGTTCAGCACCTTGGCGCCCAGGCTGCCGCCCACCACCAGGATGTTCAGCGGGCCGCTGCGGTTGGCGAAGCGGTGGCCCGGCGACGGCATCTCCAGGATTTCCTTGCGCACCGGGTTGCCGGTGACGACCGCTTTATTCGCCGCCTTGCCGAAGTCGGCCGGGAAGCCGAACAGCACGCGCCGCGCGATCGGGGTCAGGGTTTTATTGGACAGCAGCAGCGCGGCGTCGGCATTCACCAGCGCCAGCGGCACGCCGCGCGAGCGCGCCATCATCCCGCCCGGCACGGTCACATAGCCGCCCATGCCCAGCACCACGTCCGGCTTGCGCGCGGCGATGATGCGGCGGCAGGCGGCAAACGCGCCCAGCATCTTGAAGGCGCCGGTGATGGTGTGGCCCAGGCCCTTGCCGCGCAGGCCGGCGAAGTCGATGCTGTCCATCGCGATGCCGTGCTTCGGCACGATGTCGCATTCCATGCCGTGGGCGGTGCCCAGCCAGCTCACTTCCCAGCCGCGCTCGCGCATCGTCTGGGCGATGGCGATGCCGGGGAAGATGTGGCCGCCGGTGCCGGCCGCCATGATCATCAGGCGCCTGGTCATTTGGCGATCCCCTGGCGGCCGCCGCGCATGCGCAAGCGGTTTTCGTAATCGATGCGCAGCAGGATCGCCAGGCCGACGCAGTTGAACAGCACGCCCGAACCGCCGTAGCTCATCAGCGGCAGGGTCAGGCCCTTGGTCGGCAGCAGGCCCAGGTTCACGCCCATGTTGATGAAGACCTGCACGCCCAGCCAGATGCCGATGCCCTTCGCGGCCAGGCCGGCGAAGTGCTGCTCCAGCGCGATCGCCTGGCGGCCGATGTCGAAGGCGCGTTTCACGAGCCAGTAGAACAGGCCGACCACGATCAGCACGCCGGCCAGGCCCAGCTCTTCGCCGATCACGGCCATGATGAAGTCGGTGTGCGCTTCCGGCAGGTAGTGCAGCTTCTCGACGCTGCCGCCCAGGCCGACGCCGAAGATCTCGCCGCGGCCGAAGGCGATCAACGAGTGGGTCAGCTGGTACGACTTGTCCAGCGCATTGCCGTCTTCCCACGGGTTCATGTAGGCGAACATGCGGGCGCGGCGGAAGGGCGAGAGCGCGATGATGGTCGAGAACACCATCACCAGGATCGCGCCGATACCGGTGAACCAGATCATGTTGAAGCCGCCCAGGAACAGGATGCCCATCGAGATGCAGACGATCACGCCGAAGGCGCCGAGGTCGGGCTCGAGCAGCAGCAGCACGCCGACCAGCGCCATCGCGGCCGCCATCGGCATGAAGCCCTTGGTCAGCTTGTGCATGTACTGCTGCTTGCGCACCGTGAAGTCGGCCGCGTACAGCACCGCCACCACCTTCATGATCTCGGAAGGCTGGCCGATGCGCATCGGCAGCCAGCGGCGCGCGCCGTTGACCGAAATGCCGACGCCCGGCACCAGCACCAGGGCCAGCAGGATCAGGGTGACGACGAACATCAGCGGCGCCAGGCGCTGCCAGGTGGCGACCGGCACGCGGAACACGAACAGGCCGCCCACCAGCGAGATCGCGATGAACATCGCCTGGCGCAGCAGGAAGTAGTTGTTCTTGCCGCCCAGGTAGGCGAACTTGGGCGAATCCGGCAGCGCGATCGAGGCCGAATACACCATCACCATCCCGAACAGCATCAGCAGGACCACGACCCAGACCAGCGGCTGGTCGTACTCCATCATGCGCGACGGCCGTGCGCCGGCGGCGACGCTCGCGTCGCCGGCGCTGCCGCCGAACTTGAAGGGAAGCTGGAAAGCCATCAGATCTCCTGCCCCTTCTCGAGCGCGATCTCGCGCACCGCATCCACGAACACCTGGGCGCGGTGGGCGTAATTGGTAAACATGTCCAGACTGGCGCAGGCCGGCGACAGCAGCACCACGTCGCCCGCCGTTGCTCCACCTTTGGCCAGGCCGTAGGCGCGGCGCACAGCCGAAGGCAGGTCGGCCAGGTCGAAGCAAGGCACGCCGCTCGGTTCGATCGCGGACCTCAAGCCAGGGGCGTCGCGGCCGATCAGCAGCACAGCCTTCACGTAGCGCGAACAAGGCGCGGCCAGCGGCGCGAAATCCTGGCCCTTGCCGTCGCCGCCGGCAATCAGGAGGATCTGGCGGCCGGTCTCGCCGAAGGTCTGGCCCAGGCCTTCCAGCGCGGCGACGGTGGCGCCGACGTTGGTGCCCTTGCTGTCGTCGTAGTAGTCCACGTTGGCTATGCTGGCGACCAGCTCCACGCGGTGCGGCTCGCCCTGGTAGTCGCGCAGGCCGTGCAGCAGCGGCGCCAGCGGCAGGCCGCAGGCGCGGCACAGGGCCAGCGCGGCCAGCGCATTGGCGGCGTTGTGGATGCCGCGGATGCGCAGCGCGTCGGCCGGCATCAGGCGATTGATGACCAGCTCGTGCGGCTCTTCCACTTCATGTTTCTTGCGCTTCTTTTCCGGTTCTTCCGCCGGATTGGCGTTCGCCAGCCACAGCACGCCACGCTCGTTGACCAGGCCGAAGCTGCCCGGCGCGTCCGGTTCGCCGGTGCCGAAGGTGGTCATCCGGGCGTCCGGATTGGCCATGCGCATCACGGTGGCGTCGTCGCGGTTCAGCACGCGGACCGTGTCCTTGCCGAAAATGCGCGCCTTGTCGAACGCATAGGCGCTCATGCTGCCGTGCCAGTCCAGGTGGTCCTGGGTCACGTTCAGGACGGTGGCGGCGTCCGGGTTCAGGCTGAAGGTGGCGTGCAGCTGGAAGCTGGACAGTTCCAGCACCCAGGCCTGCGGCAAATCGTCCTTGTCGAGGACTTCGCGCAGCACGTCCAGCGCGGCCGGGCTGATATTGCCTGCCACGCGGGTGGTGAAACCGGCGCGGCGGCACAGCAGGCCGGTCAGGCTGGTCACCGTGGTCTTGCCGTTGGTGCCGGTGATGGCGATGACCTTGGGCGAATATCCGCGGCTGGTCTTCAGGTCCGACAGGGCCTGGGCGAACAGCTCGATCTCGCCCCACACCGGGATGCCGCGCGCGGCGGCGCCCGGGGCGATGTCGGCCAGCTCGCGTTCCGGCATCAGGCCGGGGCTGACGGCGACGAAGTCGACGCCGTCCAGCAAGGCCGCATCGAAGGCGCCGCCCACGAACTCGGCGGCCGGCACCGCTTCGCGCAGCGCGAACAGGCGCTGCGGCTCGGTACGCGTGTCCGCGACGCGCACGCGCGCGCCGCAGCGGGCGAGCCATTGCGCCATCGCGAGGCCCGATTCGCCGAGCCCGAGTACCAGTGCGGTTTTGCCTTCGTAGTTCATATGTCGAAAGTCAGCGCAGTTTGAGAGTAGAGATACCGATCAGGACCAGGATGATGGTCACGATCCAGAAGCGCACCACGACCTTGGTTTCCTTCCAGCCCTTCTGTTCGAAATGGTGGTGCAGCGGCGCCATCAGGAACACGCGGCGCCCGGCGCCGTAGCGCTTCTTGGTGTATTTGAACCAGCTCACCTGGATGATCACCGACAGGGTCTCGGCCACGAACACGCCGCCCATGATGAACAGCACGATCTCCTGGCGCACGATGACGGCGAGGGTGCCGAGCGCGCCGCCCAGCGCCAGCGCGCCGACGTCGCCCATGAACATCTGCGCCGGGTGCGCGTTATACCAGAGGAAGGCCAGGCCCGCGCCCGCCATCGCGCCGCAGAAGATCAGCAATTCGCCTGCGCCCTCGATGTGCGGGATGAACAGGTATTTCGAATAGGTCGCGTTACCGGTCAGGTAGGCGAACAGGCCCAGCGCGCCGCCCACCATCACGGTCGGCATGATGGCCAGGCCGTCCAGGCCGTCGGTGAAGTTGACGGCGTTCGAGGCGCCCACGATCACGCAATAGGTCAGCGCGATGAAACCCCACACGCCCAGCGGGTAGCTGACGGTCTTGAAGAAGGGGACGATCAGGTCGGCCTTGGGCGGCAGGTTCATCGAGAAGCCCGACTGCACCCAGGCGAAGAACAGCTGCCACACTTCCCATGGGGTCGCGGCCGAGACCGAAAACGCCAGGTAGAGCGAGGATGAGATGCCGATCAGCGACATCCAGAAGTATTTTTCGCCCGAGCGCATGCCTTCCGGGTCCTTGTAGACCACCTTGCGGTAATCGTCGACCCAGCCGATGGCGCCGAAGCCCAGCGTCACGACCAGCACCGGCCAGATCAGGCGGTTCGACAGGTTGCACCACAGCAGAGTCGAGATGCCGATCGCGATCAGCACCAGCACGCCGCCCATGGTCGGGGTGCCGTGCTTGGCCAGGTGGGTTTGCGGGCCGTAGGCGCGCACCGCCTGGCCGACCTTCATCGCGGTCAGTTTGCGGATCACCGCCGGGCCGCACAGCAGGCCGATGGCGATCGCGGTGATCGTCGCGGCCACCGCGCGGAAGGTGATGTAGTTAAAAATCCGCATCGGACCGACATAGTCCTGGAAATATTGTGCGAGCCAGAGAAGCATTTAGTGGGAATCCTTGCCAGTGTTTTGTGATTGAACGAGATGCTGGACCACGCGTTCCATCTTCATGAAGCGCGAGCCCTTCACCAACACAGTTGCGTCGGATTTGCTGCCCAGTTGCTTATCCAGTGCTGCCAATAAATCGTCGAACTGCTCGAAGTGTTGCGCGCCCGCGCCCGTCATGTGGCGCGCCAGGTCGCCGGTGACGAACACGGTCTCGATGCCGCGGCTTGCCGCATACGCACCGATTTCTTCATGAAACTCGGGTCCCTGCGTGCCGACTTCGCCCATGTCGCCCAGCACCAGGATGCGCGGTGCGGCCGACTGTGCGAGCACGTCGATGGCGGCGCGCACCGAATCCGGGTTGGCGTTGTAGGAGTCGTCGATCACGGTGGCGCCGTTCGCGGCCTGCTTGCGCTGCAGGCGGCCGCTGACGGGCGCGAAGGCTTCCAGGCCGCGCACGATGGCCTCGGCCGGGATGCCGGCGGCCAGCGCGCAGGCGCAGGCGGCCAGGGCGTTGCGGACGTTGTGTTCGCCGGCGGCGGCGAGCTCGATGCCGAACTGGCCCTGCGGTGCAGTGACCTGTAGCGCGCTGCCGAAGCTGTTCGGCGTGTAAGCCGCACGCACGTCACAGGCATCCGTCAACCCGAACGTCAGCACATCCTTGCCGGCAGCCAGCTCGCGCCACAGCGACGTATATTCATCATCCCCCGGGAACACCGCCACGCCATCCGCCGGCAAGGCCGCCAGCACCGAACCATTCTCGCGCGCCACCGCTTCCACGGTATGCATGAACTCCTGGTGCTCGCGCTGCGCATTGTTCACCAGCGCGACGGTCGGCGCCGCGATCGCGGCCAGGCGCGCGATTTCGCCCGGGTGGTTCATGCCCAGCTCGACCACCGCGGCCTTGTGCGCGGCGCTCAGGCGCATGACGGTCAGCGGCACGCCGATCTCGTTGTTCAGGTTGCCCTGGGTGGCCAGGCGCGCGTCCTCGCCCACATGCGCGGCGAGAATCGCGGCGATCATTTCCTTGACCGTGGTCTTGCCGTTGCTGCCGGTGACGCCGATCACGGGAATCGCGAACTGGCTGCGCCAGGCATGGCCGATGCGGCCCAGGGCCGCCAGCGTATCCGGCACCACCAGCGCCGGCAGCGGGAAGTTCTCCGGCAGTTTTTCGACCACCACGGCCGCCACATGCCTGGCCGCGACCTGGTCGAGGAAGTCGTGCGCATCGAAGGTGTCGCCGCGCAGCGCGACGAACAGCGCGCCGGCCGGGGCCGAGCGGCTGTCGGTCGACACGCCTTCGAAAGCGGCGTCACGCGTCATGCGGGCGCCGGCGATCGATGCGGTCAGCTGTTGAAGCGATCCTTGCATTAATTCGTCCTCATCATCGTCAGCCGCGCAGTCAAGGCCAGCGCGGCATGGTCGGCATCGGAAAACGGCATTTTCCGGCCCTTGATTTCCTGGTAGGGCTCGTGCCCCTTCCCGGCCAGCAGGATCACGTCCGGCTTGCCGGCGTGCTTCACCGCCGATAGGATGGCCGCGGCGCGGTCTTCGATCGCCTGGAAGCCCGACGTCGGGTGATGCGGGTCCATGCCCGCCACGATCTGTTCGATGATCGCGCGCGGCTCTTCGCTGCGCGGGTTATCGCTGGTGACCAGCACGTGCTCGGCCATCTGGGCGATGGCGCCCATCTGCGGACGCTTGCCCGGATCGCGGTCGCCGCCGCAGCCGAACACGCACCACAGCTGGCCGCCGCGCTCGTGCGCGACCTGGCGCAGCGCGCCCAGCGCCTTTTCCAGCGCGTCCGGGGTATGCGCGTAATCGATCACGATCAACGGTGCGTCGGCGCCGCCGATCTGCTGCATGCGGCCCGGGGCCGGGACCAGGCCTTCGATCGCGTCCAGCGCCGCGCGCAGCGGCGCGCCCTTGGCCAGCAGCACGCCCAGCACCGCCAGCGCATTGCTGACGTTGAAGTGGCCGACCAGGCGGGTACGCGCCAGCGCGCCGCCGGCCGGCGTATCGACGTGGAATTCGGTGCCTGCCGGGCGCGAACGGAGCTGGCTGGCGCGCAGGATGGCCACGCCTGCAGGTGCGGACTGCTCGTCTTCGCCGCGCACGGTGTAGCCGGTGACCGCCACTTCGGGACGCTGCGCGCGCAGGTGCGCGGCGATGCGGCCGCCCGCCGGGTCGTCGAGGTTCAGCACCGCATGCTTCAGGCCCGGCCACTCGAACAGTTTCAGCTTGGCCGCTTCGTAGCTGGCCATGTCGCCGTGGTAGTCCAGGTGGTCGCGGGTCAGGTTGGTGAACACGGCGACGTCGAAATGCATGCCGGCGGTGCGTTCCTCGACCAGGCCGATCGACGAGACTTCGATCGCCAGCGCGCCGGCGCCGTCGTCGCGCAGGCTGGCAAGGCGGGTCGCCAGCAGCACCGCGTCCGGCGTGGTGTAGCCGGTGGCGTCGAATTCGGGTTCGACGCGGGCGCGCACCAGGCCGACGCCGAGCGTGCCGATGACGCCCACGCCCGCGTCCACGCTGGCCAGGCGGGCCAGCGCCTGCGCGGTCCACAGCGCGATCGAGGTCTTGCCGTTGGTGCCGGTCACGCCGACCGTGAACATGCCGGCGTCCGGCTGGCCGTACCAGGCGTGGGCGATGGCGCCGGCGTTCTTTTTCAACCCAGGCACCGCGAGGTGCGGCACGTCCATCGACTCGGGCCAGGCGAAATCGCGCGCTTCATACACCACCGCTGCGGCGCCCTTCTCGACTGCCGAAGCGATGTGCTTGCGGCCATCGGCAGCGCCCTCGCCCGGATAGGCGAAGAACACGTCGCCGCGGCCTGCACGGCGCGAATCGGAAACGAGACGGCCGCCTGGTGCGGCGGTCCGGATCCATGCGCAGATGTCGTTCAAATCCAGCGCCATCAGTTGCTCTCCTCGAGTGGGTGTTCGGGGATGATGATGTCTGTGACCGTTGAATCCGGCGGCACGTTCGCCGCCCGCAATGCATTCGCCGCCAGCGTTGCGAAGGTCGGCGCCGCCACCGCGCCGCCGGTGTGCAGAGGGCCGCTCGCATCGTCGATCATCACCGCGATGATGAAGCGCGGGTTCGACATCGGCGCGATGCCGACGAAGTTGCCGACGTAGTGGGTCTGCGAGTAGCGGCCGTCGATGACTTTCTGCGCGGTGCCGGTCTTGCCGCCCACGCGGTAACCGGCCACCTGGGCCTGCGAGGCCGTGCCTTCCGGGCCCACCACGGATTCGAGCATGACGCGCATCTGTCCCGCGGTCCTGGGCGAAATGATCTGCTGGCCGACCGGCTTCTCGGTGATCTTCTGGAAGGACAGCGGGATCATGTCGCCGTCGCGCGCAAAGATCATGTAGGCGCGCGCCAGCTGCAGCAGCGACATCGAGAGGCCCTGGCCGAAGGACATGTTGGCCTGCTCCACCGGGCGCCAGGATTTATACGGACGCACGCGGCCGGCCACCGCGCCCGGGAAGCCGAAGCGCGGCGCCTGGCCCAGGCCGACCTTGGTGAACATCTCCCACATCTCCTGGGCCGACATCATCTGCGAGATCTTCGAGGTGCCGATGTTGGACGACTTCTGGATGATGGTGCCGATGTCGATCACGCCGTGCGGGTGGGTGTCGCGGATCACCTTGCCGGTCACCATGAAGCGGCCGTTGCCGGTGTCGATCAGGGTACTCGGCTTGATCAGGCCCTTGTCCAGCGCCAGCGCCACGGTGAAGGGCTTGAAGGTCGAACCCGGCTCGAAGGTGTCGGTGATGACGCGGTTGCGCAGCTGTTCGCCGGTCAGGTGGGCGCGGTTGTTCGGGTCGTAGGTCGGCCAGTTGGTCAGCGCCAGCACCTCGCCGGTGTGGACGTCCAGCACCACCGCGGCGCCGGCCTTGGCGTGGAATTTCTCGACCGCGTTCTTGATGCTGTTGAAGGCGATGTACTGCAGCTTGCTGTCCACCGACAGCGTCAGGTCCTTGCCGTCGTGCGGCTCGCGCGACATGCCGACGTCCTCGACGATCCGGCCCAGGCGGTCCTTGATCACGCGGCGGCTGCCCGGCTGGCCGGCCAGGGCCTTCTGCTGCGCCAGTTCCATCGCTTCCTGGCCGACGTCCTCGACGTTGGTGAAGCCGACCATGTGCGCCATCACCTCGCCCTGCGGGTAGAAGCGCTTGTATTCCTTGCGGGTGTCGATGCCGTCGATGCCGAGCTTCTCGATCTTCGCGACCACGTCCATCTCGACCTGGCGCTTCAGGTAGACGTAGCTGCGGTCCGACTTCAGTTTCTTCAGCAGATCGGCTTCCGGCATCTCGAGCAGGGTGGCCAGCTCGTGCACGGTTTCCGACGCCGCCGGATTGGCCTTGTAATCGTCGGTGAAGATCGAGACCGACTTCACCGGCAGCGAGGAGCCGAGCACCATGCCGTTGCGGTCGAAGATCTTGCCGCGCGTGGCGGGCAGCTCCTGGGTGCGCATGTAGCGGTTGGCGCCCTGCTCCTGCAGGAATTTGTTGTCCGCGACCTGGACCCACACCGCGCGGCCGCCCAGCAGCGCGAAGGCGGCAAACAGGACGAACAGCACGACGCGCGAACGCCAGTCCGGCAGGCGCACGGCCAGCACGGGGCTCTTCGAGAAGGCCACGCCCTTGGAAGCGGCGACGCGGGAATTGGAGCGGGACGAGCTGGCGGACGACCTCATTTGCTGCCTTCCGTCAGATACTGGGTGCGCGCCGGACTGAGGGGCG
This sequence comes from Massilia aerilata, assembly GCF_042656905.1. Taxonomy (NCBI): domain Bacteria; kingdom Pseudomonadati; phylum Pseudomonadota; class Betaproteobacteria; order Burkholderiales; family Oxalobacteraceae; genus Massilia; species Massilia aerilata. Next base: position 358,649 of record NZ_JBHSMZ010000016.1, read on the forward strand.
CCATGTTCAGGTTGACGCGCGCGATCTGCTCGATGCGTTCGTTCTTGCCGAGCGTGGACTGGTCGAGCTGGAGCTGGGCCCAGTCGACGTCGAGCTGGCGCTGCTGGGTCGCCAGTTTTTCGATGTCGTTGACGAGGTGGTTGCGCTGGTAGCGGGCGTTGACGACCGACAGCGCGCAGCCGACCAGCAGGCCGGCCAGCACCACATTGATCTTGCCGGTCATGCCCGGCCTCCCAGACGCTCGGCCACGCGCAGCACCGCCGAGCGGGCGCGCGGATTGGCCTCGACCTCGGGGCCGGACGGCTTGGTCTTGCTGATCAACTTCATCAAGGGCTGAGGCAGATCGACGGCGCGGATCGGCAGCCGGCGGTCCGGTTGCTCGACCTTGGCCTTCGACGCCAGGAACTGCTTGACCATGCGGTCTTCCAGCGAATGGAAGCTGATGACCGACATGCGCGCGGCGGGCGCGAGCAGCGCGTAGGCCGCGCTCAGACCTGCTTCAAGGTCCTCAAGCTCTTTATTGATGAAAATCCGGACAGCTTGAAAGGTGCGGGTTGCCGGATCCTTGCCTTTCTCCCGGGTTTTGACCGCGTTTGCCACGATTGCGGCAAGCTGTCGTGTGCTTGAAATTGGCTCGACTGACCGGCGAGCAGCAATCGCCTTTGCAATCTGAAAAGCAAACCGTTCTTCCCCATAATCCCGAATCACCTTTTCCAGTTGTTGTTCCGGCACCGTCGCCAGCCACTCGGCGGCGGAAATGCCCCGTGTCGTGTCCATCCGCATGTCCAGAGGACCGTCATTGCGGAAGCTGAAACCGCGGCTGGCGTCGTCCACCTGGGGCGACGAAATGCCGAGATCCAGCAGAATCCCGTCGACCTGCGTGACGCCGCGCTCGGCCAGCGCCTCGACCATCGTCGCAAAGCTGTCGTGCACGATCGAAAAACGCGGATCGCCGATCTGCTCGGCGGTGGCGATCGCCTGGGGATCCTTGTCGAAAGCGATCAGGCGGCCGTCCGGCGCCAGTTTCGACAGGATCAGCCGGCTATGACCGCCGCGGCCGAAGGTGCCATCTATATAAGTACCGGATGCGCGCGCACCGTCGAGAGCGAGCGCATCGACTGCTTCATCCAGCAGCACCGTACGATGCTGCAATTCAGGCACCGGAATAGCGTTCATGCAGTGCCTTAGAAGGAGAAATTGGAAAGGACATCGGGCATGCCGCCGGCGACGGCCAGGGCCTCGTCCGCGGCCAGTTTCACGGCGTCCCAGATCTCGAAATGGGTGCCCATCCCGAGCATCATCACTTCCTTCTCCAAACCAACCGCATTGCGCAATTCAGGCGAAATCAGCACCCGGCCCGATCCGTCCAACTCGACATCGCAGGCGTTACCCAGGAAAATGCGTTGCCACGACCGGGCCGACATCGGCCAGGCGGCGATCTGTTCGCGGTGCTCTTCCCACACCGGGCGCGGGAAGAACAACAGGCAACCCTGCGGATGTTTCGTGAGCGTCATACGGCCTTCGCACTGCTGCAACAAGGCGTCACGGTGCTTGGACGGTATTGACATCCGTCCTTTTGCATCGAGATTGATCGCAGACGCGCCCTGAAACACGTATTTACCTAGTTTTGGAGAATTATCAGTTTGTTAGTTTTAGGCGCCGGGGAGATCGCATTTGCCACTTCACTTCTCCCACAAAACTGCACTTTTTGCCACCGTTTCCCACTTTAGAGGAAGCGTTGTTCTTGGTCAAGCGAATTCACCTTTTGAAAACCGCGAAATTGCTAATGAAACCAATGACTTAGCGCACTTCGCTGAAGCTACCTCAAGTAAAAATGTTGAGCAAAATTAGGGACTTAGCTTAGAGAGTGCATGTGTCAGCTCATGTATACACATGGGTTTCACCTTTGATCAGCCGCAACTTTTTACTGGTGGTAGGCGCGTTCGCGCCATGCAGCATGGATGCGACGCCTCGGTGGAATTGCAGATTCATGCGCGGCGAGTTAGGATGAATTCGAGCGATCACCCAGCAGCACGACAGGTGTGAGTGAGCATGTACTAACTCTCAGGCGCAGCCTGCGCAGGAGGAACGCCGTGAGCATCGCATTAGCCCGGACCCGCGCCGTTTACGACCTCCACGAGGTGCAGGGCGCGCTCGACCGCAGCCGCGGACGCTCGCCCGAGCTCGACACGTTCTACGAACGCATGCTCGAGACCGGCGCCGAACGTTTCGTCACCACCCCCTCTTCCATCGACGCCCTCGAACCGCTGTTCGGGGAATGCCCCAACTTCGACGAAGTGCTGGACGACCTGGCGCGCTACCTGCGCCTGGCCCATGCCGGCGACAAGGGGTTCAATGTCATGCCCATCCTTTTATTGGGCGGCCCAGGCGTCGGCAAGACCCACTTCGCCAAGCGCCTGGCCAGGGTCATGCAAACCGACTGCGAACTGATCAGCATGAACGCCCTCTCGGCCGGCTTCGTCATCACCGGCAGCTCGGCCAGCTGGCGCGGCGCCAAGTGCGGCAAGGTGGCCGAGCGCCTGGTGCGCGGGCAGTTCGCGAATCCGGTGATCGTGCTCGACGAGGTCGAGAAAGCGACCGGGTCTTCGCAATCGGATCCGCTGGCGGCGCTGTATCAATTGCTGGAGCCGGAGACCGCGTCTGCTTTCCGCGACGAGTTCATCGACGTGGACATCGATGCGTCGCAGATCTTCTGGGTGCTGACAGCGAACTCGACCGAGGGGATTCCGCATCCCCTCCTGAACCGGATGGCGGTGTACGAGGTGCCGGCGCCGACGCCCGAGCAGGCCGCCGGGATTGCGCAACGCATGTATGCCGGACTGTTGAAGGAGCTGAACCTGGCGGCTTTCGATCCGCGATTGGGGGATGTGGTGCTCGACAAGCTGGCGGGGGTATCGCCCCGGGATTTGCGCAAGACCTTACTGGATGGTCTTGGTTACGCGGTGGCGGCTGGACGGGAGCATGTGATTGCCGGGGATATTCGGGTCAAGCAAACGCCCGGGAAAGGGCGGATCGGGTTTTAAAGCTTCGATTACTTGATGAGGGAAGCGCTTATATTGATGTGATATGGCGTTTCCATGAGTTCGACGACTTCCGGAACTGGATAAGCATTTGCACAGCAGTCTATTTCGACATATTCCAGGCTGCCGGAATCCCCTGCAAACAGGATGATTTCGATGGATTTATCTTCGTTCGCCATTCGAAAATCCGCCTCGAATACAGCGCCATATCCTCCAGGGTCTGCAATTGGAGACGGGCTGGCATCGGTTCTGGTCCGAACCCTGAAGCTATTGCATCCACATTCGCAAAATTCGACCAGCTCGGCCGCTTCGAATTGTGCTCGAAGCGCCTGCGGCGCGGGGAAATCACAGCAAGAAAGAATGAACTCTTTCCAATAGAGCGCTCGTTGGAGATTGTTTTTCATATTTGATTACACTCTTGCAATTATAAAAATACGCTCCATTTGCCGGACATTGCTCATCAACGCGGAGTCACCATGTTCGGAACCGGCCATCCCCAGCCCCCACACCGCAAGGAGGTGGCCATGCAGATCGTCCAGCACGAGCAAAAAGCCTTTGCCGGCACCGAACTGACCATCGAGTCGCCGCCATCCGGCGACGTCGCAGCGCCACCGGAAACGCCGCCGATCCGCTTCAGCGTCTCCTACACGCTGGCCGAATACATGAGCATCCTGCGCGCGCACCTCGGCTTCATCCTGCGTCACACGCCGAAAGCGAAGCGGCTGCGCCAGACCTGGATACCGCTGGAATTCGGCGTGTTCGCCGCGCTGGTCGCATGGATGCTGGCCCCGGGCTGGGCCAGGAATGCCTTCTCCGCCCTCAGTGCGCTGTCCTTCCTGTCGCTGCCGTTCACGCTCGACCTGTGGGTAGCGCTGATCGCGCCGCCGGTCTTCTTCCTGAAAAAGCGCCGTATGCCGGTCTGCGAGTTCCGCATCGACGGTCAAGGCATCACGCGCACGAGCCGGCTCGGCCGCTTCGAGCGGACCTGGAAGGATGTGAAGATGGTGCGCCGCTACGAGCGCGGCTATCTGCTGATGTTCGCCAGGGGCGGGATTCCGATTCCCTTCCGCTGCCTGGACCAGCGCCAGCAGGAGCGGCTACGCATATATATCACCGGCCGCGAACTCGCCGGCGCGGCCTGAAGATGCCTGGCTGTCCGGCTTCGGCCAGCAAACGATGTTGAAGTCGGCGCCCGCACCTTCGACCAGCTCGACGATCTCCCTGCCATCCCTACCAGATACAAGGTAGCTGAAGTCTTCACAACCGGCGCTGCCACTGTACCTGGATGACATCCCGAGCAACAGCGTGCTGCCGGCCGGCCCGATCGATCGTTCGACCTCTTCAGAAGGCAGGACTGCTCTTGCCGCGATTTTTTGTCCGTCCGGGATCAAGAACGTCAGCAGCGTACCGAGCGAACCTAGCAAGACTGCGGCGATGCAAAGGTAGGCCAGCGCTTTAGGATTGAACAGCCACGAAAGCGGATTCACCTGACGAATGGATTACTTTGCCGCGACCGGCGCATTCTGCCCCGGCTGCTTCGGCACATGCACCCAGCGCCCATTGACCTGGCGGAAGTCGAGCGTATCGAAGTAGTGGGCGATGCCGCCGTATTCCATCTTGACCTGGGCGGTGTCGCCGTGCAAAAGGGCGCCGGCGAAGCGGCTGTGCGGCTCGCCCTTCGCGCTGACGCAGCCGGCGGCAAAGGCGCCGCCGCGGTCGGCGACGTCGGGGCCGATGACGATACGGATGTCGGCCGGGAGCTCGGCCAGCGAGCCGATTTCGCCCGGCTGCAGCGGCGCGGCCTGCCCGGCGGCAGCGGCTGGAACACCGGCGCTGCCGGCAATCACGAAGATGAGAGGCATGATCAGGTTCCGGTGGCGCATCGCAGTTCCCTGGAAGGTCTTGCGGAACATATTAACCCTTCTCTTCGAGTTTGACATCCTCGCTTTTCGCCTCTTCCATCGCCTCCGGTTCCAATAGCTCGGCTTCCTTGTTGAAGCGGATGAACAGCCCCCAACCCGCCAGCAGGAAGCCGGCCGCGACCAGCACGGAGGCCGCGTGCGGCAGCAGTTCCGGCTCTTCGTGCAGGGCCTTGAAGGTGCCGACCAGGCCCTCGATCGACAGCGCCACCACCACCACGACCATGAAGCGCGACAGGTAGCGGCGCACCCGCGTCGGCGCGCTGATGTGGGCGTCGCGAATGACTTCCTCTTCGGCGATGGTCTGCGAGATCTGCAGCGAGACCACGGCGATGGCCAGCAGGCCGATCGCCTCGATCGCGCTTTCCGCGCCTTCGCTCGGCGCCACGCCGACCGCTTTCCAGCCCGTCATCGCGGCCATCACCATCAGCAGGAAGGAGATGGCGATGAACAGCAGGGCCATGACGGCGTGGACGGTAGAGAAGAAGGCTTTCAAGGGGGCTCCGCTGGATTGGTCTGTGCCGATTGTGCCCTATCCGCCCGCAGCGGCACGCACGGCTCGGCTGCCCCAACATATAATCGCCGCATGACCCAACTGACTCCCGGCCGCTTACTGCTTCGTCCCTTCACCGCGGCGGACGCGCCCGCGTTCGCGCAAGCGGTACGCGAATCGATGGCCAGCCTCGGACCGTGGATGAACTGGGGCCATGGCGCTTATGCCGAGGACGAAGCCCTGTCCTGGTTCGCCTGGTGCGATGCGGCCCGCGCCAACGGCAGCGCCCACGAATTCGGCATCTTCCTCGATGACGGCGAGACCCTCGCCGGCGGCGCGGGGCTGAACCAGTTCAATACCATGAACGGCTTCTGCAACCTGGGCTACTGGGTGCGCGCCTCGCAGCAGCGCCAGGGCGCGGCGGTGGCCGCCGTCGACCTGCTGGCGCGGCTCGCCTTCGATACGCTGAAGCTGTCGCGGGTGGAGATCGTCATCGCCGACGGCAACCAGCCCAGCATCGCGGTGGCGCGCAAGGCCGGCGCAGTGCACGAGTGCCTGGCCCGCAAGCGCCTGCAGCTGCGCGGCAGGGCGGTCGACGCCCACGTGTTCTCGCTGGTATCGACCCTAGATTAGGGCCCAGCCCTTCGCATGCGCCACCGCCTTGGCCCAGCGCGCCATCAGCTCCTCGCGGCGCGCCGCTTGCATCGCCGGCTCGAAGCGGCGCTCGGCCTGCCATTGCGCCGCAATCTCATCGACTGAAGTCCAGAAGCCGACCGCCAACCCGGCCAGGTAGGCCGTGCCCAGCGCGGTCGTCTCCGTCACCCGCGGACGGATCACCGGCACGCCCAGCAGGTCGGCCTGGAACTGCATCAGCATGTCGTTGCGCGCCGCGCCGCCATCCGCGCGCACCTCGTGCACGGCGCAGGCGGCGTCCTTCTGCATCGCGGCCAGCAGTTCGGCGCTCTGGTAGGCGATGCTCTCCACCGCGGCGCGCGCGATGTGGGCGCTGGTCGTCCCGCGCGTCATGCCGACGATGGTCCCGCGCGCATAGGCGTCCCAGTGCGGCGCGCCGAGGCCGACGAAGGCCGGCACCAGCATTACGCCGCCGCTGTCCGGCACCGACAAGGCCAGCGCCTCGACGTCCGACGACTGCTTGATGATGCCGAGGCCATCGCGCAGCCACTGCACGGTGGCGCCGCCCATGAAGACGCTGCCTTCCAATAAATAGTCGGTGCTACCGCCGATGGTCCAGCCGACCGTGGACAGCAGGCGATTGTGCGACCTGGGGGGCGCATCGCCCGCATGCATCAGCATGAAACAGCCGGTGCCATAGGTGTTCTTGACCATGCCGCGGCGGTGGCAGGCCTGGCCGAAGGTCGCGGCCTGCTGGTCGCCGGCGATGCCCGCCAGCGGGATCGCGCGGCCGAACCACGCTTCATTCGTGACGCCGACCTGCCCGCTGCTGGCGACGACTTCCGGCAGCATCGAGGCCGGCACGCCGAACAGCGCCAGCAGCTCTTCGTCCCAGCGCAGGCTGTTGATATTGAAGAGCATGGTGCGAGAAGCGTTGCCGACGTCCGTGACGTGGCGGCCCGTCAGTTGATAGGCGAGCCAGCTGTCGACGGTGCCGAAGGCGAGTTCGCCCCGCTCCGCGCGGGTGCGCGCGCCGGGCACGTGGGTAAGCAGCCATTGCAGCTTGGTGGCGGAAAAATAGGCGTCGAGTTCGAGCCCGGTCTTGCGCTGGATGAGGGGCGCGTGGCCGGCGGCGCGCAGGGCGTCGCAACGTTCCGCCGTGCGCCGGTCCTGCCAGACGATGGCGTGGCACAGCGGCTCGCCCGTCTTGCGGTCCCAGACCACCGTGGTTTCGCGCTGGTTGGCGATGCCGATCGCGGCCACCCGCGCGGTGTCGATGCCGCTCTGCGCCAGCACCTCGCGCGCGCAGGCGAGCTGGCTGTGCCAGATGTCGAGCGGGTCGTGCTCGACCCAGCCGGGCTGCGGGAAATGCTGGGGATATTCGTGCTGGGCGCTGGCGGCCACCTGGCCCTGGCGGTCGAACAGGATGGCGCGCGAGCTGGTGGTGCCCTGGTCGAGGGCGAGGATGTAGTCCATCGACATGACCGAAATAATGTGTAAAGCAGGCCGATAGGCCGGATTCTGTGTAGTGGTTTCCCTTGCGGGACGCCCCTATGACAGCCATTCCTCTAGGCGCCGAATTACTCCGGCGCTCAAGCTTCCTACCCGCACGCTCCGCGAGCAACATCAACGCGTGCCTATTTGGAATTGCTCCAGGTGGAGGTTACCGCGTTTCACCGTAACTTAATACGCTCGTCTCTGTGGCCCTATTCCTCGCCTTATACCGGCTTGCGCCGGCTTTCGGCGGACGGCCGTTAACCGTCACCCCGCTCTGTGGAGTCCGGACCTTCCTCCCGCCAGCACCTTGCGGTACCGGCCAGCGGCTGTCTGGCCTGCTTCACGGCCCGAATTGTACCCGATGCGCGTCACTGCCGGCTGTAATCGCCGCGTTTTCTGTAAGTTTGTGTCGCCATTTCAAAAGCCACCTGCCCCAAGCTTGCCTAGAATGTCCGGATAGCAAAATCTACAAGGACGACGCACCATGACCCACCCCTCCCGCAGCGGCGGCCAGATCCTGGTCGATGCACTCCAGGTCCACGGCGTGGACACCGCCTTCGGCGTGCCCGGCGAAAGCTACCTCGACGTGCTGGATGCCCTGCACGATTCGAACATCCGCTTCGTGATCAACCGCCAGGAGGGCGGCGCGGCGTTCATGGCCGAGGCCTACGGCAAGCTGACCGGCAAGCCCGGCATCTGCTTCGTCACCCGCGGCCCGGGCGCCACCAATGCCTCGATCGGCGTGCACACGGCCTACCAGGATTCGACGCCGATGATCCTGTTCATCGGCCAGGTCGGCACCGACTTCATGGACCGTGAAGCGTTCCAGGAAATCGACTACCGCCGCATGTACGGGCAGATGGCCAAGTGGGTGGCGCAGATCGACCGCGCCGACCGCATCCCGGAATACATGGCGCGCGCCTTCCAGGTCGCGACCAGCGGCCGTCCGGGCCCGGTGGTGCTGGCGCTGCCGGAAGACATGCTGATCGCGCAAGCGGAAGTGGCCGACACGCGCCGCTACCAGCCGGTGCAGGCTTCGCCTTCGGCGGCGCAGATCGACACGCTACGCAATATGCTGAAGGAAGCGAACAAGCCGCTGCTGCTGCTGGGCGGCGGCACCTGGACCGACGCAGCCTGCGCCGACGTGCGGAAGTTCGCCGAGGCGAACGGCCTGCCGGTGGCCTGCGCCTTCCGCTTCCAGGACCTGCTGGACAACGAGCACCCGCATTACGCCGGCGACGTCGGCATCGGCATCAATCCGAAACTGGCCGCGCGCGTCAAGGAAGCCGACCTGCTGATCGCCTTCGGCCCGCGTCTGGGCGAGATGACGACCAGCGGCTACTCGCTGCTGGCGTCGCCGGTGCCGAAGCCGCGCCTGGTTCACATCCACCCGGACCCGCAGGAACTGGGCAGCGTGTACCAGGCCGAGCTGATGATCGCCGGCGGTGCACCGGAAACCGCGAAGATGCTGGCGGCGATGGCGCCGGTGGATGCTTCCGCCTGGCGCCACACGGTCGAGGAAGCGAAGGCCGAGCTGCGCGCCTGGCAGGAACAGCCGCCCATCTTCAAGGAAGGCAGCGCGCCGCTGGATTTGTGGCAGCTGGTGCAGGACATGCAGGCGACCCTGCCGCACGACACCATCATCACCAACGGCGCCGGCAACTACGCGACCTGGGCGCACCGCTACTGGCGCTACGGCGCGATGCGCACCCAGCTGGCCCCGACCAGCGGCGCGATGGGTTATGGCGTGCCGGCCGGCGTGGCGGCGAAGATCGTCGATCCGGCCCGCACCGTGGTCACCTTTGCCGGCGACGGCGAATTCATGATGACCGGCCAGGAACTGGCGACCGCGGTGCAGTACCGCGCCGGCCTGATCCTGATCGTCTTCAACAACAATATGTTCGGCACCATCCGCATGCACCAGGAGCGCGAGTATCCGGGCCGCGTCTCGGGCACCGAGCTGCACAACCCGGACTTCGCGGCGCTGGCCCGAGCCTATGGCGGCCAGGGTGAGGTCGTGGAAAAGACCGCCGATTTCGCCGCGGCCCTGCAGCGCGCGGTGGCCTTCACGAACGCGCAGAAGCTGCCGGCGGTGATCGAGCTGCGCTACGACGGCAACCTGATCACGCCGGGCGCGACCCTCGAGACCATTCGCAAGAACGCGCAGGCGGCCAAGGCCGGCTGATCGTCCGGTATGGTTTGTCTTGCATCAAACCGGGGTCAGACCCCGAATTTTGGAAATTGCCCAAGGGCTCATGCCAAATTTCGGGCTCTGACCCCGGTTTGAGGAAGCGCAGCCTGGTGACGGCTGGCCGTTGACGATTTAATAGCCGAGGTTGCTGTCGAGTCCCAGCTCCGCCGGCCAGGGTACCGGCGTGTCATTACTTCGCGGATCGTTGGAAGGATGGGTCAGGAATGCGGCGACCAGCGCGATGAACAGCCAGACGACGATGTTGCGCAGCGAGGCCGCGTTACCGCCCGTCACTTCATCTCCGGAAATGAGTCGCTTGAGGTACCTGGACAGGATCTTCACGATAAACCTCTGAGGGAAGACGCTTTTTTGTAGAAGCTCACAATTTATATCAGTCGCCGCCGCTTTTCCAGCAGATGCTTGGCTACGCGAACTGATGAGCGGCATTCTAGCGACAATATGGATGAGCTGTCGCACGAGAGCCCCCCGGATTGTCTGCTAAGCGCGCTTGCCTGGCAGCCAGAGACGGACGAGGCCAGGCCGCCCTGCTCTGGTAGAATACCGCGATCGTTGACATGCCCGCCGAAATCGGGCATATGCATGCAGTTCTCCTCCCCGACATCATCCATGTTTAGTTTCTTCAAAAAGAAAAAACCTGAAGCCGAGACGCCCGTCCAGGCCGAGTCCGCCGCACCCGCGCCCGCCGCCGAAGCGCCTGCGGAAGCGCCCGCCCAGCCGGGCTTCCTGCGCCGCCTGTTCGGCGCCAGCGACGACACCTTCGTCCCCGCCCCCGAGACCGCCGAACAGGCGCCCGAGCCGGAAGAGCCGGCCGCGCGCGAGGCCGAGGTGCCCGATCCGGTCGCCACGAAAATCGCCGAGGAAGCCGCCGTCCTCTCGAGCGCCTACGAAGGCCAGCTCTTCCCCGAGACCGCCGAGCGTCCGGGCAGCGAGCTCGAGAAAAAGAAATCCTGGATGGCGCGCCTGAAGGCCGGCCTGTCCAAGACCTCGAACAACCTGTCGCTGCTGTTCGTCGGCGCGCGCATCGACGAAGACCTGTACGAAGAGCTGGAATCGGCCCTGCTGATGTCGGACGCCGGCATGGACGCCACCCAATATCTGCTCGATAACCTGCGCCGCAAGGTCAAGGAAGAGAAGCTGCTCGACGCCGCCGCCGTCAAGGCCGCGCTCAAGTCGCTGCTGGTCGACATGCTGCGCCCGCTGGAAAAGCCGCTCGAACTGGGCCGCCACGAGCCGCTGGTGATGATGATCGCGGGCGTGAACGGCGCCGGCAAGACCACCACCATCGGCAAGCTGGCCAAGCACATGCAGCGCTTCGAGCAATCCGTGCTGCTGGCCGCCGGCGACACCTTCCGCGCCGCCGCCCGCGAGCAGCTGATGGTCTGGGGCCAGCGCAACAACGTCACCGTGATCTCGCAAGCGTCCGGCGACCCGGCCGCGGTCGCCTTCGACGCGGTGCAATCTGGCCGCGCGCGCGGCGTCGACGTGGTCATGGTCGATACCGCCGGCCGCCTGCCGACCCAGCTGCACCTGATGGAAGAGCTGAAAAAGATCAAGCGCGTGATCGGCAAGGGCATGGAATCCGCGCCGCACGAAGTGCTGCTGGTCATCGACGGCAATACCGGCCAGAACGCGCTGGCGCAAGTCAAAGCCTTCGACGACGCCCTGCAGCTGACCGGCCTGGTGATCACCAAGCTGGACGGCACGGCCAAGGGCGGCATCCTGGCCGCAATCGCGCGCACCCGCCCGGTGCCGGTGTACTTCATCGGCGTCGGCGAAAAGCTGGAGGACCTGCAACCCTTCAGCGCCGACGAGTTCGCCGAGGCGCTGCTGGGATAAAGCCAGAATGATCGAATTCCAGTCCGTCTCCAAAAAATATTCCGCCGACGCACTTGCCCTGCGCGATGTGTCGTTCAGCATCGCCAAGGGCGAGCTGGTCTACCTGGCCGGTCCGTCCGGCGCCGGCAAATCGACGCTGCTGAAGATGATCGCCGCCGTCGAGCGTCCGACCAGCGGCCGCGTCATCGTCAGTGGCCACGACATCGGCAAGCTGAAGAAGGCCGGCGTGCCCTTCCTGCGGCGTAACCTGGGCCTGATCTTCCAGCAGCAGCGCCTGCTGAACGACCGGACCATCCTGGCGAATACCATGCTGCCGCTGATCGTCACCGGCGCCTCGTCCTCGCAGGCCGAGCAGCGCGCACGGGCCGCGCTCGACAAGGTCGGCCTGCTCGACCGCGCCAAGGCGATGCCGCTGGAACTGTCGGGCGGCGAGCAGCAGCGCGTGGCCATCGCCCGCGCCATCGTCAACCGTCCGCAGATCATCCTGGCCGACGAGCCGACCGCCAACCTCGACCGCGCCGCCGCCGACCGCGTGATCGACGCCTTGCACGCCTTCCACTCGGCCGGCGTGACCTGCGTGATTTCCAGCCACGACGAGCAGATCCTGGACGCCGCCGCGCGCGTGATCCGCCTCGAGCATGGCGAACTGGTGGAGGCGTCGGCCGGGGGGGCGTCATGAATATCTGGTTCCGCCAACACCGCTTCGCCCTCGGCGCGGCCTTCGGCCAGGTGCGCAAGACGCCGGGCAGCTTCCTGTTCAACGTGCTGGTCGTCGCGGTGGCCCTGGCCCTGCCCTTTGCCGGCGTGACCCTGCTCGACAATGTGCGCCCGATGTCGGAACAGCTTTCGGTCGATCCCGAGATCAGCCTGTTCATGAAGACGGACGCCCCGCGCGAGCAGGCCCAGGCGCTGGCGCCGCAGCTGCGCGAGATCCTGGCCGGCAGCAAGGCAAAAGTCAGCTTCGTGCCGCGTGAACAGGCGCTGGAGAATCTGAAAGCGAAAAGCGGCCTGACCGGCGTCATCGAGACCCTGGGCGAGAATCCACTGCCGGACAGCTATGTGATGAAGCTGGAAGGCTTTACCAGCCGCACCACGGACGCCGCCCGCGTCGACGGCCTCGCCGAGCAGATGAAGGCGCTGCCGGGCGTGGATTCGGTGCAGGTCGACTCGGCCTGGGTCAAGCGCCTGGCGGCCCTGCTGGGCGTGCTGCGCCTGGTGCTGCTGCTGCTGGCGGTCACCCTCGGCGTGGTCGTGATCGCGGTGGTGTTCAACACCATCCGCCTGCAGGTGCTGACCCAGCGCGACGAGATCGCCGTCTCCAAGCTGCTCGGCGCGACCGACAATTTCATCCATCGCCCCTTCTATTACACGGGGGCCCTGCTCGGCCTGTGCGCCGGCGCGGTGGCCCTGGGTGCGGTGTCCCTGGCCCTGCACCCGCTGAACGCGGCCATCGCCGAATTCGCGCGCCTGTATGCCTCGGAATTCCAGCTGTCGGCGCTGCCGCCGCTGGGCCTGGCCGGGCTGCTGGCCATCAGCGCCGGGCTGGGGCTGATGGGGGCGATGCTGTCGGTGCAGCGGCATCTGGCGCGCTTGAACTGATTATATTTTTGTTATCCCATCCGCCGTTGGCCAGAAAAATCCACGGCGGAGACGGGATATACGCCTACAAATGTAAGTGCGCCACTTCACAGACCTACCATCACAGCGCGCCTAACCTGTCTTCTACCGAATTCAAATAATACGAGCGTCACTTTTGACCTGTATCAACGGTATCGCTCACCTCTGCCCTACAGTTGAATCGAGCCAAAAATTCGATTCCAAAAAGCAATACTTTGACAAGACTTAAGGACGTCGTCAGGGATATGGAGGCGGCTAGCACTCACCTCAAGAGAGTGCTAATATGTCGTCTAAGCACTGTAGGCATCCCGTAACAAGCCGTAAGAATTGCGCCTTCGGGGCACTCTTTCGGGCACATTGACGATGCAGCACAGAACACTCTACGAGGGAATATGACTATGTCCGCACAATCCGCATTGGTTCCCGCTGGCACCCGTGCTCTGGGACTGGGTTTCACCGGCAATCTCGGCAATATCGACGCCTATATCTCGGCCGTCAACCGTCTGCCGATGCTGTCCCACGAAGAAGAAGTCTCGCTGGCAAAGAGCTTGCAGGATAAGAACGACCTGGACGCCGCGCAGAAGCTGGTGATGTCGCACCTGCGCCTGGTGGTCTCGATCGCGCGCGGCTACCTCGGTTACGGCCTGCCGCACGCCGACCTGATCCAGGAAGGCAATATCGGCCTGATGAAGGCAGTCAAGCGTTTCGATCCGAACCAGGGCGTTCGCCTGGTCTCGTACGCCATGCACTGGATCAAGGCCGAGATGCACGAATACATCCTGAAAAACTGGCGCCTGGTGAAGGTCGCGACGACCAAGGCTCAGCGCAAGCTGTTCTTCAACCTGCGCAGCAATAAGGTGGGCCTGGATGCCATGTCGCCGCAGCAAGTCGCCGATATGGCGCAAATGCTTGGCGTGAAGCGCGAAGAAGTCGTCGAAATGGAAACCCGCCTGTCGGGCCGCGACATCGCGCTGGAAGCGCCGACCGACGACGAAGACGACAAGTTCTCGCCGATCGCCTACCTTTCCTCGGACCAGCAGGAGCCGACCAAGGTGCTGGAAGCCAACGACGTGGTGCGCCTGCAATCGGAAGGCATCGAAACGGCGCTGGGCAAACTGGACCCGCGTTCGCGCCGCATCGTGGAAGCACGCTGGCTGGCCAACGACGATGGCTCGGGCGCCACCCTGCACACGCTGGCCGAAGAGTTCGGCGTGTCGGCCGAGCGCATCCGCCAGATCGAAACGGCGGCGCTGAAAAAGATGAAGACGGCACTGGCCGCCTACGTCTAAACGATCCGCGCTCCAAAAGCAAAGGCACCCTCGGGTGCCTTTTGTTTTACCTCAAACCGGGGTCAGAGCCCGAAATTTGGCAAGTTCTATAGCGATATTGCCAAAAATCAGGCTCTGACCCCGGTTTGATGTTGATTAAACTCAGCCCAGCTTTTCCTTGAAGAAGGCGACCGTACGGTCCCAGGCCAGCTTGGCCGCCGCTTCGTCGTAGCGCGGGGTGGTGTCGTTGTTGAAGCCGTGCTCGGCGCCGGCGTAGACGAAGTGCTGGTAGTTCACCTTGCTTTCCTTCAGCGCGGCTTCGTAGGGGGGCCAGCCGGCCAGGATGCGTTCGTCCTTGCCGGCGTCGTGGATCATCAGCGGCGCGCGGATCTTCGCCGCCTCGGCCGGGCTAGGCTGCGAGCCGTAGAAAGGCACGGCCGCCGCCAGCTCGGGCAGCTGGGTGGCCAGGTAGTTGGCGATGCCGCCGCCGTAGCAGAAGCCGACCACGCCCACCTTGCCCGTCCCCTGCGGCAGCGCTGCCAGCGCGTGGAAGGCCGCAATGAAGTCGGCGCGGGTCTTGGCCTGGTCCAGCTTGGGGAACAGGGCGCGCGCCTTGTCTTCGTCGCCCGGATAGCCGCCCAACGGGAACAGCGCATCCGGCGCATAGGCAATGAAGCCTTCCAGCGCCAGGCGGCGCGCGATGTCTTCGATGTGCGGATTCAGGCCGCGGTTCTCGTGCACCACCAGGATCACCTGCAGCTTGCTCTTGGCGTTGGCCGGCATGGCCAGGTAGCCGCTCACCGTCCCGTAGCCCTGCGGCGATGGAAACGCCTGGTAGCTGGTCTTCAGGCGCGCGTCGCTTGCCGCCACCATGGGCGCGGCGAAGGATGGCGACAGCTGGGCCAGCAAGGTGGCCGCGGTGGCGCCACCGACCGCGTAGCGTCCCGCCCGCGCGAGAAAGTCGCGGCGCGACAGGCGGCCGTGGACATAGCCGTCGAACAGCTTCAGCACTTCAGGATCGAAATCGGTGGCGGTCAGACGCGGCATCGTTGCACTCTCTCATGATGGTTGAATTGACAAGCATACGCCAACTCGGGTTAGAGTGGCCATCCCTCCGTTCGAACCCTGAAGAAAGCGCTCCCGCCATGCCACTCCAGCTCTACGGTCATCCCTTTTCCTCCTACACCCAGAAAGTGCTCATCGCGCTCTACGAAGCCGCCCTCTCTTTCGAATTCCGCAGTCTCGGACCGGATACGCCCGAGCACGCGGCGGAGTGGCTGCGCCGCTGGCCGCTGCGCAAGTTTCCGCTGCTGGTCGATGGTCACCGCGACCTGGCCGAAACCAGCATCATCATCGAATACCTGCAGCTGACCCACCCGGACAAGCTGGCACTGCTGCCGGCCGATCCCATGGCCGCGCTGGATGTGCGCTTCCTCGACCGCTTCTTCGACCTGCATGTCATGTCGCCCGTCCAGCATGCCGTCGCCGGCGCCCTGAGCGGCGATGCGGTCAAACACAGCGAGGGCCTTGCCCACGCCACGGAAAAGCTGGCCTGGGCCTACGCCTGGCTTGAACAGCGGCTCACCGGCAAGAACTGGGCTGCAGGCGAGGACTTCACCCTGGCCGACTGCGCCGCCGCACCCTCGCTGTTCTACGCGGACTGGGTCAACCCGATTGCGGCGGATTTTCCCGTGCTGCGCGCCTACCGCGCGCGCCTGCTGGCCCGCCCGTCCTTCGCCCGCGCGGTGGACGAGGCGCGTCCGTTCCGCCACCTGTTCCCCTTGGGCGCGCCAAACCGGGATTAATTGAACAAAGGTGACAAAGCGCGGATTTCCCCCTGGGCAAGATGGGATATCGTTATATTTTCCCAGCAAGGGGGCCCTGTGACCATTTCCATCCCGCCCATCGGCTCGATCCGCATCGACGGCACGCCCTTCGACGACAGCCTGAAGGGGACCCCGGCCAATGAAGACATCCACGGCGGCGCCGGCGACGATGATATCTTCGGCAACGGCGGCATCGACCTGCTCGATGGCGGCCCCGGGGACGACTACCTGCAAGGCGACAGCGGCAACGACACCCTGCTGGGCGGCGATGGCGACGACTTCCTGCTCGGCGAGGGTGGCAACGACAGCCTCGACGGCGGCAGCGGACTGAACGCCCTGGTCGGCGGCGAGGGCGACGACCACTACGAGATCCATGGCCGCACCGACCTGACCTACGATTCCGGCGGCCACGACAGCGGCACGATCCGGGTCGACTGGTACAAGGCCGACCCGGCGATCGAGGACTGGACCTGGGCGCCGGGCGTCAAGAAGCTGCCCTACTGGATCGATGCCCTGGTCTACGACCGCCTGCCCTTCGTCGCCGCAACGCTCGGCCCGGCGCACACGATCGGCTATGCCTTCGCGCAGACGCCGCCGAGCTTCTTCAGCGCCGACGATCAGAATGGCTTCAAGCCCTTCAACGCCGCCCAGCTCACTTATACGAAGGCGGTGCTGGCCTACATCGAGACCGTGCTGAACGTGCACTTCGTCGCGACCACCGATACCGAAGGCGACGGCACCATCGTCTTCGCCAACAACAAGCAGGAAGATTCGGCCGGCTGGGGCTATGCGCTGCAGCTGGCCGGCGCGGGCAGCCGGGTGCTGGTCGGCCAGATGCGCGACGGGATCGCCTACCAGCCCTACCTCGCCTGAGCCCTGGCGGGGTCAGTGCTTGTCCCTGCGCCGCAGCAGCGACAGGATCACGAATGCGAACACGGCGCTGACCACCGCCGTGGTCTCCCTGCCCATCCCGGCCGCCACCCCGACGGCCGCGGTCAGCCACACGCTGGCGGCCGTGGTCAGGCCCTTGATGTCGTTACGGTCGCGCAGCTTGAGGATGGCGCCGGCGCCGAGGAAGCCGATGCCCGCCGTCACGCCCTGCAGCACGCGCGACAGGTCCTCGATCTTCATGCCGGCCTGCAGCGGGATCAGGACGAAGATCGCCGAGCCGAGCGCCACCAGCATGTGGGTGCGCTGCCCCGCCGGCGCGCCGACCGACTCGCGCTCGTAGCCCAGCAGGCCGCCGAGGGCCACGGCGACGATCAGGCGCACCACCACGCGCGTGATGTCCTGGGCGTCGCCCAGGTCCGAGAATTCCTGCTGTATCGTCAGCCAGCTTTGCTCCCACCACATCTTCCATTGCTCCCCTGGGGTATTGGAGCAATAATGCCAGTCGCCGCTCGTCCGTGGCGCGCAGGCGCGCTGCACGCGTCTCACTCAACTCAGGAACACACGATGTCCCGGCTCGAAAAAAAGTGGTGGTTCATCCTGGTGGTCAGCTTCATGACCGCTTTAACGACGCGTTATCTGCTCGACGCCGCCGGGCTGCCCTCGCTGCGCAGCTTCCAGCCTGCCCAATTTGCGGTCTATCTGTTCTGCTTTTTCGGTGTCTGGCGCGGCTTCTCTTTCCTGGGCTGGCTGATCGCCCTGGTCGTCGCGCCATCGCTCGTCAGTGCAGCCGGACCGACGCCACCGTCACCTCATCCCTGACCTCGATGACCGCGTCCTCGAAACCCGGCGGCCCGAACTTGCCGCGCGCATCGCGGCTGAAGCCGTAGTTCTCCTTCGGGATGCCGATGAAATTGCGATCCAGCTCGGCGTTGCCGTTCTCGTCCTGGTAGACCAGCACGGCCCAGCCGCCCTTCGGCACGTTCGGCACGGCGATCACGTTCTCGCCCTCGCGCGCCGGCGCCGAGGCAGTGTAGATGCACTGCTTGAGGAAGCGCTCGCGGTCGCACACGGCGACGCGGAGCATGCCCTTGCCGCCTTCCACCGCCGTGACGCGGACTTCGACGGTGGCGGCCGGGGCGCCGGCGGCGGCCGCCAGCAGCAGAACGCCAGTGAATAGCTGAATGAATCGGGTCATGCGTGTCCTTTCAAACGATTATGGTAGGCTGCTTCCATGCTGCTCAACGCCCTCATTCTTATCGCCACCGTGATCCTGATGGAAGTCTTTTCCATCGTCGCGCACAAGTACGTGATGCACGGCTTCGGCTGGGCGTGGCACCGCTCGCACCACGAGCCGCGCACGGGATGGTTCGAGAAGAACGACCTCTACGCCATCGTGTTCGCGGGCGTGGCGATCGCCCTGATCCACGCCGGCGCCACGCTGGGCCGGCATCCGCTGGAGTGGATCGGCGCCGGCATGACGGCTTATGGTTTCCTTTATTTCGTGGCGCACGACGGCCTGGTGCACCAGCGCTGGCCCTTCCGCTACGTGCCGCGCAGCGGCTACCTGAAGCGCCTCTACCAGGCCCACCGCATGCACCATGCGGTGGCCGGCAAGGAGGGCGCGGTGTCCTTCGGCTTCCTGTACGCGCCGCCCGTGGACGTCCTCAAGCGGGAGTTGCATGCGCTGCACCGGGGCCCCCTTCGCCAGCGGCGCCCGGACGCTGCCACAGGCCCGGCGGACGCGGCCTCCGCGCCTTCACAAGACGCGAACTGAGGGCCTGCACGCCCCCTTCGGCCAGCAGGCGCAGCTTGGTCGCCTTCGAGGTCCCTGCCCGCTCGTCCCAGGCCCGCGCGCCGCGCTGCCTGACCACGACGCCGATCTGCCGGTAGACCTTGCGCGCGGTGGCGATCGCCCAGGCGGAACGCAGCGGCAGGTCCGCGATGCCAGCCAGGGCCGAGTCGTAATACGGCTCGGCGGCATCGACCAGGCGCGCCGCCACCGCCGCCAGCTTGGTCCGGTGCTGCGGCAGCGCGATCTCATCGAGGGGGATGCCCGCCTCGCGCAGCCACTGGGCCGGCACATAGCAGCGTCCAACCTGCGCATCCTCGACGATGTCGCGCGCGATGTTCGTCAGCTGGAACGCCAGGCCCAGGTCGCAGGCGCGGTCCAGCACACGCGGGTCGCTCACGCCCATGATGGCAGCCATCATCAGGCCGACCACGCCGGCCACGTGGTAGCAGTAGCGCAGCGTGTCGGCGATCGTTTCGTAGCGCGCGCCCTCGACGTCCATCGCGAAGCCGTCCAGGTGGTCGAAGGCGTAGCGCGGCGCGATCCGCGGCACTCCGGCGTGCCGCAGCGCGACTTCCTGGAAGGCGGCGAAGGCGGGATCCCGCATGCGCTCGCCCGCATAGGCGCGGCGGGTCTGCTCGCGCAGCCCGGCCAGCTTGTCCGCCGCGTCGTGCTGCTCGCGCGGCGCGGCATTAAAGCCAAGTTCCTGGCCGTCGACCACGTCGTCGCAGTGGCGGCACCAGGCGTAGAGCATCAGCACCTTGCGCCGGGTGTCCGGATCGAACAGCCTGGCGGCGGCGGCGAAGCTTTTCGAGCCGACCGCGATGGTGTTCTCGGCATGGTCAAGCAATGCCTCGTTCATGCGCGCACACCTTCCTGCAGCGCCTGCAGCATCAATCCCGCCGTGGCCTTGGCCGAGCCGATCACGCCGGGCACGCCGGCGCCGGGATGGGTGCCGGCGCCGACCAGGTAGAGGTTGGCCAGCTCGGCGTCGCGGTTGTGCGGGCGGAACCAGGCGCTCTGGGTCAGCAGCGGCTCCAGCGAGAACGCCGAGCCATGATGGGCGTTGAGCTGATCGCGGAAGTCCAGCGGCGTGAAGATGCGGCTGGTGACCAGCTGGCTGCGCAGGCCCGGCATGTAGCGCTGCTCAAGGTAGTCGAAGATCCGCTCGCGGTACTTCGGCCCCTCCTCTTCCCAGTCGATCGGCGCATTGCCGAGGTGGGGCACGGGCGCCAGCACGTAGTGGCTGCCACAGCCGGGCGGCGCCAGCGAAGGATCGGTGACGCAGGGGGCGTGCAGGTAGAGCGAAAAATCCTCGGCCAGGGTCTCGCCCTTGAAGATATCGCGGATCAGCTCGCGGTAGCGCGGCCCGAAGCAGACCGTGTGGTGGCGCAGCTGGCTGTGGTGCGTGTCGAGGCCGAAGTAAAGCACGAACAGGGAGTTGGAAAACTTCTTCTTCGCCAGCGACTCGCCTTGCGCGAGGCCGCGCGGGTGCTGGTTCATCAGCTTCGCGTAGGTATGGACCACGTCGGCGTTCGATGCCACCGCGTCCGCCGCGAAGGCGCGTCCGTCCGCCAGCCGCACGCCGGTGGTGCGCATGCCGCTGACCTCGATCTGCGCCACGGACGCATTCAGCTCGATGCGCCCGCCGAGATCCTCGAACAGGCGCACCAGCCCGCGCACCAGGGCGCCGGTGCCGCCGCGCGGGAACCACACGCCCCACTCGCGTTCGAGGGCGTGGATCAGGGTGTAGATCGAAGACGTCGCGAAGGGATTCCCGCCCACCAGCAGCGAGTGGAAGGAGAAAGCCTGGCGCAGCTGCTCGTCCTGGATGAAGCGCGACACGATGCTGTACACGCTGCGCCAGGCCTGCAGGCGCGCCAGCTGCGGGCCGGCGGCGATCATGTCGCGGAAGGACAGGAAAGGCACGGCGCCGAGTTTCAGGTAGCCCTCCGCGAACACCGCCTTGGAATAGGCCAGGAAGCGGCGGTAGCCTTCCACGTCACGCGGGTTGCGCGCGTGGATCTGGCGGTCCAGCGCCTCCTGGTCGTTGGCGTAGTCGAAGTGGCTGCCGTCTTCCCAGCACAGGCGGTAGAAGGGGGATACCGGCAGCATCTCGACGTAATCCGCCATGCGCTTGCCGGCCAGCGTGAACAGTTCTTCGATGCAGGAGGGATCGGTGATGACGGTGGGGCCGGCGTCGAAAGTAAAACCCTGGTCTTCATACACGTAGGCGCGGCCGCCCGGCTTGTCGCGTTTTTCCAGCAGCGTGGTCTGGATGCCGCGGGCCTGCAGGCGGATGGCCAGGGCCAGCCCGCCGAAGCCGGCGCCGATGACCACCGCGCGGCGCGCGTCGATATTCCGTGCGTTCATTCTGCTTTTCCGATCTGGTGAGGGTGGATCTTGCAGGCGGCGATGAAAGCCTGGCCCACGGGCACCGGCGGCTTGCCGGACAGGAGGCGGGCCTTGTCCTGCAAACTCAGGCGGCCGGCGTAGAAATGCCGGATGAGAGAGGCCGGCAGGCGGTAGAAGCGCTGCATCACGCGCCAGCGGCGGTCCGGACTGCCCGCCAGGAACAGCATGCGGTTCAGCAGGCGGAAGAAGCGCTGGCGCCGCCATTCCTGCGCTGCCTCGTCGCGGATGGCGGCGAACAGGCTCGGTGCGTCGAGCGCGCGCATGCCGGCGATGCGCTCGGCAAGCCGCAGCGCGTGCGGCAGCGAATAGCCGGTGGTCGAGTGGAACAGGCCCGCGCGCAGGCCGGCGCTGGGCTGGCCGGCCAGGTCGTCCCAGTAGGCGTTGAAGTCCCCGGCCAGCACGATCGGCAGCCTGCCTTCTTCCTCGCGCAGCACTTGGTCGATGCGCCAGCCGCGCGCCTGCGCATAAGCGGCGATGTTGGCGCGCAGGCGTCCGGGTTCCCAGGCGGCGCTGTCGACGTAGTGGGTGTCTTCGATCAGCAGGCGCTGCGTATCGAAGGGCAGCACGTAGACGAAGCGGTAGCCGCCCTGCTGCTCGACGCCGGCATCCATGATGATGGGCGCGTTGAGCCCATGCGGCTCTTTCAGCGACACTTCCTGGCCGAGGAAGGTCTGCCAGCCCAGCGCCAGCCGCGAACTGGCGCGCATGCCGCGGCCGTCGATCACGGCGCGCGCTTCCAGCACTTCGCCGTCTTCGAGCACGACCCGGGTCGGACTGACCGTGGCGATGCGCGCCCGCAGGCGCAGCGCCGGCCCCAGCGCCGCTTCGACCACGCGCGCGAAATCCTGCGAGGCGATGCTGGCATAGCCGCCCTCCAGGGTGCGCCGCAGCTGCGGGAACACCACCTCGTAGCGCGGCCAGCGGTGCGACAGGAGCGGCGCGATCCAGGCCAGCTGGCCGGCGTCGAGATCGCTGTCGTGGAAGGACCAGGTGTGGTTGCCGCCCAGGTGTTCGCCCTGCTCCAGCAGCAGGATGCGCAGCTCGGGCCGGCGCTGCGCCAGGCGCCAGGCGATCAGGCCGTTCGCCAGGCCGCCGCCGGCCAGGATCAGGTCCCAGGGCTGGCCGCTCATGCCGGCGCTCTTGCCCCGCCGTCGGCGCGCGCCAGCCGGTCCTCGCTGCGGCGCAGGCGCACGGCTGCTTCGACGATGTCGGCCGCGCGCGGCGTGCCGCCGGCCCGGGCCAGGCCGGCTGCCTGCGCGTCGAGCCGCTCGATGAATTGCTCTTCGCCGAACAGGCGCCGCAGCTGGCGCTCGATGGTGCCGGCGCCGGCCAGGCGCATCGATGCGCGCAGGCCGATCCCGGCGTGCAGGATGCGCGCGGCGGTGCCCGGCTGGTCGAAGGTGACCGGCATCGCCAGGATCGGCGTGCGCGCCTCGACGGCGTCCATCACCGTGTTGATGCCGGCGTGCGACACGACGGCATCGGCGCGCGCCAGCGCTTCCCGTTGCGGCGCGAACGCGCAGACCCAGCTGGCGCCGGCGCGCTTGAGCGCTTCTTCCTGCGCCGCGTCGAGGCCGCCGCAATGGGCGACCAGCAGTTGGGCGTCAAGCCGGCGGCACGCCTTGGCGACACGCTTGAAGATGCCGAAGCGGTGGCCCTGCAGGGTGCCCATCGAGGCGAACACGAAGTAACGGTCCGGGGCTATGGGCGGCAGCGGGGTCGGCGCCGCCGCACCGGGATCGACCGGCGCGCGCAGCGGCCCGACATGGTGGAAATACGGCGGCAGAGCGCGGCGCGGAAAATCGAAGGCTTCGGTGGTCTGGCTGATCTGGGCCAGCGGCGACAGGCATTCGTGCAGGCCGCTTCGCTTCGACAGACCGAGCCGGCGCGCCTGCGCTTCGATGACCGCGCCGAGCGGGCGCATCATCCAGTCGTAGACTCGGGTGCTGCCCTCCACCACCTGCTCGGCCTGTTCGCTGTCGGCATACGCGAAGGGCATCACCGCCAGCGGAATGCCGGGTTCGCGATTGACCGGCATTGCACACGCCACCGAGACGAAAGGCAGGCCCACGGCCTCCGCCACCAGGCCGCCGGCCGCCTCCATCTGGTCGGCGATCAGGGCGTCGATGCCCAAGGTCTGCAGCGCGGCCGGCAATTCGCGGCACAGCATGTCGGTGCCGCGCGCCATGTCGAGGATCACCTGGCGCAGGCCCAGCGGACCGCCTGGATTGGCCGCGCGCCGCAGCGAGGCCGCCAGCGATCCGGGCGGATGGGTGCCGGCGCCCAGCGCATGGAAGCCGATGCGCGGATCCTTCAGATAGATACGCGCGTCCGCCCGCTGCAGGAAAGTCACGCGGTGGCCGCGCTTGACCAGCTCGAGGCCGAGCGCGGCCAGCGCGCTGAAGTGGCTGTAGAAGGCCGGTGCGACCACGCCGAAGTGCGCCATGCCGCTTCTCCCTCCGCTATCAGTGGCGCGCCAGGCTGACGCTGGCGCCGGACGCATGCAGGTGGGCCGCCGCGCCCGGTGCGAAGGCCGCGCCGTCCTGGCTGCGGGCGAACAGGCCGGCGACGAAGCGGCGCGTATGTCCCGCGCCGCCCAGCGCCGCGTGCAGGTGGCGTTCGGCATCGACGAGGTGGCGTTCGAGCCGGCGCCGCGCCTCTTCATGGCCGAGGGTGTTGACGAAAGTCGGCTTGCCGAGGTCCTTGCCGGTGTCCTTGCCGGTGTGGGCGCTGTCGTTGCCGGGACCGTCCTGGAAGTCGTCGCGGATCTGGAAGGCCTGGCCGGCCGCCAGCGCAAACGCGCGCAGCGACTCGGCCACGCAATCGTCGGATTCGGCAATGATGGCGGCCATGTCGACCGCCACGCCCAGCAGCACCCCGGTCTTGAGTTCGTTGGTGACGGCGATCTCGGCGGCGGTGCGGCGCTCGCCGTGCAGGTCGAGGAACTGGCCCTTGGCCAGCCCCTGGTCGCCCACCGTTTCCGACAGTTTGGCCACCAGGCGCGCGCGGATCGCCGCCGGGATTTCCTCGGCCGCGGCCAGGATGCCGAAGGCGCGGCTGAGCAGGCCGATGGCGGCGAGGATGGCGACGTCTTCGCCGAAGCGCACGTGGATGGTGGGCTCGCCGCGGCGCAGCATGGCGTTGTCCATGCACGGCATGTCGTCGAGGATCAGCGAGGCAGCGTGCACCATCTCGACCGCGCAGGCGACGTCCACCAGGGCCTTCGAATCGCAGCCGAGGTCGCGCGCGACCAGCATCAGCAGCAGCGGCCGCATGCGCTTGCCGGCGCCGAGCGCGCCGGCGCGCATGGCCAGGGTCAGCAGATCCGCCTGCTCCGGGCTCTGCACCAGGTGCCCGGCGATGCGGTCTTCCAGTTGCTGGCGCAGTTGGTCGATGCCGAACCCGCCAAAACGCCTAGTCTGTGTCGTCATGCGCATCTCTCTGCCGGAACGGATTTGATGAAATTGAGCCCAATCATACCGGAATGCATTAAGAAATAGTCAATATGCCCAACCGTGCGCACGGGTTCGCCGCACGCGCGCCACACTTGCGCAACACGACCGTGCCCTGCTCTGCCTGGCATCTTTGCTATGATTGGCTTTCCGCAAATAACCGGAAAGATGCAATGAGGTTGCTCGCTCCGCTTGTTCTGATCGGCTTGACCGGATGCGCCAGCGCGCCGCTCAAGGACGGCACCTATCCGCTGCAGCCGGGCCAGCGCGTCAGCCTGTCCGGCAACACCACCCTCAGCTACGACAGCTTCAGCGACAGCCGCTGCCCGGCCAACGCGCGCTGCGTCTGGGCGGGCAAGCTGAGCTTCCAGTTCGCGCTGGAGGGCCCGGACGGCCGCGAAGAATTCGCGCTCGGCCCGGACCAGCTGGCCGCCAGGCCCAGGGCCCTGCACGGCGCCCGCGTGGCGCTCGATCCGGCCAGCATTCCGCCGGTGCGCAACACCACTGCGACGCGCCCCGGCGACGTCATTCCCGTCACGCTCAACATCACCAGCCCATGACCACATCCGCGAAAGCCCTCGCCGGCGCACTGATCCTGTCCATCGTTCTCACACCGCCGCTGGCGTTCGCCAAAACGCCGGTCGCCACCGGGACCGGCGGCGCGGTCGCCACCATCAGCGAAAAGGCCTCCGAATCGGCCATCGCCATCCTGAACAAAGGCGGCAATGCGATCGACGCCGCGGTCGCCGCGGCCGCCACCCTGGGCGTGACCGACCCGTTCAGCTGCGGCATCGGCGGCGGCGGCTTCATGGTCATCTACCTGGCCAGGGACAAGCGCGTGATCACGATCGACCACCGCGAGACGGCCCCGAGTTCCTTCAGCCCGGCCGTGTTCCTGGAAAACGGCAAGCCGATCGACTTCGACACCGCGGTCGCCAGCGGCGCCGCGGTGGGCGTGCCCGGCACGGTGCGCGGCTGGCACGAGGCCCTGCAGCGCTACGGCACAATGTCCTTCAAGCAGGTGCTGGCGCCGGCCATCGACGTGGCCACGAAGGGCTTTCCGATCAGTGAAACTTTTCACAAGTTAACGGCCGAAAATGAAAGAAAATTTCAGCAGTTCACGAGCACCAGCCAGCTGTACCTGAGGAACGGCAAGGCGGTCACGACCGGCAGTACGCTAAAAAATCCGGACATGGCCAAGGCGTATCGGGAGATCGCCGCGCGCGGCTACAAGGCCTTCTACGAAGGACCGATGGCGAAGGCGCTGGTCGATGCGGTCAACCGCCCGCCGCTGGCGAACGGTGCCCAGGTGCGCCCCGGCACCATGTCGCTGGCCGACCTGGCCAACTACGAGGCGCGCATCCGCCAGCCGATCCGCTCGACCTACCGCGGCTACGACATCTACGGCATGCCCCTGCCCAGCAGCGGCGGCATCGCGGTGGCCGAGGCGCTCAACATCCTCGAAGGCTACGAGCTGAAAGGCATGCCGCGCCCGAACGTCGAGCACCTGTACCTGGAAGCCAGCCGCCTCGCCTTCGCCGACCGCAACGCTTACCTGGCCGACCCGGAATACGTCGACGCGCCGGTCGACGGCATCCTGTCGAAGCAGTTCGCGGCCCAGCGCCGCTCGCTGATCCGCGCCGACAAGGCGGCCGGCGTGGTCCCGGCCGGCGACGCCTTTTTATACGAGAACGACCAGAGTTTCCCGCTGCGCCCGCAGCAGAAGCTGATCCAGGAAGGCACCCACACCACCCACCTGACGGTGTCGGACAAGGAAGGCAACGTGGTCGCCTACACCTTCACCATCGAGTCCTGGGGCGGCAGCGGCATCGTGGTGCCGGGCTACGGCTTCCTGCTGAATAACGAGATGACCGACTTCGACTTCACCGGCCCGGCGCCGAACATTCCGGAAGCCGGCAAGCGCCCGCGCTCCAGCATGGCGCCGACCATCGTGCTCAAGGACGGCAAGCCGGCCTTCACCATCGGCAGCCCGGGCGGCGCGACCATCATCACCACCGTGCTGCAGACCATCGTCAACCACCTCGACCTGGGCATGAGCATGGACAAGGCGATCGACGCGCCGCGCCTGTCGCAGAGGAACGCGAAAGAGACATCGGTGGAGCCGGGCTTCGCCGGCAGCATGCAGGCGAAGGGACTGGAGAACTTCGGCCACAAGTGGGAAACCAGCCCGGCGCCCGAAGAAATCGGCGCGGCGAACGCGATCGTGTTCAATCCGGATGGGACCGTGACCGCGGTCAGCGAAGGACACCGCCACGGCATCGGCACGGCGCTGGTGCAGAAGCGCGGACATTGAGGAGACCAAAGCATGAGCATGCAGGACTACCTGAACAAGCTGAAGGCCGCGAAGGCCGACTACCCGTTCCAGCGCTGGGGCGAGAGCGGGCTGGATCAGTACAGCCCGGAGGCCTGCGCGGCCTTCACGAAAATCTTCGACAAGCTGATCGCCGACCTGGGAAAGCTCGGCGTGAACGCGGACGACGAGCTCAAGCTGGCGGCCTTCGAGCAGGCGGTCCTGGCCCTGAACGACCTGGACGACGAGGACGACCGCCTGATCGAGACCGAGGAACGCGAGCAGCTCTGCGAACTGGTCAACACCATCGCCACCGCCGCCGGCCTCGATCCTTCGGAATACGGCAACGGCGAGGGGCCGGCCAGCGAATGGCGCGAGTGGTAGCTCTCGCTTAGCTCATGCGCCCTGCCGGGAAGGCCGGACCGGATGCCAGCATCCTGCGCCAGCCCAGCGCCAGCACCAGCATTGCGCCGATCACGCTGACCAGCGCCAGCCAGACCGAGGACACGCCGCCCAGCAGGCTCAGGGCGAAGGCGATCGCGAGGTTGCAGCCGGCCTGCAGCGCCAGCTTGATGAAGCGCTCCCAGTCGTAGTTCGGCACGGCGCGCCCGAGGTCGCCCAGCAGCCCGGTCATCGCCAGCTGACCGCCCAGGCAGCACACCGCCAGGTAGCGCGCCAGGATCGTGCCGTTGGCGCCGAGCAGCCAGGCCGACAGCAGGATCACGCCCGCCAGCATGGCCCAGCTGCCCAGGCCCGCCTTGAGCAGGCCCGTGGCCATGCGGCGGTTCAGCAAGGCCGCGTTACCGGTCAGCGGCGCCAGGCGCAACAAGGCCTGCTCTCCGGCGTTCGTGCGCAATTGCTGGACGATGTGGGCGGTGCAGAACATGACCATGAAGCCCGAGCCCGACATGCCGAAGCCGAGCAGCCAGTCGTTTGCGCCCTCTGCCAGCGGGCGGCCGAGCATCAGCGGCACCAGGCGCAGCCCGAGGCTGATGGCCAGGATGATGGCCGCGCCGACGATCCAGGCGGTCCAGTGTCCCACCGGGCCGAGCGCATGCATCAGCAGCGCGACCGGGTCGCCCTGGCGGCAGTCCTTGCGCAGCGCCGGGCCGTAGGCAAGGCGGCTGCTCCAGGACGCGCCGCGCTGGGCCCGCATGGTACGCGCCTCCTGACTCTTGATGGTGGCCGCGACCTTGGCATGGCCCTCCAGGTGGCGGTCGCCGCCGGCCGGGTACAGGCGCAGCAGGGTCCAGGCCGACAGCAGCAGCAGCGCCACGCTTTCGAGCGCCAGCCCGGGCGTGCTGGTCATGGCCTGCACCAGCTCCGCCGGCAGCACGCGCCTGGAAATCAGCGGCCAGTTCGCGGAAAAGACGAACAGGACCATTGCCTGGCGCATCCCGGTACGCACCAGGGCCGCGCCGAGCAGGTAGGTGGCAATCAGTGGGAAGTATTCCCAGCCACCGCAGGCGAAGCTCGCGCCGGCGACGATCAGCACCCAGCTGCCGGCCGCCATCTGTATCAGGCGGCGGCGCTGGCGTGGCACCAGCCGGGCATTCGACGCCGAATTCATCAGGACCGAGGCCGGGATGAACAGGACCATCCAGACCATCGCCAGCCAGCCCGCCGCGACGGCCACCTCGAACTTCGGGAACACCGCCGCCGGCATCAGGCCGATGGCGCGCGCGATGAATCCGACCACCAGCAGCAGCAAGGCGAGCCAGTTCAGCCACTGGCTGGAACGCGAATCGCGGCCGCTGACGGTGGCAGACCAGATGCTGCGGTAGTCGCGCCATGCGCCCGTCCGCGCACTCATTGCTGCACTCATTTGTTCACCTCGCGGGTCATCTCGATGAACAGATCTTCCAGGCTGAGCGCCTCGACGCGCACGCCCGGCTTGCCGGCCAGCTGTTCGAGCTGCGCGCCGGCCGCCTGCACGATCACGCTGGTCATCGCGCCTTCGTGGGTGCGGCGCAGCTCGCCGTCCAGCCGTCCCGCCGGCAGCGCATGCGGCGCGGCGACGATGCGGCGCGCGCCTTCCAGCAAGGCGTCGGTCTGGCCCTGCAGCGCGATCCTGCCGTCCTTCAGGAAGGCCAGGTCGAAGGCCACGCGTTCGAGGTCGGACAGGATGTGGGTCGAGAACACCACCGTGGTGCCGCGCTCGATCACCTGGTCGACCAGCTCGCGCAGGAAGTCGCGACGGCCGACCGGGTCGAGCGCCGACACCGGCTCGTCCAGCACCAGCAGCTCCGGCTCGTGGGCCAGGGCGCGGATGATGGACAGGCGCTGCTGCTCGCCGCCGGACAGCTTCCTGATCGGGCTGTTGCGCTTGAGCGCGTCGAAGCCCCAGCGCGACAGCAGGTTCTCGACCTTGGCCTTGTTCCAGCGCGGGTACATGGCCTGGAAATAGTCCAGCATCTGGGTCGGCGTGAGCCACTCGAACAGGTCGGACTTCTGCGGCACGTAGCCGATGCCGGCGCGGGCGCGGTCCGACAGCGCGGCCGCCTCCTCGCCGAACAGCTGGATGCTGCCGCCATCGAGCTCGCGCAGGCCGAGCATGCACTCGAGCAGGGTCGACTTGCCGGCGCCGTTGCGGCCCAGAAGGCCGATCACCTGGCCGGGCGCCACCTGCCAGTCGAGGCGGTCGAGCACCTGGCGGGCGCCGAAGTGTTTGGTGACGGACGACATCTGGACGAGCGAGGTACTCATGGTGCTTCCTTCAGGATGGTAGCGAACAAAGTCAGGACGGTGTCGGGGTCGAGCTCGAGCTGGCGCGCCTCGAGGGCAGCCCGCTCCAGCGCGGGGCGCAGCAGTTCCGCGCGGTCGGCCGGCTTGGCCGGCGCGAAGTCGGCGACGACCATGCCCAGCCCGCGGCGGCGCGCCAGCACCCCGTCCATTTCGAGCAGGCCGTAGGCCTTGGAGACGGTCATCGGGTTCAGGGCCAGGTTCGATGCGATCTCGCGCACCGAGGGCATGGCGTCGCCCGGCTTGAGCTGGCCGGCGGCGGCAAGGCGGCGTACCTGCTCGACGAGCTGGCGGTAGATCGGTTCGGACGAGCCGGTCGCGATCGAAAACAGGTTGGCGGTATGGTCGGTCATGCTGTCTAGTGTATTAATTGATTAATACACTAATACTCGCGATTTGCGCCGTCAAGCTTTTTTTGCAAGGGTTAGAAAGCGTGACTATTTCCTTACGTCAATCTGTCAAAATACCGGGCATCCTGTCGTCCAAGCCTCGCCATGTCTTTTTCCTCCCTCGCGCAGATCGCCCCGCTGACCGGCGAGTTCGCGTCACCTGGCAGCGAAACCGCGTTTCTGCACCATCAGCAGCCGCAGACCCAGCCCCTGCTCGGCTTCACGCTGGCCTTTTGCACGCTGTTTTATGTGGCGTTCGCGGTCACCGACCTGGCCGCGCTCGGATTCGGCGAGGCATTCCTGACGCTGTTCAGCGCGCGCATGGTGGTCGCGCTCACGGCTGGCGCCTGCACGTGGCTGGCCTACCGGCGGCCGCTGACGGTGCCCGCGATGCGGCTTGCCGCCTCCGTGGCGGAAGCGGTGGCGCTGGGCTGCTTCATGATCATCGCCATCTACCGTCCGGCGGAATTCCACTGGCACGCGATGTCGCTGGCGATCATGCTGATGGTCGTCTACCTCTACATCCCGAACAGTTTCGTCAATACCCTGTTGCTGGCTTTCTCTTCCACCGCCGTGTTCGTGGCCATCGCCCTGGGCCAGGGCCGGATGAATTTCACCGACGTGGTCACGATGAGCATGCTGCTGTTCCTCACGAACGCCTTCGGCGCGCTGGCGGCGCGGCGCTTCAACCGCATCTCGCGCGAGGAATACCGGGCGCAGGTCGAACTGCGGCATGCGGCCGAACGCGACCACCTGACCGGCTGCCATAACCGGCGCTACCTGCACGAAAAGCTCATGACGCCGCTGGCGCAGCAGGCCCTGTGCCAGCATGCGCGCGTGGCCGTCGTCCTGTGCGACATCGACAACTTCAAGCACATCAACGACAGCCATGGCCACGCCGACGGCGACGAAGTCATACGGAGTTTTGCGCGGCTGCTGGCCGCGATGACGCGCGAAGGCCTGGACAGCGTCATCCGCTACGGCGGCGAGGAATTCCTGGCGGTCCTGCCGGGCGCCACGCTGGACGAGGGCATCGCGCTGGCCGAACGGCTGCGCAGCCGGTTTGCCGCGGCGGCCACCCTGTCGGCCTACGGGCAGGAACACATCCGCACGACCGCCAGCTTCGGTGTCGCGGCCGGCGCCGCCGACATGGAAGATGGCCCGGCGCTGCGCGACCTGATTGCGGCTGCCGACAAGCTGATGTACGAGGCCAAGCGCGGCGGCCGGGACTGCGTGCGCGCCATGCAGGTGCTTTGAGGCCGGAAAAAAAGACGGCTCCGCAAAGGGAGCCGTAAAAGAACCCGGACGCCAAGCCGCCCGGGCCGGGAACGCGCGGACGGAGACGGTGTCCGCGCGGGGAACTACTGGAAACGGTTTATACAGTTATAGATGCGGCGTAATCAGCGGCATCAGGTCGTCGAAGGTGCGGCCACTGCCGTTTTCGCCGATCGCGTGCATCTTCCATTCGCCGTTGTGGCGGTACAGCTTGGCCATGATCTGGGCCGTGTGCGAGCCCTGCACCGACAGGTCGTAGCGCGCGATTTCCTTGCTGCTGCCGGTGTCGAAGATGCGGCAGAAGGCGTTTTCCACGGTCGAGAAGTTCTGGCCCGTGAAGCTGTTCACGGTAAACACCAGCGACTTCACCTGCGGCGGCACGCTGCGCAGGTCGACCACGATCTGCTCGTCGTCGCCCTCGCCGGCGCCGGTGCGGTTGTCGCCGGTGTGGACGATGCTGCCGTCCTTGCTCTTCAGCTGGCGGAACCAGACCACGTCGATGGGGCGGTTGCTCTCGTCGAACAGGACCACCGAGGCGTCCAGGTCGACCGGCTGCCCGGCGCCGCCGCCGAAGCCGAAGAAGCCTTTACTCTTGGCGACGTCCCAGCCCAGGCCCATCGTGACGCGCGACAGCGCGCCGCCGGCTTCCTTCTCCAGCGAGATCTTCTGACCTTTTTGCAGGTTGACTGCCATGGCGATACTCCTTTATGTGTGTTGAGATCCGCTCAGCGCGCCGGCGCCTGCATCCAGGCCTTGAATGCGGCGCGGTTGCGCGAACAGACGTAAATCTTGCCGCGACCCGAGAAGCGCAGGACGATGCCCTCGCCGCTGGTCTGGCTGTTGATCAGGTTGCCCAGGAAGCCGCCGCTGGTGCCGGTCGTGATCGAGACTTCGTAGCGCAGGGTCGAGTCCCAGGCCACGACGTGCGAGTTGTCGATGATCGCGTCCTTGCCCGGTTCGACGTCCAGCACGCTCATCGAGCCGAAGCCCGACACGACCACCTGGCCGGCGCCCTGCGTCTCGGTGACGAAGAAGCCGCCGCTGCCCGCGAACAGGGCGTTGCCCACGCTCTGGGTGCGCACCTTCAGGTCGACGCCGGAACTGGCCGCGACGAAGGCGCCGTCGCTGATGATGTACTGGCTGCCCGCGCCGCAGTCGACGATCTGCATCGCCCCCGGCAGGGTCGGCGAGAGCAGGCAGTCGCCGTCGCCGCGGGTCGCCTCGATGTGCTGCTGGAAGAAGGACTCGCCGTTGGCGAAGGTGCGCATCAGGGCGCTGCCCAGGCCACCGCGCATCTTGCCCTTCAGGTCGAGCGTCGATTCCATCATCACCATCGCATCGGATTCGCAATAGATGGTTTCGCCGTGGCGCATGGACACGTGCAGGAAGGGATCGATATCCCCGGTCACAGTAAATTTAGGCATTTGGCTTGGCTCCCATGGAGGGGGATCGATGTCCCCCTGTCTTGTTGAGAAAAGAATTAAACGTTCACGCCGTAGTTCTTGGCGAGGGGGCCGAGGCCGCCGTTGAAGCCCTGGCCGACCGCGCGGAACTTCCAGTCCGCGCCGTTACGATAGACCTCGCCGAAGATCATCGCGGTTTCGGTCGAGCTGTCTTCCGACAGGTCGTAGCGGGCGATCTCGCTGTTGTTGGCGGCGTTGACGCAGCGGATGAAGGCCTTGCCGACCATGCCGAAGTTCTGGCGGCGGGTATCGCCTTCGTGGATGGTCACGGCCAGCACCACGCGGTCGACGTCGGCCGGCACCTTGCTCAGGTCGATGCCGAGGCTCTCGTCGTCGCCTTCGCCTTCGCCGGTGCGGTTGTCGCCCGAGTGGACGATCGAGCCGTCGGCCGACTTGGCGTTGTTGTAGAAGATGAAGTCGGCGTCCGAGCGCACCTTGCCCGACTGGTTCAGCAGGAACGCGACGCCGTCCAGGTCGAATGCGGCGCCATCGGTGGCGCGCACGTCCCAGCCCAGGCCGACCTTCATGTTGACCAGGCCCGGTGCTTCTTTCGACAGGTTGACGTTGCCGCCTTTTTGCAGACTGATAGCCATTTGAATCTCCTTTTTGGTTGAACACCCTTGGTACTACTGCTGCGAACTGGTGTTCTGCCGTTCGCTGCAGATTCTTTATTTCACGTCCACCAATTCCTTGTGGCCGAGGCCCATCGCTTCCATACGCTTGCGGTAGCGGATCGAGCTCCACACCGAGGCGCCGATGAAGGCCACGCCGGCCAGGCCGGTCACCATCTCGGGCACGTGGTACTTCATACTGGCCAGCATGATGAAAGCCAGGATGCCGATCGCGTAGTGGGCGCCGTGCTCCAGGTAGACGAACTGGTCGAGCGTGCCCTTGTCCACCAGGTAGACCGTCAGCGAACGCACGAACATCGCGCCGATCGCCAGGCCCAGCATGATGATCACGACGTCGTTGGTGATCGCGAAGGCGCCGATCACGCCGTCGAAGCTGAACGATGCATCCAGCACTTCCAGGTACAGGAAGCCGCCGATACCGCCGCGCTTGACCATGTCGCCGACCTCGCCGCCGCCCTCTTCCGACTTCTCGAGCATGTTCGACAGCACATCGACGCCGACGTAGATCAGGATGCCCCACAGGCCCGACATCAGCACCACCATCTTCTGGCCCTCGGCCACCATGGACAGGCTGGCCATCAGGGCGCCGATCGCGATCATCACCGAGATCGAGGACACCTTGCCCAGCGAACCGAGCTTCTCCTCGAAGTGGCCCAGCCAGTGGTGTTCCTTCTCGTCGTCGAACAGGAAGTTCAGGAAGACCAGCAGCAGGAACATGCCGCCGAAGGCCGCCACCTCGGCGTGGTGGTTGGTCAGGTGCATCGAGTACTCTTTCGGGTTCTCCAGCGCCATCTTCCAGACGTCGCCCATGCCCAGGTCGGCCGCCACCGCGACGATCACCAGCGGGAACAGCAGGCGCATGCCGAACACGGCGATGATGATGCCCACGCCAAGGAACAGCTTCTTCCAGAATTCGTCCCAGGTCTTCAGCACCGAGGCGTTCACCACCGCGTTATCGAAGGACAGCGAGACTTCCATCACGGCCAGGATGGCGGCGATGCCGACCGCGGTCAGCGCCGTGGACAGGCCGCCGTGCGTATAGCCCCACCATGCCGATGCAGCCAGGCAGAGTGCGGTGACAATGAATGACACCCGAAAATGTTTCATCTTGGTTGGTCCCTTGGTTTGTGTCGTTGTTGATATAGCGCAGTGTAGAGGGGTGACGGGAAAGGAAAAAGCGAAGATAATGAGAGTATTACTTCGAAAAATACTGAGACAATGAAGAGTGACCTGAATTTCCGCCATCTCTACTACTTCTGGGTGGTCGCCAAGGAAGGCGGCATCACACGCGCCGCCGAGCGCCTGGGCCTGGCCGTGCAGACCGTCAGTTCGCAGCTGACCCTGCTCGAGCAATCGCTGGGCAAGACCCTGTTCTCGCAGCAGGGCCGGCGCCTGGTGCTGACCGAGGCCGGGCGGGTGGCGATGAACTACGCCGACCAGATCTTCCTGCTCGGCCTGCAGATGCAGGAAGCGGTGACGGAGGCGGACAGCGGGCGGGTGCGGCTGTCGGTCGGCATCTCGGATTCCCTGCCCAAGCTGTCAGCCTACCGCATGCTGGAAGCGGCGATGAACATCGAAAAGAAGGTGCGCCTGGTCTGCTACGAAGACAACTTCGATGCCCTGCTGGCCGACCTCGCCCTGCACAAGCTGGACGTGGTGCTGACCGACCGCGAAGTGCAGCCGGGCAGCGCGCTGAAGGTATTCAGCCACCAGTTGTTCTCGAGCGAGATGCTGGTGGTGGGCTTGCCCGGACTGGCGGCCGAGTGGGGGAAGGATTTCCCGAAGAATTTGAACGGCGCGCCCTTCCTGCTGCCGACGCGTAATAATGCCCTGCGCGGCAAGATCGACGAATGGTTCCTGCAGGCCAATGTAAAACCGGACGTGGTCGGCGAATTCGAGGACAACGCCCTGCTCAACACTTTCGGACGGCGCGGCCTCGGCCTGTTCTTCGCGCCGGCGGCGCTGGCCGCCGACATCGAAGCCCAGTTCGGCGCGGTGCAGGCTGGCGCGGTGCCGGGCGTGCGCGAGCAGTTCTACGTGATCTCGAACGAACGCAAGATCAAGCATCCGGCGGTCGAGGCCATCCTCGCGGCGGGAGCGGCCTAGCTGTACAATGGTGCCGGCATTGCCTGTTGATTAACCTACATCTGTATGCAAAATATATTACTTGTCGTTCTGGCGCTGTTGCTGGTGGTGCTGAACGGCTTCTTCGTGGCGGCCGAATTCGGTATCGTCACGCTGCGCAAGACCCGCGTGCGCGCAATTGCGAAAAGCGGCGGCCTGCGCGGCCGCATCCTCTACAAGGTCCATAGCCAGCTCGACGCCTACCTGTCGGCCTGCCAGCTCGGCATCACCCTCGCCTCGCTGGGCCTGGGCTGGGTCGGCGAACCGG
Source organism: Massilia aerilata (assembly GCF_042656905.1). Lineage (NCBI taxonomy): Bacteria > Pseudomonadati > Pseudomonadota > Betaproteobacteria > Burkholderiales > Oxalobacteraceae > Massilia > Massilia aerilata. The sequence continues at coordinate 394,742 of NZ_JBHSMZ010000016.1, forward strand.
CCTTCGCGCGCATCCTCGAACCGGCCTTCGCCCTGCTCGGCGTGACCAACGAACAGCTGATCCACGGCGTGTCCTTCGTGATCGCCTTCGGCGTGATCTCCTTCCTGCACATCGTGGTGGGCGAGCTGGCGCCGAAGTCGCTGGCGATCCGCATTCCGGAAGCGGTGGGCCTGTGGAGCGCGCTGCCGCTGTACGGCTTCTACTGGGCGATGTACCCGGCGATCTGGCTGCTGAACGCCAGCGCCAACATGGTGCTGCGCGTGGCCGGCCTGTCCGGCGCCGGCAGCCACGAAACCCATTACTCGAACGACGAACTGAAGCTGATCCTGCGTACGAACACCAGTACCACGGGCGAAAAGGAAAAGTTCACCCACGACGAGCGCCACATCCTGGCGCAGTCGCTGGAATTCGGCGAGCACTCGGTGGCGGACCTGATGCGGCCGATTAACGAGGTCAGCGCGCTGTACGCCAGCCGCTCGCTCGAACAGAACCTCGATGCGATGCGCCGCAACCGCTTCTCGCGCTATCCCTACTTCGACGAGGAAGGCGAGGAAGTGCTGGGCGTGATCCACATGAAGGACCTGTTCTTCGCCCAGCAAGGCGGCAAGATCGTATCAAGCCTGACGGAATACCTGCGCCCGGTCGAGACCATCTCGGCGCGCACCCCGGCCCTCGAACTGTTCCGCCGCTTCCGCACCGGTGCGCCGCACTTCGCGCTGATCGGCGAAAAGGGCAAGCGTCCGGTGGGCTTCATCACGCTCGACAACCTGCTGGGCGCCATCGTCGGCGAGATCCGCGACGAGTTCAAGGTCAACGAGAACGACTGGATCCGCCAGGCGGACGGCACCTTCATCGGCAAGGCCAGCCTGCCCATCGTCTCGCTCGAGCGCGTGATGGGCATCGACATCGACAACGAGGCGATGGGCCTCGATGAGGTCGAATCGGTGGGCGGCCTGCTGATGGCCAAGCTGGGCGACATCCCCAAGCAGGGCCAGCGCATCGAGTTCCCGCGCTTCGACGTGGTGGTCAAGAAGACCAACGGGCCGCGCATCCTGCTGGTGAAGGTCATCCCGCGCCTCGAACGCGGCGCGGATGAGGACGATCTGGACTGATCCCACTTGCGGCCGAAGTCCGGCCACACCGAGGGGCAAGTTCGGCGGCTTACCGTTCATACCGCCAAACCTACACTCTGTCGCATCGCGGACACCCGCACGCCTGCTCCGGCCTACAGTAGCGTATCCCCACCGGTCGGAGCGCATCATGCTGGAACTGCAGGACGTCACCAAAACCTTCGGCAAACAGGTCACGGCGGTCGCCGGCCTGTCGCTGCGCCTCGAACCAGGCGTGGTCGGCCTGATCGGCCACAACGGCGCCGGCAAGACCACGCTGATGCAGATGATCGCCACGCTGGCCAAGCCGACCAGCGGCAGCATCCTGTTCGACGGCCAGGACATCGTCGCCAAACCGGAGACGATCCGGCGCCGCCTGGGCTACCTGCCACAGGACTTCGGCGTCTACCGCAACGTCTCGGCGCTCGAATTCATGCAGTACTTCGCGGCACTGAAGGGCGTGCGCGATCCCGCCCGCATCCGCCGCCTGCTCGAACTGGTCAACCTGCACGACCAGGCCGGGCGCCAGGCCAGCAGCTTCTCGGGCGGCATGCTGCGCCGCCTCGGCATCGCCCAGGCCCTGCTGAACGACCCGGACGTGCTGGTGGTCGACGAACCCACCGCCGGCCTCGATCCGGAAGAGCGGCTGCGCTTCCGCAACCTGCTGGCGGAGCTGGGCTTCGACAAGCTGGTCATCATCTCGACCCACATCGTGTCCGACGTCGAGAGTATCGCCGGCCAGCTGGCCATCATGCGCAACGGCCGCCTGGTCGCCTGCGACACGCCGGATGCGATCCTCGGCCGCGCGCGCGGCCAGGTGTGGGCCGCGAATGTCGACAGCGACGAATACGAGCGCCTGCGCGCCACCACCCACGTGCTGCACGCGGCGCGCCAGGGCGGCCGGATGGCGCTGCGGATCGCCCATCCCAGCCTGCCCTGCGCCGGCGCCCAGCCGTCCGAGCCGAGCCTGGAGGAAGCGCTGATGGCGCAGCGCTATGCGGTGAAGGAAGCCGCATGAAAGAGAAGATGAGCGCGCACGCCGTCCGCACCCTGGCGCTGCTGGAAGCGCGGCTGCGCCTGCGCCGGCTGTCGACGCTGGTGACGCTGCTCGTTGTGGTGGCGATCAGCTGGCTGGTGATTTCGGACCCGGCGGGCGGCCACACCTTGATCTCGGCCGGCGGCGCGCGCGTGCGCTACACGAGTTCCGCGCTGGCGCTGGGCAGCGCTTCGCAGGCGACCCTGCTGTTCGCGCTGGCCGGCTTCTACCTGCTGCGCGGGCGCATGGCCGAAGACCTGCGCAGCGGCCTGGGCGGCGTGATCGGCGCCAGCCAGGCCGGCAACGCCTTGTGCATCATCGGCCGCTGGTGCGGCGGCGTGCTCTACCTGGCCGCGCTGGCCGGCGCCTTCATGGCCACCGTGCTGGTCTGCCACGCCGTGCGCGGCGAGGGGCCGATCGAGCCGCTGGTCTACCTGCAGACCTATCTGCTGGTGCTGGGACCGATGATCCTGTTCACCGCCGGCTGCGCCATGCTGTTCGACAGTTGGGCGCCGCTGATGGGCAAGCGCGGCGACCTGCTGTACTTCCTGCTCTGGGTCGGCCAGATGGCGATGCTGCCCGCGGTGACCGAAAGCGCGGGGCCGCCGGCCGCGATCCCCGTCGACTTCAGCGGCATGAGCGCCATCGTCACCCTGTTCTCGCACCACCTGGACATCCACAGCATCATGCTCGGGATCGGCGATTTCGATCCGAAGCGCGCGCCGGTCACGCTGCCCGCGTGGATGTGGGATGGCGCGACGATCGCGATCCGTTGCGTCACGGCGCTGCTGGCCTGCCTGCCGCTGCTGGCGGCGGTGCGCCTGTTCCACCGCTATTCGCCCGACCGCGTCAAGCCGGCGCGCTCGCGCGCACGCCGTTCGCCACTGGCCCTGCTCAACGGCTGGCTGCGCCCGCTGGCGCGCCTGGCGCAGCCGATGTTCGCGCTGTCCGCGCGCCTGCCGGGGATTGCCGGCCAGGCCCTGGCCGACGTCGCCCTGACCCTGGCCACGGCGCCGGCGGCGATCGCCCTGTTGCTGGCGGCATCGGTGGCGGCGTTGGCCGTCGACCTGCACGCGCTGCCGCCGCTGGCCCTGGCCTGCGTGGCCTGCTGGGGCGTGCTGGTGAGCGACCTGCCGACCCGCGACGGCGATGCCGGCTGCGCCCTGCTCGGCGCCGCCGTCGCCGGCGGCAGCACGCGCCGCTACTGGCGCCAGCTGGCGGCCATCGCCGTCCTGGGCCTGATGTTCACCGGCGTGGCCATGCTGCGCCTGGCCGCATCGAGCCCGCTGCGCGCCGCCGCCCTGCTGGCCGGCGTGTTGGCGCTGGCCGCTTTGGCCAGCCTGCTGGGCCGCAGCAGCGGTACCGGGCGTACCTTCCTGGTGCTGTTCCTGCTCGGGCTGTACATCGGCGTCCAGGTCGACAACGTGGCGCTGGCCGACGTGGTCGGCTTCCACGGCACGGCGACCATCGCCTCGGTGCTGACCTGGCTTGGTATCGGATTCACCGCCGCCTGGGGCGGGCAAGTTTGGAACCGCAAGCTGTCATGAAAGGAAACGATCAAATGCTGAAACGCGTAAGCGGCCTGATGGCGGCTGCCGCCCTGCTGTGCGCCGCCACCGCGCACGCCCAGGACATCTTCGATCCGAGCAAGCTGAAAGGCCCGGCGAAAGCTGTGCCGAACGAGGTGCTGGTGCTCGGCACGGCCCATCTGTCGGGACTGAAGGAACCCTTCCAGCCGGCCAGCCTGCGCCTGCTGAACGAACGGCTGGCCGCCTGGAAGCCGCGCATCATCGCCATCGAGGCGCTGTCCGGCATGCAGTGCGACCATGCGCGCCGCTTCCCGCACCGCTACAAGGACACCGTGACGGACTATTGCTGGGACCCGGCGCCGGCGCGCGCCGCCACCGGCCTGGACGTGCCGGCAGCAAGCGCCGAAGCCGAACGCCTGCTGGCCGCCTGGCCGGCCTCGCCTTCCCCATCGCAGCGGCGCCGCCTGGCCGCGGTGTTCCTGGCCGGCGGCGAGCGCGCCTCGGCGCTGGTGCAGTGGCTGCGCCTGCCGGAAGCCGAGCGCCATGCCGGCGATGGCATCGACGAGAGCCTGGTCGCGGTGCTCGAGAAGCAGCGCAGCCGGCGTAACGAAGACACCCTGATCGCGGCGCCGGTGGCCGCCGCGCTGGGCCTGGAGCGGGTGGTCGCGATGGACGACCACACCGCGGACATCATGGTCGCCGACGAGAAGGGCTGGGGCGAGGCGATCGGCAAGGCCTGGAACAACGCCACGAATGCCAGCCGCAAGCAGCGCGACCAGGCCCTGCACGCGAAACTCGGCGATGCCGAAGGCGTGCTGGCGCTGTACCGTGCCTACAACGAGCCGGCCCAGGCGAAACTCGTGTTCGACGGCGACTTCGGCGCGGCACTCGAGGAAGGCTCGCCGCAGCAGTTCGGCCGCCAGTACGTCGGCTTCTGGGAGACCCGCAACCTGCGCATGGCCTCGAACATCCGCGACGCCATCGCGGCGCAGCCGGGCGGCCGCACCCTGGTCATCGTCGGCGCTTCGCACAAGGGCTACCTGGAGGCCTACCTGCACCAGATGCACGATGTCCGCATCGTCGACGCCTTGCAGGTGCTGCGCTAAGACTCACCGTTCACCGCAAGCCATGCACGGGTCGGCGCATGCCGCTGGACCGCCGGCCCGCTGCCATCTAACTTGGAGACTTTTCCATCCAAGGAGTCTTCATGCGCGTCTTCGCCTCTTCCCTCCTGCTCGCAGCCTGCCTGGCCGGTCCGGCCCATGCCGCCGACAATGCCCGCGCGGCCGATGTGGCGGCGATCAATCAGGTCGTCGAACAGTTCAAGGCAGCCATCATCGCCCATGACGGCAAGACCCTGTCCGGCCTGTTCCTGCAGGACCACGACAGCTGGCTGACAGTGGCCGACGACAAGATGTGGGCCGAAGTCAAGCCGCGCCATCCGGCCGCACGCAAGTGGATGGCCGACTCCCGGCGCAAGTTCGTCGACTTCGTCCAGACCAGCGCCAAACCCATCGAGGAACGCTTCTACAACGTGCGCATCGACACCAATGGCGCGATCGGTTCGGTCTGGTTCGACTTCGATTTCCTCGACGACGGCAAAGTCACCAACCGCGGCAGCGAAACCTGGCAGATGGTGCGCGACGACGATGGCTGGAAAATCGCCGCCATGCTGTATTCGATGGGTAAGTAAGACGCTAGAATTGCCGGATGAAAGTCGAAACGCCGCTGCTCGTCCCCATGCTCGCCGCCCTGCCGGTGTGCGCCTGCATGGCCATCCTCGGGCTGCCATCCGTCGGCCACGGCTACGCCACCGCCTTCCGCACGCTTTACTTCGTCGCCTGCCTGGCCTGGCTGGCGCCGCTGGCGATGCTGCAGCGGGCGGCGTGGCGGCGCGAATGGCGCTGGCTGCCGACGGCGCTGATGCTGCTGGCGGCGAGCTATGCGATGTCGGTCTTCAATTCCCTGCTCGGCCAGCGCCTGGCGATCGAACTCGGGCTGGAAACCGGCTACCAATGGGGCCAGCTGTTCGCGGGCCTGGACAGCTGCTGGCTGGCCCTGATCGCCTTCTGCGCGGTGCACGCGGTGGCGGCCTACTATCTGTCGCTGCAGCGCGCCCAACTGCAGCTCGCGCAGGCGCAGGCGGCCGCGCGCGACGCCGAACTGCGCGCGCTGCGCCTGCAGGTCAATCCCCACTTCCTGTTCAACTCCCTGAACGCGATCTCCGGGCTGGTGTCAAACCAGGCCAACCGCGAAGCCAAGCGCATGCTCGCCTGCGTGTCCGACTTCCTGCGCGCCACCCTCGCCCATGACGGCCGCCACGAGCATTCGCTGGCCGAGGAACTGGCGCTGACGGAGGCCTATCTGGAAATCGAAAAGGCGCGCCTCGGCGAACGCCTGCGCCTGACGATGAAGGCCGGCCCCGACCTGCTCGACAGCGCCGTGCCCTACCTGATGCTGCAGCCGCTGGTCGAGAACGCGATCCGCCACGGCATTGCGCCGCTGGCCACGCCCGGCCGGCTCGACATCCGCGTCGAACGCGAGGCCGCGCGCCTGCTGGTCGAAGTGCGCAACGACGGCCGCCAGCCCGCGCAGGAAAGCGCCGGCGGCATCGGCCTGGCGAACGTCGGCCAGCGCCTGCGCCACCTGTACGGCGAGGCCCAGCAGGTCGATGCCGGCTGGGACGAGGACGGCCGCTTCGGCGTGCGCATCGCCTTGCCCCTGCGCTGCATGGACGCCGCAGTATGAACGCGAGCCTCGGGAAGATCCGGGTCGCCATCGTCGACGATGAGCCGCTGGCGCGGCTGGCGGTCAAGGTCCGGCTTGCCCAGCGCAGCGAATTCGAACTGGTCGCGGAATACGGCGACGGCGACAGCGCTCTAGAGGGCATCGCGGCGCTGCGCCCGGACCTGGTGTTCATGGACGTCCAGATGCCGGGCAAGAGCGGCATCGAGGTGCTGGCGGCGCTGCCGCCGCGCCAGCGTCCGATGGCGGTCCTGCTGACCGCCTGGGACAATTTCGCGCTGCAGGCCTTCGACCTGGCCGCCATCGACTACCTGCTGAAACCCGTCGACGACGAGCGCCTGGACGAAGCCCTGGACCGCGCGCTGCGCGCCTGGCCCTATCGCCGCAACGACAGCGCCGCGCCGGCGCAATGGACGCGCAGCTTCACGGTGCGCAGCGGCGCGCGCACGGTGCTGGTGCCGGCCGGCGAAGTCGAACGCATCGAGGCCGACGGCGACTATGCCACCCTGCACACCGGCGGCAAGACCTGGCTGGTGCGCGAGCGCCTGCATACCCTGGCGACGCAGCTCGACCCGCACCTGTTCCAGCGCGTGCACCGCTCGACCATCGTGCGGCTCGACATGATCGCCGAGCTGCGCGCCCTCACCAACCGCGACGCCCTGCTGCGCCTGCGCGACGGCAGCCTGCTGCGCGCCAGCCGCACCTACATGCCGGCGCTCGCGGATGCACTCGACCACCTCAACAAGAAAACCGCCTGATGCGCCCTGCTTTCGACAACACCCGGCTCAAGGGCCTGGACACCTTGCGCGCGCTCGCCATCGCGCTGGTGCTGCTGACCCACTACAACGGCTTCGTCGCCCGCGATTCCATCTTCGGCTTCATCGGCGACGTCGGCTGGGCCGGCGTCGACCTGTTCTTCGTCCTGAGCGGCTACCTGATCGGCAACCAGCTGCTGGCGCCCGCCGCGCGCGGCGAGCCGCTGGCGCTGAAGGCCTTCTTCGCGCGCCGCCTGCTGCGCACGCTGCCGAACTATTATGTGGTGCTGGCCGTCTACCTGCTGCTGCCGCACAGCGTCATCTGGGGCAAGAGCATGGCGCCGGCCTGGCGCTACTTCAGCTTCACCCAGAACTTCGGCCTGCGCTACGGAGAAACCTTCACGCATTCCTGGTCGCTGTGCATTGAAGAGCAGTTTTATCTGGTGCTGCCGCTGGTGGTGATGGCGCTGGTGGGCACGCGGCGCTCGCCACGCCTGCTGTGGTGCGCCATCGTTGCGGCCATCGGCGCCGGCATGGCCACGCGCGGGATCGGCTTCATGAACGGCCAGGAGGCGTTTTCGGCGCCGGCCTACTACTCGACCTGGGCCCGCTTCGACGAGCTGCTGCCCGGCGTCGCCATCGCCGTGCTGAAGAATTTTCATCGCGGCCTGTTCGACTGTCTGCTGAAGCATGGGAACGCACTGCTGGCGGCGGGCCTTGTCATGGCGGGCGCGGTGCTGTACGGCGTGCGCTACGAGGCGCCGAATCCCTTCCTGGCCTCGACCTTCGGCTTCTCGCTGACGGCGATGAGCTTCGCCCTGCTGACCTGCGCGGCGCTCAGCCCTTCGTCGCTGCTGAACCGTGTGCGGGTACCCGGCGCGGCCAGCCTGGCGCTGTGGTCGTATGCGGTCTACCTGGTGCACAAGCCGGTGTTCATGGCGCTGCGGCCGGCACTGGAAAGCCGTGGTATCGATCCTGCCGCGCCGCTGACCATCGTGGCGGTGATGGCGGCCGGGATCTGCGGCGGCTGGCTGCTGTACCGGCTGGTGGAGATGCCGTTCATGCGGCTGCGGGCGCGGTGGTTCCCGGCGGCGGCGGCGCTCCCTGCATCTCCCGTTTTACGATCGGTTTGAGCTTTCATAAAAATCGAGAAACAGGGCGTATCAAGGCCCCTCCTCCCGCTCACGCGTATAAACGCCGACCGCTTTGCCGTGTATCTCGGTTTCCGCTTCATAAGCCAGGCCGAGGCGCCCGGCAACCCGCAGCGACGATTCATTGGCTGAAGCGATGAGCGCCCGCACTTTGGGTTCGCGCCGGATCTCGAGCGCATGCTTCATGGCCGCCACCGCCGCTTCGTTCGCGAATCCCTGGCCCCAAAAGGCGCGATAGGTATTCCAGCCAAGCTCCATCACCGTGGATTCCTCGCGAAAGAATGCGCCGACTGTCCCGACGAGCCGGCCTGTCCGCTTTTCCTCGACGGCCCACCATCCGGCGCCATGTATCAGCCATAGTCCCGCTTGGGAACAGAAGATTCGCCATGCGGTGTGACGATCGACCAGGCCCAGGTGGGCCGCGCTGACCGGGTCGGCCAAATGCGCGGCGAATGCGTCAAAGTCCTCGCGTCGATATTCGCGGAGCAAGAGGCGTTCCGTGTGAAGGTATGGAAGAGAAGTGACGAACTCGCTATTCATGCGCTGGATTCCATGTATTGGTGTCGGATAAGCCGTCCATTGCCGGCGACACGATGCGATTCGCGGCGCTGGTCTTCTTTCACCCGATTCGACTTGGTGGCGGTCGGCGTCAGTGTTCTGGCTCGTTCATGCGCAGGTCTAGTCTGGGGGCTTTCAAAGCAGCTTAGCATGTTGCCAATCTTTAAATCTGGCAGATTGTCACGGCCGTTTGCTTTCGACCCGTTGGGGACGTTCGTGTGTTTCATACTTCTTGAAGTCGAGTGCGCAGGAAGTGAACGATTTTGGTCTTCCCCATCTCCAGCGCAAAGGCTGAAGCGTCCATGTTTTTCATAGATTCCCCCGTGTACGCCACCGTAGTGTCAATTCCGCGCTCAACAAGCAGCCGGACAATTTCTAGACTGCCGCTATGGATTGCGCTGAACAAAGGGTTACGCTCTGGCTCACTTACGTCCATCTGAGCCCCGAGACGTAGAAGCAGTTGTACCGCTCCCAACCGGGCATCAGACGCTGCTTCGTTAAGTGCTGTGCCCCCGAGAATGCCGCCACGAGCTTCAATGTCGGCTCCTCGTTCGAGAAGCAGATTGATCATCTGCTCGTCGCCAAGACGGGCAGCGACATGCAAGAGTGGGCCAAAAGGTGTCATTGCACCTACCAGCGTAGGGTCGCTGTCCAGGAAACCACTTAAAGCGTCGAAGTCACTATTCTTGATGGCGTCGTAAGCCGGTTTAGATTTATGCATCCGTTGTCACTCGGTTGGCGTATGTCCGCTGTTGGCCGAACTCGGCCGTTGGGCCAGCATAGCACGTTGCAAAGCTGCAAAAGTCACAGGCGGCCACGACCGGCAGGAATCGACCTATTCCGTTGAAAAACTTCCCTTGATGCCAGCTCTGTCAACGCCTACCGTTATCTAGGTAAAGCGCGAAGACGGAGGCCATGATGATGGGACATCAGGCAACGAGGCGGGAGCTGTTCGTCATGATCAGTCTAGACGAATACGTTCCCGAAGACCATCTGCTGAGAGCGGTAGATCGGTATCTCGACTTAAGCGAATTTCGGCTGTGCCTAGCCGACTCTTATAGTCATACTGGGCGACCATCAATCGATCCAGAACTGCTGGCACGGATGCTGATCATTGGCTACTGTTACGGGATTCGATCGGAGCGTCGGTTATGCGAAGAAGTCGGCATGAACCTGGCGTACCGTTGGTTCTGCAGACTAGGACTAAGGGACAAGGTTCCGGATCACTCGAGCTTTTCGAAGAATCGACATGGGCGTTTTCGCGATCACGACGCTTTTCGCCAGCTGTTCGATTCCGTTCTTCGGCGCTGTATGGCGGAAGGTTTAGTGCAGGGCGAAGGGTTTGCCACCGACGCGAGCATGATCAAAGCTGACGTCCAACGCCAACGATCTCGTTCAGGCGATACCGATATCGACTGGGGCGATCCAGCGCAGGCAAGCCGGCCGGTGCGTGAGTATTTGGCAGCGCTGGAGCAGGCAAATCCAGTATCGCCGCCGAAACGAATTTCTCTGACCGATCCGAGTGCAACCTGGACTGCCGCTGCAGGGCCAGCTATTTTTGCTTACTCAACGAATTATCTGATCGATTTAAAGGTCGGGGTGATTGTCGATGTCGAAGCCTCGGCAGTGACCAAGACAGCCGAAGTCGAAGCCACCAAGACCATGATCAATCGAGTGGAAGAGAAATATGCCATGAAGCCACGGCGCCTGGTGGGCGACACGAACTATGGCGTGGCTGCCATGCTAGGGTGGCTGGTCGACGAAAAGGGAATCGCCCCGCATGTGCCGGTATGGGACAAATCCGAGCATCACGATGGCACTTTCAGTCGCACCGACTTTACCTTCGATGCCGCAAACAACCGGTATGTTTGCCCTGCCGGAAAATATTTGAAACCGGCTCAGCGCAGTCAACAGAAAAATCCGTTTCGCTATCGTGCCAGCTTGTACGACTGCCAGGTTTGTCAGCTAAAACCGAGGTGCTGTCCCAACATGATCATTCGTAAAATCGACCGCAGTCCGCATGAGCCTGCGCGCGACGTGGCCAGAGCGATCGGTAAAACGCCGGCCTATCGCGAATCGCGTCGGGAGCGAAAGAAGGTGGAGATGCTGTTTGCCCACCTCAAACGCATTCTCAAGCTCAGGCAATTGCGCTTGCGTGGGCCCAGCGGTGCCCATGATGAGTTTCTGCTCGCGGCGACGGTGCAAAATCTTCGTCGAATGGCTAAAAACCTGATACCGACACGGCGAAACGAGAATCTAGTGATGAGTTAGCCAAACCAAGATGGGCCAGCCGCTCGTCCTTCCTGTACAGTTACTTCATCAAGGACTGCTGCTTGCCCAAGAGTTTTTCAACACAATAGACCCAGAGCGGACGGTCATATGGCCCGAAGCTGTTCTCGCCGAGGCGCTTATGAACTCGCGAATTGGCTGTAGTTTTCTCTAAGATTTTCCACGGCGACGTCGGGTCCATTCCTCCGTAGCTGATCTGCAACCAGTCCGATGAATGCCCTTGCCGCTTCTAGGCGAAGACCTGCGATTTCGCGTGGCATCCAGTCGTCGTTTAGCGCCTCCTCGTATAGATCAACTACCGTCAATAGATAGCGCCCAGTGTCCGACGTCCGGTATGTACCGAGCGAAGTGGGATTGCCTACACGCTCGTCTAGAGTAGCCACTCGCGCCGAGCCAGGAGTATCAACGGACTCCCACCGCCACGATGAGTACATATCCTCTGCTTCGTCAGCAATATGCTTGCTCACCTCGTCTTGCATGAACAGACTCCTCAAATGACTGCTCCTGGCCGGGTGCCGCCCTCCAGGGTACGGCAGAAACCGACCCTAAGTGGACTTAGCGAACTAGAACTCAAAGCCAACAAAAATCGAACACGCCGGAGTTGATCAGTCTCTCGTGTCTATCTGAACTGCTCGTCTAGCCAGGCCTTGAGCGCGTCCATATTTTGTCGGCGGCTCAAGAAGTCATGCACCAACTGGTCCGTCGGGCCGTATATCGCCGATCGCAGCTTCCGCAACGGTCCGATCGAACCGGAGGCGCCGCTGAGAAGACGGGACTTCAGCCTCCTGCAGCAGAAGTTCACCCTTACTGCCGGCCGCACGATTTACTTCGAAGCGGCAATCCAGCGGTCGACCCTGTCCTCGAGCACGGCTAGCGGCATGGCGCCATCGCCGATCACGACCGCATGGAAGGCCGGCAGCGAAAACTTCGGACCCAGGGCGTTTGCCGCGCGCTGGCGCAGCTCGGCGATCTTGAGCGCGCCGACCTTGTAGCCGAGCGCCTGTCCGGGCCAGGCCATGTAGCGCTCGATTGCATTCCTGGCCACGGCCTCGCTGTAGCCGTTGGTCTCGCGCAGATAGGCGATGGCTTGTTCGCGGCTCCAGCCTTTGGCGTGCATACCGGTGTCGACCACTAGGCGCGAGGCGCGTAGCAGAGACTCGTTCAGGTGGCCGAAGTACTGAGCGGGATCCCCGTACAGGCCCATTTCGCGGCCCAGCGTTTCGGCATACAAGGCCCAGCCCTCGCCGTAGGCGTTGTTGCCGCCGAAGCGGCGGAAATCGGGCTTGGGCTTTTCCAGGTTCAGCGCATGCTGGAAATGGTGGCCCGGCCGTCCTTCATGCAGGAACAGGCTAGTCATCTGCGTGCTGTCGTAGGTGCGCGGGTCGTTGACCACCGTCCAGAAAATGCCCGGACGTTTACCATCGAGGCTGGGCGCGGTGTAGTGGTCCGATGCAGTCGCGCGCGTAAGTTCGGGTTCGAGGCGCTCCTGGAGAGGCGTGCGCGGCACGAGCGTGAACAAGGCCGGCAGTTTGGCCGACAGCCGCGCGTCCAGTTGCTGGTACACCTCGAGAATTTCCTGGTCGGTCTTGAACGGCTTGTATCTAGGCTGCGCGGCCACCCATTTCGGCAGCCCCGCCGGTGGCCCGTCATACCCGAGCTTCGGGCCGACCTCGGCGAACTGCTGCTGGATCCGAGCGACCTCGGCCAGGCCAAGCGCATGGATAGCGTCGGCGCTCATCGCCGTCGTCGTGTTGGTCGCGATCTGGTACTGGTACCACCGGGCGCCGTTCGGCAAGCTGCCCAGCCCCGTACTCGCGCGTCCGGCGGGCAGGTATTCCTGTTCGAGGAAACGCGCAAGCCGTGCCAGCGCGGGATTCAGGTGTTGGTCTATTTCGGCGGTGTAGGCCGCCGTCAGCGCGCGCCGGTCCGCATCCTGGAAGCTGGCCGGCATATTCGTGACAGGTGCATAGAACGGGCTGTCTTTTGCCGTCGGCTTCGCCAGCGCTTGGTATTGCGGCAGCGCGGAGACGATCAGTGCCTTGGGCAGCACGATGCCTTGCTTGATGCCTTCGCGCATGTTCGCGATGGCCTGGTCGATCCACGGTGTCAATTGACTGATGCGCTTGAGGAAAGCCCAGGATCGCGCCGGGGTGTCGATGCTTTGGAAGGACTTGCCGTCCGCGAGATTGGCCAGCAACAGCGGCATGCTGAACATCATCTGGTTGATCGGCATGAGGTGGTCAGGGAACTGCAATGCCTCCAACTCGTCCTTCAGCTGGAAGTCGAGGATGTCATAGCTCAGGCGATCCTCGCTCCCGAGCTGGCCGGCAGCAATCGCATGCAAGCGCTGCGCCTGCTTGCGGAGTTCGGCGGCACGGCGTGTACGGTTGGCTGGAGAGATACTCAAGCCAAGCTGGTCGTCGAAGCGGCTATCGGCGTGAAAAGTAGCGACGATCGGTTCGAAGCGGGCCTGGCCCTGGTAATAGTCGTCGGCAAGCTTGCTGAGTGCTGCCGCCCCGCCAGGCTGCGCGATCGCCTTGCTCGCCGGGGCGGCAGCGGCATGCGTTGGCGCCGCGTTGGCGAAGGCCAGGGTCAATGCGACGACGGCGGTTTTCAGAAAGGTGCGAGATGCCATCATGGGTGTCTTAGTTAAATTAAAAGAGTAACAACCACAATACGATATCTCAGTATCACTCTTCGTAAGGAAAATATTTACGAACGACAAGCGAAAGCATTCTGGTCAGAAGTAGTTGTGCATCCTGTCTCATTTCTTCGGTTCCCATCCGTTAAAGTGAAAGTGCCACAGTTTCTGAAGTAACAGTGTCCCCCGCCGGTGGGGGCAGAAGCTGCCTGCCGCTGGCTGGATGGCCGAGTTCGTCCAGGGTAAGGCAGGAACCGACCCATTCCGGACGGTCGTGGCATCCAAACGATGAAAATGCTCCCAGTTGACTTCCAACGATAGCGACTCCAGGGCAATGCGTGACCGCCCAAGCAGAAACTTCTTGCTATATTTCGACGTTTAGCTAACAATCAATTATGACCTCGATCTTCAAGGCACTCGCCGATCCAACTCGCCGCCAGGTACTGCAAATGCTGCGGACCGGGCCGATGGGTGCTGGCGCCCTGGCCGACGCCTTCGATGTGTCTAAGCCGACGATGTCGGCGCACTTCGCAGTGTTGGTGGCGGCAGACCTGATCGAGGCAGAGAAGAGCGGGCGCACAATAATGTACCGGTTGAAGATGTCGGTGCTCGAGGAGGCGCTCATGGGTTTTGCACAGGCGTTCGGGTTGCAGCTTACGCCGGAGACGCCGACCACAACTGCCAAAAGGCAACCAAAGGAGAAATCATGATCTCGGGCCATCCGATTCGCCGTCCATTGTGGATCGCTGCGATCTACCTATTGACATCCGTGGTGCTCAACGCGCTCCGGCAGCATCAAATTCTCAGCGCCGAGATGGTCGAACGACTGATGGGCATGCTGATGGGCGCGGTGGTGGTCGTCTCCGCGAACGCAATCCCTAAAAAGTTGGTGCCGCTGACGCGTTTGTCCTGCGATCCGGCACGAGAACAGACCCTTCGTCGCCTCGGCGCTTGGACGCTAGTGCTAGGCGGGCTTGGTTGGACGCTCGCGTACGCAATAGCGCCGATCACGATCGCAAGCACGCTGGCCATTTGCTTGCTGGCGCCGGCTTTATTCGTTGTGGCGGGCATCACGGCGCGTTGTGCCTGGAGGCGCTATAGCGCCCGGGGCAGTATTTAGTAGCGCATAGTTCTTAAGGGCACTGCGTCGGAAGCGCAGCCGTCGAGTCAGACAGCCGATTTCAGTGTTTGTCGAACGACTGCTCCTGGCCGAGTCCTGCCGACCGCGACAGGCCGGAGCCGACCCAGAGCGGACCTAGTGGGCGGTAGAAGAGGTTACTGGCGAGCCGGTGCTACTCCAGCCATCACTGAAACCATGGGCGAAGTCGCTCCAAGTGCCGCAAGCGAGCCACAAAAAGGCTGCAATCGTAAGTAGCGCGCGGTTGTTTTTCTTAAAGCCGAAGATCAGCAGGACAGCGCCTGCAACGAAGAAGAGCAGAGTGATAACTGACATTATTCCCTTTAATTTTTACCGTGTTTGAATTGTGGAACGTCCTGCTTGTGCTTGGCAAGAGCCTGGCATGACCGTCCGCTCTTGGCCGAACCCGGCCGTTCAACCCAGCATATCAGGCTGCTCACGCAGAAAGGTTACGGACTATAACAAGCGACCGGAATCGACCCATAGCAGACGTTTGTTACTTCTTCGCTTTCTTTTCTAAGACTTCGCCCAGAGGAGTGTCCGAGCACTTACGCCAGTATCGAGGCTCCGTACCCCGAATAAGATTTTCAACAGCATCCAAAGTGTCGCTGCTTTCAACGCCAACTGCTCTTGTGAGAACTTGATCCTGCTTGTGCCGCTCCGTACGGTTCGCTCGTGCTTTAGCTAACGGGATGTTTTTGCGTGACGACTTGTTGTTTTCGCCATATGTGTTACGACGATCTTTCTCATAGCTGAGGCGTTTTTTCTCTTGAGGAGTTTTGGGTTGAACTGACATGTATCTCTCCCTTTCAAATCCGCAGCTGAGGGCGCGCTCCTGGTCGATTGCTGGCGTCTTGTAGAGGCTGATTCCGACCCAGAGCAGACGTACGGTTATGCATACACGGTCACGCAGCAGTATGTGCGATCACCGCATATACGCTGTGTGGCTAACAACACCGTACCTGAACTTACTTCATACCAAGCTTCTCTGTATTACTGCGGCTGTTGCGATTCGCAGGTATATCCATTGCATTTGCGCTTTGGCTTTTTCTCGTTAAATTTTCGGGTCTATCGGCTGCAGAAATTGCAAACGTGATTTTTTCTTTAGCAGCGTTTATTGCTGGTCTTTGGTTTGCTTTCACCCCATTCGCCAAGTTATTCAATTGGCGTATCATAATGACTCCAACATTCTTGATCGCGCTGAAAGAATTGAATGTACAGATGGAGATTGTTCGGGAACCGCATCCAACGCCAGGGAACTCCGGCACCATTCGATTAATTCGTTACGCGGGTGCGTGCCCGGTATGCCACGCAAAAGTCGAGCTTGCAGAAGGGGGGAAAGAGTTTCCTAATCGGCTAGTCGGGCGATGTAGAGAAAGCCCAGCCGAGCATCTCTACAGCTTTGACCGCTTCACATGTCGAGGACGAAGTTTACGCTGACATACGGGCACCGTACGGCTACTAGCTAAGCTTTTTTGATACGGCCCAGGCTTACTATTTAGCTGTTTCAACAGTGGGATGAGCTTCGCTGACGACTACTCGGTTGCCCGCCAGAGTTCTCAACGTGTTGAGAAACTGCCCATCTTTGATTGGTGGATTGACGCCCACAATCTTTCCAACTCCCGCATTGATTATCGCACCGACCAGAAGTGTCGCGATTGTTCCCCCAACTGCACCCGTTGCCGCTGCCTGTCGCGTGCTAACTGCACTACTTTGCACTTGCTTGTTGCCAATCACATACCCAGCTGAACCTTCGATTGCTCCGGCAGTTGTGAAGGTCACCAAATCAATTTTTTGTGTACTGGCGTCCTTTCGAAACGCCACTTCCGAGCAACTGGAAGCCTGAGTGACTTGGGGAGACACATCTGCGGTCGAAAAGTATGAATACAACGTGATCGGCTTAGCTGCATCATTTGGAACGTAGAAACCGCCGTCCGTCGTTGTGGCTTGTCCAGGGAAAGGACCTCCATTTTTTCCCTTAACTGAAATACCGCCTATGGGACCGCGGAAATAGCTGCCATTAGCGTCGGCCTTTTCTGACCAATAGGGTCCTTTTTCGAGTCTGGTAGTCCACTGCACATCGAACGGTCCATATAACGCCGTCACCTCGAGGGGCTCACTTAAAAAAATGCATGTGATTTCCTGAGGTGTGCCCAAGTCGTTTGAATTTTTCGGATTCGATGCGGCATATGCAGGCGATCCTGCAATAAGCAGGATGGAGGTCAATACACGCAGGCTGAGCGGCGAAGAGAAAATCATTAGATGAAATTATTGAAATAACCAGCTGAAAAAAACATGGGTCTATATTTGGCAGAACATTCTTTCCGTAAAGCGATCTCTTGAATGTCCACATCGCGCGCAGCACCTGGCATGGGCTGTCCGGAATACCTACTGAACGTCATGAGGCTTCAGAAGATGGGAAGAACCGCGGCTATGGTCTCGCTGTTAAACGGAACGTGTGATCCTCCGCTGTTGGCCGAACCCGGCCGTTAGGACCAGCATAGCAGGTTGCTGGAGTAGAAAAGTCACGGAGTGTCACGACCGGCGGCGTCCTCGAAAGACTTTAAACTACGAAACACCTGCGCAACGATTTAATGAATACCTTGCATTGACCGATTGAATGCAGCCGACAGCAGACGTTGTCAACGAAGAGCTTCCTTGGTACCAACCCTCAAAACAAGCGTGCCGTTCCGCGGCCTGCATCAACGCCCCTCCCCCGCCTGCTTCACGATCGGATTCCGCGTATGGGTCCACCCGCTCATCAAGGAATACCCCACCGCCAGCAAGGTCGGCCCGATGAACAGCCCGACAAAGCCGAACGCGATCACGCCGCCCAGCACGCCCAGTAAGGTCAGCAGGAAGGGCAGACTCGACCCGCGGCTGATCAGCATCGGCCGCACCACGTTGTCGACGCCGCTGATCACGAAGAAGCCCCACACCAGCATGAAGATGCCCCAGCCGGTGCTGCCCTGGGCGAACAGCCAGACCGCCGCGCCGCCCCAGATGACGGGCGGGCCGACCGGGATCAGCGAAGACACGAACACCAGCACCGACAGCAGCAGCACGGCCGGCACGCCGGCGATGGCGAAGCCGATCGCCGCCACCAGGGCCTGGGCCAGGGCCGTGCCCAGCAGGCCGTACATCACGCCGCGCACGGTGTTGGCGACGGTGTCGGTGACCGCCTCGGCTTCCTCGTTCATGATGCGCTTCATGGCGGCGGCGATCACGGTCTTCAGCGCTTCGCCGTCGCGGTAGAAGAAGAAGCTGACGAAGGCTGCCAGCGCCATCTGGACCACGCCGGTACCGAGTACGAGGCCGCCGGCCACCAGCACATTGCGCGCCGGCTCGGCCATGCGCTTCGCGAGCTCCATCATGCGGTCGCGGCTGGCCAGCAGCTCATTTAGATAGGTATGCAGTTGTTCGCCGACCAGCGGCAGGCCGCGCACCCACGCCGGCGGATGCAGGTCGCCGGCGCTGAGCTTGCGCAGCTCTTCGAAGGCGGCGGCGGCGTTGTCGGCGAGGTTCCAGGCGACCAGGGCCAGCGGGATCACCACCAGCAGGGTCAGCGTGAGGGTCATGGTCAGCGCGGCCAGCGTGCGGCGGCCGCGCATGCGCGTTCTCAGCCGCAGGTAGAGGGGCCAGGACGAGATGACGACGGCGGCCGCGAACAGGATCGCGGCCAGGAAGGGACGCAGGACATACAGGCAGCCTAGCGTGAGGAGGATGACGGCAGCGGCGCGGGTTGTGTTCTTTCCTGGTCGCTGATCCATCCCTTACCCCGATATTCTTGACGATATCAGGATAATAGCTGCTTGATGTCGTGGACGATTGCGTCGGCCCCACCGCCGTGGCGGATGAACAGGCGCAGCCTGCCGTCGCGGTCGAACACATAGCTGCCGGCCATGTGGTCGATGGTGTAGCTGCCCGGGTCCTTGCCCGGCACCTTCGAGTAGAACACCTTGAAGTCCTTGGCCGTCTTCGCGGTCTGCGCCAAGGTGCCGTACAGGCCGACGAAGCGCTTGTCGAAGGCCGGCACGTAGCTGGCCAGCAGCGGCTGGGTGTCGCGTTCGGGGTCGAGGGTGATGAACAGCACCTGCACCTGGTCGGCCTGCGGGCCGAGCTTCTGCATCACGCCGGCCATTTCCGCCATCGTGGTCGGGCAGACGTCCGGGCACTGGGTGTAGCCGAAGAAGACCAGCACCACCTTGCCCTTGTAGTCGGCCAGGGTGCGCGGCTTGCCGGTGTGGTCGGTGAGCGAGAAGCCCTTGGCGTAATCGAGGCCGGTAACGTCGGTGTTCTGGAAGCTGGCGGCCTGCTTGCCCGGCAGCTTGTCGCATGCGGTGAGAGAAAGCGTCAGGGCACAGGCGGCGACAAGAAGGGGCAGCAGTTTTCGCATATCAGAACTTGAAGTAGTGATCGACCAGCAGCGCCGCGAACAGCAGCGACAGGTAGATGACGGACCAGCTGAAGGCCTTGCGCGCGATCTGGTCGCTGTAGCGCTTGTGCACCAGCCAGCCGTAGCGCAGGAACACGGCGTTCAGGCCGATGGCCGCCAGCAGGTACAGCAGGCCGCTCATGCCGACCGCGTACGGGAACAGGGTGCAGGCAGCCAGCGCGATCGAATACAGCCAGACCTGCTGGCCGGTGTACTTCATGCCGTGGGTGACCGGCATCATCGGCAGGCCGGAGCGCACGTAGTCGTCGCGGCGGTACATGGCCAGCGCCCAGAAGTGCGGCGGGGTCCAGACGAAGATGATCAGCACCAGCAGCCAGGCTTCCATCGGCACGGTGTTGGCGACCGCGGCCCAGCCCAGCGCCGGCGGCATCGCGCCGGACAGGCCGCCGATCACGATGTTCTGCGGCGTGTTCGGCTTGAGCAGGATGGTGTAGATCAGCGCATAGCCGACGAAGGTGACGAAGGTCAGCCACATGGTCAGCGGATTGACCATCGTGTACAGGATGCCCATGCCCAGGCCGCCGAGGATGGCGGAAAAGATCAGGGTCTGGGTGGTCGACAGTTCGCCCATGGCGGTGGCGCGGCGCGCGGTGCGGGCCATGCGGGCATCGACTTCCGCCTCGATCAGGCAGTTCACGGCAAAGGCGGCGCCGGCCAGCAGCCAGATGCCGAGCGTGGCCCAGAACAGCACGTGCCAGCCTGGGAAGCCGTCGGTGGCCAGGAACATGCCGATCACGGCGCAGAAGACGGCCAGCTGCGTGACGCGCGGCTTGGTCAGTGCCCAGTACTGCGAGATGCGGCTGGGTGGTTTATGGGTTGCGGTTTGGGTAATCATGAATGGCCCGCGGACGCGGCTGCTGCGTGAGCATGGGTCGGCGGCTTCGATCCGAGTTGATACTGTACCTTGTAGTTTAGCATGGTCACCAGCAGGACAAGCAGGGCCGCCCCGGCGTTATGCAGCACGGCGATGGCAAGCGGGAAGCTGAAAAACACGGTCGCGATGCCCGTGCCAGCCTGCGCCAATAGTACAAGAGCAAGATTGCGCGCGGTGCCGTGCAGGCCCGGCAGACGCCAGGCGCGCCAGGCGGCAAGCCCCAGAACCAGCACCACGACGGCCGCGAAGTTGCGGTGCACCCAGTGGATGGCGGTCAGGGCCGAGAACGGCAGGTAGTGGCCGGCGGCGGTTTTGCCGAGCTCGCGCCACAAGGTGAAGCCGTGTTCGAAGTCCATGTCTGGGACAATTTGTCCTTGGCAGAGTGGAAAGTCATTGCAGGCAAGCGTCGCATAATTGGTACTCACCCAGCCGCCCAGGGCCAGCTGGACCAGCAGAACGGCCCCCGCGAGCCAGGCCAGTGGGCGCAGTCTGCGCAGTTTCGCGGCATCAAGCGCGGCCGGCGCTGGCGCCGGATGCAGGACAGCATCCTCGCGGCCGCCCAGCCAGGCCGCCAGGGCCAGCAGGGTCATGCCGAACAGCAGGTGCAGGGTCACGATGACCGGCTGCAGCTTCAGGGTCACGGTCCAGGCGCCGAACGCGCCCTGCACGCAGACCCAGATCAACAGCAGCGCCGGCAGCCAGGGCGAGGCTGCGCGCCCTTTCGAGCGGCGCCATTCCAGCCAGGACGCCACCACCAGCCCGATGATCAGGAAGCCGATGCCCATCGCCAGGAAGCGGTGGATCATTTCGATCCAGGCTTTCATTTTCGTCACCGGGCCGGTCGGCATCAGGGCCTCGGCGGCGGCGATGTGCGCATGCGCCAGGAAGGGATTCGCCTCGCCGTAACAGCCCGGCCAGTCGGGGCAGCCGAGGCCCGAATCCGTCAGGCGCGTGAAGCCGCCGAACACGATCAGGTCGAAGGTGAAGAAGACGATCACCCAGGCCAGCTTGCGGTAGCGGTGCGTGCCGGTCGCCATCCAGACCATGGACAGCGGCACGGAAGCGGCCAGGATGCCGGTCAGGGCCAGCAGGATGAAATTCGAGGCTTGCATTCTTGACTCAGTTTCAATGCGCTCAGCCGACCGCTGAAGCCTTCAGCAGCTTGTAGATATCCTTGTGCACCTTGCGCGGTTCCGGGTCCTTCGGGAAGCGCATCATCAGGTGGCCCAGCGGGTCGATCATGTAGATGTGGTCGGATACGCCGGTGCCCGGATCGGTCGGCAGCCAGTTCTGCACGGCTTTCGGATCGGCGCGCAGCATGTGGGTGCCGTCGAATTCGCGGATCACGATGGTGTCCAGCGGCTCCTGGTCCGTGATCAGCCACACGCGCTCGATGCGTTCCATCTCCTTGCCCTGCATGGTGCGCAGCTGGCGCATCGTGAACAGCTGCTTGCGGCAGGCATCCATGCAGGCGCCGGGCGCCGCCATCAGCATGATCCACTTGCCCTTGAACTGCGCCAGCGCGGCCGGCTTGCCGTCCAGGGTGGTGCTTGCCAGCGCCGGGACCGGGTGCGCGCGCTGGTCGATCAGGGTGCCGTAGTTGTTGCGCTTCTCCGGCTTGAGCACGTAAAAGGTGAAGTACGACGCGATCATCGGCGAGGCGCAGACCAGCAGCACCAGCCAGAGCATCCAGCGGCCGCGCTTGCGTTGTTTGGGTTCAGCCGGATTGTTTGGTTTTACTTCTTCCACGTCGAAATCCTGTCATCACAAAAAATAGGAAGGCCATCGCGGCCAGTGCGTACCACTGCACGGCGTAGCCTTCGTGGCGGGCTATGTCCGTGCTGGGCGCGGGCCAGTCGCGCACCAAGCCTTCGCCCGTGCTGTCCGGGCCGGTCTGCTCGACCACGACCGGCAGCAGGTCCAGGCCGCTGGCGCGCGCCACCTCGCCCGGCGCGGTGTTCTGCAGGATCGCCGCCGGTTTCAAGGACGCCGGCGTCCCCAGCTGCATCACCCGGGCCAGCTGGCGCACCGCCCTGCCCTCGATCGTCACTTGTCCGGCCGGCGTCGTGTAAGGCGGCAGGCGGTCGTGCTCGGCCATATTGCGCGGCAGCCAGCCGCGCGCGACGAGAACGGCCTTGTTCGATCCCGCTATTTTAAACGGCATCAGCAGAATGAATCCGGCGCGGCCCGCCTGCGGCCGGTTGTCGAGGAACAGCGGCCAGCCGGGGACGAATTCGCCCGTTACCAGAACGCGATGGAACTCGATGCGCGCGGGGTCGACCGGGCTGCCGTCCAGGGTCAGCGGGCTTGCCGCCATGCCCTGTTCGAGCCTGGCCTGCAGCGCGGTCTTCCCGGCCGCGCGCCGGGTTTGCCAGTTGCCGAGCGCGATCCCGAGCAGCACAAGGATGAGGGTGGCGAGGAAAGGAATGGCCCTGAAACGGAAGCGAAGTCGCATACAATTGAATATCACTTTGCCATTTCAGGACACACCATGAAGATCGTCGTCGCCATCGCTTTCGTGCTCATCATCGGCAGCCTGGCCTCCGCCCTGTTCTTCCTGATGCGCGACAAAGGCCGCAGCAACCGCACCGTGCAGGCGCTGGCGATGCGCGTGGGCTTGTCGATCACGCTGTTCTTGCTGGTGCTGTTTTCGTACAAGATGGGGTGGATACAGCCTACCGGGATTCGCTGACACAGCGCTCGCAAACGTCGCGGGCCTGTAAACGTCGTCCCCGCGCAGGCGGGGACCCAAGTTCTGCTTGAGCTAACGAATTGCATGCAAACTTGGATCCCCGCCTGCGCGGGGACGACGTTCATGATGCGCGGTTCTCGTTCCTTGCGAGGCCTTCTTACAGCCAGTACACCACCACGTACAAGCCCAGCCAGACCACGTCCACGAAGTGCCAGTACCACGCGGCCCCCTCGAAGGCAAAGTGGTGCTCCGGCGTGAAGTGCCCTTTCAGTACGCGGTACAGCACCACCGACAGCATGATCGCGCCCATGGTCACGTGGAAGCCGTGGAAGCCGGTCAGCATGAAGAAGGTCGAGCCGTAGATGCCCGAGGTGAGCTTCAGGTTCAGTTCGGTGTAGGCATGGTGGTACTCATAGGCCTGGAAGCCCATGAAGACGGCGCCCAGCAGGATCGTGGCGAACAGCCAGATCGCGGTCTGGGCGCGGTGGCCGGCGCGCAGGGCGTGGTGGGCGATGGTCAGCGTGACGCCCGAGGTCAGCAGCAGCGCGGTATTGATGGTCGGGATCGGGAACGGGCCCATGGTGTTGAAGGACTCGACGGTGCCGGCCGGGCCGATGTTGCCCCAGTGGCCCGCGAAGTCCGGCCAGATCACCTTGTGGTCGAGGTCGGACAGCCAAGGCATCGAAATGGCGCGCGCATAGAACAGCGCACCGAAAAAGGCGCCGAAGAACATCACTTCCGAGAAGATGAACCAGCTCATCGACCAGCGGTAGGAGCTGTCGATGCGGGCGCTGTACTGGCCCGATTCCGATTCGCCGATGGCGTCGCCGAACCAGAAGTACAGCACCACCAGCATGGCCAGGATGCCGGCGATGCACACGCCCGGTCCCCAGGAAGCGCCATTGACCCAGCCGGCGGCGCCGGCCATGGTGGCGAGCATCGAAAAGCCGCCAGCCATCGGCCACCGCGAGGGGCCGGGGACGAAATAGTACGGCGCAGCATTGTGTGGCGAACTCATTCTCATCTCCTCAAACGAACTTCTGATTTGTCGAATTTCTGTTACCGCTTGATTCTTTTCTTTATTTTGCGACCGCCATCCGCACCACGAAAAGCAGGATGCCGATGAAGACCGCCGCCCCGATCAAGCCGCCGACGATCACGTAGACCGGGTTCAGGTTGGCGGCGTCGTGCTCGTAATCCTTGCGCTTGCGGACCCCGAAGAAGGACCAGAACACGGCCTTCATCGTGGCGCCGAAACCGGCTTTTTTCGGCCCGCTCATTGGCTGGCCACCGCGCCGCCCACCTCGAAGAAGGTGTACGACAGCGTGATGTTCTTCACTTCGCGCGGCAGCGCCGGATCGATGAAGAACACGACCGGCATCTGGCGCGCCTCGTTCGGCTTCAGCACCTGCTCCTTGAAGCAGAAGCACTCGACCTTTTTAAAATGCGGCATCGCCGACTGCGGCGCGTAGCTCGGGATGGCTTGCGCCTTCACGGTGCGCGCCTGGGTGTTGACGACCTCGTAGACCACGGTGGCCATCTCGCCCGGATGCACGTCGATGCTGCGCTGGGTCGGGCGGAAGCGCCACGGCCCCTGCGCGTTACCGTCGAGTTCCACGGTGACGGTGCGCGACAGGTCGACCTGGGTGTTGGCGGGCCGCTCCACCGTGCCGTCCTTCTGCGTCAGCACGTTGATGCCCAACACCTCGCACACCTGGCGGTAGACCGGCACCAGCGCATAGCCGAAGCCGAACATCACGCAGGCCACCACGACCAGCTTGACGAAGGTCGTGCGGTTCAGCGCGAGGCGTCCGCTCTGCTCAGCCATCTCAGTTCAGCCAGAGCCGCTTGACGAACAGCAGCACGAAGAAGAACAGCGCCAGGCCGCCGACCAGCAAGGCGGTGCGCCTGTTCTTCCTGCGCAGCGCCGCGTCGCGCTCGGGGCCATGCTCAGCCATCATCATCTCACTTCACCAGCGGCGGGTTCTCGAAGGTGTGGAACGGGGCCGGGCTCGGCACGGTCCACTCCAGGCCTTCCGCGCCTTCCCAGGGTTTCGCTTCCGCCTTCTGGCCGCCGCGGATGGTCGGGATCACCACGAAGAACAGGAAGTACACCTGGCTCAGGCCGAAACCGAAGGCGCCGATCGACACGATCTGGTTGAAGTCGGTGAACTGCACGGCGTAGTCGGCGTAACGGCGCGGCATGCCGGCCAGGCCCAGGAAGTGCATCGGGAAGAAGGTCACGTTGAACCAGATCAGCGAATTCCAGAAGTGCATCTTGCCGCGGAATTCAGGATACATATGGCCGGTCCATTTCGGCGCCCAGTAGTAGAAGCCGGCGAACAGCGCGAACAGCGAGCCGGCCACCAGCACGTAGTGGAAGTGGGCCACCACGTAATAGGTGTCCTGCACCTGGATGTCGATCGGGGTCACGGCCAGGATCAGGCCGGTGAAGCCGCCCATCGTGAACACGAAGATGAAGCCGACCGCGAACAGCATCGGCGTCTCGAAGGTCATCGAGCCCTTCCACATCGTGGCGACCCAGTTGAACACCTTCACGCCGGTCGGCACCGCGATCAGCATGGTGGCGTACATGAAGAACAGCTGCGAAGTCACCGGCATGCCGGTGGTAAACATGTGGTGGGCCCAGACGATGAAGGACAGGATCGCGATCGACGCGGTCGCGTACACCATCGAGGCATAGCCGAACAGCGGCTTGCGGGCGAAGGCCGGGATGATCTGCGAGACGATGCCGAAGGCCGGCAGGATCATGATGTAGACCTCGGGGTGGCCGAAGAACCAGAAGATGTGCTGGTACATCACCGGGTCGCCACCGCCTGCCGCGTTGAAGAAGGAGGTGCCGAAGTGGCGGTCGGTCAGGGTCATGGTGATGGCGCCCGCCAGCACCGGCATCACGGCGATCAGCAGGTAGGCGGTGATCAGCCAGGTCCAGCAGAACATCGGCATCTTCATCAGGGTCATGCCGGGCGCGCGCATGTTCAGGATGGTGACGATGATGTTGATCGAGCCCATGATCGACGACGCGCCCATGATGTGCAGGGCGAAGATCGCCATGTCCATGCCCGGGCCCATCTGGGTCGACAGCGGTGCGTACAGGGTCCAGCCGGCGGCGGTGGCGCCGCCCGGCACGAAGAAGGACGTGGCCAGCAGGATCGCGGCCGGCGGCAGCAGCCAGAACGAAAAGTTGTTCATGCGCGCGAAGGCCATGTCGGAAGCGCCCACCTGCAGCGGGATCATCCAGTTGGCGAAGCCGACGAAGGCCGGCATGATCGCGCCGAACACCATCACGATGCCGTGCATGGTGGTCAGCTGGTTGAAGAACTCGGGACGGAAGAACTGCAGGCCGGGCTGGAACAGCTCGGTGCGGATCATCAGCGCCAGCACGCCGCCCGAAAGCAGCATGGCGAAGGCGAACCACAGGTACAGGGTGCCGATGTCCTTGTGGTTGGTGGCGAACAGCCAGCGGCGCAGGCCGGTTGGGTGGTCGTGCGCATGGTCGTGCGCGTGGTCATGACCGTGCAGGTCGTGTGCGTGATCGATGCTGGAACTCATTTCTATGTCTCCGATTCCAAACGCTTATTTGCCGCGGGCGGCCAGGACTTCCGAAGGCTGCACGATGTTCTCGTCGGCCTTGTTGGTCCAGTTGTTACGGGTATAGGTGATCACGGACGCGATGTCGGAATCCGACAGCTGCTTCCATGCCGGCATCGCGCTCGGGAACTTGCCGCTGTGCTTGCCGTTCAGCAGGACGTTGATCTGTTCCGCTTTCGGGCCCAGCACGACCGGCGAGCCGACCAGCGCGGCGAAGGCGCTCGGCACGCCCTGGCCGCTGGCCTGGTGGCAGGCCACGCAGTTGGCGGCGTAGACCTTCTCGCCCTTGGTCTTCAGTTCGTCGATGGTCCAGACCTTGCTCGGATCGTCGGCCAGGGCCGCCATTTCCTTCTTCTTGGTGTTGACCCAGGCGCTGTAGTCCTCCGCCGAGACGACTTTCACGACGATCGGCATGAAGGCGTGCTCCTTGCCGCACAGCTCGACGCAGTTGCCGCGGTAGGTGCCGACCTTTTCGGCCTTGAACCAGGCGTCGCGCACGAAGCCCGGAATCGCATCCTGCTTGACGGCGAAGGCCGGAATCGTCCAGGAGTGGATGACGTCGTTGGCGGTCAGCACCAGGCGGACCTTCTTGTTCACCGGCACCACGACTTCATTGTCGACTTCGAGCAGGTAGGTCTCGGTGCGCGCGGTGGTCGGCGCCACGCCCGGCTCGCCGACGGCGCTGCGCGGGGTCGACAGGTTGGACAGGAAGGAGATGCCCTCGCCTTCGCCCTTCAGGTAGTCATAGCCCCACTTCCACTGCATGCCGGTGACCTTGATGGTCAGGTCCGGGTTCGAGGTGTCCTTCATGGCGACGACCGCGTGGGTGGCGGGCAGCGCCATGCCGATCACGATCAGGAAGGGAACCACCGTCCAGGCGATCTCGACGGCGGTGGATTCGTGGAAGGTTGCCGGTTTGTGGCCCAGCGATTTGCGGTGCTTGAACACCGAATAGAACATGACGCCGAACACGGCGAAGAAGATGATCAGGCAGACGATCATCATCCAGTTGTGCAGGCTGTAGATATAGTCGCCGATGCCCGTTACGGCAGGCTGCATGTTGAGCTGGTGTACTGCCGGCCGCCCGATCACCTCGGGCTCGGCCCACGCCAGGACGGGCATGCCGCCCCCTGCCGCGAGACCGAACATCGCCGCTTTTAATCGCTTTGCATAAGTCATGTTGTCCCCAACCACCCAAAAAAAATGAATTTTCCTAAGAGGCCGGCACTTCCATGAACGAACTGCCGCCGCTCCGAAATCCTTCCTGCAAACACCGACCATCAGGGACTACAAGGACCAAGATGAATCTGCTTGCTCGGGCCCCGGACCGCAAAACACGGTTTCCGAAGCCTTTGGTGTTGCTGCAACCAGTTCGACTTCACGCTGTTTTTGCTTAAGTTTTTAGCGTGATGACTACGTAAGTCGAAAAAAGTGTCATTGATTATACTGAAATCGCTAATTTTTATTCAAGGAAAATTACTCCAACGGCATGGCTGTTGCATGATGCACTGCGGCAAAATTTTTTTTGTCACTGGGGACGCGGGGGTTGCGGGCGCGGCTGGAAGCGCACGATGGCCTCCCCTGCAGCCGTCGTCTTCGGCGCCGGCCGGAAGGCGTGGCCGTAGATCACCTCGAAGCTGAGGCCCAGCTTGCCGTCCGGACGGCGCTGGCTTTCCAGGGCGTCCAGCATGCGCTGCCAGGCGGCGCGCCCGACCAGGCCGCGGCGGCGCGTGGCGAGCGGATTGCCGCCGAAGGCGCGCACATCCCGCAGCAGCGCCTCGGCCGTGTCATAGGTGACCGTGATCGTTTCCATGTCCATCACCGGCGTGGTGAAGCCCGCCTCCACCAGCTGGTCGCCGAAGTCGTGCATGTCCACGAAGGGCAGCGTGTGCGGGGTTTCGTCCATTGCCGCAAAGGCATTGCGCAGCTCGCGGAAGGTGTCCGGGCCGAAGTTCGAGAACATCAGCAGGCCCTCCACGCGCAGCACGCGGCGCCATTCCGCGAACACGCGGTCCGGCTGCGGATGCCAGTGCAATGCCAGGTTCGACCATACGAGATCGATCGAGTTCGGGCCGAGCGGCAGCTGGCCGAAGTCCGCGCACACCAGGTCGATGCCGCTCTTGGCCGGCAGCAGGCGGCTGAGGAAGGAGCGCGGCGCCTGTGCCGCATCGCCGGCGGCGCGCAGCATGGCCGGCACCGCGTCCATCCCGATCACCTGGGCGGCCGGATAGGCTTTCTGCAGCTGGGCCAGGTCGGCGCCGGCGCCGCAGCCGGCATCCAGCACCTGCTGCGGCGAATTCTTCACCAGCGACAGGCGCTCGAACATGCGGCCGGCGATTTCGCGGCGCAGGAAATCCGACGGCGCCACGCGGGCCGGGTCGGCAAACAGCTGGCAAACGCGCGCCTGGTCGATCGGCGCGCTCATTTTGGAGGGGGATTGGGGCGAAGACATCATTAACCGCGGTCAAATGGAGCAATGGCGGGAGTGTACAGGATAGAGCCTCGACCGATCGGACGCCCATGCCTGTGCCGCTTTCCTCACGCCTGCTGCGACTGCTGCTGCCCTCGAGCTGCGCCCTGTGCGGCGGCGGCTGCGCGGGCGTCGTCTGTCCCCCCTGCAGCGATCATTTTTGCTTGCCAGTCACAAATCGCTGCCAGAGGTGCGCGAACCCCCTCGTCCCGTCATTCCCGCGCAGGCGGGAATCCAGGCTCAGCCCGCGTAGCGATGGCGACGAGAACACCTGCGAAGTCTGCCTCTCGTATCCGCCCTCCTACGACACCACCATCTTCGCCGTCGACTACACCCCACCCCTCGACCACCTGGTCCTGCAACTCAAATTCAGCGCCCGCCTGCCCTTGGCTCCCTGGTTCGCGGAACGGCTGCGCGACGCCATCCTGGCGAGACCCGGCCTGCCCCTGCCCGACCTGCTGTGCCCGGTCCCACTGGGCCCCGCCCGCCTGGTCGAGCGCGGCTACAACCAGGCCCTGGAAATCGCCAGGCCCTTATCCAGGCTGCTCGGCGTCGCCCTGCAGCCCGCGCTGGCCCTGCGCCAACTGGACACCCGCGCCCAGTCCGGCGTCACGCCGCACGAGCGCGCCGAGAACATCCGCGGCGCCTTCGCCATCGCCGACCCGGACCTGATCGAAGGGCGCCACGTCGGCCTGGTCGACGACGTCATGACCAGCGGCCACACGCTGGAGGAACTGGCGGCCACCTGCAAGCGCTTTGGCGCGGCCCGCGTCAGCAACCTGGTGTTTGCGCGCACGCCGCCGCGCGCGTGAGGTTTCACGGACCGGGATGCGGATTATCGGGCAGGGAAGGAAGCGCGCGCAGGTATTCGTACATCGCATGCAGGTCGCGCGTGCTCATCTTGCCGACTGCCGGCCAGGGCATGACTTGCAGGATCTGGCCGGCCGGATCGTGGGGATTGTGACCGGTGCGCAGCGTCTGCACGAATTCGTCGCGCGTGAGGCCGGCCGGGCGCCCTGCATTGTCCGGCGTGAGGTTGGGTGCGGTGATGGCTGGGCCGAACATGCGCCCGCCCGACATGTATTGCTCGGCGTTGACGCGCTCGGGCTGTCCCTGGAAGGGATCGCCGCCGGGCGAATAGCTGGGGTGGGTGTGGCAGTCGACGCAGCCGGTGGTGTTGACGATGTAACTGCCCAGCCAGACCAGGCCGCGCTGCTTGCCCTTCAGGTTGAGGATGACGCCGGGCGGGACGATTTCACGGCCGCGCTGGACACGGCCGTCGTTGTCGTCGAGCGAAGCGCTGGCACGGTCGTCATCGCCGGAGCCGGCGCCGGCCAGCAGCGGCGCCGTGCCGGCGGCAGCCAGGACGAGGGCCATCCACAGATGGCGGCGGGCAAAACGGGAGCGGTTCATGTTTCCTCCATATGCACAAGTACATCGTCGGTCGAAAACGCGTCCACTCAGTATAGAAACCACGGCCGAATCCGCCAGTGTATTTACATCAGCTATCCTGATAGGGCGCGTTTGCAACGCAGCAGGCGTCGGTCACGCCGATCTGCGCTATGCTGCCGCCCTGGAACGGCAGCGCGCCGCCATCCATTTGTCGAGGAGAAGAATTTGTTTCACGTCGTACTGGTCGAACCCGAAATCCCGCCGAACACCGGCAACGTCATCCGCCTGTGCGCCAACACGGGCGCGCAGCTGCACCTGATCGAGCCGCTGGGCTTTCCGCTGGACGACGCCAAGATGCGCCGCGCCGGCCTCGACTACCACGACTACGCGACCATGAAGGTGCACAAGAACTGGCAAGCCTTCCTGGATGACGCCAAACCGGATACCTCCCGCATGTTCGCCATGACCACCCACGGCTCATCGCCCTTCGGTGACGCCGCCTTCCAGCCCGGCGACGTGTTCGTGTTCGGCGCCGAATCGCGCGGCCTGGATCCGGCCCTGCGCGAATCCTTCCCGCCGGCCCAGCGCATCCGCCTGCCGATGATGCCGGGGAACCGCAGCCTGAACTTGTCGAACACGGTGGCGGTGGTGGTGTATGAGGCCTGGCGCCAGAACGGCTACGCGGGCGGCGGCTGAGCTCCGGGCTGGGCCTGGCTGCAAGATTTACCAGCTACACCCGCAGCGGGTTGGCGGCTAGGATGAAGACTTTCCACTTCATCAAGCCGCTACCGATGCCCAGACTTTTCACACTCCTGCTGCTGGCCGCAAGCGCAACGGCCGGCGCCGCCGACACTTTCGTCTTCTCGAACGAGCCCGGCCCCTACCCGGTGGGCGTGCAGGTCAAGTCCCACTACGACTACTCGCGCGTCTACCGTCCCGCCTTCGACCTGGTAACGGGCCAGCCCGAGACGCACGAGCGCGCGCGGCCGATCCAGGCGGTCATCTGGTATCCGGCCAGGGCCAGGGGCAAGCCGCTTGCCTGGCGCGACTACGCCGCCACCTGGGCGACCGAAGACACGCCCTGGCTGACCGCGGCCGAGGTGCAGCGCGCGACCGACATGGCCCTCGCCGGCCTGCCGCCGGCGCTCGCCCGCCAGGCGCAGACCCAGCCGATGTGGGCCAGCAAGGATGCGCCCGCCGCAAGCGGCAAGTTCCCGGTCGTGATCTATGCGGCCAGCCACTCCTCCTATGCGACCGAAAACGCCGAACTGTGCGAATACCTGGCCAGCCACGGCTACATCGTGATCGCCAGCCGCTCGATGGGCGCGCGCAGCAAGGCCATGACGGACGACCTCGAGGGGCTGGAGGCGCAGGCCGCCGACATCGCCTTCCTGATCGGCCAGGCCCAGGCCATGCCGCAGGCCGACATGTCGCGCATCGCCGTGGCCGGCTTCAGCTGGGGCGGACTGGCCAACGTGCTGGCGGCCGCCAGGGATGACCGCATCCGCGCGCTGGTGAGCCTGGACGGTTCGGTGCGCAGCTATCCGCAATACGTCGACGGCGGCAAGGACGCCGCCAGGTACGCTACCCCGGCACGGCTGGCGGTGCCGATGCTGTACGTGGGCCGCGAACGCGAGTCCATCGAGGCGCTCGTGAAGGGCAAGAAGAAGCTCGACTACAGCCTGTTGAACGAGATGACCTATGCGGACATGACCATCGTGACCATGCGGCCGATGACGCACGGCGACTTTGCCTCGGTCAGCCTGCACTTCGCGAACGACAAGCGTTTCAACGAATATTCACGCGACGAAGTCTCGCTGGCGCACAGCTGGACCGCGCGCTACGTGGCACGCTTCCTCGACGCCTACCTGAAGAACGACGCGCAGGCCATGGCCTTCCTGGACAACCAGCCCTCGGCCAACAAGGCGCCTGCGCACATGCTGTCGGTGGAGCGCCGCAAGGGCCGTGGTACCCCGCCGACGCTGGAAGCCTTCGTGCGCACCTTGCAATCGGGCGGCTACGAGCACGCGCAGGCGGTCTACGACAGCATGCATGCGGCGAACCCGGCGTTCGCGCTCGATCCGGTGTGGCTGAATATCTACGGCTACGACTTGCTGCGCAGCGGCCGCAAGAAGGAAGCGGTATCGGTCTTCCGGCTCGGCACGAAGCTGGCGCCCGACTGGGACAACATCGCCGACAGCCTGGCCGAAGCCTACGAGGCGGTCGACGAACGCCAGCTGGCGATCGGGCAGTACCGCCGCGTGCTCGAACTGAATCCGGGCCATGGGCATGCGATCGAACGCCTGAAGGCCCTGGGCGCGGAACCGGCTGCGAAAGCCGCCGGCGGCTGATCCCTATCCGCCGAACTGGCGAATCTTCGCCACCAATTTTGTGGTCGAGCGGTCGTGCGCGAAGTCGATCGCGACCGCCTTGCCGCCCTGGGCGATGACCTCTTTCCCTTCCGGGATGGCGGTCATGACGTAGTCGCCGCCCTTGGCGTAGATGTCGGGGCGGGCTTCCCGCACCACGTCCAGTGCGGTGTCCTCGTCGAATTCGACGACCAGGCTGACCGACTCCAGCGCGGCCAGCACGGCCATGCGGTCTTCCATCTTGTTCAGCGGGCGGTCGTCGCCCTTGCCGAGACGTTTGACGGAGGCGTCGGTGTTGACGGCGACCACCAGCGAGGCGCCCAGTTCGCGGGCCTGGGCCAGGTAGGTGGCGTGGCCGCGGTGCAGGATGTCGAAGACGCCGTTGGTGAGGACGACGGGTTTCGGCAGCTGGGCGACGCGCTGCTGGAGTTCGGCGCGGGTGGTGAGTTTTTGTTCGAAGGTTGGCATGGGTAAATGAACTTGGGTTCCCGCCTTCGCGGGAACGACGGGTTAATTATCGCCTGCTTCCGGTTCCTCTTCCACCATCATCGACAGCTCGGCCTTCGATGCGGCGCCCTCGCCACCCGGGCCGCGGCGTTCGCCCGACAGCTTGATCTGCAGGCGCAGGCCGTTGGCCGAGTCGGCGTTGCGGATCGCTTCGTCGTAGCCGATGTAGCCGGCGTTATAGAGCTCGTAGAGCGCCTGGTCGAAGGTGCACATGCCGAGTTCGCGCGACTTGTGCATGATCTCCTTGATGCCGTGGAAGTTCCCCTTCAGGATCATCTCGCTGATGGTCGGGGTGTTCAGCAGGATCTCGATGGCGGCCTTGCGGCCCTTGCCGTCCTCGGTGCGGATCAGGCGCTGCGACACGATCGCGCGCAGGTTGGCCGACAAATCCATCAGCAGCTGCGGCCTTCTCTCTTCCGGGAAGAAGTTGATGATCCGGTCCATGGTCTGGTTGGCGTTGTTCGCGTGCAGGGTACCCAGGCACAGGTGGCCGGTCTCGGCGAAGGCGATCGCGTGTTCCATCGTTTCGGTGTCGCGGATCTCGCCGATCAGGATCACGTCCGGCGCCTGGCGCAGCGTGTTCTTCAGCGCGTTGTGCCAGGAGTGGGTATCGACGCCGACTTCGCGGTGCGTGACCAGGCAGCTCTTGTTCTTGTGGACGTATTCGACCGGGTCCTCGACCGTGATGATGTGGCCGGCCGAGTTGGCGTTGCGGTAGTCGATCATGGCCGCCAGCGTGGTCGACTTGCCGGAACCGGTGCCGCCGACGACCAGCACCAGGCCGCGCTTGGTCATCACGACGTCCTTCAGCACATCGGGCAGGTCGAGCTTCTCGAAAGTCGGGATTTCGGAGGCGATGGTCCGCACCACCATGCCCACGCTCTGCTGCTGCACGAAGACGTTGACGCGGAAGCGGCACACGTTCGGCAGCGAGATCGCGAAATTGCACTCCATCTCGGCCTCGAACTCGGCGCGCTGGCGCTCGTTCATCAGCGACAGGGCCAGCGCGCGCGTCACCTCGCCGGTCAGGCGCTGGCTGCTGAGCGGCTTCATCGCGCCCTGGTGCTTCATGCTGGGCGGGAAGTCCACGGAAATGAAGAGATCGGAACCGCCTTGCTGCTGCATCACGGTCAGCAGCTTGTGCGTGTACGCCTGGGCTTCCGCCGGGCCGAAGGTGGAGGACATGGTGGCCTTTTTATTAACGCTGGGCAACACTGCCCGGAGCGGCCAATTATATCCACAGCTTTATCGGTAAAATAGTGCTCAATATCTCCAGCCGGCGCCACTGTTGTAATCCGGAAGCCTATGACCCTGACCGAACTTAAATATATTGTTGCTGTTGCACGCGCCCGCCATTTCGGCCATGCCGCCGAGGCCTGCTTTGTTGCGCAGCCGACCTTGTCTGTCGCCATCAAGAAGCTCGAGGACGAACTGGGCGTGACGCTGTTCGAACGCGGCGGCTCCGAAGTCTCCGTCACGCCGCTGGGCGCGCAGATCGTGGCCCAGGCCGAGCGCGTGCTGGAGCAGACCGCCGCCATCAAGGAGCTGGCCAAGCAGAACAAGGATCCGCTTTCCGGTCCGCTGCGCCTGGGCGTGATCTACACCATCGGCCCGTATCTGCTGCCGCCGCTGGTGAAGAACCTGATCGACAAGGTGCCGCAGATGCCGCTCGTGCTGCAGGAAAATTTCACGGTCAAGCTGCTCGAGCTGCTGCGCCAGGGCGAACTCGACGCCGCCATCATGGCGCTGCCGCTGCCGGAACACGGCATGGCGGTGCAGCCGCTCTACGACGAGCCCTTCGTGGTCGCGATGCCGCGCAACCACCCCTGGGCCACGCGCAAGGACATCTCCGCCGAGGACCTGAAAAGCGAGACCATGCTGCTGCTGGGCGCGGGCCACTGCTTCCGCGACCAGGTGCTGGAAGTCTGCCCGGAGATGGCGCGCTTCTCGTCCTCCCCCAGCGCCGGCAACGGCATGCAGCGCACCTTCGAGGGCTCCTCGCTGGAGACCATCCGCCACATGGTCGCCAGCGGCATCGGCCTGACCGTGCTGCCGCGCGCCTCGGTGCCGGACATGAAGGACCCGAACGGCATGCTGACCTTCGTGCCCTTCCAGGAACCGGCGCCCTCGCGCCGCGTGGTGATCGTCTGGCGCAAGAGCTTTACCCGCCGCGCCGCCATCGACGCCGTGGTCAACGCGGTGGCCGATTGCGGGCTGCCCGGCGTGGAGATGGTCACGCTCCAGGCCGCGGCTTGAGCCGGGTCTGAACGGCCGCGGCCGGGACGGCGGTGGTGGCCGCCGTCGCCGCCGGCTCCGGCTCCGGATGGAAGCCGGGCAGCCGGCAGGCGCCCGGTGCGGCGGCCTTGCGCGCCGCGATATTTTCCAGCAGCTCCGCGCTGCGCCGCGGCGCTGCGATACCCACCGTGCAGCGTACCGGCTCCCAGGTCGCGCCGACCTGCCTGAACTCCATCGTCTGCACCTGGTAGCCGCGTCCGCCCTGCTCGACCGCCACCACGGCCGTGTCGCCGTTGACGGCGCCGAGCGCGAAGCGGCGCTGAGGCAGGCCGCCGCCGGTCACGTCGCTGGCGTTGAAGCGGTCGCCGCGGTCGGCAATCCCGCCCTCCTCGCCCAGGCCCACGCCCAGCAGGGCCTGTACCCCGGCCGGCAACTCGCGCAGCGACTGCGCTTCCGTCCAGTCGGCCTCGATCCGGTCCGCCCTGGCCTCGCCCGACCTGGAGCCGGCATCGGCCAGCGCACAACAGCCCAGCCCGATACCGGCCGCCACCACGATACTTGCGAACTGCATGCCTGCCTCCTCATGGTTTTTTTGTCATCGAAAGCCGCGATCGTAGCCCGGCCGGGTTCGCCATACTTTGTGCATAGTCGATCGTGCGCCACGAACAGGCTAAAATCCTGAGCTTGCCAATTTTCAATTAGATAGAACTCGCGATGAACAAGCTGGCGCTCTACTTCCGCCTGATCCGGGCCGACAAGCCGATCGGCATCCTGCTGCTGCTGTGGCCCACGCTCTGGGCCTTGTGGATGGCGTCGAACGGCCATCCCGATCCGGCGATCCTCGTCATCTTCGTGCTCGGCACCGCGCTGATGCGCTCGAGCGGCTGCGCGATCAACGACTACGCCGACCGCGACTTCGACCGCCACGTCAAGCGCACCGTCGACCGCCCGCTGACCAGCGGCCGCATCCAAGGCTGGGAAGCGGTGATGGTGGCGGCAGTGCTGGCCATCGTCTCCTTCCTGCTGATCCTGCCGCTGAATACGCTCACCAAGCAATTGTCGGTGGTGGCCGTGATCGTGGCCGGCAGCTACCCCTACTTCAAGCGCTTCTTCGCCATCCCGCAAGCCTATCTGGGCATCGCCTTCGGCTTCGGCATCCCGATGGCCTTCGCGGCCGTGCAGAACCGGGTGCCGGCCATCGCCTGGTGGCTGCTGGTGGCGAACGTGTTCTGGGCCGTGGCCTACGACACGGAATACGCGATGGTCGACCGCGACGACGATATCAAGCTGGGCATGCGCACCTCGGCAATTACCTTTGGCCGCATGGACGTCGCCGCCGTCATGTTCTGCTACGCCGCGGCGCTGGGCATCGACCTGGTGTGCGGCTGGATGCTGGGCCTGCGCTGGTGCTTCGTCGCCGGCGTGGCCGTGGCGGCCGGGATGGCGCTGTACCACTACACCCTGATCAGGGACCGCGACCGCATGAAGTGCTTCGCCGCGTTCCGTCATAACAACTGGTTGGGCGCCGCACTGTTCGCAGGTGTCGCGCTAGACTATGCATTCGGTTAATATTGACGGTAATACACAACCAATCCGAAGAGGTTTAAGCATGATGGAAAAAATCCCGACCCAGACCGGCGCCCGCGACCAGCTGCTGTCCGACCTGAAGACCGTGATCCAGGACGCCGAAGCCTGGCTGCGCCACAGCGGTTCGCTGACCGGCGAGGAATTCAAGGCCGCCAAGGCCAAGTTCGAGCGCACCATCGTCAAGGCCAAGGACGACATCATCCGCCTGGAGCAGGCCGTGGTCGAGAAGACCAAGGTCGCCGCCAAGGCCACCGACGAGTATGTGCAGGAAAATCCCTGGAAGTCGGTCGGCATCGGCGCCGCCGTCGGTGTCGTGATCGGCATGCTGATCGCCCGTAAATAATGGCCGTGTTCGCAGCCGCGGGCCGCATCGCATCGACCCTGGTGGCCATGGTCGGCACGCGGCTGGAACTGGCCGCCGTCGAATTCCAGGAAGACGCGCGCCGCCTGCTCGGCTACCTCGCGTGGACGCTGCTGGCGGTCTTCCTCGCGGCCGGCGCCGCGATGCTGGTGGCGCTGTTCGTCATCTTGCTGTTCTGGGATAGCTATCGCCTGCAGGCGGTGGCCGCGATGGCGGTGCTGCTGGCCGCCGGCGCCGGCGGCATCGTGATGTCGGTGCGTTCGAAACTGAACGCCCAGACGCCGCTGTTCGCGGACA
Organism: Massilia aerilata; assembly: GCF_042656905.1. Lineage (NCBI taxonomy): Bacteria > Pseudomonadati > Pseudomonadota > Betaproteobacteria > Burkholderiales > Oxalobacteraceae > Massilia > Massilia aerilata. The sequence goes on from NZ_JBHSMZ010000016.1 coordinate 432,545, forward strand.
CCCTGGCCGAGCTGCGCAAGGACGTCGACTACGTGCGCCACACGGCGGCCGCTGCGCACGCGGGAGCGATCGATGAATAAGCCGACCCTCGCCGAACGCCGCAAGGAACTGGTCGAACGCTGCGCCGAGCAGCGCACCGGCCTGGCCTACGAACTGCAGGCGCTGCGGCCTGCCGCCGTGCTGGATCATCCGCTGGCCGGCTATGTGGTCGGCCACAAGAAGCTGGTGCTGGGCGCGCTCGGCGCGGGATTGGGCCTGACGCTGCTGCGCCGCAAGCGCGTGCTGGCGCTGGCGGGATCGGTCATGCCGGCCTGGCGCATGGCCCAGCGCGGGCTGGCGTTGCTGGCGCAGTTCCGGCGATAAGACCTGGCCGTGCGGCCTCCCGCACGGTGCATCGCTACCCGGGCGGCCGCCCCTCGTGCATGATCTGTTTCAGCTGCTGGCGCAGCTCGGGCGTATCCGTGTGCTTGTGCACAGCTACCGCGTGCTGGGCCGCGGCCTCGATCAATTCATCCTCGCGGTCCGCCGCGATCGTGATGCTGCAGTTCATTTCGCTCGGAAATTCGCGGCAGTCGATATATTTTCGCGTCATGATGGCCTCCTGGCCAGGGCCTTACAAGCAAAGTATAGGTCGGCCGGCGGCGACATCAAGCGTTCTATTGGACCGGCTGGCCGTTCAGCGTGTAGCTGATGCGCGCATCGTCGGACCAGGCCTTGTCGCCCAGTTCCGGCTGATGCTTGTCCTTGGCCGCATGCACCAGGCGGCGCGCGCGGTCCTCGATCGTCACGGTATCGTATTTCCCGGACGGCTCCTCGACCTTGGCGGCTTCCAGCTTGTCGCAGACCTTGAAGCCGAACAGACTGGCGGTTGCCAGCGCCGCACGGAACTTGAGTCCTTCCGACTTCGCCATCTCCATCTGCGCCGTGCAGGCCAGGCGCAGGTCGCCCATGCGCCGCACGCCGTCCGGCAGCCCCGGCGAGCGCACCTGCACCAGCGGGTGGTTGAACTCGCCCTTCGGGAAATTGCGGTTCACGACCACCATTGCATCGTCGTCCTCGGCCAGGGTGCCGAGTTTCAGCACGAAGCTGGTGTTGGATGTCATCTGCAGCGGGACATGGTGGTCCGCGCCGACGATCTCGACCTGGTTGCCGCCCTCCGCCGCATCCACTTTCGGGAGACGGAACGTCAGCTTCGCGCCCGGCGCTTGTTCGGCCGCGCGCTTCGCGAACGTGGTCAGGGCCTTTTCCAGCAGTTGGAAGCGCCAGGCCATGGGCTTGGCTTCCTCCGAGTCGGTGCGATGGCCGATGTTGATCGAATCGGCGGCGTGGGCGCTGCCGGCGACGGCCAGCAGGATCAGGAAGGAACGGATGCGCATGCGAGAACCCCGGTTGAATAGATGCCTAACATTAACACGCCAGCAACTTATCCAAACAGGGTCTTCCGACGAATGGTTGAATTCGTGGCTTAAACGGCGTCCTTGCCCAGCTCCTCACCCAGCTCGCGCCCGCGCGCCGCCGCCGCCTTCATCGCATCGACGATGGCCTGCTTCACGCCAGCCTGCTCCATGCTGGCGATGGCCGCGTAGGTGGTGCCGCCTTTTGAAGTCACGCGCTGGCGCAGCACCTCGGCCGGCTCCTCGGACTGCGCCGCCAGCTGGGCCGCGCCGGTAAAGGTGGCGAGCGCCAGTTCCCGGCCCTGCTCGGCGCTCAGGCCCATCTCCAGCGCCGCCTGCTGCATCGCTTCGAGGAAGAAGAACACATAGGCCGGACCGCTGCCCGAGACCGCCGTCACCGGATCGATCTGGTCTTCCGAGTCCAGCCACACGGTCTTGCCGACTGCGCGCAGGATGCTGTCCGCGGCGTCCTTTTGCGCCGCGCTGACGCCGGCCATGGCCACCATGCCGCTGATGCCCTGGCCGATCAGGGCCGGCGTATTCGGCATGGTGCGCACGATGGCGCCGTAGCCGCCCAGCCAGCGTGACAAATCGGTGCCGCGGATGCCCGCGGCGATCGACAGCACCAGCGGACGCGCGTCCAATTGCGACTGCAGGCGCAACGCCACCTCGCGCATCTGCTGGGGCTTCACGGCCAGCACGATCACGTCGCTGCCTGCCACCGCGGCGCCGATCTCCGGCGAGCTCGTCACGCCGTACTGGCCGCGCAGTTTATCCAGCGCCTCCGGGTTCGGATCGATCACGTGGATGTCGCCTGCTTGCGCGACCTTGCCGGCCAGGCCGGCGATGAGGGCGGTGGCCATGTTGCCGCCGCCGATGAAGCTGATTTTCATGGTAGTCCTTTCAAGAGCGCGCTCTATTCGTAGTGGCGGGCACCGAAGATGGCGCTGCCCACGCGCACGATGCTCGCGCCTTCCAGCACGGCCGCGCGCATGTCGCTCGACATCCCCATCGACAGGGTGTCGAGATGGATGCCGGACTTGACGATGGCCTGGGCCAGTTCGCGCAGGCGCGCAAAGGGGACGCGCTGCAGCTCGGGGTCAATCTGGGGTTCGGGGATGGCCATCAGGCCGCGCAGGCGCAGGTTCGGCAGCGCGGCGACCTGCCTGGCCAGCTCGGGCAGCTCGTCGGGCGTGACGCCGCTCTTGCTGGCTTCGCCGCTGATGTTCACCTGCAGGCAGATGTTCAGCGGGCCGAGTTCGGGCGGACGCTGCTCGGCCAGGCGCTGCGCGATCTTGAGGCGCTCGACCGTATGCACCCAGTCGAAACTGGCGGCGATCGGGCGCGTCTTGTTCGACTGGATCGGGCCGATGAAGTGCCATTCCAGCCGGGTATCGGGTAGCGCTTTTGCGACAGCCGCGATCTTGTCGACACCTTCCTGCAGATAGTTCTCGCCGAAGGCGCGCTGGCCCGCCGCGACGGCTTCCAGCACCGCCTCAGCAGGGAAAGTCTTGGAGACGGCCAGCAGCTGGACCGTCGAACGGGGCCTGCCGGCAGCCTCGCAGGCCACCTGGATTGTCGCTTCGACAGCTTGCAAGTTCCCGGCGATTGTGGACATAATGGTTTTCTACAGGAAATATTTTTTGGTTACGTACAGTGCGCTGAACCACTTCCGTCGTTCCCGCGAAGGCGGGAACCCAAGGTCGGATCACCTAACCGTAAGACTTGGATTCCCGCCTTCGCGGGAATGACGTTTGATATGGATTATATCTAAATGGACATCTCGGAACTCCTCGCTTTCTCGGTCAAGAACAAGGCCTCGGACCTGCACCTGTCGGCCGGCCTGCCGCCGATGATCCGCGTGCATGGCGACGTCCGCCGCATCAACCTGCCGGCGATGGAGCACAAGGACGTGCATTCCATGATCTATGACATCATGAACGACGGCCAGCGCAAGCAGTACGAAGAGATGCTGGAGTGCGATTTCTCGTTCGCGATTCCGGGCCTGGCGCGCTTCCGCGTCAACGCCTTCAACCAGGAGCGCGGCGCCTCCGCGGTGATGCGGACCATCCCGTCCAAGATCCTCAGCCTGGAAGAACTGAACGCGCCGAAGATCTTCGGCGAACTGGCCATGAAGCCGCGCGGCCTGGTGCTTGTCACCGGCCCGACCGGCTCCGGCAAGTCGACCACGCTGGCCGCGATGATCAACCACCTGAACGAGAACGAATACGGGCACATCCTGACGATCGAAGACCCGATCGAATTCGTCCACGATTCCAAGAAGTGCCTGATCAACCAGCGCGAAGTCGGCCCGCACACCCTGTCCTTCAGCAACGCGCTGCGCTCGGCGCTGCGTGAAGACCCGGACGCGATCCTGGTCGGCGAGCTGCGCGACCTCGAGACCATCCGCCTGGCGCTGTCCGCCGCCGAGACCGGCCACCTGGTGTTCGGCACCCTGCACACCTCGTCCGCTGCGAAAACCATCGACCGTATCGTCGACGTCTTCCCGGCCGAGGAAAAGGAGATGGTGCGCGCGATGCTGTCGGAATCGCTGCAGGCCGTGATCTCGCAGACCCTGCTGAAGACCAAGGACGGCTCGGGCCGCGTGGCCGCGCACGAGATCATGATCGGTACCCCGGCCATCCGCAACCTGATCCGCGAAGCCAAGATCGCGCAGATGTATTCAAGCATCCAGACCGGCTCCAGCGTCGGCATGCAGACCCTGGACCAGAACCTGACCGACCTGGTGCGCCGCAACGTGATCTCGTCCGCCGCCGCGCGCAGCGCCGCCAAGATCCCCGAGAACTTCCCGGGCTAAGAAGGAAAGAAGATGGAACGCGACCAGGCCTCAAAATTCATGTTCGACCTGCTGCGCCTGATGGTCAGCAAGGGCGGCTCCGACTTGTTCATCACGGCCGGCTTCCCGCCCGCGATCAAGATCGACGGCAAGATGACGCCGGTCTCGAACCAGGCCCTGCAAGGCGGTCACACGGCCGACCTGGCGCGCGCCATCATGAACGACAAGCAGGCCGCCGGGTTCGAGTTGTCGAAGGAAGCGAACTTCGCGATCAGCCCCGGCGACCTGGGCCGCTTCCGCGTTTCCGCCTTCATGCAGATGGGCTGCGTGGGCATGGTGCTGCGCGTGATCACCACCACCATCCCGCGCTTCGAAGACCTCGAACTGCCGGACGTGCTGCGCGACGTGGTCATGACCAAGCGCGGCCTGGTCATCATGGTCGGCGCCACCGGCTCCGGTAAATCGACGACGCTGGCGGCGATGGTCGGCTACCGCAACGAAAACAGCTACGGCCACATCATCACCATCGAGGACCCGGTCGAATTCGTGCACCCGCACCGCAACTGCGTGATCACCCAGCGCGAAGTGGGCGTGGACACCGACAGCTTCGAGGCCGCGCTGAAGAACTCGCTGCGCCAGGCCCCGGACGTGATCCAGATCGGCGAGATCCGCGACCGCGAGACGATGGAACACGCGATCGCCTTCGCCGAAACCGGCCACCTGTGCCTGGCGACCCTGCACGCCAACAGCGCCAACCAGGCGCTGGACCGGATCATCAACTTCTTCCCGGAAGAACGCCGGCAGCAGCTGCTGATGGATTTGTCGCTGAACCTGAAGGGCCTGATCTCGCAGCGTTTGATTCCGCGAAAAGAGACCAAGGGGCGCGTGGTGGCGATCGAAATCCTGCTGAATTCTCCCCTGATCTCGGACCTGATCTTCAAGGGCGAGGTCCACGAGATCAAGGAGATCATGAAGAAGTCGCGCGAGCTCGGCATGCAGACTTTCGACCAGGCGCTGTTCGATCTCTACGAGCTCGACAAGATTTCGTATGAAGACGCGCTGCGCAACGCGGACTCCGTCAACGACCTGCGCCTGAACATCAAGCTGAACAGCAAGCATGCGAAGAACCGCGATTTGTCGGCCGGAACGGAGCACCTGGGCATTGTCTGAGCCTTCCTACTGAAAATCATTCACGGACGATGCGACGTGGAGTCAGGTGTATGACCGTTCTTCCAGATTAACGCGAAGCCTAGCTTCGACACTGGATTCCTGCTTCGCCAGGGCCGGTTTCGTCCCATGCTCGCGCACTGGACCAGAGCCTTCCCCTCCACAGGCAGACACGGTGAAACTCACCGCCATACTTCTCTCGAATAAGACTTCTTTGCACTTCCCAAGTTCCAGACTGACCAAATAAAAAGCAGATTACAGCGTCGGCCAGCGCTGCACCAGCCCGAGCAAATGCACCAGGCCGTAGGCGAGGCAGATAAGCGAGCTCCAGACCACGAAGGGCGTGAGCCTGCCGCCCTTCGCCAGCACCAGCGGCGCATAGCCCAGGCCGCGGACGATGTAGACGGCGGTAATGGCCACCAGCGCCGTCTTCAGCATGGGCAGCGCGCCGATGAGACCTGCGCCGGCCAGCGCATAGGCGGCCCAGAGACCGAGCACCGCGGCAATGCCGAAAGTGACTAGCGCCGGATAAGCCTTGCCCTGCGCGGCCGCCCGCGCGAGGCGTTCGCCGGCGCCAAAGAAACGATACCAGGCCGGGCCGCCTGCAATGATGCACAGGTGGAGCAGCGCCGCGACGGCACTGAGTACGGCCCCGACGGCGAGCGGAACATTCATGTCTGCCTGCATGCTTTTCCTTCCAGCTGTACACTCTTGCATACAGATAGATTAACGCATCCCGCGGGAGACATCCATGAACGTATACGACTTCCAGGCCACGTCCCTGGACGGCAAACCGGTCGACCTCGCCCAATACCGCGGCAAGGTCCTCCTCATCGTCAACACCGCCAGCAAGTGCGGCTTCACCCCGCAATACCAGGGGCTCGAGTCCGTCTACCGCGAGCTGCACGGCCGCGGCCTGGAGGTGGTGGGCTTCCCCTGCAACCAGTTCGGCTCGCAGGAGCCGGGCTCGGAAGAAGAAATCGGCGCCTTCTGCGAAAAGAACTACGGCGTCAGCTTCCCGATGTTCGCCAAGGTCGACGTCAACGGCGACGCTGCGCATCCACTGTGGAAGCATTTGAAAGGCGAGGCGCCGGGCGTGCTGGGCACCGAGGGGATCAAGTGGAACTTCACCAAATTCCTGATCGGGCGCGATGGCAAAGTGGCGAAGCGGTATGCGCCGACCACCAAGCCGGAGGAGATTGCGGACGATATCGAGAAGCTGCTGGCGTAGTAACTCGCTGACAGGTTCACGCATTGACATGCGCAAAGTATGTAAGCTTGCGTCTGTTCATTTTTTAACCTTGTTCACGTTACGTGAACATAAAAAAATGTTGAAATTCTTGACTTTCTTGTTCATACTTATCTAGCGTTCACGTTCCGTGAAATTAGATAATTTATGAACAATCTCAATTTTCTGAGCGACGAAACCGGCTTGCTGGCCAAGGCTCTACATGAGTTGAAAAGCTCAGCAGGCGTTGATGGGGAATTTTTTTCCCCAGCAAACACTGAACCTGACGTAACCGTCATGCTGCAGATTGGCGGGAAAACGCTGCGGTATCGCTGCGAGGTCAAGAATAAAGTGGATCGATACTCACTTTTGCTCGACCTGATTGCCAGACCCGGCACCACGCAGCACACCTTGCTGGTCAGCTCCCCCTTGAGCCAGGACATGGCAAATCGCTGCCGCGAACTCGGCCTGCAGTTCATCGATACCGCAGGTAATGCCCACATCAACAACGGTAAAGGCATCTACATTTATGTCAGCGGCCGGCGCGGAAACGAGGATGTGCGCACTGTGATGAGCGACGCAACAATGACTCCCGCCGTCCTCAGAGCGATGTTTGCCTTTCTAGCGGATCCGTCATTGCTGAATGCTCCATATCGCGACATCTCGATTCAAGCCATGGTATCGACCGGGGCAATCGGCAAAGTCTTCGATACTCTTGAAGCGCGTGGCCTGATCGGCACAACTGCCAATGGCAAACGCATGATCCGCTCGCCGCAACTGTTCCTTAACGAATGGGCCAGCGGTTACGCCAACAGGCTGAAGCCCAAGCTGAAAAAGATTCGTTTTGCCATCGACGATCTGGGTAAATTTCGTAACACCTGGAACCCCGGACTCCGGCTCTCAGCATGGGGCGGTGAGATCGGTGCGACTTACTTGACCAAACATTTGCATCCTGAAGAATGTACGATTTACATCGACATGGGAGACCCGCATGCGCTTCGCAATATGGTCCAGCAATTCCGGCTGCGTGCAGACCCTGCAGGACAAATCGAAGTCGTCGATATGTTCTGGAATAGCGACTATTTCGCTAACTGGTTCCCCACGGTTCCCCCGCATTTGATCTATGCAGATCTCGTCACGACCCAAGATTCGCGCAATATCGCAGCGGCACAGCAGATCGCCTCGGAGGTGGTCGAACATGTTACGAGCCGATAAACCGGTCCATCCAGTCACCTTGGAAATCATCGCATCGGTCCACACCTTGGCCCGGCAACTCGGCTACAACTATCTTCTGGTCGGCGCAACCGCACGGGATATCCTGATGAGTCACGTCTTCGGCATCGAGCCGCGACGCGCGACACACGACGTCGACCATGAAGCCGGCAATCATGATCGGCTCTATGACGATGCCTATGCCTTGCTGGAACAGTGTGAATTCGATCTTACGATGGCGGGCGCCGCTTTGCTCGGGTATGACGCTGGCGTTAGCCTGGACCAGGAGTTCCGGGAATATCTCTTCACTGTGCTTACTGATCCTCGCAAACGCGACCGGATCGTGGTTCATATGACGCGGTCGGCAGGTGCAGATGCCGAGACTGCAACTGCCCTGCTGAACGAATTCGAGCGCGGCCTCAACATGAAAAAGCTCTAGAGCCCATCCACAGCAGCAGGCTCTAGATACTCATCTCGGCGCCTCACCGCTGCGGCGACAACCTGATCGCCTGCCCGCCACCTGGCGCAAGCTTCAGCTGCAGCACGTCCTTCGCGGTCACCGTCTTCGTCTCGGTCACCAGATCGAAGCGATGCTCGTTGCGGTAATCCGCCGCATTGCCATCCCGATAGATCTCGGCCACATACTGCTTGCCCGGATCGAGGAAAGCCAAAGGCAGCGCCAGCGTGCGCGCCTCGCCGTCGGTCACCGCCCCCACGTACCAATCATCCGACTTGCGGTCCTTGCGCGCGATGCTGGCGTACTCGCCCACGGCGCCGTTGATCACGCGCGTCTCGGCCCAGTCGGTCGGCACGTCGCGGATGAACTTGAAGGCGGCCGGGTATTTCGCGTAGTTCTCCGGCAGGTCGGCCGCCATCACGATCGGCGAGTAGATGAGGACAAAGTTGGCGAGCTGCTTGGCCTGGGTCGAGTTGAACACCTTGCCGTCCGCGCCCACCAGGCTCAGGATGCCCGGCGTGTAGTCCATCGGGCCGCTCAGCATGCGGGTGAAGACCAGCTTGGCCTCGTGGTCGACGCTGTTCGGCGGCGTGCCCCAGGCGTTGTATTCGACGCCGCGCGCGCCCTCGCGCGAGATCCAGTTCGGGTAGGTGCGGCGCAGGCCGGTGTCCTTGATCGGCTCGTGGGTGTCGACGGCGATCTTGTAGCGAGCCGCTTCCGTCACGGCTTTCAGGAAGTGGCGCACGCCTTCCTGCGAATCGTAGTGGCCGTAGTGGACCCTGCCGTCCGCGCCCTGGAACTGCATGCTGCCGGCTTCGTGTACGTAGCCGGACTTCACGCTGTCCACGCCCAGCTTCGCATACAGCTTGTAGGCGGCGTCCATCTGCTTTTCGTAGGCCGGCAGGTTGGCGCCGGTCTCGTGATGGCCGATCAGGCGCACGCCCTTCTCCTTCGCGTAGGCGGCCAGCGCCGGCAGGTCGAAGTCGGGATAAGGCTTGGTGAAACTGAAGTCGGCGCCGCCATGGCCCCAGTCGCTTTCCCAGCCCTGGTTCCAGCCTTCGACCAGCACGCCGCGGAAACCGTTCTGCGCGGCGTAGTCGATGTACTTCTTCACGTTGGCGGTGTTGGCGCCATGCTTCGGTCCCGCGTTCCAGCTGGTGTGCTGCAGGTGCATGCTCCACCAGACGCCGACGAACTTCGACGGGTGGACCCAGGACACGTCGCCCAGCTTGTTCGGTTCGTTCAGGTTCAGCTCGAGGTCGGACATGTAGAGCCCTGCCGCATCGTCGGCGATGCGCAGCGTGCGCCATGGCGTCGTGAAGGCGCCATGCTTGACCACTGCGGGCCCGGTCGAAGACGGCGCCAGCTGCGCGCGCAGATTCTGGCCTTCGACCTTGCGCACCCACATCGAGGCGTAATCGACCAGCGCCGCCTCGTGCAGGGCGACGTGGGTGCCGTCCGCCAGGCGCAGGGTCAGCGGCGTGTTGGCGGTGCCGATTTCGGCCAGCGGCGCCTTCTGGATCTGTTCTTCGAGGCCGGGCAGCTCGCCGGCCGGGATCCACCAGGCGGTGGCCGGCTGGGCGACCGCGAATTCGGTCAGCTCGTCGAGGATGGCCGCGTCAACCAGCTGCGGCTGGGACGGGAATTCGTAGCGGAAGCCGACGCCGTCGTCGTAGATGCGGAAGACGATCGTCAATCCACGGCCGCCTCGATTCTTCTGCTCGACATCGACGCGCAGCTCGCGGTAATGGTTGCGCACGTAGCGGCGCTCGCCCCAGGGCTGCTCCCAGGTGTCGTCATGCTCGCTGGTCTTCTGCGCGCGCAGGCTGAAGCCGCCATCCAGCTTGGGCGCGTTGGCGAGGTTGAAGCCCAGTCGCGACAGGCCGATGATCTCCTTGCCGCGGCGCTTGATGTCGTAGCCCAGCTTGCCGGCGCCGTCGATCCGGACGTCGACCTGCAGCACGTCGCCGGGCGAGACAGCGCTGGCGACGACGGCCTGCGCCCAGGCGGCCTGGCCGGCCAGGCTGAGGGCGGCCGCCACGGCCAGGGAGAACAAACGGGAATCCGGTTTGAAGCTGGGACGAACGCGCATCGCTGACACCTCCATGGAAGAGATGTAATTTTACTACAGCAGCTGCGTTAAAAACTCAGGCGACGTTCAGGCCCAGTGTACGCACCAGCTCCGCGGCCTGGCGCGGCGAGATGGTCGCGCCGGCGAACTGCTTGGCATTCAACAATTTGAGTCCGCCTACATCGGCCTCGCGCAAATCGGCCTGCTCGAAGCGCGTGTCCTTGATATGGGCATCGCGCAGGCTGCCGCCTTCGAACACGGCTTCGCGGAAGTCGCAGCCCGACAGGTCGGCGTCCGAAAAATCCAGGCCGGCGAGCCTGGCCCTCCGGAAGGACATGCGGCGCAGGTCGGCGCCGACCAGCAGGCAGTCGTCGAAGGACAGGCCCAGCTGCGACACTTCCTCGAAACTGGCGCCGGTCAGCTTGCAGCCGCGGAAGCTGGTCGATGCGAGCCTGGCGCGGCGCCAGCTGGCGTTGTTCAAGTCGCAGGATTCGAAGCGGGCGTCGACCAGGTCGGCGGCTTCGAAATCGGCATGGCCGCCGCGGCAGCGCCGCCAGCGCGTGCGCGCCAGCCTGGCCGCATAGAATGAGGCTTCAGCCACGGCGCAATGGGAAAAGCTGCAATCCTCGAGGTTCAGGCGCGACAGGTCGGCCTGCTGGAAATCGCATTCTTCGAACGCCAGCAGCGCTTGTTCCGCGAGCAGCTGTTCGATGCGGGCGCGGTCGAGAGTCTCGCCGCTGATGGTGATGGGTGGTTTCGACATGGCCGACAGCATACCGGGCGCCGCCCGAAAACGGTTTGAAGCGCCACTCTAGTGCGTCTCGACGCGCGCCGACGAATGAATGGTGCAGCCGCGGTGCACGTTCTCCAGGAAGCGGATCGCCTCGCCCAGGCGCGCGGTGGCCGGCAGCATGCGGCCCAGCGCTTCGTTGTCGCTCAGCTGGTCGATGCCGAAGGCGATCGCCCGCGACACCTCGCGCGCCTCGCGCCCGTCGCTATTGTAGAGCGCATCGTAGACCCCGACCTTTTCCCACAGAGAGACGTAGCCGGGACCGATCGAATCCTGGAACGCGACCGAGGGCGCTGCATCCTCGTCCTGGGAGATCAATCGAAACACGAAACTCATGGGCACCTCCGCCTTACAGCTTGAAAATATCGGGCGCAGATGCTATCACGGCGTCCGTTTTGGCGCCGGACGCGCCGGCGCCTTCGGCGGGCCGTCGTCGGCAACGATCGCCACCGAGCCCAGCGCCTGTAGCTCGGCCTTGGGCGAGGCCGAGGTGGTCAGCATGAATTCCATCTTGCGGCGCGCGCCCGGCGGCGCCCAGGTGGACGAGACGGTGCGCATCTTGAGTTTGTCGAGGCTCAGCTCCTCTCGCACCGGCCCGCGCTTCGCCACCATCGGCTTGGGCGCATCGGCGACGATGTCGAGGAAGCCCTTCTCGACCGCGACGGTATTCGCGCGGTGCGCGTGCAGCAGGCACAGGTTCTTCCCGGCCGGCAGGGCCAGCACGAAGTTGCCCATCTTGCCCTTGTACGGCACCGGCCAGGCGTCGCCCGCCATCCCGGACAGGAACAGCTTCGCGTGTTCCGGCGCCAGCTTCGGCACTTTCTCGCGCAGCAGACGGGCGCGGAAGTCTTCGAGATCGCCGAAGTGGCGCACGCAGATTTCGACGTAGAGGTTCAGGAAGCCTTCCGTGCTCTCGTCGGCGGCCGCAAGCTTCTTCTGCGGCGGCTTGTGCGGCTGCTTGTCCGCAGCGGCGGCCAGGCTGCAGGCGGCGGCCAGCAATACGGCGACCAGGCCCCGCATCATGCCGCCACGCCGGCAAGCGCGCGGTCGACCAGCTCGATCCAGTGCCTGACCGGCGTCCCGGTCCCCGATTGCAAATGGCCGATGCAGCCGATATTCGCGGACACGATCTCCTTGGCGCCGGTGGCTTCCAGGTTCGCCAGCTTGCGGTCGCGCAGTTCGTGCGCGATCTCCGGATGCAGCACCGAATAGGTGCCGGCCGAGCCGCAACAAAGATGGCTGTCGGCGCACAGCACCACGTCGACGCCGGCGGCACGCAGCACGCCTTCGACCTTGCCGCGGATCTGCTGGCCGTGCTGCAGGGTGCAGGGCGGGTGGAAGGCGATGCGTTCCTGGATGCGGCCGGCCATGCGCGCATTCAGCTCGCCCTCGAAGTCCTGCATGATTTCGGACAGGTCCTTCGTCATCGCGCTGATCCGCTCGGCCTTGGCGGCGTATTGCAGATCTTGCGCCAGCAGGTGGCCGTATTCCTTGACGGTGACGCCGCAGCCCGAGGCCGTCATCACGATCGCCTCGACCTGGCCGCTCTCCACGTAGGGCCACCAGGCGTCGATATTGCGGCGCATGTCGTCGCGGCCGCCGTCCTGGTCGTTCATGTGGAAGCGCACCGCGCCGCAGCAGCCTGCCTTCGGCACTTCGAGCAGCTGCACGCCCAGCGAATCCAGCACGCGCGCGGTGGCGGCGTTGATGTCGGGCGCCATCGCCGGCTGCACGCAGCCCGCCAGCGCCAGCATCTTGCGCGCGTGCTCGCGGCGCGGCCACGGACCGGCGGCGCGCGCCGGCTGCAGCTTGTCGCGCAGGCTGGAGGGCAGCAGCGGCCGTACCAGCTGCCCTGCCTTGAAGGCCGGCTTGAACAGTCCGCCGCGCGGCAGGAACTCCTTCAAGGTGGTCCGCTTGACGCGATCCTTGAACGGACGCGGGACGCGCTCCTCGACCACCCTGCGGCCGATGTCGGCCAGGCGGCCGTACTTCACGCCGGACGGACAGGTGCTTTCGCAGTTGCGGCAGGTAAGGCAGCGGTCCAGGTGCAGCTGGGTCTTGCGGGTCGGCTCCACGCCCTCCAGCACCTGCTTGATCAGGTAGATGCGGCCGCGCGGGCCATCGAGCTCATCGCCGAGCAGCTGGTAAGTGGGGCAGGTGGCGGTGCAGAAGCCGCAGTGCACGCAGGCGCGCAGGATGGCTTCCGCCTCGTCGCCTTCCGGCGTGCCCTTGATGAAATCGGCAAGGTTCGTTTGCATGATCTTTAGTACATCCGGCCGGGGTTGAAGATGTTCGACGGATCGAATCCGGCTTTCAAACGTTCGTGGATTTTCGCGATGGCCGGGGCCAGCGGCTGGAATACGCCGACGCTCTTGTCGCCGCCGCGGAACAGGGTCGCGTGGCCGTTTGCGGCCGTCACGGCGGCGCGGATGCGCTGGGCGGTGGCGGCATCGCCGTCCGCGCGCAGCCAGCGCTGCGCCCCGCCCCACTCGATCAGCTGGGGGGCTTTGACCCCGATGGCGGCGGCGGTCGACGGCACCGACAGCCGCCACAGCGGCGCGTCGCCGTCGAAGAAGGCGTGGCGCTGTTCGCGCAGCGAGGCCCAGAAAGCGGCGCAGTCCGGCATCGGCTCGCCGCCATGCGCCGTGCCCAGCGTGCGGATTGCCGCATCGACCGCGGCCTGCGCGCCCGACAGGCGCAGCGCCAGCATACCGTCATGCCAGCAGCTGCCCGAGATCGGCAGCGGCTGGCCGCCCCATTCGTTCAGCTTGCGGATGGCGTCGATCTCGTTCATCGCGAAGCGCAAGGTGGCTTCGCGGTAGGCGAGCGGCAGCACTTTCACCGAGACTTCCGTCAGCAGGCCGAGCGTGCCCATAGCCCCGGCCAGCAGGCGCGAGACGTCGTAGCCGGCCACGTTCTTCATCACCTGGCCGCCGAAAGTCAGCACCTCGCCCTTCCCGTCCAGCAGCTTCGCGCCGAGCACGAAGTCGCGCAGCGCGCCGCTGCTGGCGCGGCGCGGCCCCGAGAGCCCCGCGGCGATCGCGCCGCCCAGGGTCGCACCGTCGCCGAAATGCGGCGGCTCGAAGGCCAGCATCTGCTTGCGTTCGGCCAGCGCGGCTTCGATCTCGGCCAGCGGCGTGCCGCAGCGCGCCGTGATCACCAGTTCGGTCGGCTCGTAGTCGACAATGCCGGCATAGGCGCGGGTGTCGAGGATCTCGCCCTCGATACGTTGGCCGTACCAGTCCTTGGTGCCGCCGCCGCGGATGCGCAACGCGCGTTTTTCGGCGGCTGCCGCGCGCACCTGTGACTGGAATTGTTCAAGAATCTGCTGCATGGTCGGTTTCAAAAACGTCGCTTTCAAAAACGCGGCAGGTCCGCGAACGGCAGCGCGCCGCCGCTCACCCGCATCTTGCCCATCTCGGCGCAGCGCTGGAGCGTCGGCACCGCCTTGTTCGGGTTCAGCAGCATGCCGGGATCGAAGGCGCGCTTGACAGTGAAGAAGGCTTCCAGCTCCTTCGCGCCGAACTGCACGCACATCGAATCGATCTTCTCGACGCCGACGCCATGTTCGCCGGTGATGGTCCCGCCCACTTCCACGCACAGGGCCAGGATGGCGGCGCCGAAGTCCTCGGCGCGCTGCAGCTCGCCCGGCTTGTTGGCGTCGAACATGATCAGCGGGTGCATGTTGCCGTCGCCGGCATGGAACACGTTGGCGCAGCGCAGGCCGTAGGTGTCCTGCATTTCCTCGATGCGGGTCAGCACATGCGCCAGGTGCTTGCGCGGGATGGTGCCGTCCATGCAGTAGTAGTCGGCCGAGATGCGGCCCGCGGCCGGGAAGGCGTTCTTGCGGCCAGACCAGAAGCGCAGGCGCTCGGCCTCGTTCTGCGACACCGCGATGGCGCTGGCGCCGGCCTGCTGCAGCACCTCCGTCATGCGTTCGATTTCCTCGGCCACCTCGAGCGCGGTGCCGTCCGCTTCGCACAGCAGGATCGCGGCGGCGTCGAGATCGTAGCCGGCCTTCACGAAAGGCTCGACCATGCGCGAAGAAGTCCGGTCCATCATCTCGAGGCCGGCGGGAATGATGCCGGCCGCGATCACGCTGGCCACCGCGTTGCCGCCCGTGACCACGTCGTCGAAGGAGGCCATGATCACCTGGGCCAGCGCCGGCTTCGGCACGAGCTTGACCGTGACTTCGGTGACGATGCCGAGCATGCCTTCCGAGCCGATGAAGACGGCCAGCAGGTCCAGGCCCGGCGCGTCGAGCGCTTCGCCGCCCAGTTCGATGACCTCGCCCTCGATCGTGCAGACGCGCACGCGCAGCACGTTGTGCACCGTGAGGCCATACTTCAGGCAGTGCACGCCGCCCGAGTTCTCGGCGACGTTGCCGCCGATGGTGCAGGCGATCTGCGAAGACGGGTCCGGCGCGTAATACAGGCCGAAGGGCGCGGCCGCTTCCGAGATCGCCAGGTTGCGCACGCCGGGCTGGACCACGGCCGTGCGCGCATACGGCTCGACGCGCAGGATGCGGTTCAGGCGGGCGGTCGAAATCACCACGCCATCGGCCAGCGGCTGGGCGCCGCCGGAGAGGCCGGTGCCGGCGCCGCGCGGCACGATCGGCACGTTCAAATCGCGGCAGACTTTCAGGATCGCCAGCACCTGCTCCTCGTTGTCGGGCAGCGTGACGATCATCGGCAGTTGGCGGTAGGCCGCCAGGCCGTCGCATTCGTAGGGCCGGGTGTCCTCGGGATCGTGCAGGACACAGCGCGCAGGCAGGACGGCGCGCAGGGCTGAGGCCACTTGTTGGCGGCGCTGGGGGTCGACGGGAATCGCAGAGATCATAAGCCGATTGTAAGCACTATTGCAGCATTTTGTCGTATGCTCGCGCTATCTTTTTTTATAGGCAGGGCATAGCCATGGGCAATCGACTCTCGAAAATCGCAACGCGTACCGGCGACGACGGCAGCACCGGACTGGGCGACGGCAGCCGCACCGGCAAGGACAGCGCAAGGATTGCCGCGCTGGGCGACGTCGACGAGCTCAACTCCTTCGTCGGCCTGCTGCTGTGCGAGGACATGCCGGCCGAGCTGCGCGAAGAGCTGGTCTCGATCCAGCACGACCTGTTCGACCTGGGCGGAGAGCTGTGCATCCCGGGCTACCAGATGATCAAGGACGAACACGTGGCGCGCCTCGACGGCCTGCTCGAGAAATACAATGCGGACCTGCCGGTCCTGAAGGAGTTCATCCTGCCGGCCGGTTCGCGCGCCGCTTCGCTGTCCCACGTGTGCCGCACCGTGTGCCGGCGCGCCGAGCGCAGCATCGTCGCCCTGTCGAAGTCGGACACGATCAATGCCCAGCCGCGTCAATACGTGAACCGCCTGTCGGACCTGATGTTCGTGCTGGCGCGCGTGCTGAACCGCCATGCCGGCGGCAGCGACGTGCTGTGGAACCACGAGCGCAAGCGCGGCTGAGAATGACGCTGGGTGTCCAGGAAAAGGCCGAGGTGTTCGCGGTCCGCTTTTACCGTGGCGGGCCGAACTGGCCGTCGAATCCCTTCCGCCTCCAGGGCCCGGGGCAGCTGGCGGTCGAGGCCGACTTCCTGCTCCTGCGCGGCAGCATCCACCGCAGCTTCCGCTTTCCGAAGAAGGCGGAGCAGCGCCTGCGCAAGGCCGACGTCGTCAACGTGCGGACCTGGGGCGAGGATGTCATCTTCGACCTGGTGGGTGTGGATGGCGCACAGGAAGTCGGTTTTTCCGCCGCCGGCCGCGAGGCCGCGAAAACCATCGCCGCCGCCCTCCCCAGCCGCCGCACGCCTGCATTCGAAGCGGAAGCGCATGCCGAACGTGTCGCCTTCCATGACCGCATCGACTACTGGAGCCCGTCGACGCCGGTGATCTGGACGCTGCTGGGCGCGAACATCGCGATCTTCGTCCTGATGTGGCTGGAGCGCCAGGGCTATGGTGCGCCCTCGTTCAAGCTGCCGGGCTGGAACTCGGCCGCCGCCATGCAGGGACACCTGCAGCTATGGAAGCAGGGCCTGCTGAACGTGGCCGGCGGCGGGCATTGGAAGCTGCAGCTGGCTTCCTTCACCGGCTGGGGCCCGGAAGTGCATCCCTTCCTGCCCCAGCTGCAGCTGGTGAACTGGGGATCGAACCTTCCGAGCCGGACGCTGCGCGCCGGCGAATGGTGGCGCATCCTGACCTCGGCTTTCCTGCACGGGAACCTGCTGCACCTGGCGATGAACATGTTCACGCTGTGGCAAGTGGGCCAACTGGTCGAGCGCATCTTCGGCAGCCTGCGCTTTGCCGGCCTGTACCTGCTGGCCGCGATCGGCGGCAGCGCGGGCAGCCTGCTGTGGGGCTTGCTGTCGCACCACCCGGTGAACAGCGTCGGCGCCTCGGGCGCGATCTTCGGCATCATCGGCGGCCTGTTCGCCTTCATCGGCCGCGAGCACAGCGGCGTGCCGCCGACCGTGGTGCAGGACCTGCGCGCCTCGATCGGGCCGTTCCTGCTGTTTAACATCGGCGCCGGCTTCCTGTATCCGCACACCGACAACGCGGCCCACATAGGCGGCCTGGTCGGCGGTTGGCTGGCCGGCCACCTGCTGGCGCGCTCGCTGCACGTGCCTGGGCAGCGAGCGGCTTGAGGACAGTCGCTCAGGTCACCAGTTGCTTGCGGTGGCGCTTCGAGGCGTACATGTCCTGGTCGGCCTGGTGCAGCAGCTCGCCGGCGCTGGCGGCGTCGTGCGGGCACAGCGCCGCGCCGATGCTGACCGTCACCCGCAGGTACTGTCCCTGGTAATCGACCGGCTCGGCGATCGCGGCACGCAAGGCGGCGCTCATGCGGCGCACCACCAGGTCGCCGTTGGCGTCGGCCAGCGGGACCGCCACCACGAACTCGTCGCCGCCCAGGCGCGCGGCCAGGTCGGAGGTACGGATCGCACCGCGGATGCGCTCGGCGATCACGGCCAGCATGTGGTCGCCGGCGGCATGGCCGTGGCGGTCGTTGACCGGCTTGAAACCGTCGAGGTCGAGGAACAGCACCGCCACCGCGGCGGCGCCCTGGCGCGCCGCCAGTAATTCATCCAGCCTGCGCAGGAAGCGCACCCGGTTCGGCAGGCCGGTCAGGGGATCGTGCTCGGACCGGTGCTGGCTCTGGCGCTTGGCTTCTTCTTCGAGTTTCAGGTCATGCGCCAGCGCGTTCTTGAGCAGGAAGGCCTGGCGCGAGAAGCGTTCGCGCAGGATCAGGGACATCATCCCGACCAGGTTCGCGCCCGCGAGAAAGAAGCTGTTCTGCACCAGCAGCGGCCATTGCCCGCGCTCGATCATCCCTTGCACGAAGACGGCTTCCGCCACATAGCTGCCGACCACGGCGATGCCGGTCATGGCCGCGTACAGCGGGCGCAGGTAGGTCCAGGCATACAGCGCCATCGACACGATCAGCAGGCCGGCGTAATACGTGCCCCAGGCCAGGTCGGTGGGACTCGACTGCATGATGATGGCCTCGATGCCGAGGCTCCAGCCGATCGCAGTCCCGCACATGGAGAGCGTGTAGTGGCGCAGGAAGACCTGTGGGCGCAAGCGCACGGCGGCCGTAATCGCCAGGGCGGAAAGCACGACGATGGCGCGCGCCGTCCAGGCGCCGGCCACATTGCTCGGCAAGGTGACGGCGTCGAGGCAACCGAAGCACAGCACCAGGACAGAGCACAATATACTGGCGACATACAGCATGCGCACCTTGTCGCCGGCCAGGTCGGCCTGGCAGGCATCTTCGAGCGCCGGCGCAAACCGCGCGGGGATAGCAAATGACTGGATGAACCGGAGCACGGGTAAAGGCATGTCGGCATGAGGGGAATCCCCAAGCGTAACGCATAGCGAACATGCAAGCTATCTCAACCGGCCTGAACGTGACGTTTCCGATACAACACTTATAATTCTTGAAATAATCATGACCGACGACTTCATCGGCATCTACGACCATGCGCTGAGCGCCGAACAGTGCGCCCACATCCTCGCGCGCTTCGAGTCCAGCGACAAGGTCGTGCGCGGGCGCACCGGGAACGGCGTCGACGTGGCGAAAAAAGACAGCTGGGATCTCACTCTCACCCAGCACCCCGAATGGCAGGACGTGGCACAGCTGATGTCGGCCGCCGTGCGCCGTCACCTTGCACAGTACGTGGACCGCTACCGCGCGCTGGTGCTGGGCGCGCTGTCACCGATGGTCGCGCATCCGGAGACCGGCCAGCCGGTTGCGCTCTCGCTCGACAACTTCGACGCATGCGGCCGCCCGCACCTGGACGCGCTGGTGCAGGCGATGTACCGCTGCGGCCCGATCAACCTGCAGAAGTACCTGCGCGCCAGCGGCGGCTACCACCACTGGCATTCCGAGATCTATCCACAGAACGCCAGCTGCGAGACCCTGCACCGCGTGCTGCTGTTCCAGTTTTACCTGAACGACGTGCTCGATGGCGGGGAGACGGAATTCCTGTACCAGGGCAGGAAGCTTGAAGCAAGAGAGGGCCGCCTGATCATCGCGCCGGCCGGTTTTACGCACACGCACAAGGGGCATGTGGCGCTCAGCGGGGACAAGTATGTGGCGACTTCGTGGATTCTTTACCGGCGGGCGGAGGAGCTGTTCAAGTGACGCCGTCCCCGCGCAGGCGGGAACGACGAACTACTCGACTTCCTTCAGCGCCTGCAGCGCCATCGCATAGATCCCCTCATACGACTTGGCAGCGGCAATGAAACGCCCGTTGTGGCAAAAGCCCGCGTCCGCCACGCCGGTGACGGCGGCCAGGTCGGCATCGCGCAAACCGGCCCAGGATGCCGGCAGATCGGCGCGCGCCTCGAAGGTGTCGACCGTGGCCGGCACCGTGTGCAGCATGTAGCGCTGCTCGCCGATGTTGTGGCTGATGACGAACAGGACCTTCGGCATTTCCTTGCGCACCACCGAACTCCAGGGCAGCGCGCCGTTCTTCAGGTACAGCAGGCGCCCGCCTTCCAGCGTCGCGGCGCCGCGCACCTGCTCCAGCGCCAGCATGGCGCCGACGCGGTACTTGACGGCGTTGGCCATCACGTCGGTGAGGAAGTCCATCGCGCGGTGGAACTGGCTCAGGCGGTAGACGTCGGCGGCCTCGCCGTAGCCCAGCCTTTCCTCGTCCATCCAGTTCGGGTTGTAGCCGGAGACCACCGCCGACATGCCGTAGCCGCCGGGCGCGTTCTTGGCCGCGCCGACGTCCGACAGGTCGAGGTACTGCACGATGTCGGCATCGATCGCGTTGGCCATCTGCTGGGCCGCATCCATGCTCAGCTGGTGGCCGGTATGCTTCGCCGCCAGCGCTTCGACGCAGCGGCCGCCGTATTCGCGCCAGACCAGGCCTGCGCTGGCATACGGCACGCCGCTGGTGCGCGCGCCGCTGAAGCCCTTCTGGTGGTGGTCGAAGCGGCCGCTTGCCGGATCCCAGATGCCGCCGACGTCGATCACGATATCGCCGCGGTCGATGATGGCCTGGTCGCGCGTGCGCACCAGTTCGGCCCCGGAATGCAGGACCTTGATGACGGCGACGGCCCAGGCGTCATCCGCATGGAATTTGCCGCCGTGGGTAACAATCAGCATGATCGGCCGCCGCTCTTTGTTGCTCAGTTGTTGACCACGAGGCGCGGCTCGCCGATCCCGAAGCGCTCGCGGATCGATTTGGCGATGCCGTGCGCGTCCAGGCCGACGGAAGCCAGCAGCACGCCCGGGTCGCCCTGGTCGATGAAGGCGTCCGGCAAGCCCAGGATCAGCAGCGGCTTGACGATGCCCTCGGCAGCCAGGGCTTCGGCCACGGCCGAACCGGCGCCGCCCATGGTGCAGCCCTCTTCCACCGTCACCAGGTAGTCGTGCTCCTTCGCCAGGCGTTTCACCAGGTCGACGTCGAGCGGCTTCACGAAGCGCATGTCGGCCACGCTCGCGTTCAGGCCCTCGGCCGCCTTCAGGCTCGGGGCCACCATCGAGCCGAAGGCCAGGATGGCGACGCCCTTGCCTTCGCGTTTCACCAGGCCCTTGCCGATCTCGATCGAGCTCAGTTCCTGCTGCAGGGCTGCGCCGACGCCGGCGCCGCGCGGATAGCGCACCGCTGCCGGCCCCGGGTAGTGGTAGGCGGTGGTCAGCATCAGCCGGCATTCGTTCTCGTCGGACGGCGCCATGACGACCATGTTCGGGATGCAGCGCAGGTAGGCCAGGTCGTAGTTGCCGGCGTGGGTCGCGCCATCGGCGCCGACCAGGCCGGCGCGGTCCAGGGCGAAGGTCACGTCCAGGTTCTGCAGGGCCACGTCGTGGATCAGCTGGTCGTAGCCGCGCTGCAGGAAGGTCGAGTAGATCGCCAGCACCGGCTTGACGCCTTCGGTCGCCATGCCGGCGGCGAAGGTGACGGAGTGCTGCTCGGCGATGCCGACGTCGAAGTAGCGTTCCGGGTATTGCTGGTGGAAGCGCACCATGCCCGAGCCTTCGCGCATCGCCGGCGTGATGCCGATCAGGCGCTTGTCGACGGCCGCCATGTCGCACAGCCAGTTGCCGAACACCTCGGTGTAGGTGATCTTCGAAGGCGCGGTGGCCGGCTTGATGCCTTCGCTCGGATTGAACTTGCCGGTGCCGTGGTACAGGATCGGCTCGGCTTCGGCCAGCTTGTAGCCCTGCCCTTTTTTCGTCACCACGTGCAGGAACTGCGGGCCCTTGAGCTTCTTGATGTTCTGCAGGGTCGGGATCAGCGAGTCGAGGTCGTGGCCGTCGATCGGGCCGACGTAGTTGAAGCCGAATTCCTCGAACATCGTGGCCGGGACCACCATGCCCTTGGCGTGTTCTTCCAGCTTCTTCGCCAGTTCCAGCATCGGCGCCGGCAGCACGCTCTTGCCGACGTTCTTGGCGGCGGCGTAGAACTGGCCCGACATCAGGCGCGCCAGATAGCGGTTCAGCGCGCCCACCGGCGGCGAGATCGACATGTCGTTGTCGTTCAGGACCACCAGCAGGTCGACGTCTTCCTCGACGCCGGCATTGTTCAGGGCTTCGAAGGCCATGCCGGCCGTCATCGAGCCGTCGCCGATCACCGCGATCGCCTTGCGCTTCTCGCCCTTGATCCTGGCCGCCTGCGCCATGCCCAGCGCCGCCGAGATCGAGGTCGACGAGTGGGCGGTGCCGAAGGTGTCGTACTCGCTTTCGTCGCGCTTCGGGAAGCCGGACAGGCCGTGATGCTGGCGCAGCGTCGGCATGCGGCCGCGGCGCCCGGTCAGGATCTTGTGCGAATAGGTCTGGTGGCCGACGTCCCACACGATGCGGTCTTCCGGCGTGTTGAACACGTAGTGCAGCGCGATCGTCAGCTCGACGGTGCCGAGGTTGGACGACAGGTGGCCGCCGGTCTTGGACACCGAATCCAGCAGGAACTGGCGCAGTTCGGTGGCCAGCGGGGTCAGCTGGGTGCGCGGCAGCTTGCGCAGGTCCGCGGGGTCGTTGATGGTATCTAACAGTTTCATTTAGGCCTTCCGCTGCACGATCAGGTCCGCGAGTTCGCGCAGCCGCAGTGCTTGTTCTCCGAACGGCATGAGCGCCTCATGCGCCTGCCGCCGCAGTTGTTCGGCCAGCGCCTTCGACGGCGCCAGCCCCAGAATCGATACGTAAGTCGGTTTGTTCGCCGCGGCGTCCTTGCCCGCGGTCTTGCCGAGGGTCGCGGAATCGGCGGTCGCGTCCAGCACGTCGTCCACCACCTGGAAGGCCAGGCCGATGGCGCGCGAATAGTCCTTCAGTGCGTCCAGCTCCTGCGGCGAGAGGTCCTTCCCGCAGAGGGCGCCCAGCAGCACCGACACGCGCAGCATGGCGCCCGTTTTGAGCTGGTGCATGCGCTCGAGTTCTTCCAGGGTCAGGCTGATGCCGACGCTGTCGAGGTCGATCGCCTGGCCGCCGCACATGCCGGCGGATCCGGCCGCCTCGGCCAGCAGGCGCAGCATCGTCACCAGGCGGGCCGGGGGGACATCGCCGGCGCCGGCCAGCACCTCGAAGGCCTGGGCTTGCAGCGCATCGCCGACCAGCAGCGCGGTCGCTTCGTCGTAGGCCACATGCACGGTCGGCTTGCCGCGGCGGAGCGCGTCGTCGTCCATGCAGGGCATGTCGTCGTGGACCAGCGAATACACGTGGATCATCTCGACCGCGCAGGCGGCGCGCGCGACCGCGTCCTCGCCGGCGCCGAACAGCGCACCGGCCGCATGGACCAGCAGCGGACGCACGCGCTTGCCGCCGCCCAGCGTGGTGTAGCGCATCGCTTCATGCAGCTTGGCGGGGCGCGACGCCGCCGCCGGCAGGAAGCGGCCGAGGGCATCCTCGGTGCGGGCCTGCACGCCCTCCATCCAGGCGCGGAAGTCCGGCTGCGTGCTCACGGTCGTGCTCATTCAGCGTCCTCGGCGTCCGTGCTGAAGGGCTTGAGCATCTCGCCTTCCAGCACCTTGACCTGCGATTCCACCTTTTCCAGCTGGGCCGCGCAATAACGCACCAGTTCGGAGCCGCGCGCATAGGCGGCAACCGACGCTTCCAGCGGCAGTTGGCCGCCTTCCATCTGCGTGACCAGTTGGGCAAGCTCGGCCATCGCCTGCTCGAAAGACTCGGGCGGGAGGCTCGCTGGCGCTACGGCGCTCTCCGCGCTTGTTTTATTTGGCATAATGGTTCGATCGGTTCGGGGCGAGGCGCAATAGTCTAATCGCTTATTGTAAACAATCCTACCCCTGCATGACGCCGCAACGACGTCCGGCATCTTGTAAGCAAAGACACATTTTATCGCAAAGCGCCACCCGATTAATGAAAACGATGCCTTCCAGGCAATTTTTATGCACGCACGCACCACAAGCACGTGCGGGACCGCGCCCCAGCTGAGCCTTTACAGGCTATAATCTCCGGTTCTGTCTCCGAAATACCGTATTCCATCTTTAAGTGGGCGAGAAAAACCGTAGCGAGCGGAAGCAATGGTGGCCGAGAAGCGCAGCCGTACTTGAGTACGGCGAGCATCGCAGGCCGCCAGTGCGACGCGCAGTAGGTTTTTCGACGCCCAAAATACTGGTTCTCGGATTCTTTCTCTTCTTTGGCTGAAATCTGTAAAGGGGGGTTGGGATGTCCGATCTGGCTACCCACGCCAAGCTGGCGCGCTCGTGCGCCCAGCTTCCGGTAAATGTCTACTTCGACCAGGCGCTGTTGCAGCGCGAAATGCAGGAACTGTTCCTGAAGGGGCCCCGCTACGCCGGGCATGAGCTGATGGTGCCCGAAAAGGGCGATTTTTCGACCCTGAAGTCGGAAAACGAAGGCCGCATGCTGGTGCGTAACGCGCAAGGCATCGAACTGATGTCCAACGTCTGCCGCCATCGCCAGGCGCTGATGTTCAATGGCCGCGGCAATGCCAAGAACATCGTCTGCCCCCTGCACCGCTGGACCTACGACCTGAAGGGCGAACTGATCGGCGCGCCGCATTTCGCCGACACGCCCTGCCTGAACCTCTCGAAGACGCCGCTGCAGAACTGGAACGGCCTGCTGTTCGAGCAGAACGGCTACAAGGTCATGGACAAGCTGGCCGGGATGTCGGTGACCAAGGATCTCGATTTTTCGGGTTACATGTTCGACCATGTGGAAGTGCACGAGTGCGACTACAACTGGAAGACCTTCATCGAGGTCTACCTGGAGGACTACCACGTCGAGCCCTTCCACCCGGGCCTGGGCAACTTCATCAGCTGCGACGACCTGCGCTGGGAATTCGGCAGCGACTACAGCGTCCAGACCGTCGGCGTGCACCGCGGCCTGCAGAAGTCCGGCTCGCCCGCGTATAAAAAGTGGCAGGAACAGGTCCTGAAGTTCAACAATGGACAGGCGCCGAAGTATGGCGCGATCTGGCTGACCCTGTACCCGAACATCATGGTCGAGTGGTATCCGAACGTGCTGGTGGTGTCGACGCTGTGGCCGATGGGCCCGCAGAAGACCCGCAACGTGGTCGAGTTCTATTACCCGGAAGAGTTCGTGCTGTTCGAGCGCGAGTTCGTCGATGCCGAGCGCGCGGCCTATATGGAGACCTGCGTCGAGGACGACGAGATCGCCCTGCGCATGGATGCCGGCCGCAAGATCCTGCTGGACCGCGGCGTCAACGAGGTCGGCCCCTACCAGTCGCCGATGGAAGACGGCATGCAGCACTTCCACGAATGGTACCGAAGTAAACTGGACAAACTCGACCTCATCGCACCAGGAATGTAATGCCGCCAGCTTTATGGATGCTGTTTGCCAGCTTCGCGTTCGCCGCCATGGGCGCGGGCGTGAAGCTGGTTTCCCCGTACTACGCCACTTCCGAAATCGTGATGTACAGGGGCCTGGTCGGCACCCTGCTCCTGTTCCTCATGATCCGCCTGCAGGGCGGCAGCCTCAAGACCCTCTTCCCGAAGCAGCACCTGGTGCGCAGCCTGGTCGGCGTGACCTCGCTGTGGATGTGGTTCTACGCGATCGGCAAGCTGCCCCTCGCCACCGCCGTCACCCTCAACTACATGGCGCCGATCTGGCTCGCCGCCTGGATGTTCCTGATGGGCTGGTGGCATGCCAAGGGCCAGACCGAATGGCCGCTGGTGGTGGCGATCGGCATGAGCTTCGTCGGCGTGACCCTGGTGCTGCGCCCTGCCGTCGAGATGAATGCCTGGCTGGGCGGCGCGGTGGGCGTGATGTCCTCGATTATCTCGGCGATGGCCTATATGCAGGTGCGTAACCTGGGCCAGATGGGCGAACCCGAATACCGCGTGGTGTTCTATTTTTCGCTGACCACGACCGTGGCCGGCTTCTTCGGCACCCTGCTCGAGAACGGCGTCGCCGCGCCCTTCCATGCGCATTCCTGGCCTAGCTTCCTGCTGCTGCTGGCGATCGGCATCCCCGCGCTGCTGGCCCAGATGGCGATGACGCGCGCCTACCGCCTCGGCAAGGTGCTGGTGGTGGCCAACCTGCAGTACACCGGCATCATCTTCTCCAGCCTGTGGGGCATGCTGCTGTGGGGCGACGTGTTCGACTGGCACGTGTGGCTGGGGATGGGCGTGATCCTGGCCTCCGGCATCGCCGCGACGTTCTACAATACGAAGAGCACGGCGCGCGGCGCCGTCGTCGAGGATACCGATCCGATCGCCAGCGAACTGTAAGCGAACTTTAAGGAGACCGCCGATGTACACGACCCTGATCGAAGCCGCCGCCCTGGCGCCGCATGTCAATGACGCCGGCTGGGTGATCGTCGACTGCCGCCACGACCTGGTGAACCTGGCCGCCGGGCGCGCGTCCTATGCGGCCGGCCACCTGCCGAACGCGCTGTTCGCGGACATGGAACACGAACTGTCGGGCGCCAAGCGCGATATCAATGGTGCGTTCCGCGGCCGCCATCCGCTGCCGGAAAAGGATGCCTTCATCGAACTGCTGCGCGGCTGGGGCGTGAACGAGGGCACGCAGGTCGTTGCCTACGACGCCCACGGCGGCATGTATGCGGCGCGCCTGTGGTGGATGCTGCGCTGGGTCGGCCACGAAGCCGTGGCGGTGCTGGATGGCGGCCTGCCGGCCTGGCAAGCGGCCGGCCTGCCCTTGTCGACCGATGCGCCCTCTTCACGCGCCCCCGGCACGATCGCGGCGCGCGAAGCGCTGGTGACGACGGTGGACGTGAATACGGTCCTGCACAACGTGGAGCATGGCGGCCGCCAGGTGGTCGACGCGCGCGCGCCGGACCGCTTCCGCGGCGAGAACGAGACCATCGACCCGGCGGGCGGCCATATCCCGGGCGCGAAAAACCGCTTCTTCAAGGATAACCTGCAGGCGGACGGCCGCTTCAAGGCGCCGGCGCAGCTGAAGACGGAACTGGAGGGGGTCGTGGGCGATCCGGAGAAGGCCATCATGCAGTGCGGCTCAGGCGTCACGGCCTGCCATAACCTGCTGGCGCTGGAAGTGGCAGGCCTGCCTGGCGCAGCTTTGTATCCGGGATCGTGGAGCGAGTGGAGCGCGGACTCGGCGCGCCCGCTTGCGACGGGCGCTTAACGGCTCATATCGTAGGGCGCTGGCAGGAAGTCCGCCAGCGTAAATACGAGGACCGACAACACCAGGATACCGAGCACAAAGCCGAACCGCGACGGCTTCTCACGCAGTGCCACAACCACTTGATTGACCAGCCTTGCCATTGCTGCCTCCACATAGCGAACGACTCAGCATAGGCCGGTTCGAATTCCCATGTCAATATGGGAGTGCAACAAACCTCAATGACCGTGTGTCAGGAGCAGCACGATAACCACACCCAATCCGATCAGCAGCACCTGCGGAATCGACTCGCGCACGGTGGCGCGGCGCTGCATCTGCGGCATCAGGTCGCTCACGGCGATGTAGATGAAGCCCGAGGACGCGAACACCAGCACGTAGGGGATCAGGCCGCTCGCCTTGTCGAGGGTGTAGTAGCCGAGCAGGCCGCCGACCACCGCCAGCAGGCTGCACAGCAGGTTGAAGACATAGGCGCGCAGGCGCGAAAAGCCCGCGTTCAGCAGCACGATGAAGTCGCCGATCTCCTGCGGGATCTCGTGCGCGATGATGGCGACGCCGGTCACGATGCCCAGCTGCGGATTGGCGAGGAAGGCGGCGGCGATCAGGATCCCGTCCGTGAAGTTGTGCATGCCGTCGCCGATCAGGATCATCCATCCCGCCTTGCCCGCCTGGTGCGCGTCATGCCCGTGCGCGTGGTGGTGGCCGTCGCCCTCGTGGTGGTGCGAATGGCGCAGCAGCGCCACCTTCTCCAGCAGGAAGAAGGCCAGCAGGCCGCCCAGCAGGGTCGCGAACAGGCCGCGCGGATCGACGCCAGACTCGAAAGCCTCCGGCAGCGCGTGCAGCAGCGAGGTCGCGAGCATGATGCCGACCGACAGGCTGACCATGCGCTCGACGACCTTGGCCAGCAGCGTGAAGGAAAACACCGCGGCAGCCGTGATGCTGACGACGCCCGCCAGGCCGGTTGCCAGCAAAATGGAGATGAGTACAGGATCGATCGTGAAGCCTCTTCTTGTTAGGACCTAGCCAAACCTACTGCGCGTTGCCCTGTCGGTTTGCGATGCTCGCTGTACTCACGTACAGCTGCGCTTCTCAACCAACATGGCCGCCGCTCGCTACGGTTTTGCGAGGTCCTTTTGGTGCGCCGCGTGCGGGCGCCAGCCCGGCATTTTACCGTGCCGGGCCGTAAGCCGTGCGAATCAGGCCACGCCGTGCTGCCTGAACCAGGCCAGCGCACGCGTCCAGCCGTCCTTCGCATCCTTCTCGTTGTAGCTCGGACGGTAATCGGCGTGGAAGGCGTGGCCCGCATCCGGGTACACCACGAATTCCGACTTGCTCGACCCCTTGGCCAGGGCTGCCTTCATCTTCTCGACGGTGTCGAGCGGGATGCCGGTGTCCCTGGCGCCGTACAGGCCGAGCACCGGTACGGTGAGCGCCGGGGCGATGTCGACCGGATGCTTCGGCGTGTTCGCGGTCGTGTCGCCCAGCAGGCGTCCGTACCAGGCCACGCCGGCCTTGACCTTCGGGTTATCGGCCGAGTACATCCAGGTGATGCGCCCGCCCCAGCAAAAGCCGGTGATGCCCAGCTTGTCGACGTTGCCGCCATTGTTCGCGGCCCAGGCCACGCAGGCATCGAGGTCGCCCATCACCTGTGCGTCCGGGGTCTTCGAGATGATGTCCTTCATCAGGGTGGCGATGTCGCCGATCTTCGACGGATCGCCCTGGCGCACGAACAGCTCCGGCGCCAGCGCCAGGTAGCCCTGCTTCGCGAAGCGGCGGGTGACGTCGGCGATATGCTCGTGGACGCCGAAGATCTCGGAAATCACCAGGATGACGGGCAGGTTCGATTTGCCTTCGGGCTGGGCGCGGTAGACCGGGACGGTCTGGCCGTTCACGTTCAGGTTGATGGTGCCGGCGGTAAGGCCCGCGGTATCGGTCTTGATCACGGACTGCGCCGCGACCGGCAGCGTGGCGGCGGCGAAGCCGGTGCCCAGCGCGACTTTCAGGAAGTCGCGGCGGTCAATGACGAGATCGTTCATGGGCAATCCTCCGGTCGGGTTATCAAAGGATTGCAATATTAACGTAGGGCGGCGGATGATGCGTGCGCGTGGGCACGCGGTGCCCACGCGGCATTTAGTGCGCAGTTTCCCAGTTTGGCCCCACCCCAGTCTCCGCCACCAGCGGCACCTTCAAGGTCGCCACCCCCGCCATCAATTCCGGCAGCTTCTGCTTCACCAGGTCCAGCTCCGCTTCCGGCACGTCCAGCACCAGTTCGTCGTGCACCTGCATGATCATGCGGGTGCCGAGCTTTTCCTGCTCGATCCAGTCCTGCACCGCGATCATGGCCAGCTTGATCAGGTCAGCGGCCGTGCCCTGCATCGGCGCGTTGATCGCCGCGCGCTCGGCGCCAGCGCGGCGCGGGCCGTTCGGCGAATTGATCTCCGGGAGCCACAGGCGGCGGCCGAACACGGTCTCGACGTAGCCGCGGGCCTTGGCCTGCAGGCGGGTCTCGTCCATGTACTGCTTGACGCCGGCGAAGCGCTGGAAATAGCGCTCGATGTAGTTGCTGGCGGCGCTGCGCTCGATGCCCAGGTTCTGGGCCAGGCCGAAGGCGCTCATGCCGTAGATCAGGCCGAAGTTGATGACCTTGGCGTAGCGGCGCTGCTCGCTCTCGACGTCTTCCGGCGCGATGCCGAAGATCTCGGCGGCGGTGGCGCGGTGGATGTCCTCACCCTGGGCGAACGCGCGCAGCATCGCTTCGTCGCCCGAGATGTGGGCCATGATGCGCAGCTCGATCTGCGAATAGTCGGCCGACACCAGCACGCTGCCCGGATTCGCGATGAAGGCTTCGCGGATGCGGCGGCCTTCGGCGTTACGCACCGGGATGTTCTGCAGGTTCGGATCGTTCGAAGCCAGGCGGCCGGTGATGGCGACCGCCTGCGCATAATTGGTGTGCACGCGGCCCGTGTTCGGGTTGACCATCTTCGGCAGCTTGTCGGTGTAGGTCGACTTCAGCTTCGACAGCCCGCGGTGCTCGAGCAGGATCTTCGGCAGCGGATAGTCTTCGGCCAGCTTCTGCAGCACCTCTTCGTCGGTCGACGGGGCGCCGGTGGCGGTCTTCTTGATCACCGGAAGCTGGAGCTTGCCGAAGAAGATCTCGCCGATCTGCTTGGGCGAACCGAGGTTGAAGGGGCCGCCGGCCAGTTCGTAGGCCTGCTGCTCGAGTTCCGCGATGCGCACCGCCAGTTGGTTCGATTGGGTTGCCAATTTGTCGGCGTCGATCAGCACGCCGTTGCGCTCGATCTTCTGCAGCACCACGGAGGTCGGCAGCTCGATCTTGCGGTAGATGAAATTCAGGCCCTCGTCGCTCTCCACATGGCCGATCATGGTCTGGTGCAGGCGCAGGGTGATGTCCGAATCCTCGGCCGCGTATTCGGTGGCGCGTCCCAGCTCGACCTGGTCGAAGCAGATCTGGTTCACGCCCTTGCCGCACACGTCGACGAAGGGAATCGTGGTGTAGCCCAGGTGGCGCATGGCCATGGTGTCCATGTCGTGCGGCTTGTGCGATTCGAACACGTAGGATTGCAGCAGGGTGTCGTGGACGATCCCGCGCAGTTTCACGCCGTGGTTCTCGAAGATGTGGGCGTCATACTTCAGGTTCTGGCCCAGCTTCGGCTTGTCCGGGTTTTCCAGCCACGGCTTCATGCGTTCGAGGACTTCCTCGCGGTTCAACTGCTCGGGCACGCCGGCGTAGCGGTGGGCCAGCGGGATGTAGGCGCCCTTGCCCGCTTCGACCGACAGCGAGATGCCGACCATCTCGGCCATCATCGGGTCGAGCGAGGTGGTCTCGGTATCGACCGAGGTCAGGTCGGCCTTGTCGATCAGGTCCAGCCAGCGCTCCAGCGCCTCCGTCGTGGTGACGGTCTCGTACTCGCCCTTGATGACGGCCATGCCGGGCAGCGTGCCGTTCGGGTCGGCCGCGCCTTCCGGCGAATTGAACAGCGGCGCCTGGGCCGGCTGGGTGCCCGGTGTGACGAAGCGTCCCGGGTTGCCGCTGTTCGGCCCCAGTTCCTTCAGCATGGTCTTGAAGCCGTAGCGCTGGAAGAAGTCGCGCAGCGCGTCCTTGTCTTCCGGGCGGCCGATCAGCGATTCCTCGATCGACACCAGGTGATTCGTCAGGTCGCAGTCGCACTTCACGGTGATCAGCTCGCGGCCTTTAGGCAGCCATTCCAGGGCCGCCTGCAAGTTGGCGCCGACCGCGCCGCCGATGGTGTGGGCGTTTTCGATCACGCCGTCCAGCGAACCGTGCAGGGCCAGCCACTTGACCGCGGTCTTCGGGCCGCACTTGCTCACGCCCGGGACGTTGTCGACCGTGTCGCCGATCAGGGTCAGGTAGTCGATGATGCGGTTGGGCGGCACGCCGAATTTCGCGACCACGCCGGCTTCGTCGAGCTTCTCGTTGCTCATCGTATTGATCAGCATGACCTTGTCGTTGACCAGCTGGGCCAGATCCTTGTCGCCGGTCGAGACCACGGTGTTCATGCCGCGCGCCGTGGCCTGGGCGGCCAGGGTGCCGATCACGTCGTCGGCCTCGACGCCTTCGACCATCAGGATCGGCCAGCCCATGTGGCGCACCACTTCGTGGATCGGTTCGATCTGCTTGCCCAGGTCTTCCGGCATCGAGGCGCGCGTGGCCTTGTACTCGGGGTAGAGGTCGTCGCGGAAGGTCTTGCCCTTGGCGTCGAACACGCAGGCGATGTAGGCGGCCGGGAAGTCGGCGCGCAGGCGGCGCAGCATGTTGACCATGCCGTGCATCGCACCGGTCGGGTGGCCGTCGGGGCTGCGCAGGTCGGGCAGCGCGTGGAAAGCGCGGTACAGGTAGCTGGAGCCGTCAACGAGAAGCAGGGTGTTGTCCATGTAGGGTCGAGATGAGCAAAGGTGGGCCATTATCGCAGAATCGGCATCCCCTCCATATGGGGCCGCTTCACACTTTTCACATGCTTTTTACTGGCAGACAGCGCCGTTTGTTACAATGAACCAAACGACAAAGGTGACCATCATGCCACGCATCTCTTCCCGCCTGTCCCTCCTCGCTCTGCTTCTGGCCGCGCAGGCCGCGCTGGTTGGCCCAGCGTCGGCCCAGCAGGCTACGCAGCCAGCGGCTCCGCAATCGAATCAGAACCAGGCCCCGCCCAAGCTCGAGCGCGTCGAACCGGGCAGCGATGTACCGGCCACCAATATCCCCTCGCGCACCCGTACCCAGATCAGGGAAAAGCGCGACGGCGGCCAGGTCACCGAAGTGGAAGTCAACAGCAGCGGCAGCCACTACACCTTAAAGCCGAACAACCCGCCCGGCGCCGTCCCGGCCGGCCCGGGCGCCACTGCAACCCGCGCGCCGCAATGGAAAGTGGGCGAATTCGACCTGTCGGGCAAGCGCAAGGCCGCCAGCGAGACCGGGACCAACACCCCGGCCCCGGCCGATGCACCGCCGCCACCGCCCTTGCCGCCTGGCACCGCGGACAAGAAATAAGGCCCGGCCGCCTTCGCGGCGGCCGCCACAGCACCTCCTACTTTTCGTGAACGATGGCAGTTTTCACCTCGGTCACACTGGACGACCTCAGCCAGTGGATCAAGCAGTTTCCCTTAGGTAAAGCCCTGGCGCTCAAAGGCATCGCCAGCGGCATCGAAAACAGTAATTTCTTCCTGACGACCGAGCGCGGCGAATTCGTCCTGACGATCTTCGAGAACCTCGATTTCGCGCAGCTGCCCTTCTACGTGCAGCTGATGCGTCATCTGGCCGAACGCGGCGTGCCGGTACCGGCGCCCGTGCCGAACGATCGTGGAGAACTGGTGGTGGCGCTGCACGGCAAGCCGGCCACCATCGTCAGCAAGCTCGATGGCAGCTCGCAGATGGATCCGCAGCCCGTGCATTGCGCCGAAGTGGGCGCCACGCTGGCAAAGATGCATTTGGCCGGCCAGGACTTCGCGCTGCGCCAGCCGAACCTGCGCGGCCTGGACTGGTGGATCGAGACCGTTCCCAAGGTCCTGCCCTTCCTCGACGCCGACAAGGCCGCGCTGCTGCAATCGGAGCTGGCCTTCCAGCGCGCGTTCGCGGGCGGCCCCGTCTACGCCGAGCTGGCCCATGGCCCGGTCCACGCCGACCTGTTCCGCAACAACGTGATGTTTGTCGGCGAGCGCCTGAGCGGCTGCTTCGACTTCTATTTTGCGGGCTGGGACAGCTGGCTGTTCGACATCGCCGTCACCGCCAACGACTGGTGCATCGACCTGGACAGCGGCAGGCTGGACCACGACCGCGTGCTGGCCCTGACCCGCGCCTATCACGCCGTGCGTCCGTTCACCGACGCCGAAGCCCAGTCCTGGCAGACCATGCTGCGCGCCGCCGCGCTGCGCTTCTGGCTGTCGCGCCTGTACGACCTGCACCGTCCGCGCGAAGCCGAGATGCTGACGCCGCACGACCCCACTCACTTCGAACGCGTGCTGCGCGAGCGCATCGCGGTTCCCGCGCCGGATCTCACCGCATGAACAATCTGCCCGCACTCACCGGCTGGGCCTGGCTGAAACGGGGCATGGCCCTGTTCCGCAAGCAGCCCGCCGCCCTCATGTCCCTGCTGTTCGCGAACATCCTGCTGGCGATCGGCATCAGCGCCCTGCCCTTCATCGGCCCGATCCTGGTGGTGGTCCTGATTCCCTCCTTCACGATGGCCTTCATGCAGGCCTGCCTGATGATCGACAATGGCGATCGCGTTACCCTGGGCGTGCTGCTGACGGGCTTCCGCAAGCCGGTGCTGGGCGGCCTGTGCAAGATCGGGGTGATCTACCTGGGCGTGTTCCTGATCCTGGCCCTGGCGACGCTGCTGATCGCGCCGGATTCGCTGCGCCAGTTGCCGGCCGACATCAAGATCGGCCCCGGCGACAAGCTGCCCTTCACGGCGTCCGACTTCATGGCCGCCTTCGGCCTGCTGATCCTGGAGACGGTGCTGCTGCTGGCGCTGTGCTTTACCGCCCCGCTCACCTACTGGAAGCAGATGAGCCCCGGCAAGGCCACCTTCTACAGCTTCTTTGCCGTGCTGCGTTCGGCGCGCGTGTTCGGCGTGCTGGTGCTGTGCTGGTTCGGCATCTTCCTCGCCGCCACCTTCCTGGTGGTGAACCTGTTCAGCACGATCATGTTGGCGCAGGTCGTGCTGATGTGGCTGATGTTTTTGTTTATCCTGTTCTGGCAGTGCGCGATTTATGCCGGTTACCGGGATATTTTCGGCAAGCCGGGCGACAAGGATTTGCAGCCGGCGTAAAACGTGGGCACGGGGTGCCCACCCTACGTATACGTCGTCGATGGCACACCGTTTTCATGCCACGTACGTTCGTAGGGTGGGCACCCTGTGCCCACGTCATATCACCTGGCCACTTTCTCCAGCTTGGCCACCGACAGGTCCAGCATCTTCATCCCCGCGCCGCCGAAGTTGATCAGCGCGCGCGGGCTGCCGGCGCCACCCTCGATATTCACGATCACGCCCTCGCCGAAGCGCGCGTGCGCCACCTGCTCGCCGATGCGCCAGCCGATGCCCTTGTCGCTGCTCGACTTTTGCGTGATCTGCCGGGCGATCTGGTTGTCGCTGCCATTCTCGCGGAAGTTGGCGTCGTCCCAGGCCGTGGTCGAGTTGCGGCCGCCGAACCACTTGGTCTGCACCCGCGGCGACAGCCATTTCAGCGACTCTTCCGGCAGCTCGTCGAAGAAGCGCGACTTCATGTTGAAGCGGGTCTGGCCATGCAGCATGCGCTGCTGGGTGAAGCTCATGTACAGACGCTTGCGCGCGCGCGTGATCGCCACGTACATCAGGCGCCGTTCCTCGTCCACGCCATCCAGCTCGCGCGAGCTGCTCTCGTGCGGGAACAGGCCTTCTTCGAGGCCGGTGATGAAGACGGCGTCGAATTCCAGGCCCTTGGCCGAGTGCACCGTCATCAGCTGCATGGCGTCCTGGCCGGCCTGGGCCTGGGCGTCGCCGGCTTCCAGCGAGGCGTGGGACAGGAAAGCCGACAGCGGCGACATCACGGCCGCCAGCGGCGCGTCGGCGTCCAGCAGTTCGATGCCGTCGAGATTGACGATCGCCGCGCCGCTGCTGGCCGCCGCCTGCGGTCCCAGATGCGCCGGCGCCGTCACGCCGAAGCCCTCTTCCTGCACGAAGTGGGTGGCGGCGCTGACCATCTGCTCCAGGTTCTCGATGCGCTCGGCGCCTTCCTTTTCCTTGCCGTAGTGGTCCAGCAGGGTGCTGCGCTCCAGCACCACCTTCACCATCTCCGGCAGCGGCAACTGCTGGGTCTCGAAGCGCGCGCTTTCGATCAGCTTGACGAAGTTGGACAGCACGGTACCGGCCTTGCCGGTCATGTGCGGCACCGCCGCGTACAACGACACGCCGTAGCTGTCGGCCGCCATCTGCAGCTGCTCGATCGAGCGCGCGCCGATGCCGCGGGTCGGGAAGTTCACCACGCGCAGGAAGGCCGAATCGTTGTGCGGATTGTCCATCAGCTGCAGGTAGGCGATCGCGTGCTTGACCTCGGCGCGCTGGAAGTAGCGCAGGCCGCCGTACACGGTGTACGGGATGCCGGCCGCGAACAGCGCGTGCTCGATCACGCGGCTCTGCGCGTTCGACCGGTACAGGATCGCGATCTCGCTGCGCGGCACGCCCTCGCCCATCAGGCTCTTGGCCTCGTCGATGATCCACTGCGCCTCTTCCAGGTCGGAGGAAGCTTCGTAGATGCGGACCGGCTCGCCCTGGCCGGCGTCGGTACGCAGGTTCTTGCCGAGACGCTGCTTGTTGTTGGCGATCAGGAAGTTGGCGGTGTCGAGGATGTGGCCGTGCGAGCGGTAGTTCTGCTCC
The DNA here is from genome assembly GCF_042656905.1 of Massilia aerilata. Classification (NCBI taxonomy): domain Bacteria; kingdom Pseudomonadati; phylum Pseudomonadota; class Betaproteobacteria; order Burkholderiales; family Oxalobacteraceae; genus Massilia; species Massilia aerilata. Next base: position 468,593 of record NZ_JBHSMZ010000016.1, read on the forward strand.
AGCTTGATCAGGTTCTTCACCTCGAATTCGCGCTCGAAGGCCTGCATGTTGCCGACATTCGCGCCGCGGAAGGCGTAGATGCTCTGGTCGTCGTCGCCCACCGCGAAGATCGCGCCGCCGGCCGGCTCATGGTGTCCCGCCAGCAGCTTCAGCAGGTTGTACTGCAGATCGTTGGTGTCCTGGAACTCGTCGACCAGGATATGGCGGAAGCGCATCTGGTAATGCTGGCGCAGCGGGTGGTTTCGCTGCAGCAGTTCATAGGCGCGCAGCAGCAGCTCGGCGAAATCGACCACGCCTTCGCGCTGGCACTGCTGGTCGTAGGCATCGTACAGCTCGACCATGCGCTTCTGCACGTGGTCGTAGGCCTCGCAATCGGCGGCGCGGCGGCCGTTGTCCTTGGCGTTGTTGATGAAGTACATCAGGTCTTTGGCCGGGTACTTCTCGTCATCGACATTCAGCGCCTTCAGCATGCGCTTGATCATCGACAGCTGGTCCTGCGAATCCAGGATCTGGAAACTCTGCGGCAGCGCGGCGTCGCGGTGATGCGTGCGCAGCAGGCGGTTGCACAGCCCGTGGAAGGTGCCGATCCACATGCCGCGCGTGTTAATCGGCAGCATCGCCGACAGGCGGCTCAGCATTTCCTTCGCCGCCTTGTTGGTGAAGGTCACCGCCATGATGCCGGCCGGCGAGACCTGGCTGGTCTGGATCAGCCAGGCGATCCGGGTCGTCAGCACGCGCGTCTTGCCCGAGCCGGCGCCGGCCAGGATCAGGGCGCTCTGGGACGGCAAGGTGACCGCGGCGAGCTGTTCGGGATTCAGGTTGTCGAGGAGATTCATGCGGGCATTATAAACGTCGGAACGGGCCGGGGACGGCTTTCCGCGCCAAATTTACTGGTTATATATACAGTATCACAACAGTTTCCTGTAGGCTCGCTAGCGCCCTCGAAAGCCGACTTACCGTAACGTGGCTGCAGATGTGTTTTCAATCTTTACTCGTAACAAGGAGGCAATAATGCTGAATCGAGTCGTTACTGTGGCCGCGCTGGCGGTGGGCGGCATGATGCTGTCGAAGAAAATGAAGAACCGCGCTTCGGGCATGGATTCGTCCATCGTCGAAACCATCGAGATCAATGTGCCGGTGCGCACCGCCTACAACCAGTGGACCCAGTTCGAAGACTTCCCGCAGTTCATGGCCAGCGTGAAGGAAATCCGCCAGCTGGACGACAAGCACTTGCACTGGAAGGCCAATGTGGCCGGCGAAGACAAGGAATGGGATGTCGAGATCACCGAGCAGATCCCCGACAAGCGCATCGCCTGGCAGAGCACGACCGGCGTGCCGAACGGCGGCGTCGCCACCTTCCACAAGATTTCCGACGACGTCTGCCGTGTGGCCGTCCAGATGGACTACCAGCCGGAAGGCGCGCTCGAGCAGATCGGCGATGCCTTCGGCGCCGTGCGCATGGAATTGCGCGGCAACCTGCAGAAGTTCAAGGAAATGCTGGAATCGCGCGGCAAGGAAACCGGGGCCTGGCGCGGTAGTATTGCTCAGCACTGATTCTTTCCTGATCGTGCAAACGCCGCCCGCCGAGGCGGTGTTTTTTTTCCGCGCCTAAATGGATCGGCGCTGTTTTCCGCCAAGAGTAGGATGGCATTCCTTTTCAGGAGGAACCCATCATGGACAATGCCGACGATCCGATCCAGATGCTGGTGCGCGACCACGACACGGTACGCAAGCTGGCCGACAAGTATCTCAACAGCAGCGACATGGAAGTCAAGAAACAGGCGGCCACCCAGCTGCTGCAAGCCATCCACACCCATTCACGGCTGGAGGAATCGATCTTCTATCCGAACGTGCGCTGCCTGGACGACAAGCTGGTGCGCCATTTCGAACAGGACCATCTGAAAGTCGACGACCTGCTGGCCACGCTGCAGGGGATGGCGCCGGACGAGCCGCGCGCGGAACCGATGATGCGCGAGATGCTCAAATCGGTGCTGAACCATATCGAGGAAGAGGAAGGCGAGCTGTTCCCGCGGCTGCGGCAGTCGAATGTGGATATGGCGGATATCGGTTTGCAGATGCAGGCTTTCGAGGCGAACCTGGTGCATATGCAGGGGCAGGCCAGCGACCGGGGGTCGCGGCGGCGGTGAGCGGCCACGTGAAGGAGGACACGCACGTGTCAACGTCGCCCCCGCGAAGGCGGGGGCCCAAGTTTGCATGAGTAATCGATACGCACGCAAACTTGGATTCCCGCCTTCGCGGGAACGACGTTCATACGTTTACCAAACGCGGCAACGCTTTTCCTTCACCATCGGCTGCCCGGCCTTGCACTGGAAAGCCTGCTGGAATTGCGGCATGTTCACCACCAGGCCGTTCACGCGGTAGCGGCCCGGCGAGTGGGGGTCGGTCATGGCTTTCACGCGCAGGTTTTCCGGGCGGTCGTTTTCGCAGGCCCATTGGGCGTTGCCGACGAAGAAGCGCTGCTCGGGCGTCAAGCCGTCGCGGAGCTGCTGAGGCTGGGCCTGCTGCGGCATGCTGGCCATCTCTTCCTTCCACGCCATCCAGCCCAGGATCAGGCCGCCCAGGTCGGCGATGTCCTCGCCCAGGGTCAGCTTGCTGTTGATCTTGATGTCGTCCACCACCGTGTACTGCGCGTACTGGTCGACGATGCAGGCGGCGCGTTCTTCGTATTCCTTGGCATCCTTCTTGGTCCACCAGTCCTTCAGGTTGCCTTTGGCGTCGAACTGGCGGCCTTCGTCGTCGAAGGCGTGGGTCAGTTCATGGCCGATGGTGCCGCCGGTGTTGCCGTAGTTCGGCGCGTCATCCATCTTCGGGTCGAACAGCGGCGGCTGCAGGACGCCGGCCGGGAAGTTGATGTCGTTCATCTGCGGATTGAAGTAGGCGTTCACCGTCGGCGGCGTCATGCCCCATTCGCCGCGGTCGAGCGGCTTGCCGATCTTGGCCAGGTCGCGGCGCGTCTCGAAGGCGTTGCCGCGCTCGACGTTGCCGGCAAAGTCGTTCGGCTTCACCACATAGCTGCTGTAGTCGCGCCACTTGTCCGGATAGCCGATCTTGTTGACGATCGCGGCCAGCTTTTCCTGGGCGCGCTTCTTGGTCTCAGGGCTCATCCAGTCCAGCGACTCGATGTCCTTCTGCATCGCCTCTTCGACCTGGCGGGTCATGTGCAGCGACTTTTCCTTCAGCGCCGGCGAGAACGCGCGGCTGACGAATTCCTGGCCCAGCGCTTCGCCCAGCTGGCGGTCGACCAGGGTCACGCAACGCTTCCAGCGCGGCTGCTGTTGCTGCACGCCGCGCAGGGTCTTGCTGAAGAAGTCGAAGTGTTCCTGGTCGAAGTTCGAGGCCAGCGCCGGCGACATGTTGCGCGCCACGTGCCAGCGCAGATAGGTGCGGGTGGCGTCGATGTCGGACGTCTTCCACATCTTGGCCAGCGCCTTGAAGAAGGCCGGTTCGGTGACGTTGAAGCTGGTCTGCTTGCCCTGGCCGATCTCGCCCAGGTAGGCGGGCCAGGAGAAGCCCGGAGTCAGCGCCTGCAGGCCCTTCGCATCGACCTTGTGGAAAAGTTTATAGGGGTCGCGCTTGTCGACGCGCGACAGCGAGGCCTTGGCCAGCCCGGTCTCCATCGCCATGACGCGCTCGGCCTGGCGCTGCGCCTGCTCCGGGCTGTCGCCGAGGAGCTTGAAGGTGTTGGCGATGTGGGCCACGTACTTGGCGCGGATGTCCTTCGACTTCGCGTCTTCCTTCAGATAGGAATCGCGGTCCGGCAGGCCCAGGCCGCCGGCGGTGGCGAAGGCGATCACGCGGGTGGAGTCGCCGAAGTCCTGGCTCGAGCCGAAGCCGAAGAACAGGCCCTGGTCGGCCAGCGCCAAGTGCAGGTGCGCCAGCAGGCGCGGCAAGTCCTTGTTGGATTTCAGCGAGGCGATTTCGTCGAAGTAGGGCTTGAGCGGCCCGGCGCCGCGCGCTTCGATGGTGCGCTCGTCCATGCAGGCGCCGAAGTAATCGCCGATCTTCTGCTGGGTGGCGCTGCGGCCATCCTGGCGCTTGGACAGGTCTTCGAGGATGCCCCACAGGAAGCGCTGGTTGTCCTGGGCCAGCTTGCCGTAGACCGACCAGCGCGCCTGGTCGGCGGGGATCGGATTGTTCTTCATCCAGCCGCCGCAGGCGAACTGGTAGAAGTCGACGCAGGGATCGGCGCTGCGGTCCATCGCGCTCGGGTCCAGGCCCGGGGTGTAAGGGAACTCGGAGGCCGGACGCTCGGCCTTGGCGGCGGGGGCGGAGGCGGAGGCGGGTGCGGGGCTGGTCTGGGCACTCGCCAGCGCGGCCGCGCCGGCGAGGGACAAGAGAACTGCTAAGCGGGCTGGGCGCATATTCAGGCTTTATAAAAGATTAACCTGCGTATGCTGCCACATGGGTGCCCGCCCGGCAATCCTTACGCTGCCGGCTGGGCCACTCAGCCCTGCCCCGGCGCCTGCTGGGCCAGGCCCCTGGCCATCGCATCGCGGATCAGGCCGCGCATGGCCTTGTCGGCGGCCTTGCTCTCGCGGTCCATCTGCTTGCCGAGCACGTCCATCTTCTTGCCCAGCTCGTCCATCGGCTTGCCGGCTTCGTTCATGCGCTTGCCGACCGCATCCATGCTGGCCTGCGCGCGGCGCTGGCCTTCGCTTTCGTGGGCGGCGCGCATCTGCTCGCCCAGCTCGTTCATTTGCCGGCCCAGCTTGTTCATCTGCTCGCTCAGGCGGTCGCGCTCGGCGTCGCTGCCGGCCTTGCCCATCTGCTGGCCCACGCTGCTCATTTGCCGGCTCAGCGCGTTCATCTTGCGTTCGATCTCATGCACCTTCGCTTCGTCGGGCCGCATGCCGGTGGCTGCCTGCTCCATCTCCTTGCCCAGCGATTCCATCGCCTTGCCGTGCGTGTCCATCTCCTTGCCGTAGACCTCCATCTGCTTGCCCAGCTCGTTGACCGGCGCCCAGGCCGCATGCGCCTTCGCCAGGGTGTCCGGGTCCTGCACGATCCAGGACTTGCCGCCGTCGCGGAACCACAGGAACTCGCCCTGGATGCTGCGCTTGAGCTGCTTGATGGACTTCCAGTCGGCGCTGTTGCCGGTCATGTTGAAACTGTCCTTGCCGTCGCCGACCAGGGCGTAGGCATCGCCGCGCTCTTCGCGCAGGGTCACCTGGACCGAGGATTTCGCCTGCGCGGCGGGTTTCGCCTGGGCTGCGGGTTTCGCCTGCGCCGCGGGGACGGCCTGGGCCGCAGGAGCGGCAGGGCTTGCGGGAGCTGCCGGCGCGGTGCCGGCGTGGGCGTGGATGGCCGCGCTCAGGGCCAGGCCGAGTGCCGGCAGGGCCAGCTTCCAGCCGGATGATGAACTGAAGGGTTCCGCTTGCGGGCGAACCAGGCGTTTGATGCGAGACATGAGCTTTCCTTTCTCTCCAATTGCCCCAGGGGCGAGTGGTGGGGATGAGAGCTGGAACAAATCCAGCTCGGATAATGCAAGCGCGAGACGCCGCGGTTCGCCCAGCGCGCTTGCAGCCAGATCGTCGGCAATCAGTTCCCGCTCGACCCGGATGCGGTGCGACAGCCACCACACCACCGGGTGATAGAACAGCAGGATCTCGATCGCACTCTGTATCAGGTTGATCAGGTAGTCGTGGCGCCGCACATGGGCCAGCTCATGCGCCAGCAGCGCCTCCAGCAGCTGCGGCGCCATGCCGGTCGCCAGCGAGGCCGGCACCAGCACCAGCGGCCGCAGGCAACCCGCCGTCACCGGGCTGGCGAGATCGTCCACCAGTCCCAGGATGACCCTGCGCTTGACACCGAGACGCGCCGCCAGGCGGTCCAGCACGGCCTGCCATTCGGGGTCAAGCCGGTAGGCGCCCGGACGGCTGCGCCGGCGCACCCAGGCGAGGCCCAGCAGCAGGCGCAGGGCCATCAGCGCGGCGCCCGCCGACCAGCACAGGATCACCAGCGGCAGGCGCGGCTGCGCCAGCTCGCGCCAGCCCTGCATGCTCCAGGCTGCCGGCAGGGCTGCGCTGTGCACCGGCTCCGGCGCCGCCATGGACGGCAAGACCTGCAGCAGCGCAGGCGGCAGCATCGTCGCGCCTTCAGCAATGCCCTGCCCCATCACGCGCGCCAGCATGCCGGCCATCGGCAGCGCCGCGCACAGCAGCAGCGCGGCGCAGGCGACCAGGTAGCGCCACTGCGGACGCGCCTTGCCGAGCAGGCCCAGCAGCACGGCGGCGACGCAGCCGAGCAGCGCCCCTTGCCAGACGAAGTCCAGCAGCGCCCAGGCCAGGCCGGACATCCAGGCTGCGGCGCTCATCGCGGGTCCTTCCAGTGCAACTTGCTCATGCGGTTTCCTTTCGACGAATCCAGAATAGGCCAGCTAGAAAAATTTGTCTAGAACTTTTTTTCTAGATGCGGGCGAATGATCGATGAAGGCAGGATAGGGATTGCAGGGGACGGGGGCCAGCTTGCTGCGACAGGCTGCGGTTTTGGGGGAGTGGGCGGGAAAAGAACCGATCCGTAGGGTGGGCACCCCGTGCCCACGATTGCATGCGGATCACTGCACATCGTGGGCACGGGGTGCCCACCCTACCGAAATAGGTTATTAGTACACGACGACCGAGCGAATCGATTCGCCCCGCTTCATTAGGTCGAAGCCCTCATTGATTTGATCCAGCGACAAATGATGGGTGATCAGGTCGTCGATGTTGATCTTGTTCTCCATGTACCAGTCGACGATCTTCGGCACGTCGGTACGGCCGCGCGCGCCGCCGAAGGCCGAGCCTTTCCAGACGCGCCCGGTCACCAGCTGGAACGGACGGGTCGCGATTTCCTTGCCGGCTTCCGCCACGCCGATGATGATCGACTGGCCCCAGCCTTTATGGCAGCACTCCAGCGCCTGGCGCATGGTGGTGACGTTGCCGATGCACTCGAAGGAGTAATCGGCGCCGCCGTCGGTCAGCTGGACGATGGCGTCGACCACGTTCTCGACCTGGGTCGGGTTCACGAAATGGGTCATGCCGAACTTGCGCGCCATCTCTTCGCGGCCCGGGTTGATGTCCACGCCGATGATCTTGTCGGCGCCGACCATCTTCGCCGCCTGGATCACGTTCAGGCCGATGCCGCCCAGGCCGAACACCACCACGTTGGCGCCCGCCTCCACCTTGGCGGTGAAGATCACGGCGCCGATGCCGGTGGTGACGCCGCAGCCGATGTAGCAGACCTTGTCGAACGGGGCGTCGCTGCGGATTTTCGCCAGCGCGATTTCCGGCACCACGATGTAGTTCGAGAAGGTCGAGGTGCCCATGTAATGGTAGATCGGCTTGCCGTCCAGCGAAAATCGAGAAGTAGCATCAGGCATCAGGCCGCGGCCTTGCGTGGAACGGATGGCCTGGCACAGGTTGGTCTTCTGCGACAGGCAGAATTTGCACTGGCGGCATTCCGGGGTGTACAGCGGGATGACGTGGTCATCCTTTTTGAGGCTGGTGACGCCGGGGCCGACGTCGACCACCACGCCGGCGCCTTCATGGCCGAGGATGGCCGGGAACAGGCCTTCCGGGTCGGCGCCCGACAGGGTGTACCAGTCGGTGTGGCAGATGCCGGTGGCCTTGATCTCGACCAGCACCTCGCCCGCCTTCGGTCCTTCGAGCTCGACTTCCTCGATGGTCAGCGGCTTCCCCGCCTGCCATGCAATCGCTGCCTTGGTTTTCATGTCGCCTTGTCCTTCCAGTCGCTTGATAAATGGTTTGCCATCATACCAAGCCAGAAGGGATCGCGTGGCGGCCCTACTTCCTTAGCCGCGCGGCAAACGCCCCATGCAGGCCATTGAGCAACTCCTCGGCCGCCACGATCTGCTCGGCCACTTCGTTGACCTTGCGGCGGCTCGAGCGCGCGTGGTCGCGCAGGACTTCGAAGGCGGTGTTGCGGTCGGTCTGGTAGCGCGCCATCAGCAGGCCCACGGCCAGGCTGGTCTCGCGGCCGGCGGCCAGGGCCGCGTTCAGATTGGCCTCGGTGCGGCGCAATTGGCGAATCTCGTCGGCGCGCGCCAGGCCGGCCTCGAAGGCCGGCAGCAGGCGGCTCGCGTCGACGGGCTTGACCACGAAGCCGACCGCGCCATGGCTGGCGGCCTGGCGCGCGGTCTCGGCGTCATCCACCGAGGACAGGAACATGAAAGGCACCTCGGTATGGTCTTTCAGGCGCTGCGCGAGTTCGAGCCCCGACATGCCGGGCATGGTGATGTCGAGCAGGGCCAGGGCGATGTCCGCGCCCCGCTCCTGCACGCGCTGCACGGCTTCGGGCGCGGAGCCGGCGCCGACGGTGTCGTAACCGGCGTGCTGCAACACGGTGGAAATGAAGTCGAGCAGGAGGGGGTCGTCGTCGACCAGCAGGATCAGCCGGCGGGGGGGAACGGGTGCGCTCATGGACTTTTTACTTTCTTCACGAAATCTTCACAACTCCGCTTTCGGCGGCCAAAAATATAGCATGTACATTTGTGACAAATCTAGATTTTCATCAATTGAATCATATGCACAGACGATCACGCAACACTCCCCGCGCACGATTGAAAATGTTTTGCATATGCATAAGTTCCCTTCATAAACTGGCTCGGCTGTTTTTACGGGACGCTGGGCCCGGCCTCCTGCGAGAACAGTGATGTATCGGTCGTTAAGGCAGTAAAACCACAAGGCGCCCGGCCACGAGCCGCGCTCTATAACGATAAGTATTAACGGAGAAAACACCGATGAATCAGAAACACACTCGCGCAGCAAAGAAGTTCGTTCCTGCCCTCACCCTCTGCGCTGCGGCGTTGGCAGTGGTTTTTGCAAGCAGCGCCTCGGCCGCCGCGCCTGACACCACCCGCGTGATCGTCGCCTTCAAGCCGGGCGCCAAAGCGGCCATGAAGTCGGTGGTCGCGGCCGCCAAAGGCTCGGTCAAGCAAGAAATCTTCGGCATGGATGCGATGGCGATCGAAGTGCCGGCCGTCGCCCTGAAGGGCCTGGAAAACAACCCGAACGTCGAGTATATCGAGGAAGATGTGGTTCGCAAGCCGTTCGCGCTGACCACCCCCTCGACCGGCACCCCCTACACCCTGGGCCAGCAGGTCCCCTACGGCATCAAGCTGGTGCAGGCCGACCAGCTGCCGGACACCAACACCAGCAACCGCAAGATCTGCATCATCGACTCGGGCGTCGACTTCAACCATGAAGACCTGAAGGACAACGGCGCCAACGTCACCGGCGAGTACGACGCCGGCACCGGCTGGTGGTACACCGACGAAACCCACCACGGCACCCACGTGTTCGGCACCATCGCCGGCGTCAACAACGGCATGGGCGTGGTCGGCGTGAACCCGAACAAGCACCTCAAGCTGCACATCGTGAAGGTATTCGGCAATGCCGGCGCCTGGACCTATTCGTCGACCCTGGCCTCGGCCGCCAACAAGTGCGGCGCGGCGGGTGCGAACGTCATCACCATGTCGCTGGGCGGCGGCGCCAAGAGCATGACCGAGCAGCGCGCCTTCGACAGCTTGCAGACCAAGGGCGTGCTGAGCATCGCCGCGGCCGGCAACGACGGCAACGCCACCACTTCCTACCCGGCCGGCTACGCCAGCGTGATGTCGGTGGCGGCGGTCGACGAGAACAAGACGGTCGCCAGCTTCTCGCAGTACAACAGCGATGTCGAGATCGCCGGTCCGGGCGTGGCCGTGCTGTCGAGCGTGCCGATGGGCGTGGGCCAGGACCCGGTGCTGTCGGTCGGTTCGTCCACCTACGCGCCGACGGCGATGGAAGGCTCGCCGGTCAAGATCGCGACCGCCCCGCTGGCCGACTTCGGCATCGGCGACACCGTCAACACCGCGGTCTCCGGCAAGGTCTGCCTGATCCAGCGCGGCACCGTCGACTTCGCGACCAAGGTCTCCAACTGCCAGAACAGCGGCGGCGTCGGCGCGGTCGTCTACAACAATGTCGCCGGTCCGCTGGCGGGCACCCTGGGCACCACCGTGATCAGCATCCCGTCGGTCGGCGCGTCGGATACCGAAGGCGCGGCGATGAAGGCGCAGCTGGGCCAGAGCGCCACCGTCGGCGTCAAGGCTTCCAACTATGCCTACTTCGACGGTACCTCGATGGCGACCCCGCACGTGTCGGCCGTGGCTGCCCTGGTGTGGAGCTACTTCCCGACCTGCACCGGCGCCCAGATCCGTACCTCGCTGAACAACAGCGCGCTCGACCTGGGCACCGCCGGCCGCGACACCAAGTACGGCTACGGCCTGGTGCAGGCCAAGGCTGCCTACGACCGTATCAAGTCGCTGGGCTGCGGTAAGTAAAAGGCGCTCGCGCCTTTCGTAGGGTGGGCACCCCGTGCTCACGCGTGACGTTTGTGGCATCTTTAAGTTACGCGTGGGCACGGTGTGCCCACCCTACTTTTTTTCAAACCACCAAAAGAAAACATGGACACCAAGGTCATCGATTCCTGGCACAAGAACGCGGCCCCCTGGGTTACCGCAGTACGCGACAACGAAATCGAAAGCCGTACCCTGGTCACCAACCAGGCCATCGTCGACGCCGTGCGCAGCCTCGCGCCCACGACCGGCCTGGACATCGGCTGCGGCGAAGGCTGGCTGGTGCGGGCCCTGCCCGGCATCGCGATGACCGGCGTCGACGTGGTGCCGGAACTGGTCGATGCCGCGCGGCAGGCCGGCGGCGGCGACTTCCATGTCATGTCCTACGAAGACATCGCGGAGGGGCGGCTGGCGCTCGAGGTCGATGTCGCGGTGTGTAACTTCTCGCTGATCGGCGAGGATGCGGTCGCCGGCCTGTTCCGCGCCGCGCCGAGCTATCTGCGGCCGGGCGGCGCCCTGGTCGTGCAGACCATGCACCCGCTCACGGCCTGCGGCGACGCGCCCTACCAGGACGGCTGGCGCGAAGGCAGCTGGGCCGGTTTCAATGCCGGCTTCACCGATCCGCCGCCCTGGTACTTCCGCACCCTGGGCAGCTGGATCAAGCTGTACGCCGGCCACGGTTTCCGGCTGCTGGAAATGCGCGAGCCCCTGCATCCGCAGACCGGCAAGCCGGCCTCGCTGATCCTGGTGGGCCAGTTGACTTAATATAAATAAGCGTAGGCGATGCCAGGTTTCAGCTGTATATTGATTTCCAGCCTCCTTTCAAACCGCATCATTGCCGGTTTCTTCTCCAGCCTTCGTTCGTCCCAGCGAACCATTCCTGTATGACTTGCCGCCGGCCGCATGCCTGATTGTGCTGCAGTCCGTGCGTCCGCACGGGCTTTCCCGCTAATGACAAGGCCCACGTGCTCACCAAAAACGCCATGCGACTCGCCGACTTCATCCTCGACAACATGGAGCCGATCCTGCAGGCCTGGCAAGACTTTGCCCGTACCATCGAGCCCCCTGCCCTGACCATGGACGATATCGAACTGCGCGATCACGCGCGGCTGATGCTGACGGCCATCGCCATCGACCTGAAGACGCCGCAATCGTCCTTGGAACAGTCGGAAAAGTCGCAGGGAAGAGGCCCGCGCGGCGCCGGCGACACGGCCGCGGAAACCCATGCCGAAACGCGCCTCCTGTCCGGCTACAGCGTCGAGCAGCTGGTGTCCGAATACCGGGCATTGCGATCGAGCGTGCTGCACCTGTGGACCTCACGCACAAAAACCGGCCAGGCGACCGACATGGACGACGTCACCCGTTTCAACGAGGCGATCGACCAGTCGCTGGCCGAATCGGTGGCGCGCTACGCCCTGCTGATCAAGCAGTCGGAAAACATGTTCCTCGCCATCCTCGGGCACGACTTGCGCAACCCGCTCGGCACGGTGCTCACCGGTGCGACCCTCATCATGCGCGCGACCGAGATCCCAAGCAAATACGTGCTTGCGGCGACCCGCATCTTCAACAGCGGCCAACGGATGAACAAGCTGATCGGTGACTTGATCGACTTCACACGCACCCACCTCGGCTCCGGCATCCCGATCAAGCCCAAGCGGATGAACCTTGCCGAAGTCTGCCTGAACGTCGTCGACGAACTGCGCACCTCCCACCCGGAGCGCATCATCGACTATCAGGCGCCGGCGCGCGAAGACGTCCACGGCGACAACGACCGCCTGGCGCAGGTGCTGTCCAACCTGATCGGCAACGCCCTGCAGCATGGCGCGCACGACCATCCGGTCAGCGTACGCGTTTCCGGCACCGGGGAGGATGTCAGCGTGGCCGTGCACAACTTGGGCCCGGCCATCCCGGCCGACAAGATCGGCAGCGTGTTCGATCCGCTGATCCGCTTCGCGGCGCGCGACGCGACGGACGACACACGCGACACCAGCCTGGGCATCGGCATGTTCATCGCGCGCGAGGTCGCCAGTGCGCACGGCGGCGCGATTGCGGTGGCCTCGAGCGCGGACGAGGGCACGACCTTCCGCATGACCCTGCCGCGCCGCCTGCCGCCGCGCTCGCGCGCCGGGGACCGCTGATGGGCGCACCGCTCTTCCGCAAGGTCCTGCTGATCGACGACAACGATGACGCGCGCGAGCTGCTCGGCATGGCGCTCGAGCTGCGCGGGCACAGCGTTGCCACTGCCGGCGACGGGCCCGCCGGGCTGGAACGCGCCGCCGCGTTTTCGCCTGAGGTCGTGTTCCTGGACCTCGGCATGCCGGGCATGGACGGCTACGACACCGCCCGCGCCCTGCGCCGCCTGCCGGGCCTGGCGCTGGTGTGGATCGTCGCCCTGAGCGGCTGGAACGACCAGCAAACCATCGCGCGCACGGTCAGCGCCGGTTTCGACCGTCACCTGAGCAAACCGGCCGACTTCGCGCTCATCGACGCTGTTTTAAGCGCGGATCTGGTCCGTACCGGACTGGCACCGTTGCGGGGGCGGGCCAGTCAACTATAATGGTTCTTTTCGAAAATTCACCTGCCAACACAGCCATCATGGAATTAGCCAAGTCTTTCGAGCCAGCCGATATCGAACAATTCTGGCGCACCGAATGGGAACAGCGCGGTTACTTTGCCGCCACCACGGACCCCGACAAGCCTTCGTTCAGCATCCAGCTGCCGCCGCCGAACGTGACGGGCACCCTGCACATGGGTCACGCCTTCAACCAGACCGTCATGGATGGCCTGACCCGCTACTACCGCATGCGTGGCTTCAACACGGCCTGGATCCCGGGCACCGACCACGCCGGCATCGCGACCCAGATCGTGGTCGAGCGCCAGCTGGACGCCCAGAAGATCTCGCGCCATGACCTCGGCCGCGAAGCCTTCGTCGAGAAGGTCTGGGAGTGGAAGGAAAAGTCGGGCAGCACCATCACCGGCCAGATGCGCCGCCTGGGCGCCTCCGCCGACTGGAACCGCGAATACTTCACGATGGACGAGCCGCGGTCAAGCACCGTGTCAGAAGTCTTCGTGCGCCTGTACGAGCAGGGCCTGATCTACCGCGGCAAGCGCCTGGTCAACTGGGACCCGGTGCTGGGCACCGCCGTCTCCGACCTCGAAGTGGTGTCGGAAGAAGAAGACGGCTCGATGTGGTACATCCAGTACCCGCTGGCGGACGGCAGCGGCCACCTGACGGTCGCCACCACCCGCCCTGAAACCATGCTGGGCGACGTCGCCGTCGCGGTCGATCCGACCGACGAGCGCTATACCCACCTGCACGGCAAGATGATCAAACTGCCGCTGGTCGGCCGCGAAATCCCCGTCATCGCCGACGAATACGTGGATAAAGCCTTCGGCACCGGCTGCGTGAAGATCACCCCGGCCCACGACTTCAACGACTACGCCGTCGGCCAGCGCCACAAGCTGGCGATGCCGAGCATCATGACGCTCGACGCGAAGATCGCCGACGAGGCGCCGGAAGCCTACCGCGGCCTGGACCGCTTCGAAGCGCGCAAGAAGATCGTCGCCGACCTCGAAGTGCAAGGCCTGCTGGAACAGGTCAAGCCGCACAAGCTGATGGTGCCGCGCGGCGACCGCACCGGCGTCATCATCGAGCCGATGCTGACCGACCAGTGGTTCGTCGCCATGAGCAAGCCGGCGCCGGAAGGCACTTTCAACCCGGGCAAGTCGATCACCGAAGTGGCGCTGGAAAAGGTCGCCAGCGGCGAGATCCAGTTCGTGCCCGAAAACTGGACCACCACCTATAACCAGTGGCTGGGCAACATCCAGGACTGGTGCATCTCGCGCCAGCTGTGGTGGGGCCACCGCATTCCGGCCTGGTACGGCCCGAACGGCGAAATCGTGGTCGCGCGCAGCGAAGAAGAAGCGCAGCAGAAGGCCAGGGAGCAAGGCATCGCCGGCGAGATCAAGCGCGACGACGACGTGCTCGACACCTGGTTCTCCTCGGCCCTGGTGCCCTTCTCGACCATGGGCTGGCCGGAACAGACCAGGGACATGGACCTGTTCCTGCCGTCCTCGGTGCTGGTGACCGGCTTCGACATCATCTTCTTCTGGGTTGCGCGCATGGTCATGATGACCGCGCACTTCACCGGCAAGGTGCCGTTCAAGACCGTCTACGTGCACGGCCTGGTGCGCGATTCGGCCGGCCAGAAGATGTCCAAGTCGAAGGGCAACACGCTGGACCCGATCGACCTGATCGACGGCATCGACGTCGAGTCGCTGGTCGCCAAGCGCACCACCGGCCTGATGAACCCGAAGGCCGCCGAGAAAATCGCCAAGGCGACGCGCAAGGAATTCCCGGAAGGGATCGCGGCCTACGGCACCGACGCCGTGCGCTTCACCATGGCCAGCTACGCCTCGCTGGGCCGCAATATCAACTTCGACCTCGGCCGCGCCGAAGGCTACCGCAACTTCTGCAACAAGCTGTGGAACGCGACCCGCTTCGTGCTGATGAACACCGAGGGCAAGGACTGCGGAAAGCCGGAAGCCGCCGACCTGTCGCAGGCCGACCGCTGGATCATCTCGCAGATGAACCGCGTGGAACTGGACGTGGCCAAGGGCTTCGCCGACTACCGCTTCGACAACATCGCCTCCAGCATCTACAGCTTCGTCTGGGACGAGTACTGCGACTGGTACCTGGAACTGGCCAAGGTGCAAGTCCAGCAAGGCACCGAGGCCCAGCAGCGCGCCACCCGCCACACCCTGCTGCGCGTGCTGGAAGTGATCCTGCGCCTGGCGCATCCGATCATTCCGTTCGTGACCGAGCAGCTGTGGCACGCGGTCGCGCCGCTGGCCGGCAAAACGGGCGACACCATCATGCTGCAGCCCTACCCGGTCGCCGACGAATCGCTGATCGACGCCGGCGCCGAGAGCTGGATGGACCAGTTCAAGAAGCTGACCGACGCCACCCGCAACCTGCGCGGCGAGATGAAGCTGTCGCCCTCGGTGCGCGTGCCGCTGATCGTCGAACCGGGTTCGGATGCCGACCGCGCCGCCGCCCAGAGCTTTGCGCCGTATGTGCAGCTGCTCGGCAAGCTGTCGGAAGTGCAGATCGTCGACACCCTGCCGGAATCACCGGCCGCGGTGTCCATCGTCGGCACCACCAAGCTGATGCTGAAGGTCGAGATCGACGTCGCCGCCGAGCGCGAACGCCTGTCGAAGGAGATCGCGCGCCTGCAGGGCGAGATCGCCAAGGCCGAGGGCAAGCTGTCCAGCGAGAGCTTCGTCGCCCGCGCCCCGGCAGCCGTGGTGGCCCAGGAACGCGAGCGCGTCGAGAACTTCGGCGCCACGCTGGCCAAGATGCGGGAGCAGTTGGGCAAGCTGCCGCCGGCCTGATTTTTTGCCGTTTGTAAAAAAAGCCGCGCCCGGGTCTTGCCTGGCGCGGCTTTTTTTCGTCTTCGCGGGCACGTGACAAAGTGCGCGTATTTCGTGTCGTCCGCCCTGCTATCCTCGGACGCATCCCGTCGACCGAGAACTTCGCATGAAAGCTGTCATTCCGCTGGCCCTGACCCAGGCCCTGGCCTGGCATCTGCCGATCCACGCGGCGGACGCGCTGCCATCCCACCTGACCGGCGTCTGGGGCACGGCAGAGTCTTTGGACACTGGCGCCGTCGCGCAGTCCTTCCTGCATCTCGCTGCGGACGGCTATGGCTTCGCAGTCGGCTCGGCCCCGGTGAAGCGCATGGACGGCACCGCGAAGCAGATCGAGGCGGTGCGCTCGCCGCCGGAGTTCAGCCAACCGGGCCGCTAGCGCCGGCGCGCGCGGCGGCCGTGCAGCAGCAGCCCGGCCAGTCCGAGACCCAGCATCGCCACCTGCCCCGGTTCCGGCGCCGGTGAGATGTTCGTCACGAAATTATCGATCTCGCCCCACTGCGGGTCGGGCGTACTCAGGTCGCCGGGGTTGGGCATGAACCAGTCGATGTAAGTCACGTGCTGGAAGGCCGCCGGCATGGTGAAGGTGGCCAGCGGCTGGTCGCCGAGGATGCTGAAGGTGGCGCCGGTATCGCTGACGAACACCGAATCGCCGCCGAAATAATCGAAGGCGACGAAGTCGAAGCTTTCGCCGTCGAGGCGCTGGAAACGGTAGGGTTGCGAGCCCTCGCGGCTGTGCAGCACCAGCGAGTCGGCGCCGGCGTGCAGGTGCGGGCCATTCGGTTCGAGCGAGGTGACGCTGAAGCCCGATTCGGTCCACGAATCCGGGTAGGGCCCGAGCTTGCCGATGTTGTCGAAGGTGAGCGTCACGGTCTGGGCGAAAGCCGGGGCACAGGCCATGCCGAAGGCGCAGCAGAGCGCGACGATGCAGCGTTGGATCCAGCTTGATTGCGTCATGGTAATCCTCAATGCGGTTGAGGGACGACGACCGTCCACCCTCACAGCATAGGGATGGGCCGCAAGGCCATATTGATCAGAGCCAGCCCGCGTTACGCGCCATCCGGTAAGCCTCGATGCGATTTCCCGCATTCAGCTTGCTGATCGCCTCCGACAGGTAGTTGCGCACCGTGCCCTCGGACAAGTGCACCAGCCTGGCGATCTCGCCGCTGGTCTTACCCTCGCCGGCCAGGCGCAGCACCTGGCGCTCGCGCTCGGACAGCGGATCCTGGCCCGCGCTCCAGCTTTCCAGCGCCAGCTCGGGCGCGATCGCCCGGCCGCCGCCGTGCACGACGCGGATCGCCGCCGCCAGGTTCTCGGCCGGCGCATCCTTCAGCAGGTAGCCGCGCACCCCGGCCTCCAGCGCACGGCGCAAATAGCCGCTGCGCGCGAAGGTCGTCACGATCACCACCCTGGCTGGCAGGCCGAGTTCCTGCAGATGGGCCGCCAGTTCTAGGCCGGTCATCTGCGGCATTTCGACGTCGGTGAGGACGATGTCCGGCCGCAGCGCGCGGCACAGCGCCAGCGCATCCTTGCCGTTGCCGGCGGTGCCGACCACGTCGAGGTCGTCCTCGAGTTTCAGGAGCGCCGCCAGTGCGCCCAGCACCAGCGCCTGGTCTTCGGCGATCACGATACGAATCATGCTGCTTCCCCTTCCATGTCTTTTACAGGCAGGCGCAGCTCCAGCCGCAAGCCCTTGTCGACGCTCACCAGGAGCTGGCCGCCGACCGATGAAGCGCGTTCGCGCATGCCCGTCAATCCATTGCCGACGCGGAGCTCGTCGCCGGCGCGCAGGCGGTCGCCGTCGTCCAGCACGCGCAGCACCGCGCTGCCCTGCTCCAATGCGAGAGCGATCGTGCAGCGCGTGGCGCCGGCGTGGCGCACCACGTTGGTCACCGCTTCGCGCAGCGCCAGGGCCAGCACGTGTTCGGGCGCCGGCGCCAGCGCAAACTGCTGGATGTCCTCGCGCAGTTCGACGCCGGCGGCGGCCAGGCTGGCGCGGGCGCTGGCCAGGGCGCCCGGCAGGCCGCTGTCGCGGTAGCCGGTCACCGCCGTCCTCACCTCGGCCAGGGCGCGCCGGGCGCTGGTTTCGATGTCCGCGATCTCGCGCTTGCAGGCCTCGAGGTCGCGCCCGGCCAGCTTGCCCGCCAGTTCGGCCTTCAGGGCGATCAGGGACAGCGAGTGGCCCAATAAATCGTGCAGATCGCGCGAAATACGTTCGCGTTCGGCGATGCGGGCGATGTGCTCGACCTCCTCCTGCTTGCGCAGCAGCTGCTTGCGCGAGGCGCGCAGGCCGCCTTCCATGATCGAGGCCACGCCCACCGACAGCCCGACCAGCCATGGGGCCAGCAGGAAGGACGAGGTGTTCTGCGCCAGCAGGTAGCCGGTGGCGGTGGCCAGCGCCAGCACCAGGGCCAGCATGCGCGGGGCGTTGCGGCCAGGGGCCAGGCGGCCGCACATACCGGCCGCGAAGATGAAGAAGGTGCCGGCGCCCTGGTTGTACGGCGCCCACAGCATGCCGAACAAACAGGCTGCCAGGATGCACAGGACGGCGGTGCGGCCGCCGGACCAGAAGCTGTACAGGTAGAGCGGCAGGAACAGCGCGATGCTAAGCCCCAGCATCGCCAGCTCGAAGGGGCCGACCGTGCTGTAGAAGTACTTGAACAGCAGGAAGGCCAGGGACATCGCCCACAGGTAGGGCAGCTTGCCCAGGTCGGCCGGGACCCAGGGCCCGGCCAGCACGCGTTTGAGTGTCTGCATCGCTCTTTGTGTTTATGCTTATCAGCGGTCGACCAGGCGAACGTCGGCGATCTCGAAGCGGTAGTCGCCGGGTTGCGGTCCTGCGTTAAATCCTATCATGGTCACCGCCGACGGATCGACCCCGGCAAAGTCGCTGAACGGAATCGTCACTTCCTTCCACTCGGCGCCGGTGTCGAAGGCCACGCTGCGCGGGATCGTCATGCCGCTCGAGGCCATCGACACCGTGTACTTGCGGCCGTCGCCGCGCACGCGGAAGCGAACCATCTTGGCGGCGCTCAGGTCCGCGCCCAGCATCGGCTGCGCGCCCGGCAGGAAGGCCGCGCCGGCCCAGGGATAGGCGAAGCCGGGCTTGACCTGGGCGTCGATGGCGATGGCCGCGCCGCCTTCGCTTGCCGATTGCGCGCCCAGGTTCACGGTCGAGACGCCGCCCGCGAATTTGTCCGTGGACGGGAACCAGCCGGTGCCGAAGGGGCTGGCCAGCTTGCCGTCCTTGAGCAGCGAGATCCTGCCGTCGGCCGGCAGCGCCAGCGGCTGCGTGCCCTTGACCGCGTTCTGCTGCGCCACGTGCCTGAGCTGGGCGTCGCGGACCGGCGCCGTGCTCTCGCCGTCCTTCCACACCTCGACGATGCGGCGGGTGGCCGCGATGTCCTGCAGCGGATTGCCCTCGACGAGCACCAGGTCGGCCTTGTAGCCCTTGGCGATCTGGCCGCGCCGGCCCAGGCGGAAGGCCCTGGCCGGGGCGCTGGTGGCGGCCACCAGGGCTTCGCGCGGGCTCAGGCCGGCGTCGACCAGCGCCGCCAGTTCATGGTGCAGGCTGGCGCCGTACTGGGTACCGGCATTGCCGGCGTCGGTGCCCGCCAGCAGCGGCACGCCGGCGCGGCGCATGGCGGCGGTCACCATCTTCGGCGCGGCCAGGATGGCGGGACGCGGCGACGGGCCGTAGCCGGTCTGCAGGGCGCCGCGTTCTTCGCGGTCGAGCAGCGCGGCCACCTGCGGATCCTCGAGCAGCTCGCGCGGCTTCACGCCGGCGATGCTTTCCAGGACCGAGAAGGTCGGCACCACGAAAGCGCCTTTCGCCTGCGCCAGCCGGGCCAGGCTGTCCGCCTGTTCCTGCGAGAGCTTGTCGGCGACGAACAGGTGGGCCAGGCCGTCGGCGCCGGCTTCCAGCGCGGCGCGGGCGTTCTCCAGATTGCTGATGTGGACCACGGCCAGCTTGCCGCGCTTGTGGGCGGCATCGATGACGGCCTTCACGGTGGCGCGGTCGAGGCTGTTGAAATGGTGGTCGCCGAAGCCGTCTTCCATGACCACCTTGATGAAGTGCGAGCCCTCGGCGATGCGGGCGTCGACGAAGGCCTGGGCGTCGCCGCCGTTTTCCAGGGTCGGGATCTTGACCGGGTATTCGGTGCCGTGGCCGCCCGGCGCGGTGACCAGGGTGCCGGCCGAGAACACGTCGGCCTCGCCGCCGTTGCGGCCGGCCGCCATCTGCTTCTGGATGCGCTGCATGACCTCGACGCCGGTGAACATGTCGACCTGGGTCGTCACGCCGAACACCAGCGGCAGTTCGAAATGCTGCCAGGTGTGGACGTGGGCGTCGATCAGGCCCGGCAGCAGGGTGCGGCCCTTGCCATCCACCACGCGGCTGCCTGCCGGCGCCTTGCCGCGGTAATCGCTGTCGGCGATCAGGCCGTCGCGCACCAGCACCGAACGGTGTTCGTGCGCGCTCCTGCCGTCGAAGACGCGCACGTCCTGGACCAGCGTGGTGCCGGCGAAGGCGGTGGAAGAGCAAGCCAGGGCGGCGGCGAGCATGAGGGCGGTCGGTTTCATGTGTGTTCCCCTATTCCTTGTTGGTTGTCGATGGCGATCTGCCATTGACGCCAGTATCGGGAAAGGCCGGCCGCCGCAACAGGCGCGACCGCCATCAGTTTCAGGTGACAAATGTCATCTGCAAGAATTTCCGCCGGGCTTTTTACCGAACGACCGTACTGTTTGCTACACTCAGCTTGCAGACAACCATACTGGAGACCCCATGCGCACCCTCATCAACGCTACTCTGATTGCCGCCGTCCTCGCCTCCCCGCTCGCGTGGGCGCAGGACGGTTCGCCGACCGGCCTGTGGAAGACCATCGACGACAGCTCCGGCAAGCCGAGCGCGCTGATCCGCATCACCGAAAACCATGGCGAGCTGACCGGCAAGATCGAGAAGCTGTTCCGCACTCCGGACGAAGACCAGAACCCGAAGTGCCAGCTGTGCACCGATGCCCGCAAGGACCAGCCCATCGTCGGCATGACCATCGTCTCGGGCCTGAAGAAAACCGGCGACGAATACACCGGCGGCGAGATCCTCGATCCGAAGAACGGCAAGGTCTACAAGAGCAAGCTGACGGTGCGCGACGGCGGCAAGAAGGTCGAGGTGCGCGGCTTCATCGGCATGCCGATGTTCGGCCGCTCGCAGGTCTGGCTGCGCCAGGAATAATCCAGCCTGGCGGCCCCGGCCGGGCGAACCCGGCGCGGGGGTGTGCGGCTTGTGCGCTACACTGCCTCCAGGTAGAACAGGGAGGAAACGATGGCCCAGCCGCCAGGCACGCCACCGGTCGTGCAGCCGCCGCCGCAGGATCTGGCATCCAGCCAGGTCGCGCGCTATCTGGCCGCCGATGCGCCGCCGGTCCCCCTGCATTACCTCACCTATCTGTTCGAACACGTTGCCGACGTCATCTTCTTCCTGGAGGTGCTGGACGGCGAGCGCTACCGCTTTTCCGCGGTCAACGAGCGCTTCACCCTCGCCACCGGCCTGCCGGTCGGCGCGGTGGTCGGCAAGGAAGTCGACGAGATCATCCCGCCCGACTCGCTGGCGCTGGTGAAGTCGAAATACCGGGAAGCGATTGCCACCCGCAATGTGGTGCGCTGGCAGGAGGTGTCGCACTACCCGAGCGGCACCAGGACCGGCGATGTGACCGTCTCGCCGGTGATCGATGCCGACGGCGGCTGCCGCCTGCTGATGGGCGTCGTGCACGACATCACCGAACATGTCCGCAACCGCCACCAGCTCGAGCTCGGTTCGCTGGTGTTCCAGAACAGCCAGGAGGCGATCGCCGTGCTCGATGCGGACGGCCGCGTCGAAGCCATCAACCCCGCCTTCACCGCCATGCGCGGCTACACGCTGGAGGAGATTGCCGGCAAGGCGCCGCGGGTCTACCACGCCGGGCTGGACGAGGCCGATTTCGACGATGCCTTGTGGGCGCAACTGCGCGCCAGCGGGCAATGGCAGGGCGAATTGTGGAGCCGCCACAAGGACGGCCAGGTGCTGGCCGAATACCGGAGCATCAGCGCCGCCTACGGCCCCGACGGGCAAGTGCGCAACTATATCGAGATCGGCACCGACATCAGCGACTCCAAGCGCGCCGAGGAGTTTGCCTGGCGCCAGGGTAACTACGATGCCCTGACCGGCTTGCCGAACCGCCAGATGTTCATGGAGCACGTGGCCGAAGCCATTCGCCGCGCCGACGGCGAGGCCGGCAGCTTCACCCTGCTGGTGATCGACCTCGACCGCTTCAAGGACGTCAACGAAACCCTGGGCCATTCTTCCGGCGACGAGATCCTGAAGGAAGCCGCCCAGCGCCTGCTCGACTGCACGCGCGACGGCGACACCGTGGGCCGCCTCGGCGGCGACGAGTTCACCGTGCTGCTGGCCGCCAGGCCGGAACGGACCGAGCAGGAAGCCTTCGCCGTCGACCGCACGGCCCAGGCCATCATCCAGGCCATGGCCAAGCCTTTCGTGATCGCCGACGAAGACCTGCACCTGTCGGCCAGCATCGGCATCACGCATTACCCGAAGGACGCCGCGGACATGGAAAGCCTGGTCAAGCACGCCGACCAGGCCTTGTACGTGGCCAAGCAGCAGGGGCGCAACCGCTATGCCTACTTCTCGCAGACGATGCAGGAAAGGGCGCAGGCGCGCCGCCGGCTGATCAAGGATTTGCGCAGCGCGCTGAGCGAACGCAAGCTCGAAGTCCATTACCAGCCCATCGTCGATCTCGCGACCGGCGCCCTGGAGAAGGTCGAGTCGCTGGTGCGCTGGACCCATCCGCAACGCGGCATGATCGGCCCGGCCGAATTCATTCCACTGTGCGAAGAGACCGGCATGATCGTGGAATTGGGCGAGCAGGTCTTCGAGACGGTGGTGCGCGACGCCGTCTCCTGGAAAGAGGCGTACGGCGCCTGCCTGCAGCTCGGGATCAACGTCTCGCCGGTCCAGCTGCTGTCCGGGCGCGAGGCCTGCGAGCGCTGCTTTCAACTGGCCAGGCGCGCCGCGCTGCCCGAGCACACCCTGGTCATCGAAGTCACCGAGGGCATGCTGCTCGATAACAATCCCTTCGTCATCCAGCAGCTGCGCCAGATGGACGAGAACGGCATGGACCTGGCGCTGGACGATTTCGGCACCGGCTATTCGTCCCTGTCCTACCTGAAGAAATTCAGCTTCCAGTTCCTCAAGATCGACCGCGCCTTCGTGATGCACCTGGAAGCCGGCACCACCGACTACGCCTTGTGCGAGACCATCATCACGATGGCCCACAAGCTGGGCATGCGGGTCATCGCCGAAGGCATCGAAACGCCGGAACAGCTGGCCCTGCTCAAGCAGGCCGGCTGCGACTACGGCCAGGGTTATCTGTTCTCGAAAGCGGTGCCGCGCGAGACGATCGCGCACTGGCTCGCCCGCGGCGCCATGCCCTGGATGCGCGCCGGCTTTGCCCAGCACGCGTTCAAGCGCGCGACAGGAAAATTATCGCAATGATAATCTCGCGTCAGCTATCTTGAACAATCGAACCAAGCATCAGTAACGAAGGATCCGCCTCAATGATTTTCCTGCGTCTGCTTGCCCTCCTCGCGGGCAGCCTCGTCCTCATCCTGCCGCCCATCGTTGCGGCCGGAGATTCCCATCCCGGCATGCCGGGCTGGATCGCCGTCGGCGGCCTGGCCGGCCTGGTGCTGATTGCGGCCAGCTTCCTCTACATCGCCGCGTTCGGTGACCGCATGCGCCGCTCCACCCCCGCGCGCGCCGTCGGCGGCCTGCTGCTGCTGATCCCGGCCGCCGCCGCCCTCACCATGCTGGCCACGCGCACCGACGAAGCCCTGCTGTGGGCCAGCGGCACCCTGCTGTCGTTCACGGTCCTGATGGTCCTCAGCTTCGTGTTCCCGGTCTCGCACGACCGCCGCCAGCGCCCGATGCGCCAGCGAGAACGGCTTGAACCCGCGCTGGTGCTGGTCAAGCGTCATCCTTCGGCCGGGCGGCGCCGCGCGAGATAGCGGTCGAGGGCATTGCCGAACTGCTGCCGGTCGGCCTGGCTGAAGGCGCTGGGGCCGCCGGTGTCGACGCCGCCGCTGCGCAACTCTTCCATGAAGGCCCGCATCGTCAGCTGCTGGGCGATATTGTCCCTGGTATAAAACTCGCCGCGCGGATTCAGCGCATCCCCACCCTTCTCGAGCACGCGCGCCGCCAGCGGAATGTCGCCGGTGATCACCAGGTCGCCCGGCGCCAGGCGCTCGACGATTTCAGTGTCGGCCACGTCCGGCCCGCTCGGCACCTGGACCGCGCGGATGAAGCGCGAGCCCGGCACCCGGATCAACTGGTTCGCAATCAAGGTCACCTGCAGCTGCAGGCGCTCGGCCACGCGGAACAGGATGTCCTTGATCACACCCGGACAGGCATCGGCATCGACCCAGATTTCCATCTACGCTCCCGCCTTATGCCGGCGGCAGGTTGTCCCACAGATCGCCGGTGGGGCTGATGCGGGGTGCGGCGACGCCGAAATGTTTGTAGGCCAGCGGCGTCGCGATGCGGCCGCGCGGGGTGCGCTGCAGATAGCCCTGCTGGATCAGGTAGGGTTCCAGCACGTCCTCGATGGTGTCGGCGGCCTCGCCGATCGCCGCCGCCAGGTTGCCGATGCCGACCGGGCCGCCGGCAAACTTGAACAGCACCGCCTCCAGCAGCTTGCGGTCCATGACGTCGAAGCCGACGGTGTCGACGTCCAGCATCTTCAGCGCGCGGTCGGCCATGTCCTTGGTGATCTCGCCGTTGCCCTTCACTTCCGCATAGTCGCGCACGCGGCGCAGCAGGCGGTTGGCGATACGCGGCGTGCCGCGCGCGCGCTTCGCGACTTCGCGCGCGCCCTCCTCGTTGATCGGCGCCTCCAGCAGCGCCGCGCTGCGGGTCACGATCCTGGTGAGCTCATCGACGTTGTAGAACTCGAGGCGCGCGACGATGCCGAAGCGGTCGCGCAGCGGATTGGTCAGCATGCCGGCGCGGGTGGTGGCGCCGACCAGCGTGAACGGCTGCAGGTCGAGCTTGACGGAACGCGCCGCCGGGCCTTCGCCGATCATGATGTCGATCTGGTAGTCCTCGAGCGCCGGATACAAAATCTCCTCGACCACCGGCGACAGGCGGTGGATCTCGTCGATGAACAGGACGTCGTTGGCTTCCAGGTTGGTCAGCAGGGCCGCCAGGTCGCCCGGACGCTCCAGCACCGGGCCGGAGGTCTGGCGCAGGTTCACGCCCATCTCGCGCGCGATGATGTGGGCCAGCGTGGTTTTACCCAGGCCCGGCGGTCCGAACAGCAGCGTGTGGTCGAGCGCTTCGCGGCGCTTGCGGGCCGCCGAGATGAAGATCTCGAGCTGGTCGCGGATCTTCGACTGGCCGACGTATTCGTCGAGGTGCTTGGGCCGCAGCGCGCGCTCGATCGCCTCCTCGTTCGGCGAGGCCGGCGCGGCGTCGATGATGCGCTGCTCGGTGAAGTTGTCGGTCTGGATGCTCATGTTTGATTCTATCGTTACGTCGTCCCCGCGAAGGCGGGGATCCAAGTTTTGCCTGAGCTATCGAAACGCATGCAAACTTGGGTTCCCGCCTTCGCGGGAACGACGGTTATGCTTTCGAAAGCGACTTGAGCGCCAGCTTGATGCCGTCGGAAACCGTCGTCCCGGCCGGCATGTTCTTGATCGCGGCCAGCGCTTCCTTGTCAGAATACCCCAAGGCCAGCAGCGCATTGAGCACGTCTGCCTGGGCATCGTCCTGCACGGCGCCGCCGACCGCGCCGATGTCGGCGCCCAGCTTGCCCTTCAGTTCCAGCAGCAGGCGCTCGGCGGTCTTCTTGCCGATGCCCGGCACCTTGACCAGGCGGCCGGCTTCCTGCAAGGTCACGGCCTGGGCCAGGTCGGCCACCGACATGCCGGACAAGATCGACAATGCCGTCCGCGCGCCGACGCCGGTGATCTTGATCAGCTGGCGGAACACGGCGCGCTCGCTGGCGGAGCCGAAGCCGAACAGCAGGTGCGCATCCTCGCGCACCACGTAGTGCGTGAACAGGGTCACTCTCTCGCCGGTATGCGGCAGGTTATAGAAGGTGCCCATCGGCACGTCGACCTCGTAGCCGACGCCCTGGCAATCCACGAGCACTTGCGGGGGATTCTTTTCCAGCAGTACGCCGGACAGACGACCGATCATCGTTGACCTTTCTTTGTTTTATCAGGATGAGACCAGGCGGCCGCGCCGCATGTGCAGGCCCTGCTTGTCCGGCGACAGCGCGCCGATCAGCGCCAGCGCATCCATGCCGTGGGCGTGGCAGATCGCGATGCCGAGGGCGTCGGCGGCGTCCGAGCCAGGCAGGCCGGGCAGCTTCAGCAGGCGCGCCACCATTTCCTGGACCTGGGCTTTCACGGCCTTGCCGCTGCCGACCACGGCCTGCTTGACCTCGGCCGGCGTGTATTCCGCCACCTCCAGGTCGGCCCCGACCAGCGCCGTGATGGCCGCGCCGCGCGCCGCGCCGAGCAGCAGGGTCGACTGCGGGTTCACGTTGACGAAGACGCGTTCGATGGCCGCGCAAGCCGGTTTATAGGTGGCGACGACTTCGCTGATGCCGGCCAGGATGATCTTGAGGCGCGGCGGCAAGGCGCCTTCCGTGCCGGTCTTGATGGTGCCGGACGCGATATAGCGCAGCCGGTGACCGTGTTTTTCAATGACCCCGAATCCCGTCGTGCGCAGGCCCGGGTCGATGCCGAGAATAATCATTATCGAATGTTATACCGGCTGGCTTGTTTCGTGGGAAAAATACTGTGCAAAAACACAGGTCATTAGCAAACGCGCCACGATATCGTAGGGTGGGCTCCCCGAGCCCACCATGCACCGTCGATCAGTGACGGAAGTGGCGCGTACCAGTATAGAGCATCACCACGCCACGCTCATCCGCCGCATCGATCACTTCCTGGTCGCGCATCGAGCCGCCCGGGTGGATCACGCAGGTCGCGCCGGCGTCGACCACCACGTCCAGGCCGTCGCGGAAGGGGAAGAAGGCGTCCGACGCCACCGCCGAACCGACCAGCGACAAGCCGGCGTTATGCGCCTTGATCGAGGCGATGCGGGCCGAGTCGATGCGGCTCATCTGGCCGGCGCCCACGCCCAGGGTCATGCCGCCGGCGCAGAACACGATCGCGTTCGACTTGACGAACTTGGCCACGCGCCAGGCGAACATCAGGTCCTGCATCTGCTGCGGGGTCGGCTGCAGCTTCGAGACGACGCGCAGGTCGGCCGGCAGCACGTTCCTCGCATCCGGCGACTGCACCAGCAGGCCGCCGCCGACGCGCTTGACGTCGAAGGCGTTCTGGCCTTCACCCAATTCGATTTCCAGCAAGCGCACGTTCTGCTTGGCCGCCATGATCTGGCGCGCTTCGGCGGTGAACACCGGGGCGATCACGACTTCGACGAACAGCTTGGCGATCGCTTCCGCGGCGCGGCCGTCGACCGGCACGTTGAAGGCGATGATGCCGCCGAAGGCCGAGGTCGGATCGGTCTTCAGCGCGCGCTGGTAGGCGTCCAGCGCGTCGGCGCCGATCGCCACGCCGCAAGGATTGGCGTGCTTGATGATCACGCAGCCGGCCGGCTGCTCGAAGCCGCCCATGGTCTTGACGCATTCCCAGGCCGCATCGGCGTCGGCGATGTTGTTGTACGACAGTTCCTTGCCCTGCAGCTGGCGGTAATTCGCCAGGCTGCCGGCGCTAGGGGCCAGGTCGCGGTAGAAAGCGGCGCTCTGGTGCGGGTTCTCGCCGTAGCGCATGTCCTGGACCTTCTCGAAGTGCAGGTTCAGGGTTTGCGGATAGGCGGCGCGGGTGGCGTGCTGCTTGTCCTCGCCCAGGCTGGTCAGGTAGTTGGTGATGGCGCTGTCGTATTGCGCGGTGTGTGCGAACACTTTCTTTGCCAGGCGGAACTTGGTGTCGTAGCCGACATCGCCGGCAGCCTGTCCGGTACCTTTCATCTCCGCCAGCACCGGACCGTAGTCGGCCGGGTCGACGATCACGACGACGTCGCGGTGGTTCTTGGCCGCCGAGCGCAGCATGGTCGGGCCGCCGATGTCGATGTTCTCGATCGCGTCCTCCAGCGAGCACTCTTCCTTGGCGACGGTCGCCTGGAAGGGGTAGAGGTTGACCACCACCATGTCGATCTGCGGGATGCCGTGCTCTTCCAGCTTGGCGATATGCTCGGGGAAGTCGCGGCGTGCCAGGATGCCGCCGTGCACTTTCGGGTGCAGGGTCTTGACGCGGCCATCCAGCATTTCCGGGAAACCGGTGTAGTCGGCGACTTCAGTGACGGGCACACCATTGTCCTGCAGCAGCTTGGCGGTGCCGCCGGTCGACAGGATGTTCACGCCGAGCGCGGACAGCGCGCGCGCGAAGTCGAGCACGCCGGTTTTATCGGAAACGGAGATGAGGGCTTGTTTGATCATGGGAGAGGCCTGTTGATAAAAATCGGTACGAGCAGGGAGTTTCCACTACGCCGGACAGGGCCGGCGCACGCTCGCACGCCGGCCCCTCCGCCGGCGCTTACAGCAGCCCGTGCTCCTGCAATTTCTTGCGCAAGGTATTGCGATTGATGCCCAGCATCTGCGCGGCATGCGACTGGTTGCCTTCGGCGCGCGTCATCACCACTTGCAGGATCGGTTTTTCGACGGTCAGCAGCATCATGTCGTAGATATTCGAAGGTTTTTGCTCGCCCAGGTCGTTGAAATAATCTTCGAGGCTTTTCTGAACGACTTCCTGGATACTTTCTTTGCTCATGCTACTTCGCCTTGGTTAATGTGCCGCTTTTGGCAGCCCCGTCTCCGATGATTCTTTTTATTTTGTTATTTTTTACTGATTTATTACGCTGCGATCGCTTCGCTCGACAGCTGCGCGGGCCGGTATTGTAACCGCTCGCCAAACCGGTGTTGCGATTTGAAAAAATCATCCACGGCCGCCAACTGCTCGGCGGTCGATTCCAGCAGATTCATGCGCTGGCGGAATTCTTCGCCGCCAGGCAGGTCTTCGACATACCAGCCGATGTGCTTGCGCGCGGTGCGCACGCCCAGGTATTCGCCGTAGAAGGCATAGTGGGCCGGCAGGTGCTCGTTCATCAGCTCGCGCACTTCGTCGACCAGCGGCGCCGGCAGGTATTCTCCGGTGCGCAGGTAGTGGTCGATCTCGCGGCAGATCCACGGACGGCCCTGCGCCGCGCGCCCGATCATGACGGCGTCGGCGCCCGTGTGGTCGAGCACGAATTTCGCCTTTTCCGGAGTCGTGATGTCGCCGTTCGCCACCACCGGAATCGACACGGCAGCCTTCACCGCGGCGATGGTGTCGTATTCGGCATCGCCCTTGTAGCCGTCGGCACGGGTGCGGCCGTGCAGGGTCAGCATCGCGATGCCAGCCTGCTCGGCCATGCGCGCGATGTTCAGGGCGTTCTTGTTCTGGCGGTCCCAGCCGGTGCGGAATTTCAGGGTCACGGGCACGTCCACCGCGCGCACCACGGCTTCGAGGATGCGCTGGACCAGGTCTTCGTGCTGCAGCAGGGCCGAGCCGCACCAGTTGTTGCAGACCTTCTTGACCGGGCAGCCCATGTTGATGTCGATGATCTGGGCGCCGCGGTCGACGTTGAACTTGGCGCATTCGGCCAGTTCTTCCGGGACCGCGCCGGCGATCTGCACCGCCTTCGGCTCCATCTCGCCGGCATGGTCGGTGCGGCGCGCACTTTTTTCGCTGGCCCACAGGCGCGGGTTCGAGGCCGCCATTTCCGACACCGCATAACCGGCGCCGAGCTTCTTGCACAGCTGACGGAACGGACGGTCGGTCACCCCGGCCATCGGGGCGACGAAGACGTTATTGCGGAGCGCGTAAGGACCAATTTGCACGGGAGAAAAACCAGGAGAAAAACGGGAACTCGCTATTTTACCCGAACCGCTGCTCAATTTATCAGCACACTTTTTGTGTGTTGCAAATCTGACATACCTTGGTGTCGCAGTTTGTCAGCTGAGCTCGTCCAGCACGGCCGGCCGCAGATGCGCCACCTCGCCCCAGCTTTCCAGCGCCAGCCTGCCCTCTTCCAGGCGGAAGCGGTTGATGCTGGCGTTGTAGACCTTGAAGTCGCGCGGGGTTTCCAGCGGCAGGCCCAGCGCCATCCGGTAGGCGCATTCGAGCACGCCGCCGTGGGCGACCATGGCGATGTCCTTGCCCGGATGCGCTGCGGCCAGGGCCAGGATGGCGTCGGTGGAACGGGTATAAAAGGCGCGGAAAGTCTCGCCCCTATTTTTGCCACTTGGCAAAATTGCATCGACATCGCGCGCCTGCCAGGCCGCGAATTCGGCCGGGAAGCGCCGCTCGATCTCGCTGTACAACAGGCCTTCGAAGCCGCCGTAGCAGCGTTCGCGCAAGCCAGGCTCGAGCATCACCGGCATATTGCGCGGCGTGGCCACAGCCTGGGCGGTCTGGCGCGCCCGTCCCAGGTCGCTGGAGACGATCAGGTCGATATGCTCGGGCGCCAGCGCCTCGGCCAGCAGCCGGGCCTGGCGTTCGCCCTCCGCGTTCAATGCGATGTCGAGGTGGCCCTGCAGGCGGCGTTCAGCATTCCATGCGGTTTCCCCATGGCGGATCAGGATGATCTTCAAATTTTCTACTTTTACTTGTCGATGAGGGTGGCGGCGATTTCCGGGTTCAGCGAATACACGCCGAAGATGCGGGCTTCGTCCAGGATGTGGCCCATGATGGCGAGGCTCGCCTCCTTGCCCGTGAACCGCCCTTCCAGCGGCAGGCGCGGGATGTCGAGGGCGTACAGCGTGAACACGTAGGTGTGCACCCGCTCGTCGTTCCAGGGCGGACAGGGTCCGTCGTAGCCATAGTATTCGCCGGCCATGTCCGGATCGTTGGCGAACCAGCCGGTGTAATCGTTGACGCCGTGGCGCAACTGGTGCTCGGTGCCGTTCTTGATCGTAAACGGCACCAGCGGGCCGCTCTTGCCGCCCGGGGTCACCATGTCCGAGAACATGCCCTCGGCAAAGGCATCGAGGACCACCGGGATGTCCACCAGCGACCAGTGATAGAAGTCGGTGCGCGCCAGCGCGTCCGGCACCGTGCGGCCTTCACGGTTGACGTTTTCGCCGTCGGTCGGCACGTCGAGGTCGTGGCACAGCAGCACCAGCGACTCGGCGCCGGCCGGCACCTCGTCCCAGGCGATATGGGGGCTGCGATTGCTCGACAGCTTGATGTGGCTGCCGGGATCGATCTCGGCGAACGCACAGCGCGGCGGTATCGGACCGCCTTCGGTAAAGGAATCGCTCCAGATTTTCATGGCCCCACCTCCATTCTCGCCGAGCGCCGAACAAAGCCGGCATGCCGGCCTTGCAGGCTTTGTTCGACGCTCCTGATTACATTGACCAGCGCAAGGCGCCGCAGTTTCAGCTTGACACCTTGGGTGGATCAATACGAAGCCAGAAAGTGACTGGGCCGTCGTTCGTCAGCGACACCTGCATGTCCGCGCCAAAGCGGCCGGTCTCGACATTACCGTGTCGCTCGCGCGCCTGGCGCACGACATGCTCGAACAGCCGGCGCCCGTCTTCCGGCGCGGCGGCCGGCGAGAACGACGGCCGGGTCCCGGAGCGGGTGTCGGCCGCCAGCGTGAACTGCGGCACCAGCAGCAGGCCGCCTTGCACGTCGGTGACGCTGCGGTTCATCTTGCCGGCCTCGTCCGAAAACACGCGGTAGCCCAGCAGTTTGCTCAGCAGCGCATCGGCTTCGCGCGCGGTATCGCCTTTTTCGGCGCAGACCAGCACCATCAGGCCGTGCCCGATGGCGCCGATGGTTTCGCCATCGACGACCACGCTGGCCTGGGTGACCCGCTGCAGCAGGCCGATCATGCCGCGGTCAGGGTCACGCGGGCGAACTTGCGCTTGCCGACCTGCAGCACGAAGGTGCCGGCCTGGACCTGCAGCGCCTTGTCGGACACCACCGTGCCGTCGATGCGCACACCGCCCTGGTCGATCATGCGCATCGCTTCCGACGACGAGGCGCACAGGTTGGCGGCCTTCAGCAGCTGCGCCAGGCCCAGCGGAGCGCCGGACAGGCTGACTTCCGGCACGTCGTCCGGGATGCCGCCCTTGGAGCGGTTGACGAAGTCGGCCAGGGCGTCCTCGGCCGCCTGCTGCGAGTGGAAGCGCGCCACGATTTCCTGGGCCAGCGCGACCTTGGCGTCGCGCGGGTTGCGGCCGCCTTCGACTTCGGCGCGCAGCGCGGCCAGGTCCTGGATCGAGCGGAAGGACAGCAGCTCGTAGTACTTCCACATCATCACGTCCGAGATGCTCATCAGCTTGGCGAACATGGTGTTGGCCGGCTCGGTGATGCCGATGTAGTTGTTCTTGGACTTCGACATCTTTTCGACGCCGTCCAGGCCTTCGAGCAGCGGCATGGTCAGAATGCACTGCGGCTCTTGCCCGTAGTCTTTCTGTAGCTCGCGGCCAACAAGCAGGTTAAATTTCTGATCCGTTCCACCTAGCTCAAGGTCAGCTTTCAAAGCGACCGAATCATAGCCTTGCATGAGCGGATACAGGAACTCGTGGACCGAGATCGGGGTCCCACTCTTGTAGCGCTTGGTGAAGTCGTCGCGCTCCATCATGCGCGCCACGGTGTAGCGCGAGGCCAGCTGGATCATGCCGCGCGCGCCCAGCGGGTCGCACCACTCGGAGTTGTAGCGGATTTCGGTGCGCGCCGGATCGAGCACCAGCGAGGCCTGCTTGAAATAGGTCTGCGCATTGGTCTCGATCTGCTCGCGGGTCAGCGGCGGACGGGTCACGTTGCGGCCCGACGGGTCGCCGATCATCGAGGTGAAATCGCCGATCAGGAAGATCACCTGGTGGCCCAGGTCCTGCAGCTGGCGCAGCTTGTTCAGCACCACGGTGTGGCCCAGGTGCAGGTCGGGCGCGGTCGGGTCCAGGCCCAGCTTGATGCGCAGCGGCGTGCCGCTCTGCTCGGAGCGCGCCAGCTTCTGCGCGAATTCGCTCTCGATCAGCAGTTCGTCGACGCCGCGTTTGGCGATCGCAAGGGCTTCCTGGACGGCCGCGCTCAAGGGAAGAGGCGCGGCCCCGGCGGAAGTTGCAGTTTTGGCATTACCAGAAAGCTCGGAGGAAGTCATAAAATTCTTGTAGGAATATGGCTAAAACGGTTGTAGGACCCCGTATTTTGATATAATTCGCGATCCCGTCAATCTTGCCGCATGAAAAGTTTCACAGACAACAAGTAAGAAAACAAAAAATAAAAGCGTTCGTCTTGGGACAGTGAAGCGGTAAATTTTAACTGATTGCATGAACCCAATACAGAAAATCACTGGCAAGCGCTGGTTCGGTCTCGCGGAAACGAGCCGTAAAACCCGTATCCTTGCAGGCGGCGCAGCCGCCCTGGCACTGTGTGCCTTCGGTGCGACCGCAGTCGCCCCGATCGCGCCGGACGCCGCCGACATCCCCGTCAAATCCATCGCCCAGGACCTGCAGCTGCCGAACCTGGCGGACCAGATCGCGGCCCTTCAGCAAGACCAGCAGCAATTCATCCACGAAGAACGCATCCGTCCGGGCGACTCCCTCGGCTCCGTCTTCACCCGCCTCGGCATCGACGACCAGCAGGCAGCCGCTTTCGTGCGCAGCGACAAGCTGGCGCGCAGCATCCTGGGCCTCAAGACCGGCAAGCGCATCCAGGCTGAAACCGACGAAAACGGCCTGATGCTGTCGCTGCGCGCGACCATCGCCGTGAACAAGGATGAGTTCAACACCGTCACCGTGATGCGTAAAGGCGACAAATTCGTCGTCAGCAAGGCCCCGGCCGAGCTCGAGCGTCGCGTTGAAATGCGTTCGCGCGAAATCACCTCCTCGCTCTACGCCGCCACCGACGCCAGCGTCGACGGCGGCCAGATCCCGGATTCGGTGGTCAACCAGATCATCGAGATGTTCTCGACCAGCATCGACTTCCGCGGCGACCTGAAGCGCGGCGACCGTTTCAACGTCGTCTACGAAACCTTCTACCAGGATGGCGAACTGGTCCGCACCGGCCGCGTGCTGGCCGGCGAATTCGTCAACCGCGGCGTGGCTTACCAGTCGGTCTGGTACGAAGACCCGCAAACCCACCAGGGCGGCTACTACAGCCTGGACGGCAAGTCGCTGAAGAAAGCCTTCCTGAAGTCGCCGGTCGCCTTCACCCGCATCTCCTCGGGCTTCTCGATGCGCGTGCACCCGGTGTTCAACGTCTGGAAAGCGCACAAGGGCATCGACATGGCGGCCCCGATGGGCACCCCGATCCGCGCCGCGGGCGATGGCACCGTGGACTTTGCCGGCGTGTCGAATGGCTACGGCAACATGGTCGTGCTCAAGCACTGGTCCAACTACAGCACCGCCTACGGCCACATGAGCCGCTTTGCCAGCGGCATGCGCAAGGGCCAGAAGGTCCACCAGGGCGACGTGATCGGCTACGTCGGCGCCACCGGCTGGGCAACCGGCCCCCACCTGCACTATGAATTCCGCGTCGGCGGCAACGCCATCGACCCGATGGCGCAGAAGAACCTGCAGCAGCAGCCGCTGACTTCGGGCGAACTGTCGCGCTTCCGCACCACCGCCGCCGTCGAGATGTCGCACCGCTTCTCGCTGCTGAATCCGGCCGGTAACGCGATGGCTGCCCGTTAAGATCCAGCCGAATTGCAGATAGAATAAGGCGCCTTGCACTGAAGAGTGCAAGGCGTTTTTTATTTTAGCCATGAGGGTCAGACCCCGGTTTTAACGGGTGGGGTCTGACCCCATCTGATCATAAGTAGTTTATGCCCGCTTCCTCTCTCTATATTGGTTTAATGTCCGGCACCAGCCTGGACGGCGTCGATGGCGTGCTGGCCGACTTTTCCGGCCGCGGCATCCGCACCCTGCAAGCCGCCTTCACGCCCTTCCCCGCCACCCTGCGCAGCGAACTGATGGCCCTGCAGGCCGCCAGCGAGAACGAACTCGAGCGCGAGGCCCTGGCCGCCAACGCCCTCGCCCGCTGCTACGCCGACTGCGTGCAGCAGTTGCTGGCCCAGGCGCCAGGACCGGTGCGCGCCGTCGCCGTGCATGGCCAGACCATCCGCCACCGCCCGGAACTGGGTTTTACGCGCCAGACCAATAATCCGGCCCTGCTGGCGGAGCTGACGGGCGTCGACGTGATCGCCGACTTCCGCACCCGCGACATCGCCGCCGGCGGCCAGGGCGCGCCGCTGGTGCCGGCCTTCCACGAGGCCCGCTTCGGCAAGCCGAACACGGTGCGGGTGGTGGTGAACATCGGCGGCATCGGCAACATCAGCGTGCTGCACGGCGACGGCCGCGTGAGCGGCTATGACACCGGGCCGGGCAACGTGCTGATGGATTTGTGGGTTGCGCGCCACACCGGCAAGGCGTATGACGAGGACGGCGCCTTTGCGGCGTCCGGCAAGGTCGACGAGCAATTGCTGGAGATTCTGCTGGACGAGTCCTACTTCCGCCAGCCGCCGCCCAAGAGCACGGGCCGCGACCTGTTCCATGCAGAATGGCTGGATGGGAAGCTGGCGCAGCGTCCCGGCCTGGCGCCGGCCGACGTGCAGGCGACCCTGACGCGGCTGACGGCGGTCTCGCTCG
This sequence comes from Massilia aerilata, assembly GCF_042656905.1. Classification (NCBI taxonomy): domain Bacteria; kingdom Pseudomonadati; phylum Pseudomonadota; class Betaproteobacteria; order Burkholderiales; family Oxalobacteraceae; genus Massilia; species Massilia aerilata. The sequence goes on from NZ_JBHSMZ010000016.1 coordinate 504,095, forward strand.
CGCGCGCGATTGCCGCCGAAACGGTGGACAAGCCGGCCCAGGCGGTCTACGTGTGCGGCGGCGGCGCCTACAACGGCGTGCTGCTGCGCGACATCGAAACGGCGTTGGGCGGCGGGATCCCGGTCAAGTCGACCGAGGAACTGGGCGTGGCGCCGAATCGGGTGGAGGCGCTGGCTTTTGCCTGGCTGGGCTACCAGTTCACGCGGCGCAAGCCGGGGAATTTGCCGGCGGTGACCGGGGCGGCGGGATTACGCGTTCTGGGGGCGCTGTATCCTGCTTGAACTGCACGTGGGCTCGGGGAGCCCACCTACCAAGCGCGACCGTAGGGTAGGCACCCCGTGCCCACGATCCACCGCAAAATGCAAAAGGCCGCCGGCAATGCCAGGCGGCCTTTTTGCTACAGCAGGAACAATTACGCCGAGAACGACGAACCGCAGCCGCAAGTCGAAGTCGCGTTCGGGTTCTTGATCACGAACTGGGCGCCTTCGAGGTCGTCCTTGTAGTCGATTTCCGCGCCGAGCAGGTACTGGTAGCTCATCGAGTCGATCAGCAGGGTGACGCCGTTCTTTTCCATCGCGGTGTCATCGTCGTTCATGATCTCGTCGAAGGTGAAACCATACTGGAAGCCGGAGCAGCCGCCACCCTGCACGAACACGCGCAGCTTCAGGTCGGGATTGCCTTCTTCTTCGATCAGCTGGGCGACCTTCTGCGCCGCGCTATCGGTGAAATTGATGGGCGACGGCATGGCGTCCTGCTCTTGCGAGCGATGCAATTCGGCGATTGCGGTCATGGATAAACTCCTGATTGAATTCGGATTTCGTCCATTATAGACGGTTGGCGCCAGTCATGCTGATGCCCCTTCCGCTGTTACACCTAAATGAAACACCGGCTCGGCGGCCGGGATCGGGGCGGCTTCGTGGGTCAGCTTTCCCGTCACCAGGGCGCCGCCGTGCATTTCCAGCAGGCGGTAATGGACATCCCCATGTATGCGGCCTTTCGGCTGTAATTCAAGCAGTTCCGTCGAACGGACCGTGCCGGCGATATAGCCGTTGACGACCAGGTTGGCGCAGCGTACTTCGCCCTCGATGCGGGCGTGCTCGGAGACGATCAGGACGCTGTCGGCTTCGCCGCCGGCGATCACGTTGCCATGCACCTCGCCGTCGATGCGCAGGCCGCCGGTGAATACCAGGTCGCCTTCGATGCGCGCGGAAATGCCGATCAGGCTATCGATTTCGCTTTTTGCATTACGACCGAACATGGTAGTCCCCTCGCGTAGTGATGCGTTGCCAGGCACGGCATTGCACAGGTCAATTTACCGTGCTCAACACCTGCTGCCTTGATCTGCATCTTGTCAGCAACCCTTGCGAGGGAGAGGCGACCCCGGGCGGGTCGCCCTGGCCGGGCATCAGGGCAGCAGTGCGACCTGCTGCAGGCCCATGTTTTCCGGCACGCCGAACATCAGGTTCATGCACTGCACGGCCTGGCCGGCGGCGCCCTTGACCAGGTTGTCCTGGACCACCAGGATCACCACGGTGTCGCCGCCGTCCGGACGGTGCAGCGCGATGCGCAGCATGTTCGAGCCGCGGGTCGAGCGGGTTTCCGGGTGCGAGCCGAAGGGCATCACGTCGACGAAGGGTTCGTCGCGGTAAGCGTCTTCGAACAGGGCCTGCAGGGCGGCGTTGTCGATGTCCTTCGTCAGGCGCGCGTACAGGGTCGAATGCATGCCGCGGATCATCGGCACCAGGTGGGGCGTGAAGATCAGGCCGACTTTCTGCTCGGTGTAGCGCTGCAGCTGGGCCGAGGTCTCCGGGGTGTGGCGGTGGCCGGCCACGCCGTAGGCCTTGAAGTTGTCGCTGGCTTCCGAGAACAGGGTGCCGATCTCGGCCTTGCGGCCGGCGCCCGAGACGCCCGACTTGCTGTCGGCGATCAGGTTGCCGGCGTCGATCAGGCCGGCCTTCAGCAGCGGGGTAAAGCCCAGCTGCATGGTGGTCGGGTAGCAGCCTGGATTGGCGATCAGGCGCGCCTTCTTGATGTCGTCGCGGTTCAGTTCAGGCAGGCCGTACACGGCTTCCTCGATCAGCTCGGGGGCGGTGTGCTCCATCTTGTACCACTTCTCGAAGGCGGCGCGGTCCTTCAGGCGGAAGTCGGCGGCCAGGTCGATGACCTTCACGCCGGCGGCCAGCAGCGCCGGCGCCTGGGCCATGGCGACGCCGTGCGGGGTGGCGAAGAACACCACGTCGCATTTGCTCAGGTCGGCCTTGTCCGGGCTCGAGAAGGCCAGGTCGACGTGGCCGCGCAGCGAGGGGAACATGTCCGCCACCGGCAGGCCGTCTTCCTTGCGCGAGGTGATGGCGGTCAGCTGCACCTCGGGATGGGCTGACAGCAGGCGCAACAACTCCACGCCCGTGTAACCGGTACCACCAACGATGCCAACTTTGATCATGTTCTTTCCTTCGTAAGTAAATAAGTGCCAGCAAGGCTGAGGGTGCAATTTTAGCAGCGTCGCCGCGACCCTGCCCCGTCTGCGCAAAATCAAACCGGGGTCAGAGCCCCGATTTTGGAAAGAGCCGAAAGGACATTGCCAAAAATCGGGCTCTGACCCCGGTTTGATAAACAACAAAAAAGCCGCCGGCTTTGCAGCGGGCGGCTTCTTCCGGAAAGCAGCGCAGAGGCGCTGCAGATCCAATTAACGCTTCGAGAATTGCTTTGCGCGACGTGCTTTGCGCAGACCAACTTTCTTACGCTCGACTTCACGGGCGTCACGGGTGACGAAACCGGCACGTGCCAGGTCGCCCTTGAGGCCTGCGTCGTAGTCGATCAGTGCACGGGTGATGCCGTGGCGCACTGCACCTGCCTGGCCGGACTCGCCGCCGCCATGCACGTTGACCTTGATGTCGAAACGCTCGACGTTGCCGGTCAGTTCCAGCGGCTGACGGATGACCATCAGGCCGGTTTCGCGCGAGAAGTACTCGGCGGCCGGTTTGCCGTTCACGATGATCTGGCCGGTGCCTGCCTTGATGAAGACGCGGGCGACTGCACTCTTGCGACGGCCGGTGCCGTAGTTGTAGTTACCGATCATGTCAGTTCCTTAGAATTCGAGTGCTTGCGGTTGCTGGGCGGCGTGCGGGTGGGTTGCTTCCGCGTAGACCTTCAGCTTCTTGATCATTGCGTAGCCCAGCGGGCCCTTCGGCAGCATGCCTTTGACAGCTTTTTCCAGGGCACGGCCCGGGAAGCGCTGTTGCATTTTCAGGAAGTTGGTTTCGTAGATACCGCCCGGGTAGCCCGAGTGACGGTAGTAGGTCTTGGCGGTGGCCTTGGTGCCGGTCACGCGCAGCTTGCCTGCGTTGACGACGACGATAAAGTCACCGGTGTCGACGTGCGGAGTAAATTCCGGTTTGTGTTTGCCGCGCAGTCGGCGTGCCACTTCGCTGGCAACACGTCCGAGGACTTTGTCCGTCGCGTCAATCACGTACCAATCGCGCTGGACTTCATGGCCCTTAGCGGAAAAAGTTTTCATGTTGACTTCCTATATATAGGTGTAAATGCTCAAATGGTGGTTCCGCAAATGAAACTGCGGACTCGGCCTTGTTGTCTTTTCCTGAGCAAATGGAAAGCCCACGATCATAGCGGATCTCAGCCTCTCGCGTCAAGTCGCCTCTGGGGAGAACACACGCTGCCGCAGACCCGCTCGCCCAGACTCGCAATTCAATGCATATTTGCAACTTTTTGATTGACCGTGAAAAGAATAGCAATTTAGTATGGTCAACATCGAAGAGGAGACCATGTGAAAATCCGTCCCGTCCTGCCCGCTTTGCTCGCCCTGCTTTGGTCGGCGTCAGCGCTCGCCGCTCCCGTCGCTCCGGACCTGGCAGCGGCCGCCGCCGATAAACCCGCTGCCCGCAGCTGCCACCTGCCCGGCGCCGAGGAAGCGCTGCGCTGCCTGTCCGTCCCGGTCCCGCTCGACTACGCCAAACCGAACGCCGACACCCTCAAGCTGCACGTGACCGTGGCCCCGGCCTTCCGCGAATCGGCGCGCCCCGATCCGCTGTTCGTGCTGGCCGGCGGTCCCGGCCAGGCCGGCAGCGACGTGCTGATGCTGCTGTCGGCCGCCTTCAAGCGCGTGCGCGCGACCCGCGACATCGTCTTCATCGACCAGCGCGGCACCGGCCTGTCCGGCAAGCTCGATTGCGAGAGCCCGCCGAACGAGGAGCTGCTGAGCGACTCCGAGATCGAAGTGGCGCTGCGCAGCTGTATCGCGAGCAAAAACATCCCCTTCGCCGCCTACACCACCGCGGCGGCGGCGCGCGACATCGAACAGGTACGCAAGGCTCTCGGCTACGGCAAGATCAACGTCTGGGGCGGCTCCTACGGCACCCGCCTCGGCCAGGCCTATGCGCGCGCCTTCCCGGACAGCGTGCGTTCGCTGGTGCTGGACGGCGTCGCCGCGCCCGAGCAGGTGATCCCGGCCGGCGGCCGCGACGGCCAGGCCGCGCTCGACAAGCTGTTCGCCCAATGCGATGCCGACGCCGCCTGCCACAAGGCCTACCCGAACCTGCGCGCGGAATGGGACACGCTGGCCGCGCGCGCCGAGGCCGGCCTGAAGCTGGCGATCGCCGATCCGCGCACGGCGCAGCCGGTGACCTTCACCATGACCGGCCCGCGCTTCTTCGGCACCGTGCACAACATCCTGTATTCGCCGGCCGACGCGCGCCGCCTGCCCTTCCTGCTGCACAGCGCTTATCAAGGCCGCTGGGAACCCTTCATCGCGCGCCACAACATCGCCGGCGACTTCGCCAGCGACGCCTCCAGCGCCATCCTGCTGCACCTGGCCGTGGTCTGCGCGGAAGACGTGCCGCGCATGACGCCCGCGCTGATGAAGGAAGACGCTTCGATGCTCACGCGCCCGCTGGCCGACCGCATTCCGAACCTGTGCAAGACGATCAAGGTGCCGGCGGTGCCGTATGCCGAGCCGGCCGTGATCCAGGCCCCGGCCCTGCTGCTGTCCGGCGCCCTCGATCCCGTCACGCCGCCGCGCCGCGCCGAAAGCGCCGCGCGCCGCATGCGCAACGCCCAGCAGCTGGTGGTGGCGAATGCCGGCCACGGCGTCTCGCAGCTGGGCTGCGCGCCGCGCCTGCTGCGCGATTTCCTCGACCGCCCGGGCAGCCCGCTGGATGCGAAATGCCTGTCCGAGATCCCGGCCCCGACCTTCCAGCTCGGCAGCGCCGGGCCGCAACCCTGAATCGAGTTCGCCATGATAGAAGTCCAGGAAGTACGCAAACAATTCGGCGCCGTGCAGGCGCTCGGCGGCGTGAGCTTTTCCGCGCGCGACGGCCAGATCACCGCCCTGCTCGGCCCCAACGGCGCCGGCAAGACCACCCTGCTGCGCACCCTGGTCGGCCTCTTGCGGCGCGACCACGGCAGCATCGCCATCGACGGCGTCGATCCGGAAAAGGACCCGCTGGCGGTACGCCGCAACATCGGCTTCCTGACCGACCAGTTCGGGCTCTACGAGCGCCTCAGCACGCGCGAGTACCTGGCCTACTTCGGTGAGCTGAACGGCATGGGCGGCGCGCCGCTGCGCCAGCGCATCGACGAAGTGGCCGAGCTGCTGCAGATGGACGACATCCTGGAGCGCCGCGCCAAGGGCTTCTCGCAGGGCCAGCGCATCAAGGTCGCGCTGGCGCGCACGCTGCTGCACCGTCCGCGCCACCTGCTGCTGGACGAACCGAGCCGCGGCCTGGATGTGATGAGCACGCGCGCGCTGCGCCGCGCCCTCGCCAGCCTGCGCGCCGAAGGCTGCTGCGTGATCATGGCCACCCACGTGATGCAGGAAGTGACCCACCTGTGCGACGACGTGGTCGTCATCGCCAAGGGCCATACGGTGGCCCAGGGCTCGCCCGAAGAACTGTGCCGCCGCACCGGCATCGCCAACCTGGAAGACGCCTTCGTCAGCCTGGTCGGCACCGAAGAAGGAATCGCCGCATGAAACCCAAGTTCTTGATCGTGTTTTTGAAAGAGCTGCGCGAGGCGCTGCGCGACAAGCGCACCCTCGGCCTGCTGGCGCTGTTCACGGTGATGTACCCGGTGATGATCGGCTACCTGCTCAACCAGAGCATCAACCGCGCCACCAAGCCGGAACGCGACGGCGTCGAGATCGCCGTGATCGGCGCCAGCCAGGCGCCCACGCTGATGTCCCAGCTCAAGCAGCGCAACATCAACGTCAAGAACCAGGCCCCGCTCGACGAAGAAGGCATCACGAAGCTGCTGCAGGCGCGCACCTATCCGGTGGTGCTGCGCGTGTCGGACAAGTTCACCGAGAACTACGCGGCGATGCGTCCCGCGCGCATCGAGCTGTGGTTCGATTCGTCCGACGAAAGCGGCAAGCGCCGCCGCGAGGTCGAGGACGTGCTGGAAGCCTATAGCGCCAACGTCGCCGGCGCGCGCCTGCTGGCGCACGGGGTCTCGCCGGCCACGCTGGCGCCGATCCAGGTACAGCGCTTCGACACCGGCACCAACGCCTCGCGCTCCGCGGGCCTGATCGGCAGCCTGCTCGGTATCCTGTTCCTGCCGGTCTTCATCTGCGGCATGTCGACCGCGGTCGACAGCACCGCCGGCGAGCGCGAACGCCGCTCGATGGAAGTGCTGATGGCGCAGCCGGCCAGGGCCTGGGAGCTGGTGGTCGGCAAATGGCTCACCGCGGGCTGCCTGGCGATCGCCGGCATCACCCTCGAGCTGGCGCTGGCGCATGCGATCCTGTCCTGGCTGCCGTTGGAGGAGATCGGCATGTCCTGGAGCCTGAACTGGGGCGACCTGGCGCTGCTGATCGTCGCCACCATCCCGCTGTGCCTGTTCGCCTCCGGCATGCAGGTGGCCCTGGCGATGAACGCCAAGTCCTTCAAGGAAGCCCAGAGCGTGCTCAGTTTCGTGACCCTGGTGCCGCTGATTCCGGGCGTGGTGGTGTCGATGATGGAGCTGAAGACCGCCACCTGGATGTACATGGTGCCGATGCTGTCGAACCAGACCCTGCTGCGCGAGATGACCAAGGGCGACGTCGGCATCCTGCCCTTCGTGATGACCTTTTCCTGCTCGGCGTTGGTGGCCCTGCTGGCGGTCGGCTTCGCCAGCTGGCGCATGAAGAGCGAGCGCTACGTGCTGGCCGTGTAAGGCTTAGAATAGACGGCCTTTTACGCAACGGAGAGATGAATGGAAGTCAAAGTCAGCTGGAACGGCCCGTCGGGGATGAGCTTCCGGGCCGAAACCGGCTCGGGCCACATGGTCAGCATGGACGGCGCGCCGGAAGGCGGCGGCCACAACCTGGCGCCGCGCCCGATGGAGATGGTGTTACTGGGCACCGGCGGCTGCACCGCCTATGACGTGGTGCTGATCCTGAAGCGCGGCCGCGAAGACGTGCGCGGCTGCGAGGTGAGCCTGAAGGCCGAGCGCGCCGACAGCGATCCGAAGGTGTTCACCAAGATCCACTTCCACTTCATCGTCAGCGGCAGGAACCTGAAGCCGGCGGCGGTGGAGCGGGCGGTCAGCCTGTCGCATGACAAGTACTGCTCGGCTTCGATCATGCTGGCCAGGACGGCGGAAATTACGCACTCGTTTGAAATTATCGAGGCGTAAAATCAACGTGGGCACGGGGAGCCCACCCTATGTCATACCGGTAGGGTGGGCACCCGTGCCCACGCGAATATTCGATCAATTCAGATGTAATACGCGGTGGTGGTCATGACCTTGGACATGGCCTGCATCGCCATCTTCACCGGCAGCGGCATCTCGGCCGCGCCCATCGCCTGCGCCTTCGCGCCGTGCTCGATCTCGTCGACGCGCATCTGCTCGACGATCGCGCGCGATTTGCCGTCCTGCGGCGGCAGCTTGTCGAGGTGGCTGTTCAGGTGGGCCTCCACCTGGCGCTCGGTCTCCACCACGAAGCCCAGGCTCTGCGGGTCGCCCAGGCGCGCGGCCACGGTACCCAAGGCGTAGGCGCCGGCATACCACAGCGGATTCAGGAGGCTGGGCTGGGAGCCCAGTTCGGCCAGGCGCTCGGCGGTCCAGGCAAGGTGGTCCTGTTCTTCGCGTCCGGCTTCCTCGAACTGCGCGCGCATCGCCGGGCTGCCGGCGTAGCGCGCCTGCGAGTCGTACAGGGCCTGGGCGCAGACTTCGCCGACGTGGTTCACGCGCATCAGGCCCGCGCTGTGGCGCGCCTCCTGGTCGTTCAATTCGCAGTCGCGCGCCGCGGCGCCGGGGTTCGGACGCGAAGCCTTGGCCACGCCGCCGACCACGCGCAGGGCGCGGTCGAAGCCGGCGATCAGGTTGTCGAGAGGGTTGATGTCGCGGGTGAGCTTTTCCATGGCCTTATTATATCGTGCCGCCTTTCTGCCGCTGCAGCCAGTCGTGCACCGGCCCCGCCACCTCCAGCTTCGAGATGTTCTTCGCCACCCCCAGGTTCAGCTCCAGCAGGAACGGAATCGAATCGGCCGGCACCTCGGGGCAGCTCTCGCCGAACACCGCCATGAAGCGCGGCGACTGCAGGGTCGGCAGCACCTTCTCCCCGCTCATGAACTGCAGGATGCTGGTGATGGTGTGGCCGCCGCCGATGCTCTGGTAGACGAAGCGGTTGTATTCGCGGTCGACCTTCGCGAAATCGATCGCCTCCTTGGTCATCAGCCCGGCCAGGTAATGCAGCCCGGTGGCGACGCGGAACCAGTCGGTCGCCTCGATGCGGGTGCGGCCCTGGCGGCTCACGGCCAGGATCTTGTCCTTGATGATGGTATCCATGGAAGCAACTATACCCCCATCCAGGCAGCGAAAGGAAGTTGTCAAACTAGACAGGGATTTTTCGCTGGCGTATGCTGGAGTGCTGTTTCCGCTGCGCCTCAATGCCGCATTTTTGCACTCTGGGCCGGTGAAACTGCCGTGTGTCGCATGGGCTCTGCCCCCGCAGCTCATTTTTAATACAATGCAATAGTCATCAAAGTACGTAGATTCTCACTATGGAATTAGAAATCCGCCATCTGTCCAAGACCTACGCCAACGGCGTGGTGGCGCTGGACGGGGTCACGCTGCGCATCCCGCCCGGGATGTTCGGCCTGCTCGGGCCGAACGGCGCCGGCAAATCGACCCTGATGCGGATCCTCGCGACCTTGCAGGAATGCGATTCCGGTTCCGTGTTCCTGGACGATATCGACGTCCTCGACGAAAAGGACGAAGTGCGCCGCCTGCTCGGCTACCTGCCGCAGGATTTCGGCGTTTACCCGAAAGTGACTGCTTACGAACTGCTCGACCACTTTGCGCAGTTGAAGGGCCTGGCGAACCGCGCGCGGCGCCGCGAAGTCGTCGACGGCCTGCTCCAGCAAACCAACCTGTTCGAGGTGCGCGACCAGCGCCTCGGCACCTTCTCGGGCGGCATGAAGCAGCGCTTCGGCATCGCCCAGGCGCTGCTGGGCGACCCGCAGCTGATCATCGTCGACGAGCCGACCGCCGGCCTCGACCCGCAGGAGCGGGTGCGCTTCCATAACCTGCTGTCCGACATCGGCCAGGACAAGACCGTGATCCTGTCGACCCACATCGTGTCCGACGTCGCCGACCTGTGCGCGAACATGGCGATCATCAACAAGGGCCACGTGCTGCTGTGCGGCGAGCCGGCAAAGCTCATCGAAGGCATCGAGGGGAAGATCTGGGCCCGCTTCGTCAACAAGCCGGAACTGCTCGCCTTCCAGAAGCGCCACACCGTCATCTCCACGCGCCTGCTGAGCGGACGCCCGATGATTCACGTGTATGCGGAGCGCTATCCGGGCGACGATTTCGAGCCGATCCACCCGACCCTCGAAGACGTCTATTTCGCCACCATCGCCGGCCGCCACAACGCTCTCGCAGGGAACTGCTGATACCATGCGCGCGCTTTACGCCATCGCGCTGTTCGAAGCACGGCAGCGCCTGAAACTGCTGTCCACCTGGATCTACTTCTTCGCCTTCCTGGCCCTGGCCATGCTGTGGGTGGCGGCCGCCGGCGGCGCCTTCAAGGACTTCACGATCTCCTTCGGCGGCCGGGTGCTGGTCAACGGCCCGCGCCAGGTGGCCCTGTCCTCGGCCTTCCTCGGCTGCTTCGGCATCGTGGTGGCGGCCGCCGTGATGGGCCGCTCGGTGCAGCAGGACTTCGAATACGAAACCCATCACTTCTTCTTCAGCGCACCCATCCCCAAGCACGCCTACGTGTTCGGGCGCTACCTGGGCGCGCTGGCCACGCTGGCGGTGGTGTTCGCCTCCATCGTGCTGGGCAACCTGCTGGGCGCCCTGCTGCCCGGGGTCGATCCTTCGCGCGTGGGCGCCTTCAAGGCGCTGGCCTACCTGCAGCCCTACTTCCTGACGCTGCTGCCGAATTTGTTCATCTTCGGCGCCATCTTCTTCGTGCTGGCGGCCCTGACGCGGCGCATGCTGCCGGTGTACGTGGCCGGCGTGGTGATGATGATCGGCTACCTGGTCGCGCCCTCGCTGGCGCGCGACCTCGATTACAAGACCCTGGCGGCGCTGATCGATCCCTTCGGCACCACCGCCCTGATCCGCCTGACCGAGTACTGGACCATCGCCGAGCGCAATGCGCGCATGATCCCTTTCGAGGGCGTCTACCTGGCGAACCGCCTGATCTGGTCGGCGTTCGCGTTAATTGTGCTCTTGCTCGGTTACTGGCGCTTCAGCTTCATCTCCAGCCCCGCCACCCGGCGTGCGGCCGCACGCGGCGAAGGCGAGACCGCGGCGACTCCCTATTCCCAGCCGGCGGGCGGCACGAAGGAGGCGCCGGACTTCGTGGCGCGCCGCCTCAGCTTCCTGCTCGTCAAATCGGCCTGGCTCGACCTGCGCGAATCGGTCAAGAACATCTACTTCGCCGTCATCGCGCTGGCCGGCGTGCTGGTGCTGGTGGTCAGCTCGCTCGACCTGGGCGCCATCTTCGGCACCAAGACCTATCCGGTCACCTACATGGTGCTGGAACTGGTGCGCGACGTCTTCGCGCTGTTCCTGCTGATCGTCACCACCTTTTATGCCGGCGAGATGGTCTGGCGCGAGCGCGAAGCGCGCATGTCGCTGATGCTGGACGCGCTGCCGGTGCCGAGCTGGCTGCCGCTGGCGGCCAAGACCCTGGCCCTGGTCGGCCTGCAGGCCGTGCTGCTGCTGGTGGCGATGGTGTGCGGGATGCTGATCCAGCTGTCCCGCGGCTACGTGGCGCTGGAGCCCGGCCTCTATCTGCTCACCCTGTTCGGCGTCCTGCTGCCCAAGTACGCCCTGCTCGCGGTGCTGGCGATCGCGGTGCAGGCGATCCTGAACCACAAATACCTCGGCTACTTCGTGCTGGTGCTGTACTACATCGCCAGCATCACCCTCGGCTCGCTCGGCCTCGACCACCCGATGCTGCTGTACGGCGCACTGCCGGATGTGACCTATTCGGCGATGAACGGTTTCGGCCACTACCTGGCCCTGCAGCGCGCACTGCTGGTGTACTGGGGCGGCGCTGCGCTGGTGCTGCTGGCGGCGGCAGTGGTGTTGTGGCCGCGCGGCGTGTCCGACAGCTTCCGCGAGCGCCTGCAGCTGGCGCGCCAGCGCCTGAGCCCCGGCGTGCTGGGCGCCTTCGGCCTGGGCGCGCTGCTGTTCCTGGGGTCCGGCGCCCTCCTCTGGTACAACCTGGAACACGTCGGCGCCTACCAGTCCGCCTGGACCAAGGACCGCCTGCGCGCCGAATACGAGCTGCGCTACCGCCGCTACGCCAAGGTGGCGCAACCGCGCATCGCCAGCGTCGACCTGCAGGTCGACATCCTGCCGGCCAGCCGCACCCTGAAAATAAAAGGCGCCTACCAGCTGGAAAACCGCAGCGGCGCACCGGTCGCCGACCTGTTCCTGAGCCAGCGCCCGGGACCGACGCTGCGTCCGCGCTTCTCGCAGCCGGTGCGCCTGGTGGAGGCCGACGCCAGGCGCGGCTTCTACCGCTATGCCCTGGCCACGCCGCTGGCGGCCGGCGCCCGCATCGCCCTCGAGTTCGAACTCGAAGACGCGCCCGGCGGCGTGCTGGGCCTGGGCCGCGACACCGCGGTGGTGGCCAACGGCACCTTCTTCAATAACGACATCCTGCCCCACATCGGCTACCAGCAGCGCATCGAGCTGCAGGACGACCGCGACCGCAAGCGCCACGGCCTGGCGCCGAAGGAGCGCATGGCGGCGCGCGAGGATGCATCCGCGCAGGCCAGCAACTACCTCGGCGGCGACGCCGACTGGATCCGCTTCGACGCCGTGGTGAGCACGAGCCTCGACCAGATCGCGGTGGCGCCGGGCACCCTGGACAGCGAGTGGATGGCCAAGGGCCGCCACTACTTCCACTACCGGATGGACAAGCCGATCCTGAACTTCTATACCTTCCAGTCGGCGCGCTACGAAGTGCGGCACGACCGTTGGCAGGACGTGACCATCGACGTCTACCACCAGCCTGGCCACGACTACAATGTCGACCGCATGATCCGCGGCGCCAAGGCCGCGCTGGAATACGGCTCGACGCAGTTCGGCCCCTACCAGCACCGCGAGCTGCGCATCGCCGAATTCCCGCGCTACGCCGCCTATGCGCAGGCGGCGCCGGGCGTCATCGCCTTCTCGGAAAGCGCCGGCTTCATCGCCAAAGTCGATCCGGAATCGCGCAAGGACATCGACTATCCCTATTACATCACCGCGCACGAAGTCGGACACCAGTGGTGGGGCCACCAGCTGATCGGCGCCGGCAGCCGCGGCGCCACCGTGCTCTCCGAGAGCCTGGCCGAGTACACGGCGCTGATGACGATGCGGCGCACCTTCGGCTCCAGCAGGATGCGGCGCTTCCTGCGCTACGACCTCGAGGAATACCTGATGGGCCGGGCGATCGAGACGCGCAAGGAGCTGCCGCTGGCGCAGAACGAGGACCAGCCCTACATCCACTACCGCAAGGGCAGCCTGGCGATGTACCTGCTGCAGGACCTGGTGGGCGAGGAAGCCGTGAACGGCGTCCTGCGCCAGCTGCTGGCGGAACACGCCTTCCGCGGGCCGCCCTACCCGAGCGTCACCACCCTGGTCGAGAAGCTGCGCGCGGTCACCCCGCCCGACAAGGCCTACCTGATCGACGACCTGTTCGAGTCCATCGTCCTGTACGAAAACCGCGCCGACAGCGCCGGCGCGCAACGCCGCCCGGACGGCAAATACGCCGTGACGATCCGCGCCAAGGCCGGCAAGGTGCGCGCCGGCGAGCTGGGCGAGGAACGTGAAGTGCCGCTCAAGGACTGGATCGAATTCGGCGTCGACGACGACAACGGCAACTCGCTGGCGCGCGAACGCCGCCTGGTCGAGCGCCGTGCGCAGACCGTCACGCTGGTGGTGGACGGCCGTCCGGCGCGGGCCGGTATCGACCCCGATAACAAGCTGATCGACAGGAAACCAACGGACAACATGGTCCCTGTCGACATGCATTAAACTCTACGTTATCATTTGGTCATAATTTCCTGTTAGGAGCATTAAGCATGTCTACCGTTGCCGAACTGGCCGCAGAAATTCAGCAATTGTCCGCCGCCGACAAGCATCTGCTGATGCAGCTGCTGCTGACCGACAGCGACGAATCGGAGCAGGACGCCGAAGAGGCCTACCGCGCCGAGATCGTGCGCCGCGTGAAGGCGATCCGCAACGGGGAGGCGGCGATCAAGGCGCTGCAGGATTGGCAGGAATAGGTTTTCTGGCGCCGCCGCCGAGTGCGGCAGGCGTAAAAAAACCGCGAAGGGATTCGCGGTTTTTTTTATGCCTGCCGTCGGCTTAAAAGGTTTCCCATTCTTCCCCGGCCATGACCGGCTCCTTTTTCGGCCCCGCTTTTCGGACAGGCGCCGGGCGTGCCGGCGGCAGCGCCGCCGGCACGCCCGGGGCGATGGCAGGACGGCCTGCACGGACCGGGTGCGCCGCGGCTTCCTGGAGGTCGGCGCCGGTGCGGAAGGATCCCACCAGCCCGGCCAGGCTGGCCGCCTGATCCTGCATGGCCTCGGCCGCCGCGGCGGCCTGTTCGACCAGTGCGGCGTTCTGCTGGGTCACCTGGTCCATCTGGACGATCGCCTGGTTCACCTGCTCGATGCCGGCGCGCTGCTCGTCGCTGGCGGCGGCGATCTCGCCGATGATGTCGGACACGCGCTTGACGCTGCCGACCACCTCTTCCATGGTGGCGCCGGCCTGGTCGACCAGGCGCGATCCGGTTTCGACCTTCTCGACCGAATCGCCGATCAAGCCCTTGATCTCCTTGGCCGCGGCGGCGGAACGCTGGGCCAGGTTGCGCACTTCGGAAGCCACGACCGCGAAACCGCGGCCCTGCTCGCCGGCACGGGCCGCCTCGACCGCCGCGTTCAGCGCCAGGATGTTGGTCTGGAAGGCGATGCCGTCGATGACGCCGATGATGTCGGCAATGCGCCGCGCCGATTCGTTGATCGAGCCCATCGTGTCGACCACCTGGGCCACGACCGCACCGCCGCGCACCGCGTTCTCGGACGCCGTCACCGCCAGCTGGTTTGCCTGGCGCGCATTGTCGGCATTCTGCTTGACCGTCGAGGTCAGCTCTTCCATCGACGACGCCGTCTCTTCCAGCGAGCTGGCCTGCTGCTCGGTACGCGAGGACAGGTCCTGGTTGCCGGCATTGATTTCGGTGGAGGCGGTGGCGATGGTGTCGGTGCCCGTGCGCACGCGGGTCACGATGTCCAGCAAGGCCGTATTCATGTCCTTGAGGGCAGCCATCAACTGGCCGGTCTCGTCCTTCGAGCGCACCTCGACGGTGCCGGTCAGGTCGCCCTCGGCCACGCGGCGGGCGACGCGCACCGCATCGGCGAGCGGCACGGTGATATTACGCCCCAGCCAGATCGCGACCGTCGCGCCGAGCAGGACGGCAAGGATGCCGCCGCCGATCAGGGTGCGCGACATCGTCAGCGCCAGCGCGTCCGCAGTCCTGGCGCGCTCGCCCATCAGGCCGGATTCCTCGGCTTTGATGTCGGCCACCAGCTTGCGCATCGCGTCCATGCCCTGCTTGCCCTTGCCTTCCTGCTCGGCGGCGACCACGGGGCCCATCTCCGCATCCTGGGCGGCGCGGCGCAGCTTGATGGTCGGGTCGATCGCGTTCTCGATCCATTTCTGCTGTTCCGCACCCAGGCGCTGCAGGCGGTCCTGCTGGTGCGGGTTGTCGGCGGTCAGCTTGCGGGCGGCGTCGAGGTGCTGGCGGAAGCTTTCCTTGCCGGCGGTGTAGGGCTCGAGCGAGGCCTCCTTGCCGGTCAATGCAAACCCGCGTTCGCCGGTTTCGACATCCACCAGGGCGCCCAGGGCGGCATCGACCTCGCCCAGCACCTGATAGGTGTGGATGTTCATCGCATTGGCGTCGCCCAGCCGCGCGAAGTTGAAGTAAGACTGGCTTACCAGCCAGATCAGGATGGCCAGGACCACGCCAAAGCCGAGGCGCAGGCGGGTTGCAATTTTGAGGTCGGATAATCGCATTTCAGTGTTGGGAATTGAGTAATTTGCTTGACAGGAGGCGCGAATCGCTCGGCTGAGTTCGATTGCCATGCGGCAATATACCTGATTTGCGTCATATCGTGATATTTCTTCTCTATTTCGTTAAATTTTTGAGACACTTTTACGCAGTCGATTACAAGAAAACCAAGAAGCGATTCCCGGTTTTCGTGGCCGGGGCAAACGTCCGCCGGCGCATTGCTGTCAGGGGCATAATCTTCATTCACCTTGAGGAGGCCCGATGAGCAAACTGGACCAGGAAAACCGGGACGAGATCCCGGGCCGGCAATTCGCCTTTCCCAAACATCGCAAGGAACCGCTGGAAGACGCCAGCCATGTACGCAATGCCGTCGCCCGCTTCGACCAGGTCGAGGGCGTGACGGACCAGGAGCGAGACGAGGCCTGGGGACGTATCCGGGCGGCCGCCAAGAAATTCGACGTCGAGCTGAATGAGGGCGACTGGCGGGAGCTTGGGAAGGACAAGAAGGACAAGCACTAAAAAGCTATCCCAGTAGACGGGAGTCGCTGCCGGCGCGCCTGCCGGGATAGGTTCCAAGCCGGGCGACGGACGAAAAAAAACCGCGAACAAACGTCCGCGGTTTCATTGAAGCCGGCAGGCCGGCTTACTTCGCCGTGCTCGCCGCCCGCTTGGCCGCCGGCTTCTTCGCCGCGGCCGTCTTTGCAGGCGCCTTTTTGGCGGCCGTCTTGGCGGCAGCCTTGGCCGGCGCCTTGCGCGCCGTGGTCTTCTTGGCCGCTACCGCAACATCGCCGCCCTCGCCCTCGTCCGCACCCGCGGCAGCCGCCTTGGGTTTCGCGCCCGGCTTGGCCTTGCGCTCCTCGAACTCGAAGCTGATCTTGCCGTCCTTGCCGCGCACCAGGAAGGCCTTGAACGAACGGCGCGTACGCTGCGACACGAAGGCCGGCAGCAGGTCGGTCTTGCCGTCGTTCAGCAGCTTGGCCATCTGCTCCGGCAGGATTTCCTGCTGCAGGATGATGCGGCCGCTGCGGAAGTCGCAGGTCTTGGGCCTGGCCACGCTGTTCTCGCACACGTAGGCCAGAGGCATCTCGAAGACGCCGCCGCTGCACTTCGGGCACGGACCAAGGGCTGTCTGGCCCGTGAAGTCGACGCCTTCGCCCCCCTCGCCTTCGTCCTTGTCCTGGCCGAAGTCGAACTCCAGCTTGTAGTTGTGGATGTCCTCGTCGCGCACGATGCGGAGCACCGCGGCGAACGGACGGCCCATCTTCGAGCGGAAGCCCTGCAGCGGACCGATGGTACGGTTCTGCAGCAGTTCCTCGACTTCCTCGATCTCGAACTGGCGGCCGCCCGGCACCTTGGACATCGAGAAGTCGCACTTGGTGCAGGCGAAGCGGCGGTAGTTTTCCTTGACCACGCCGGCGCAGTTCGGGCACGGCGTCTTCAGGGTCGCGTACTCGCCCGGGATGGTGTCGTTGTCGTATTCCTTGGCGCGCTTGACGATGATCTGGGTCATCTGGGCGATCTCGCGCATGAACTCTTCACGCGTGATATTGCCTTTTTCCATCTGCGACAGCTTGTATTCCCACTCGCCGGTCAGTTCCGGCGCCGTCAGTTCGTTCACGCCCAGGCCGCGCAGCAGCGTCATGAGCTGGAACGCCTTGGCGGTCGGGATCATCTCGCGGCCTTCGCGCAGCAGGTATTTCTCGGTCAGCAGGCCCTCGATGATGGCCGCCCGCGTCGCCGGCGTGCCCAGGCCCTTGCCGGCCATGGCGTCGCGCAGCTCGTCGGAGTCGACCAGCTTGCCCGCGCCCTCCATGGCCGACAGCAGGGTCGCTTCGTTGTAGCGTGCGGGCGGTTTCGTGACCAGGCCGTTCGGCGTGACCTTGTCGGCCAGCACCTTCTCGCCCTTGGCGACCGGGACCAGGCTGGCGCCGTCCTTGTCGTCGCCGGCGGCGGCGTCCTTGCCGTACACGGCCAGCCAGCCGGGGTTGGTCATGACCTTGCCTTCGGTCTTGAACTGGTGGCCCGAGACTTCGGTGTAGCGGGTCGTGACCAGGAACTCGGCGGCCGGGAAGAACACAGCCATGAAGCGGCGCGTGACCAGGTCGTAGAGCTTCTGTTCCGGCTCGGACAGGTTCTTCGGCACCACGCCGGTCGGGATGATCGCGAAGTGGTCCGAGATCTTGCTGTTGTCGAAGATGCGCTTGTTCGGCTTGACCCAGCCCTTGTCGAGGATCTGCTTGGCGAACTGGTTGTAGTTCGAGCTCTCCTTCAGCACTTCCAGCGTCTGCTTGACGGTGGGGATGTAGTCTTCCGGCAGCGCGCGCGCATCGGTACGCGGGTAGGTCAGGACCTTGTGCTTTTCGTACAGCGCCTGGGCCAGGCCCAGGGTGTTCTTGGCCGAGAAGCCGAAGCGGCCGTTGGCTTCGCGCTGCAGCGAGGTCAGGTCGAACAGCGCCGGGGCCATCGAGGTGGTCGGCTTCGATTCCTCGGTGACGACGCCCTGCTTGCCGTGGCAGGCCACGACGATGGATTCGGCGGCGGCCTTGCTCCACAGGCGCTCGGCGCGCTTTTCCGGATCGTTCTCGTCCTTCTTGAATTTCGTGTCCAGCCAGCGGCCTTCGTAGACGCCGGCGGCGCAGACGAACTCGGCGCGCACTTCCCAGTAATCGCGCGGCACGAACTTGCGGATCTTTTCTTCGCGCTCGACCACGATCGACAGGGTCGGGGTCTGCACGCGGCCCACCGTCGTCAGGAAGAAGCCGCCTTCCTTCGAGTTGAAGGCGGTCATGGCGCGGGTGCCGTTGATGCCGATCAGCCAGTCGGCTTCCGAGCGGCAGCGCGCGGCGTCGGCCAGCGGCATCATCTCTTCGTCGCTGCGCAGGTGGGCGAAGCCGTCGCGGATCGCGTTCGCCGTCATCGACTGCAGCCACAGGCGCTTGACCGACTGCTTGGCCTTGGCGTTCTGGGCGATCAGGCGGAAGATCAGCTCCCCTTCGCGGCCCGCGTCGCATGCGTTGATCAGGGTGGTGACGTCCTTGCGCTTGATCAGCTTGTTCAGCACCTTGAGGCGCGATTCGGTCTTGGCGATCGGGTTCAGCGCGAAGTACGGCGGGATCATCGGCAGGTGGGTGAAGCTCCACTTGCCGCGCTTGACGTCGTACTCCTCGGGCACCGCGATTTCCAGCAGGTGGCCGACGGCGGACGACAGGACGTATTCGTCGGATTCGAAATACTCATCGTGCTTGGTAAAGCCGCCGAGCGCCTTGGCGATGTCGTTCGCCACGGAGGGCTTCTCGGCAATGATGAGGGCTTTGGTCATATGGTTTCTCTGTGTGTTCGATAGTCGCGGCTCGCGCATCATACATGACGGCGGCCAGACGGATCGGGAAGTGCATCCCGGCGATTCCCGTCTATTGATAGCTTATTGGTAACAATTACCGGATTGCGGCAAATGATAAGCGGGTTGCCACGCACTCCGCAAGTAGACTGTGCCTCGTAAAGCGCCTGACAAAACCTCATGGCGGCCTTGCATCGTCTCGCCCTGAAGGGTTGTCAGGCGCTTTTAGTTGCAGAGGAAAAATACGCTGCATCTTGCTTTATTGCAAGAAAAAACGGCGCCGCAGCGCCGTTTTCGTCGTTACATTTATGAATTCTCAATGCAGGAGGCGCGGTTCCGCATCCTCGTCTTCGTCGGCGCCGAACAGGTCGTCGAACATCAGCGCGTCCGGCTCCTTGCCCTGGCTCCACAGCAGCATCAGGACGATGATTTTCAGTTTGCCCAGGGTAACCGGGGATTCGTCCAGCGCCAGTGCGCGTTCGATGACGATCTCGCGCTGGCAGGCGGTAAGGAGGCCGGCCAGCTCGAGGAACTGGATGAAGCCGACGGCGGCGCTGCCGAGGGTGTCGAGTTCCTGCGAAACATAGAAACGGGTGCCGCTGGATTCCAGGGCGGGGTTGATCGTCCCGGCCATTTCGGTGAGACCGTTCAGCCAGTCCAGCGCCTCGGAAATTTCGATATCGTCGAAACCGACGGCAGACAGCTTGCGTGCCAGGGCCTCCGGCTCTGGGCAGGCATCGGGACGGTAGTACGTCTCGTAAAGGTAGACTAGGATGTCGAACATGGTGACGCTACTGTAGCAGCTAAGTTCGCCCCGGCACAAGTGCGTCACAAGGTCAGCTGCCGTCTAGAAACATCATCGTTGTTTATCGGCCTTATCCGCTTCGCTACTCACTTCACCACTCTTTGCACCCTGCCACCAGGCCGCCTTTCCAGCAGTCCAGCGAGCTCGAGCGCAAGCAATTGGCTGCTCAATAATGCGGGGCTGATATTCATCGATGCAATAAGCATATCGGGTTCGACCGGGTCATGACCGAGCGCCGCCAGCAAGGCCTCGCTGCCGTCCGGGACCGCCTCGCCGGGGCGCTTTGCCGCCACCGCCGCGGCAGGCGCGCGCACCAGCGGCGACCAGGCCATCGCCTCCAAGACGTCGGCCGCCGTGTCGACCAACTTGGCGCCTTCGCGGATCAGGATGTGGCAGCCCTTGGCCAGCGCCGCGTGGATCGAGCCGGGAATCGCGAACACGTCCCTGCCCTGCTCGGCGGCCTGGCGCGCCGTGATCAGTGAACCGGATTGCGCCGCCGCCTCGACCACCAGCACCCCGGCCGCCAGTCCACTGATGATCCGGTTGCGCTTCGGGAAATTGCCGGGCAGCGGACGCGTGCCGACCGGGTACTCGCTGACGATGCAGCCTTCCGCGGCGATGCGTTCGCACAGCGCCCGGTTGCGCGCCGGGTAGACCAGGTCCGGGCCGGTGCCGGTCACGGCGACGGTCGAACCGCCGCCTTTCAAGGCGCCTTCATGGGCGGCGGCGTCGATGCCCAGCGCCAGGCCGGACACGATGCACAGGCCGGCGCCGGACAGCGCCTCGGCAAAGGCCAGCGCATTCGCCTTGCCCTGGACGCTGGCGTTGCGGCTGCCGACCATGGCCAGCATCGGCGCATCGAGCAATTCCGCGCGCCCATTTATATAGAGCAGCAGCGGCGGATCGGGTATATGCGCCAGCAGCGCGGGATAGCCGGGCTCGCCCAGCGCCAGCACGTGGTGGCCTGGTTGTGCGCGCCAGTGCAGCGTGGCCTCGATCAGCTGCTGCGTGTCCCTTGACATCGGCGCCTTCAGCGAGCGCACCAGGGCTGGGCCGATCACGGCGGCCAGTTCGTCGCAGCTTGCCTCGAAGGTGGCTTCGGCACAGCCGAAGGCATCCAGCAGCTTGCACGCCGTTCGCGGGCCGATGCCGCTTGTGCGTTCCAGGCGCAGCCAGGCCGCCAGCCGGACGTCGTCCAACAACGTCGCGGCCGCTGGATTGACTGCAGCGGCCGCTTTGTAGGGGGTGTGGGGGTCCGTGTCCTGCACGGCGGAATTACTCCGGTGATTTCGCCACGTCGCCTATCTCCACCGGCAACGTCACTTGCATGACCAGTCCATACGAGACATGGCCGAACACCCGGAAAATGAACAGTTCGCCAAACTGCTCGTCCGGCATCCGCATCGTCGACTTGCCGAAGCCGAGGATGCCTTTGCTGCCGCCCGGGTCCTGGATCGTCTTCCCGAGATGATAGAGCTGCAGGACGGAGCCGACATCGAGTCCGTCAAGTGCGCCCCGGTTGACAGTCACGACCTGGCTCTGGGAGGCGTAATTCGATTCGCTGGCCATGGCCATGATGCGGGCCGTGACCGGACGCGCAGGCGCATGCGGCACGTAATTGCGCAGCGGCATGGGCGGGGTCGGCAGCAGGCGGTCGCCCACGCCCATTTCCTGCACCGAGCTGGTGACGACGAAGCTGTGCACGTCCACGCCCGGCCCGGCTTCCTTGACCAGTCTGGCCGTGCCCACATAGGCGGCCTCGTGGGCGACGACCTTGCCGGTGTCGGGGTCGACCAGGGGCTTGCCCGGACGGAAGACCTGGAAGGAAGTGGCGCCGTTCAGGGCGCCGCGCACGTAGATGCGGTCGCCTTCGGCCAGGTAGACCCGGGTTTCCGGGGCGGCGGCGATGCGCGGCGCGGCATCCAGCTCGCCCGGCTCGATCACCAGCGGCTGGGTCAGGAAGGGTTCGATCGCGCTCGACGGGATCGAGGAAATCGCGCCGCGCTCCAGCGCCTCGGTGCGGATCTGGGGCGACAGCTTCGTGACCGGCGGCAGGCCGGCGTCGGGGTCATTGGCGCCCGGCCTGGTCAGCGTCAGGCGGCCGTGGACGCGGTCGAAGTAGATGATCTGGCCAGGGTAGATCCAGTGCGGGTTGCGGATCTCGTCGCGGTTCATGCCCCAGACTTCAGGCCAGCACCAGGGATGCTCGAGAAACTTGCCCGAAATATCCCACAAGGTATCGCGCTTCACGACGACGTGCTGGTCGGGCGCGTTCGGACGGAAGCTGCAGTGAGGGGCGGTCGAGACCGGCGCGGCCTGGGCGGGCAGCGCCAGGAAGGCAGCCAGGGCGGCGGCGGCAGTGCGGCCGGTGAGCGATCGGACCACGCCTGTGCTAAAATTTTTCATCAAAGTGTCCGTAAAGTGCGGCTAAGCGTACGCGGCAAACGATCCCTGACCGCACGCCGGATCAAAGGCTTGATGGACTAAAGGGTTGCCGAACTGAATCAAATTCTGCCCACAAATCCATGAACTAGCAAGACAAGCGCGTTCCGCTACCAGCGCGACGTGTTGCTTTTATGTCTGTGCGGAAACAATTGTACAGGCTTGAACGGGCATGGCGGACACCCCATCTACGCATGACCACCAGAATAAACAGATTAATCGAGAACCATGGCCTTACTGAACATCCTCCGCTATCCCGACCCGCGCCTGCACAAAGTGGCCAGCCCGGTCACCGAATTCAACGCGCGCCTTGAAACGCTGGTCGCGGACATGGCCGAGACCATGTACGACGCCCCGGGCGTGGGCCTGGCCGCCACCCAGGTCGACGTGCACGAACAGGTGATCGTCATCGACACCACCGAGACGCACGACGGCCTGCTCGTCTTCATCAACCC
The DNA here is from genome assembly GCF_042656905.1 of Massilia aerilata. Taxonomy (NCBI): domain Bacteria; kingdom Pseudomonadati; phylum Pseudomonadota; class Betaproteobacteria; order Burkholderiales; family Oxalobacteraceae; genus Massilia; species Massilia aerilata. Next base: position 526,648 of record NZ_JBHSMZ010000016.1, read on the forward strand.
GGAAATCACCTGGTCGAGCCCGGAAAAGCAGGTCTATGACGAGGGCTGCCTGTCGGTGCCCGGCATCTACGACGGCGTCGAGCGCCCCGCGCGCGTCAAGGTGAAGGCCGTCGACCAGCACAACAAGCCCTTCGAGATGGAATGCGATGGCCTGCTGGCGGTCTGCATCCAGCACGAGATGGACCATCTGATGGGCAAGGTCTTCGTCGAATACCTGTCGCCGCTGAAGCGCAACCGCATCAAGACCAAGCTGCAGAAGGAAGAACGCGCCCTGCAAAACAGCGGGCCCAGGGCCGCCGGCCGTCGTTGATGGCGGCGCGCATGAAGGCCGTCTTCGCTGGCACGCCCGAGTTTGCCGCTGTCGCGCTGCGTGCGATGATCGAGGCCGGTTTCGAGATTCCCCTGGTGCTGACCCAGCCGGACCGCCCGGCCGGGCGCGGCATGCAGCTGCAGGCGTCCGCCGTCAAGCAGGTCGCACTGGCCCACGGCATCGAAGTGCTGCAGCCGCTCTCCCTGCGGATGGACAGCAAGGATGCCCAGCGCGCCGAGGAAGCCAAAGCCGCGCACGAGCGCCTGCTGGCCACGGATTACGACGTGATGGTGGTCGCGGCCTATGGCCTGATCCTGCCGCGCGCCACCCTCGATATCAAGCCCTGCATCAATATCCACGGTTCGCTGCTGCCGCGCTGGCGCGGCGCCGCGCCCATCCACCGTGCGATCGAGTCCGGCGATCCCGAGACCGGCGTGACCATCATGGAGATGGAAGAAGGCCTCGATACCGGCCCGATGCTGCTGATGGAGCGCCTGCCCATCCTGGACACGGACACCACCGGCAGCCTGCACGACAAGCTGGCCGAGATGGGCGGCCGCATGATCGTCGATGCGCTGCAGCGGATGGCGGCCGGCGGCCTGCAGGCCGAGCCGCAGCCGGAAGAAGGCGTGACCTATGCCGCCAAGATCAGCAAGGAAGAGGCGAAGCTGGATCTGGCCCGCCCTGCCCTCGAGCTGGCGCGCAAGGTGCGGGCGTTCAATCCCTTCCCGGGCGCGCATGCGCAGGCGGGTGGCGTGACCGTCAAGATCTGGAATGCCCAGGCAGTGGATGGCAAGGGCCGGCCCGGCCAGGTGCTGTCGGCAGATGCCCAGGGCATCGTGGTGGCTTGCGGGGAAGGCGCGCTGCGCCTGACGGAGCTGCAGAAACCGGGCGGCAAGCGCCTGGCGGCCGGGGAGTTCCTGAAGGGATTTTCGTTCGACGGCGTGTCGTTCGAATAAAGACTTCGGATAAAAACAAAGGGGGCCAACGCCCCCTTTTTTCGCTTAGTGCTGCTCGCCTTGAGCACGCACGCGATTGGCTTCCATGTATTCGCGCAGGACCTGGTTGATGCGGGTCTGGTAGCCCGGACCTGCCGACTTGAACCATTCCAGCATGTCCACATCCAGGCGGATGGTGACGATCTGCTTCACGCCGCTGACAGCGTTCTGCTTGGACGTGCTTTCTTCAGTGCGGGTCGCCGGCTGGTCCCACTCAGGCACATATTCTTTGTTCATTTCAATTCTTCCCATTGAGGCGGCGGACGACGGGTCCGCCCATTCCGTTCGATTTGGACTAGGGGCCGCGCCAGCGGCGGCTCCATGGAATTAATTGTCGTCTCTGTATGTATCCGGGAAATTGCTAATAGGCCTCGTTTTGTATCGCACTGTAACAACAGGCCTTTTGATACATAAAGATACAAACGTCTTTACGTTTGCGCCGATCGTCAGCACCTGCTTGACAGGGGAACAAACTCTGCTAGTAAAGGTATAATCGAAGACCCGCCTCTGTAAAACCCGCCTGGAAGAACTGACGATGACCACCGCCGCCCACGCCACCTCCCCCGCCGACGCCCAGCTGCGCGAGATCCTCGCGCGCCGCATCATGATCCTCGATGGCGCGATGGGCACGATCATCCAGCAGTACAAGCTCGACGAGCAGGCTTATCGGGGCGAACGTTTCGCGAACTTCAGCGCGCCGGAAGGAAGCGGCGCCCGCGAGCTGTTCGTGAAGGGTAACAACGAGCTGCTGAACCTGACCCAGCCGCAGATCATCCAGGAGATCCACGAGCGCTACCTCGCGGCCGGCGCCGACCTGATCGAGACGAACACCTTCGGCGCCACCAGCATCGCCCAGGACGACTATCACATGGCGGCGCTGGTCTACGAGATGAACGTGGAAGCCGCCAGGCTGGCGCGCGCCGCCTGCGCCAAATACTCGACCCCGGACAAGCCGCGCTTCGCCGCCGGTGCCCTCGGCCCGACCCCGAAGACCGCCTCGATTTCGCCGGACGTGAACGACCCGGCGGCGCGCAACGTGTCATTCGACCAGCTGGTCGCTTCCTATTACGAGCAGCTGCGCGGCCTGGTCGACGGCGGCGTCGACCTGCTGCTGGTCGAGACCATCTTCGACACCCTGAACTGCAAGGCCGCGCTGTTCGCGATCGACCAGTACTTCGACGAGCATCCCGGGACGCCGCGCCTGCCGCTGATGATTTCCGGGACCGTCACCGACGCCTCCGGCCGCATCCTGTCGGGCCAGACCGTGCCGGCCTTCTGGAATTCGGTGCGCCACGCGAAGCCGCTGACCATCGGCCTGAACTGCGCATTGGGCGCTGCGCTCATGCGCCCGTACGCGCAGGAGCTGTCGACGATCGCCGACACCTATGTCTGCATCTATCCGAACGCCGGCCTGCCCAATCCGATGAGCGACACCGGCTTCGACGAGCTGCCGGCCGATACCTCGGCGCTGCTGCGCGAATTCGCGGATGCCGGCTTCGTCAACGTGGCCGGCGGCTGCTGCGGCACCACGCCGGAACACATCAAGGCCATCGCCGACGCCATGGCGAAAGCCACGCCGCGCGCCGTGCCGGAAGTGCCGACCGCGCTGCGCCTGTCGGGCCTGGAGCCCTTCACCATCGACGACGCCTCGCTGTTCGTGAACGTCGGCGAGCGCACCAACGTGACCGGCTCCAAGGCCTTCGCGCGCATGATCCTGAACGAGCAGTTCGACGAGGCGCTGTCGGTGGCGCGCCAGCAGGTCGAGAACGGCGCCCAGGTCATCGACATCAACATGGACGAGGCGATGCTGGATTCGCAGGCGGCCATGACGCGCTTCCTGAACCTGATCGCGTCCGAGCCGGACATCTCGCGCGTCCCGATCATGATCGACTCCTCGAAGTGGAGCGTGATCGAGGCCGGCCTGAAGTGCGTGCAGGGCAAGGCCATCGTCAACTCGATCTCGATGAAGGAAGGCGAGGAAGAATTCATCCGCCAGGCGAAGCTGTGCCGCCGCTACGGCGCCGCCGTGATCGTCATGGCCTTCGACGAGAAAGGCCAGGCCGACACCTTCGAGCGCAAGACCGAGATCTGCAAGCGCGCCTACGAGGTGCTGACGCAGCAGGTCGGCTTCCCGCCCGAAGACATCATCTTCGACCCGAACATCTTCGCGATCGCCACCGGCATCGAGGAGCACGACAACTACGCGGTCGACTTCATCAATGCCACGCGCTGGATCCGCGAGAACCTGCCGCACGCGAAGGTGTCGGGCGGCGTGTCGAACGTGTCCTTCTCCTTCCGCGGCAACGACCCGGCGCGCGAAGCCATCCACACCGTGTTCCTGTACCACGCGATCAAGGCCGGCATGACCATGGGGATCGTCAACGCCGGCATGATCGGCGTCTATGACGACCTGGCGCCCGAGCTGCGCGAGCGCGTCGAGGACGTGGTGCTGAACCGCCGCAAGGATGCCACCGAGCGCATGATCGAATTCGCCGGCACTTTGAAAGCCGGCGGGAACAAGCAGGAAGCGAATCTCGAATGGCGCGAGGCCCCGGTCGGCAAGCGCCTGGCGCACGCGCTGGTGCACGGCATCACGCAGTGGATCGTCGAGGATACCGAGGAAGCGCGCGCTGCGATCGCCGCCGAGGGCGGACGCCCGATCCAGGTGATCGAAGGCCCGCTGATGGACGGCATGAACGTGGTCGGCGACCTGTTCGGCCAGGGCAAGATGTTCCTGCCCCAGGTGGTGAAGTCGGCGCGCGTGATGAAGCAGGCCGTGGCCCACCTGATCCCCTTCATCGAAGCGGAGAAGGCGGCCGAGGAAGCGCGCACCGGCATCGTCGCCAAGCCGAAGGGCAAGATGGTGATCGCGACCGTGAAGGGCGACGTGCACGACATCGGCAAGAACATCGTCTCCGTGGTCCTGCAATGCAATAACTTCGAGATCGTCAACATGGGCGTGATGGTGCCCGCCGCCGAGATCCTGGCCAAGGCCAAGGAAGAGAACGCGGACATCATCGGCCTGTCCGGCCTGATCACGCCTTCGCTGGAAGAGATGGCCTATGTGGCGCGCGAAATGCAGCGCGACCCCTGGTTCCGCGAGCGCCAGGTGCCGCTGCTGATCGGCGGCGCCACCACCAGCCGCGCCCACACCGCGGTGAAGATCGCGCCGCATTACGACGGCCCGGTGGTCTACGTGCCGGATGCCTCGCGTTCGGTGTCGGTGGGCCAGGCCCTGGTGACCGCGGATTCGCGCGACGCCTACGTGGCCGAGCTGGCGGTGGACTACGAGCGCATCCGCGAGCAGCACGCCAACAAGAAGGCGCTGCCGATGGTGAGCCTGGAACAGGCGCGCGCCAACAAGGCGAAGCTGGACTACGCGCCCGTGAAGCCGAAGTTCGTCGGCCGCCGCGTTTTCAAGAACGTCGACCTGGGCACGCTTTCGCGCTACATCGACTGGGCTCCCTTTTTCCAGACCTGGGACCTGGCCGGCCCCTACCCCGCCATCCTGACCGACGAAGTGGTGGGCGAAGCGGCTTCCAAGGTGTTCGAGGAAGGCCAGGCGATGCTGAAGAAGATCGTCGACGGGCGCTGGCTGACGGCCAACGGCGCGGTCGCCCTGCTGCCGGCCAATACGGTCAACGACGACGACATCGAGGTCTACACCGACGACACCCGCAGCGAGGTCGCCTTCACCTGGTACGGCCTGCGCCAGCAGGGCGTGAAGCCGGCGGTCGACGGCGTGCAGCGCCCGAACCAGTGCCTGTCCGACTTCATCGCGCCGAAGGAATCCGGCGTGGCCGACTACATCGGCATGTTCGCGGTGACGGCCGGCCTGGGCGCCGAAAAGATCGAGAAGCGCTTCGAGGCTGAAGGCGACGACTACTCGTCGATCATGGTGAAAGCCCTGGCCGACCGCCTCGCCGAAGCCTTTGCCGAGTACATGCACGAGCGCGTGCGCACCGACCTGTGGGGCTACGAGCCGCTGGAAAACCTGAGCAACGAGCAGCTGATCAAGGAAGCCTACGTCGGCATCCGCCCGGCGCCAGGCTACCCGGCCTGCCCGGAGCACACGGTCAAGGCGGCGCTGTTCAAGACGCTGCAGGCCGAGGAGATCGGCATGGCCCTGACGGAGTCGTTCGCGATGTATCCGGGGGCGGCGGTGTCGGGCTTCTACTTCTCGCACCCGGAGTCGAAGTACTTCGTGGTCGGGAAGATCGGGCAGGACCAGCTGGATGACATGGCGGCGCGGCGTGGCTTGCCGAAAGAGGATGTCGAGCGTTACCTGGCGCCGAATCTCTGACCCCGTCGTTCCCGCGAAGGCGGGAACCCAAGTTCTGCGTGAGCTAACGAAACGCAAGCAAACTTAGGTTCCCGCCTCCGCGGGAACGACGACTAGCTGCGCTTGAACTTCCACACCGCCAGCAGCGCAAACAGCAGCGAAAATCCCGCCAGCACCCCCATCGCCGGCAGCACCGCCATCGCATCCAGCCCGCGCCAGGTCACCGCATCCAGCCCATCGATCGCCCAGCGCGTCGGCACCGCCAGCGTCAGCTGCTGCATCCAGGCCGGGAACAGGAAGGACGGCATCCAGGCGCCGCCCAGCATCACCATGATCAGGATCGCGAACATGGCGATGCGGCGCGCGGCTTCCGGGGTCTTGCCGAAGGCCGCGATCAGCAGGCCCAGGCAGGCGGTCAGCACGCCGAAGCACAAGGCCATGCCGAGGAAGCCCGGCAGGCTGGCTATGTGCACGCCGAACACGAACACCGCCACCGTGAACACGATGCACAGCAGCGCGAAGGCGATGATGGCGCCGGAAGCCGCGCGCGCCAGCAGCACCTGGGCCAGGCCCACAGGCGCCGCCAGCAGGCGGTTCCAGACGCCGCTGCGCTGGGCCAGCAGGATGCCGATGCCCATGTCGATGCCCATGAACAGAATGAACTGCACACCCATGCCGGCGAAGGCGTGCGCGTAGGCGTTGTAGCCCTGCTCCGCGATGCCGCTGGAGAGCTGTCGATCCAGCGTGGTGAAGGGCATGGTCATGCCTTTCGAGGGACCGGCCGCCGCGCCGTCCCTGGCCGGCAAGGCCTGGTACTTCTGCACGCTGGCCAGCATGTCGCGAATGACCTTGCTGTCGGGGTCCGTCTTCGCCTGCTCGTCGAGCTGCTGCATGCTGCGCGCGGTGATCTCCTGGCCCATCTTCCCGCCGAACATTTCGGCGCTCACGACCGACATCACCTGCTGCGTCAGCATGCCCTTGACCATGCCCAGCACGGCCGGCTGCGAAGGGTCGTACAGCAGCGGAATGCCGGGCTTCCTGCTGTTGCCGAACAGGGCCGCGCCGGCCGCTTCGCCAAAGCCCGCCGGCAGCACGATCGCCACTTTCTGGTCGCCCTTGCGCACCGCCTTTTCGGCGTCCGCCATGGCCATCGCCGTGATGTGCAGATTCGGATCCGCTTTCAGCCCGGCGGCGATTTTATTCCCGATCTCGCTCGTGTCCTGCTGCACCAGCGCGACTTCGATCGCACTGGTCTTGGCGCTGCCGCGGAACAGGGAGCCGAAGAAGGCCGCGATCACGATCGGCAGCACCAGGGTCATCACCAGCGCGCGGCGGTCCGATAAAAACAGGATGAGATCCTTGCGGATCAGGGCGTAGAAGGCAGTCATGTCGGCTCGGCTTAGTCGCGCAGGGAACGGCCGGTCAGGGCCAGGAAGATGTCTTCGAGGCTGGTGCGTGCGGTGGCGAAGTGCAGCGGCCGGCAGCCGGCCTGCTGCAGCCAGCCCATCACCGGCAAGGCGTCGGCCGCCTGCGCCAGGCCGATGTCGAGGGCGACGCCGTCGGCGCTCAGCGCATCGCAGCTCAATGAAATCACACCGCGATGCGCACGCAGGCCATCCAGCAGCGACGCATGCGCCGGCTCGGCCAGTTCCACGCGCAGCGCGGCCTGGGCCGCCAGCCGGCTGTGCAGCGAAGCCGGGCTCTCGTCCGCCAGCACCTTGCCATGGTCGATGATGACGATGTGGTCGGCCAGGCGCTCCACCTCTTCCATGTAGTGGCTGGTGTAGATCAGGGCCTTGCCCTGGGCCTGCAGGGCTTCCAGGGTATCGAAGATGGCGTTGCGGCTCTGCGGATCGACGCCGACGGTGGGCTCGTCCAGGATCAGGAGCTGCGGATCGTGCATCAGGGCGGCGGCGATGTTCAGGCGCCGCTTCATCCCGCCGGAATAGGTGGCGGGCTTGTCGCGCGCGCGGTCCGCCAGGTTCACCTGCCCCAGCACCGTCTCGATCCGCTCGGCCAGCTGCTTGCCGCGCAGGCCGTACAGGGCGCCGAACAGCTTCAGGTTTTCCAGCGCGGATAAATCGTCGTACAGCGCCAGGTCCTGCGGCACCACGCCGATCCTGCGCTTGACCGCGGCGGCGCCCGGTGCGACGCGCTCGCCGCCGAGGACGATGTCGCCGGCATCCGGCGCCAGCAGGCCGCACAGCATGCCGACGATGGTCGATTTACCCGCGCCGTTCGGGCCCAGCAGGCCGACGGTCTGGCCGGCCAGCACGCGGAAGGAGACGCCGTCGACGGCCTTCCGTGTTCCGTAGGTCTTGACCAGATTGTTCACGCTTAGCAGGACGGACGACATGCGCTACCCCTCTTCAGATCGCGTAGCGCACTACGCTGTCACTCCACTGGAACGCGGCCATCTCGAGTTCGACCATGTCGTCGCCCGAAATCGCCAGGCCGCGCAGGGCCGGCAGCACGCCGTCGTCCTGGCTGTCGTGGCTATCGGGCGACTCGATGCATTCGGCCAGCTTGAGCAGCTCGCCGAAGAAGCCGCTGCGGCGCAGCAGCGCATTGGCGATCTCGTCGCTGACCGGGATCTGTTCGACGATGTCGGCCATCGGGATGCCGAACAGGACGTCCATCAGCGACATGATGCCAACCGTGAAGGCGATCTCGGACAGGTAGCGCTGGCCCGGGCGCAGGCGCTGGGCCAGCAGCTCCATCAGGCGGCCGCGCGTGGTGGCCAGCATCAGCAGCGGGGTCTGGTTGTGGCCGCGCGTGCCCGGCTCGGCGTACAGCATGATCTGCAGCCAGCGCTGCAGCTGGCGCCGGCCCAGCACCAGCAGGGCCTGGGACACCGAATCGATGCGCTGGCGCGCGCCCACGGCCGGCGTGTTCACCAGGCGCAGCAGGTTCATCGCCACGGTCACGTCGCGCTTCACGGCGCGTTCGATGTCGGCGTTGTCGACGTCCGAGGTGACCTTGCTCATCAGCTCCAGCACCGCCAGCTGCGAGGGCGAGAGCTTGCGCCCGCCCAGCACCGACGGACGGGCGAAATAATAGCCCTGGAACAGGTCGATGCCGAGGTCCATGCAGGCCTGGTATTCGTCGCGGGTCTCGACCTTGTCGGCCACCACGGTCTTGTGCATGCCGTGCAGGCGCGCCGCCAGGCCGGACAGCGCCGGCTGCGGGTTGTTGCGCACGTCGAGTTTCACGAAGCGCGCCAGCGGCAGCAGCTTCTGCAGGCGCTCGGCTTCATTGGCGCCTGCGCCGCCGATGCCGTCGAGGGCGAACTGGAAGCCGTGGCCGGCCAGTTCGGCCATGCGCGCCAGCACCGCGTCGTCGGGCGCCACGGAAGGCGCGAGTTCGAGCACGGTGCGCTCGCGCGGCAGGAAGGCGTAGATGTCGCTGCCGAGCACGTCGGCGTCGACGTTGATGAAGCAGTGGGCGTCGCCGATCGCGCGCGCCAGGCCGAGCTGGGCGGCGTGGGCGATGACGGTGGCGGTGGCGCTCAGGCCCGGCATGGGCGCGGCCGGCGTGCCGGCGCCGATGTTGGCCTGGCCGAGCGGCGTGCTGCGGAACAGCAGCTCGTAGCCGAACAGCGACTGGTTGCGGTCCAATACGGGCTGGCGGCCCAGGTAGAAATCACGCACCCGCAAGGGATGCTCGGCCTGATCCTGGCTCGGGGTATCGGTCATTTCGGACTCGTTGGCAGCTTGTACACCGGGCTACTTTACCGCATTCCGTCGGCTTAGTGGCTTTTAGGCATTAATTTCCTGCCAAAAACGTGCCAATACGATCACATTCAGATTATTCCGACAACGGCCACCCATCGACGAAGACCTTCAGCTCGCCGGGTGCGAATTCGGTCCAGGTTTCGTTGGTCGTGAGCGGCGCGGTGACGATGATGGCGACCCGGTCGTTCGGCGTCGTCACCTGCGAAAAATCGACCGACAGATCCTCGTCGGCGAGGCAGGCTTTGTCGAAGGGATACTGGCGCACGATGTAGCACAGTTTGGTCGAGCAATGGGCGAACATCGCCGTGCCATCCGACAGCATCATGTTGAAGGTGCCGTGGCGCGCGATCACCTGCACCAGGTCGCGGATGGCCGCGCGCAGGGCCGGCATCGCGGGCATGCGGTCGCCGAAGCGTTCGCGCAGCTGCTGCAGCAGGAAGCAGAAGGCGCGTTCGCTGTCGGTGTTGCCGACCGGGCGGAAAGGACCGTCCAGCACCGGCGTGAAATCCTTGAGGTCGCCGTTGTGGGCGAACACCCAGTAGCGGCCCCACAGCTCGCGCACGAAGGGATGGCAGTTTTCCAGCGCGACCTGTCCTTGCGTGGCCTTGCGGATATGGGCGATGACGTTCAGCGACTTGATCGGGTACTGCTTGATCAGTTCGGCGATCGGCGAGGCGATGGCGGCCTGGTGGTCGACGAAATGGCGGACCCCGGCGCCCTCGAAGAAGGCGATGCCCCAGCCGTCGTGGTGGGTATCGGTGCGGCCGCCGCGGTGGGCGAAGCCGGTAAAGCTGAAGACAATGTCAGTCGGGACATTGCAATTCATGGCGAGTAATTGACACATGAGAGAAGCTTAACACCATGTGCCGGCTGCCGGGCCCCGCCTTACAGTGAGCGCAGGCGACAGGCCCGGAGCGATGCGGGTGTCAATGCAGGACGACCGGCTGGCTCATCAGGGTATCGTAGGAACCCAGGAACTCGTCGATCTCTTCCATCGTCGGCTCGCTTGCAATCAGGTTGTTCACGTCGCGACGGAACGATTGCGCCAGTTTGCCGCCGATGAATGCTTCGCGACGGCCGGACTTGTCGACGATCTCGTAGCCGCCGAAGCGCAGGGCTTCGAGGTTGTGATCGACGCCAAACTCGACGACGCTATATTGCTCGCTGTTGTAGATCATGTTCATGATGACTCCTTCACTCGATCAGATTGGCGAAGCATGGTGCCCGGCGGCGGGCTACCAACAAGGATTGCCTTCCACTTCAATGCTGAGGTGGGGCTGTCTCAACCGATTTCAAGTATCCGGAATTGCCTGAGGAGCTGTAGGCGCGGTCCTATGGTCGGGAGTTAGCCTTAGCAGCTGATCGTATGGCTCGGCCTGCAGCCACGATCGCAACTGATCAAGATGCTCGCTGCGGGCGACACCGATGAAAAGACGTTCCGGGCGTGGGCGCAGCATGCGATTTAATGTTACACGCAAAACCAGGTTGCCGTCGCAGCACAGGCAGCCGGGGGCAATGCGCGCGAACAGGACATGCGCAGGTAGGGTGTCGAGGGGGGAAGTTCCCGTGGCGAGGCCTTCGAGAATCACTGCGGATTTTGCACCATCATGGTACAAGCTTGACAACTGAAGCAGATCGAAGATCGCCTGCTCGCGCAGCACCGCCGAAGAACCCGTGACCAAGGTGACGGTCACGGGAGCATGCGAGGTCATTGCGCGGCGTTCTTCTTGCCCAGCTTGCCGGGTTCGACGCCCAGCTGCTTGAGCTTGCGGTACAGGTGGGTGCGTTCGAGGCCGGTCTTTTCGGCCACGCGGGTCATCGAACCGCCTTCGCGGCCGAGATGGTGCTCGAAATACATGCGCTCGAAGGCGTCGCGCGCCTCGCGCAGCGGCAGGTCGAAGGACAGCGTGTAGCCATGCGCATGCGCCTCGCCGTTGCTGACCGGGCGGGCGATGCCGATCGCGCCGTTCTGCGGCGGCTGGGCCGCGTACATCGGCGCGCTCGGGATGCTCGGCTCGGGCACGGGGGCGCTGGCCACAGCCGGGCGCGGCGCGATGGCCGGCGCGCGCGCCACTTCCTGGGCGCGGGTCAGCCCCTGCTGCACGGCCTTGAGCAGCTTTTGCAGGGCGATCGGCTTTTCGAGGAAGTTCAGCGCGCCGATGCGGGTCGCCTCGACCGCGGTATCGATCGTCGCGTGCCCGGACATCATGATGACCGGCATGGTGAGCAAGCCATCGCGCTGCCATTCCTTGAGCAGCGTGACGCCGTCGGTGTCCGGCATCCAGATGTCGAGCAGCACCAGGTCGGGCGCGCCCTGCTGGCGTGCGACACGGGCCTGCTGCGCGTTCTCGGCCAGCTGCACCACGTGGCCCTCGTCGCCGAGGATCTCCGAGAGCAGCTCGCGAATTCCCATTTCATCGTCAACTACGAGTATGTTCGCCATTCTGTATTGCCTTCCTGTCTGACCCTCACAGCCCAGATTCTAAGCGCGAATTACACTTCGGCCAAGTTCGCCTCGGGTGCTAACTTTAACAGCAAAATCGATACCGAAGCGCCAGATCCGTCCGCGCGGTTGGCAACGTCGATGCGGCCACCGTGTTCGTCGACGATCTTCTTGACCATCGGCAGGCCCAGGCCGGTGCCGCGGGCCTTCGATGTGACATAGGGTTCGAAGGCGCGCGACAGGATTTTCGGCGCGAAGCCGGGGCCGTTGTCGACGATCGCCAGGCGCACCGCGGTGCCGGCGGCGCCGTCCGCGCCCTCGTAGTGAATGACTTCGGTGACGACGTCGATGCGCGGTGCATCGCCGTTCGGCGGCGGGGCGTCGGCCAGCGCGTCCTGGGCGTTCTGCAGCAGGTTGTGGATCACCTGGCGCAGCTGGGTGGCGTCGCCCAGCACCGGCGGCAGCCTGGCGCCCAATGCGGCGTGGATGACGTCCGAGCCGTCGCCGGCCAGGTAGAGGTTCAGGATCTGCGAGATCAGGTCGTTCAGGTCGAGCGGATGCAGCACCGCCGGCGGCGCCTTGGCGTAATCGCGGAAGTCGTCGACCATGCGCTTCATGGCGTCGACCTGCGTGACGATGGTGTCGGTGCCCTTCTTCAGCAGCGCGGCGCCGTCCGCATCCAGGCGGTCGGCCAGCTTCATCTGCATGCGCTCGGCCGACAGCTGGATCGGCGTCAGCGGGTTCTTGATCTCGTGCGCCAGGCGCCGCGCCACCTCGCCCCAGGCCACCGAGCGCTGGGCCGAGATCACGTCGGAGATATCGTCGAACACCACGATGAAGCCGCTGCCCACGCCCACCGGCAGGCGCGAGCCGCGCGCCAGCAGGGTCAGGTCGTGGTCGTCGGTGGTGCCGGGCCGGCGCGGCACTTCGATCTGCTGCTGCCAGTGCGTGCGCAGGTCGCCCTGGCGGCGTCCGTGGCGTGCGGTGGAATGCGCGCTCTGCGCCGCGCTCTGGGCCGAGAAGGCGCGCGTGACGGCGCTGGCGAAGGCTTCCAGGCCCTCGATCGCATCCAGCGGATGGCCCGCCAGCGCGTTCGCGTCCACCTGCAGGATGCGGTGCACGGCCTCGTTCGAGTTGACCACCACGCCGTCGGCGTCCATCACGACCACGCCAGCCGACATGTTGGCCAGCACCGACTCCAGGTGGGCCTTGGCGCTTTCCAGCGCGGAGCGGTTGCGCTCGACCGCGGAACGCGCCTCGAACAGCTGGCCGGTCATGGCGTTGAAGGATTGCGTCAGCGTGCCGAGTTCGTCGCTGGTCTCGACGATCGGGCGCGGCGAGAGGTCGCCCTCGGCCACCGCGCGCGTGCCTTCGGCCAGCACCAGCAGCGGCTGCGCCAGGTTGCCGGCGATGAGGAAGGCACTGCCGATGGCGGAGAAGATCGCCAGCAGCAGGGTCAGTGTCAGGGTCTCGATGTACATCTTGCGCAGGCCCCGGCGCGAGAAGTCGCGGTTCTGGTAGGTGCTGTAGGCATCCTGCAGCACCTGGGCATTCGAGGCCAGGTTGACCGGCACCGACTGCATCAGCTGCAGGTAGCGCGGCGCCGTGCCCGGCGGCTCCGGCACCGCCACCACCGCGCGCAGGCGCAGGCCGGTGGCCATGTCCAGGCCGGTGGGCGCGCCGCCGTTCTGGAAGTCGCGGAACTCGCGTTCGGCGCTGCCTTCGGACTGCGTATAGCCGCCCGGCAGCGCGGCGCGCTTGAGGATCTGCGGGGTCGGCAGGTCCGGCGTCAGGTCGACCTGCGGGTCCTCGGCGGCAGACGCCAGCACCTGGCCCTCGGCCGATACCAGCAGCGCGCTCTGCATGCCGGTCTCGCCGCTGACCAGGCGGGTCAGGATCGCGCGCGCATTGGCCTGGTCCTGGCCGGCCAGGGTGGCGGCGATGGTGTTCGCGGTGGCGCCCAGCTGCGACTTCGATTCGTCCAGCGCGGCCTGCCCCAGTTTCAGGCCGGAGTCCAGCGCGGCCTCGATCTTGACGTCGAACCAGGAGTCGATCGAGTGCGACACGAAGCGCACCGAGACCATGAAGATCAGGAGCCCCGGCAGGATGCCGATGCCGGCGAACAGCAGCATCAGGCGGGCCATCAGGCGCGAGCCGAACTTGCCGGCCTTGTAGCGCGCGTACAGGCGGGTCAGCGCGACGATCACCAGGATCAGCAGCGCGCCGGTGACGGCGGCGTTCAGTCCCAGCAGCCAGGAGTAGTTACGGTCGAGGAAGCCCGAGTTGTCGGAGGCGGAGGCGAGCAGGAACAGCAGGATCGAACCGATCGCGCTGCCGATCACGAGTGCGTAGCGCAGTACCTGGGTCACGGTTTATTCCGCCCGGTAGGTAAAGGTCTTCTTGTGCGACGCCAGGCGCAGGTCGGAATTGTTGAAGGCATCCACCTGGAGCGGCTTCTGCAGGTAATCGCGGTCCATGAACATGCGCAGGGTGACGTTGTAGACTTCGCCGGGCTTGAGCTCGCCCCTGGACGCGATCAGCCAGCGGTTCGGGCGCCGGATCGACAGCAGCGCCTCATCCAGGGTCTGGTAGCTGACCTGGAGACCGCCGCTTTGCTGGGCGCCGCCGATCACCTGCACGGTGTACTGGCGCGTCAGCAGGTCGTAGTGCAGGCGCACGGTGCGGCGCTTGGACACGGCCTTGTCGTCGGTCCACCACCAGCGCGGCCGGGTCAGCTCGATCTCGGTGGTGAAATGCAGGGGAATGCCGTGCATCACGGCCTGTTCGAGACCGCCGGGCAGGTCGAAGGAATAAGTGGCGTTGAGGCGGTAGCCGTCGTCGGAGGCTTCGATGCCGGCCCGGGTGATCTCGATCCCCTCGGCCGCCTGCGCGCTGGCGCAGGCGAAGACCAGCAGCAGCTGGCAAACGAGCAGGCGAAAGAATCGAGCAGTCACTAGGGCCGGAACCTTAAAAAAGCGTGTTATCGGGAAGTCTCACGCCCCGGCCTTCTGGAACAGGGCGTAGAACAGACCATCATGATCCTGCCCGGCACCGCTCGTTGGAAGAAGCTGGCCCGGCGCATCGAGGCGGACCGCGTCATGGCGTGCCGCAAAGGCGGCTGCCTGCGCTTCCGATTCCTGAGGCCAGAGCGAACATGTCACAAACAGCAATTTACCATCGGGCCGCAGCATCTGCCAAAGGTTGTCGAGTATTTTGGTGGAAAGTGTTGCAAGTTGGTGGGTATCGCTCTTGCGACGCAACCAACGGATGTCCGGATGGCGCCGCACGATGCCCGACGCCGTGCACGGCACGTCGGCCAGGATGCGGTCGTAGTGCACGCCGTCCCACCAGTCCGCGTTCTCGGCGGCGCCGGTTTTGACGGTGGCTTGCAGGCCCAGGCGCTGCAGGTTCTGGTCGACCCGCGCCAGGCGGCGGCCGTCCACGTCCAGCGCCGTCAGCTTGACGTCGGCGGTCTCGAGGATGTGGCCGCTCTTGCCGCCCGGGGCGGCGCAGGCGTCCAGCACGCGCATGCCGTCGCGCAGGTCGAGCAGCGGCGCGGCCAGCTGGGCGCCGGCGTCCTGTACCGACACCAGGCCCTGTTCGAAGCCGGGAATCTGCGCCACGTTCATCGCTTGCGCCAGGCGCAGCGCGCCCGGTCCGACGCGGCTGGCCTCGATGCCGGCCGCGGCCAGGGTCTGCAGGTAATCGTCGACGCTGGTCTTGCGCTGGTTGACGCGCAGGGTCAGCGGCGGCTGGCGGTTGCCGGCCTGGAGCACGTCCTGCCACTGCTGCGGATAGGCCGTGCGCACCGCATCGATCCACCATTGCGGATAATTCCAGCGCGCCAGCGGCTGCGCCAGCACGGTGTTCAACAAGGCTTCGCGCTCGCGCAGGAAACGCCGCAGCACCGCGTTCACCATCGCCTTGGCGTGCGCGAAATCGGGGTGGCTCGCGGCCGCGCCGACCGCCTGGTCGACCACGGTGAAGGCTTCGTAGGGCGCCTGCTTGCCTTCCGGCGGATCGAGCAGGGCCAGCGCCGCGCACAGCAGGCCGGCCAGCATGGCGGGCTCCGGCGCTTTGCTGGTCATCATGCCCAGCAGGGTTTCGCTGCGGCCCAGCTGGCGCATGCTGCGGTAGGCGATGTCCTGCATCGCGCCGCGCGCCTGCGGGGTCGCGCCATAGGCCTGGAACACCTCGGCCAGCGCCTGCGGCAGCGCGGTGCCGGTGCGCACGCGTGCCAGGGTGCTGGCCGCGCCGAGCAGGGCGAAGGCCAGCGAATCGGTTTTCAGGTCGGGGCGAAAATCGAGCTGGGCCGGCACCACGACTTCGTGGCTCTGGCGCAGGCGCGGGGCTTCGTCGACGGCGGACGGGGCCTTGGCTTGCGGGATCGCCGCCGAAGGGCGTCCCTGCGGCGATGGGCCGCGCGGGCCGCCCGCGCTCTTGCCCGGACCTCCCTTGGCCTGGGGCCGCGCGGGGCCGGCGGATTTGGCCGCGGCCTTGGGTTTCAGGGTGAGCGTCGGGCGCTTTTCAGTCATGGCGAATCGGACAATGCATAAAGACGCACATTGTAGCGGTTAAGCGTTGCGCAGGCTTAAACGAAGCTTTGGAGCAAGCTCCAGGGCGTATTCCGCATTGCGTCAAACCAGTATAATGAGGAGCATCCCTCCAGACTATTTCCTTTTCGACCACAGTCCATGCTCGCCCAACAAAAACAAGAAATCGTTGCCCTGTTCCAGGCCGCCCTTGCCCCGATCATTGCTGGCAGCGATTTAACGCCGAATATTGCGCTCGAACGTCCGCGCGACCCGACCCATGGCGACATCGCCTGCAACATCGCGATGCAGCTGGCCAAGCCGCTGAAGACCAATCCGCGCGAACTGGCCACGCGCCTGGTCGCCGCCCTGCAGGCCGATCCGAACGCGCAGGGCCTGATCGCCTCGGCCGAGATCGCGGGTCCGGGCTTCATCAACCTGCGCGTGGCCGACGCCGCCAAGCAGTCGGTGGTCCGCACCGTCCTGCAGCAGGGTCCAGCCTTCGGCCGCGGCACCGGCGGCGATGGCCACCACGTGATCATCGAATTCGTCTCGGCCAATCCGACCGGCCCGCTGCACGTCGGCCACGGCCGCCAGGCCGCGCTGGGCGATTCGCTGTCCGCGCTGTTCGAGTCGCAGGGCCACAAGGTGACCCGCGAGTTCTACTACAACGACGCCGGCGTGCAGATCCTCACCCTGGCCAATTCGGTGCAGGCGCGCGCGCGCGGCTTCCGCCCGGGCGACCTCGAGTGGCCGGAGTCGGCCTACAACGGCGACTATATCCAGGACATCGCCGACGACTTCATGGCGAAGAAAACCGTCTCGGCCAGCGACGGCCAGCCGGCCACCGCCTCCGGCGACACCAATGACCTCGAATCGATCCGCCGCTTCGCCGTCACCTACCTGCGCAACGAGCAGGACCAGGATCTGCAGGCCTTCGGCGTCAAGTTCGACAATTACTACCTGGAGTCCTCGCTGTACGCCGACGGCAAGGTGGCCGCCGCCGTGCAGGCGCTGGTCGACGCCGGCGTCACCTACGAGCAGGATGGCGCGCTGTGGCTGAAGACCACCGACTACGGCGACGACAAGGACCGCGTGATGCGCAAGTCCGACGGCACCTTCACCTATTTCGTGCCGGACGTCGCCTACCACATCCAGAAATTCAAGCGCGGCTTCGACCAGGCCATCAACGTCCAGGGCAGCGACCACCACGGCACCATCGCGCGCGTGCGCGCCGGCCTGCAGGCGGTAAATCTTGGTATCCCGCGCGGTTATCCTGATTATGTGCTGCACAAGATGGTCACCGTCATGAAGAACGGCGAAGAGGTCAAGATCTCCAAGCGCGCCGGCTCCTACGTGACCGTGCGCGACCTGATCGAATGGTCGGGCAACGGCGACGTCACCCGCGGCCGCGACGCCGTGCGCTTCTTCCTCATCTCGCGCAAGGCCGACACCGAGTTCGTGTTCGACGTCGACGTCGCGCTGGCCACCAACGACGAGAACCCGGTGTACTACGTGCAGTACGCCCACGCCCGCATCTGCTCGGCGCTGGCCAACTGGGGCGGCGACCTCGCCGGCCTGGCGAACGCCGACCTCTCGCCGCTGACCCAGCCGCACGAAGCCAGCCTGCTGGCCAAGCTGGCCGAGTTCCCCGAAATGCTGCAGCGCGCCCAGTCGGAACTGGGCCCGCACCAGGTCGCGTTCTACCTGCGCGAGCTGGCCGGCGAGCTGCACAGCTACTACTTCGCGCACAAGTGGCTGCTCGACGACGACGAAGCGCTGAAGCTGGCGCGCCTGGCCCTGGCCCTGGCTGTGCGCCAGGTGCTGCGCAACGGCCTCGCGCTGATCGGCGTCTCGGCGCCGGAGAAAATGTAATGGCACGCAGCCGCAGCATCCATGCGCTCGCGCGCCAGCGCGGCAGCACGCTCACCGGCCTGATCATCGGCCTGATCGTCGGCCTCGGCATCGCTGTCGCCGTGGCCCTGACGATCACCAAGGGCGCCTCGCCGTTCACGGAAAAGACCGCCAAGGCCGGCCGTCCCGCCGACCCGGCGCCGGGCCAGGCGATGGATCCGAACAAGCCGATGTACGCCAACCGCGACGCCGCGCGCGAGGCCAACAAGGAAGTGACCGAGAAGGCGGCGGCGCGCAGCGCGAAGCCGGCCGAACCGGCGGCGCCGGCCGCACCGGCTGCGGCGGCCGATCCGCTGGGCCAGGCGATCGCCAGCATGGAGTCGAGGCAGCCAGTGTCTGCCTCGACGGCCGCCCAAGCCCACCCGGCCGCGCGCGACGCGCATCCGCTGGCCGCGCCCGCCGCACCGCCGACCGCCGTCGCGGCCGCGCCGGCCCCCGCTGCCGCCAGCGGCGACTACATCTACTACCTGCAGGCCGGCGCCTTCCGCGAGATGCCGGACGCCGAAGCCACCCGCGCCAAGCTGGCCCTGCTCGGCTTCGAAGCCGCGATCAGCGACCGCACCAGCGACAGCGGCGTGCTGCACCGCGTGCGCCTCGGCCCGTACAACCAGGTCGAAGCGATGAACAAGGCGCGCGCCAAGCTGCTCGACAGCGGCGTCGACGTCGCCATCGTGCGCAACCAGCGCTGAGCGGGCCATTCATGACGAGCCGCCGCCTGTTCTGCGCTTCCCTGCTCGGTTTGGCCACGGCCGGCTCGATTGCCCTGCCTGCCGCTGCTGCTGCCACTGAACCGAAGGACGGGGTCGAGTACCTGACCCTGCCCTCGCCTCTTCCCCTTGATGCCGGCCGCAAGGTCGAAGTGATCGAGTTCTTCGCGTATTACTGCCCGCACTGCTACGCCTTCGAACCTGTCCTTGCCGAATGGGTCAGGCAGCAGGGCGACAGGATCGTCTTCAAGCGCGTGCACGTCTCGCGCGACGCCAACGTGGCGCCGCAGCAGCGCCTGTTCTTCACGCTGGAAGCGATGGGCCTTGCCGATCGCTTCCACGACAAGGTGTTCGCCGCCATGCACGTCGACCGCCTGCGCCTGAACAGCGACGAGCAGGTGTTCGACTGGATCGCGAAGAACGGCATCGACCGCGCGAAGTTCATCGACACCTACCGCTCCTTCGGCATCCAGCAGCGCCTGCGCCGCGCGGACGCCATGATGGATACTTACCATATCGACCGCTGGCCGATGATCGCGATCGGCGGCCGTTACCTGACTTCGCCCTCGCATGCCAACGAAAGCGCCATCGCCGCCGGCGAAGCGCGCAGCGAGGCGCAGCAGCACCAGGTGGTGCTGCAGGTGATGGACTACCTGGTGGGCAAGGCCAGGCAATGAGTCCCGCGGCGAGCCGCGCCAACACCCCGCTGCGCGTGTTCATCACCGGCGCGTCCAGCGGCATCGGCGCCGCCCTGGCGCGCGAGTATGCGGCGCAAGGCGCCGTGCTCGGCCTGCTGGCGCGCCGCCGCGACGCGCTCGAAGCACTGATCGCCACTCTCCCCCATCCCGAACGCCATCGCGCCTGGGCCGTCGACGTCACCGACCACGCGGCGCTGGCGAGGGCCGCGCGGGATTTCATCGCCGTGAACCAGGGCGCCGACGTCGTGATCGCCTCGGCCGGCATTTCGCACGGCACCCTGACCGAGCGGCCCGAGGACCTGCCGCTGTTCGACTCCGTGTTCGCCACCAACCTCAGCGCCACCATCGCCACCTTCGCGCCCTTCATCGGCACGATGAAAACCCAGGCCGGCATGCGCCGGCTGGTGGCGATCGGCAGCATGGCGGGCGTGCGCGGCATGCGCGGCGCCGGCGCCTACTGCGCCTCGAAGGCGGCGGTGCACAGCTATGCCGAATCGCTGCGCCTCGAAATGCGCCCTTGCGGCATCCGGGTCGTGACCATCGCGCCCGGCTACATCGATACACCCATGACCAGCAATAACCGTTTCCCCATGCCCTTCCTGATGCCGGCCGGACGCTTCGCGGCCCAAGCCGTGCGCGCCATCGAGGCCGGCGCGAGCTTTCGCGTGATCCCCTGGCAGATGGGACTCGCCGCCAGACTGCTGCGCGTGCTGCCGGACTTCCTGTTCGATCCGCTGTTCGCGCGCGCGCCGCAAAAGGCGCGAAAGGAGGCCGCATGAACGCGCAGCAGATCATGGCGCTGTCCCACGCCGGGGTCGCCGTCGAAGTCGTCGCGGAGACCGGCTCGACCAACGCCGACCTGCTCGCGCGCGCTTCGACGCTGGAAGCGCCGCTGCTGCTGGTGGCCGAGCACCAGACCGCGGGCCGCGGCCGCGCCGGACGCAGCTGGCTGTCGGCGCCCGGCCACTCGCTCACCTTTTCGCTGGCCTGGAAGTTCGAGGGCGGCGTGCAGAAGCTGACCGGGCTACCGCTGGCGGTCGGCACGGCGCTGGCCGAGACCCTCGCCCGGCTCGGCCAGCCGGTCCAATTGAAATGGCCGAACGATGTGCTGAAGGACGGCGACAAGCTGGCCGGCATCCTGGTCGAAACCGCGTCCGCGGATAGCGGCGGCGTCTGGGCCGTGATCGGCATCGGCCTGAACCTGGCCATGCCGGACGAGCTGGAACAGCAGATCGGCCGCTCGGTCGCCGCCGTGCCCTGGCTGGCGCGCATGGAGCGCGACACCCTGCTGGCCGCCATCCTGGACGGCCTTGCCGAGGCCCTGCGCCTGTTCGACAAGAGCGGCTTTGCCGCCTTCAGCGCGCGCTGGAACCTGCTGCACGGCTGGCAGGGCCAGCTGGTCACCATCCTCGACCGCGGCGAGGTGCTGCAAGAGGGCCTGGCCGCCGGCGTCGACGATGCCGGGCGCCTGCTGCTGGACACCGAAAGCGGCCGCATGACGATCGTCGCCGGCGACGTCTCGCTGCGCATCAAGGGCTGAGGCGATGACGATGCTGATGGTCGACGCAGGCAATACCCGGGTCAAGTGGGCCATCGCGCAGGAAGGCGCCGCCGCGGGCGACTGGCTTGCGCACGGCGCCGTGGTGCATGCGGAGCTGGACAGCCTGGCCGCCGCCTGGGCCGGGCATGCCGTGACGCGCGCAATCGTGTCGAACGTGGCCGGCGCCGCCATGCGCGACAAGCTGGCGGCGCTGCTGCCGGTAGCGCTGCCGGAGTGGTTCGGCGCGCAGGCCGAGCTGGCCGGCCTGCGCAACCGCTACCGCAATCCGGCCCAGCTGGGCGCGGACCGCTTCGCCGCCGCGCTGGGCGCGCGCGCCCTGGTTCCCGGCAAGGCGCTGGTGGTCGCCACTTGCGGCACCGCGACCACGGTGGACGGCGTCACGGCAGGCGGCGACTTCGTCGGCGGGATGATCCTGCCTGGCCTGGGCCTGATGCTGTCCTCGCTGGCGCGCGGCACCGCGCAGCTGCCCGAGACCAGCGCCGCAGCCACGCTGCCCCCGAGCTTTGCCGACAACACGCTGGACGCGATCCGCTCCGGCTGCATCGCGGCCCAGGCCGGCGCCATCGAGCGCGCCTTCGCCGCCCTGCCGGCGGAATTGTGCATCGTCTCGGGCGGCGCGGCGGGCCATGTGGCGCCGGCTTTGTCCCTGCCCTGCCGGATGCTGGATAATATCGTGCTGGTCGGCCTGCACGCGGCCGCCCTCGCCCCCACTTCATCATAGGAAAACGCTGTGTTGAGATTCGTCTTCTGGTCGCTGCTGTTCCTGAACGCCGCCCTGTTCGCCTACGCGCAGGGCTTCATGGGCTCGAACAAGGGCAGCGACGAGGAACGCGCGCGCATCAAGCCCCAGCTCGAAGCCGGCAGGCTGACGCTGCTGACCAGCGAACAGGCCGAGGCCGCGAAGACGCCGGCGGCGGCCGCAGCACAGGCCAGCGCACCGGCCGCCGCTGCCGAAGAAGCGAGCACGCCGGCACCCGCTGCTCCCGCAAAGCCACTGGCCTGCATCGACGTCGGCACCTTCAGCGCCGGTGAGTCGAAGCGCTTCGAATCGCGCCTGGCCGCGCTGGACCTGGGCGAGCGCCAGTCGCGCCAGACGGTGCAGGCCCAGGACGTGACCAGCTACCTGGTCAACATCCCGCCCCAGGCCAGCAAGGACGCGGCCGATCGCAAGGCCGGCGAGCTGCGCGAGCTGGGCGTCACGAATTTCTTCATCATGTCGGGGGATTCGCCCATGAAGTGGGCAATCTCGCTGGGCGTGTTCAAGACCGAGAGCGGCGCCCAGGCCCTGCTGGCGCAGCTGAACAAGCAGGGCGTGCACAGCGCCCGCATCACGCCGCGCGGACCCCAGACCACGCGCTACAGCTACCGCTTCCGCGATATCGAGGCGGCGGCGCGGGACAGGATCGTGTCGGTGGCCGATGCGGTGTCGTCGGCGGAAGTGAAGAATTGCCGATGAAATGAACGTGGGCGCCTTCGTTTTGAGGCTCCCGGCCTCAAAACCCCAGCCTACTCCCGTTCGGCGCCCGGAATTGTCGTCTTCCGGCGCTCGGGCCTGGGGTCGGTTTCATGGAAGCCCGCCACGAACATCATCAATATCTCGGGGGCGATCTGGGCCTCCCCCAGCTCCAGCACCTCCGCAGCAATTTTCGACAGGTCCGGCGCTTGCTGCGCCTCGGCCGCCTGGTACATCGCCTGGCGGGTAATGCGGCCCAGCTTGAACGCCAGTTCCGCCATCGCATGCTTCTCTTGGTCTTGCATCGTTTCTCCTTTGTTGGCCGAGTATAGCGACTGGCTGGCCATACCGGCCACACGCGACGCCGCCGCCAGGTAGCGAGCGGCGCGACCCAGGGACGCGGTTTCCACGACTCGCGCCATGCGGGCGGATCGGCGGGCATTCCGGCGCAAAGCCGGTGCTAGGATGCGTGCACTATCCACCCGCCGCCCATGCTCATGCCGACGACCCGCCGCACCTTTCTTGCCCAGTCCCTGGCCACCGCGGGCTTGCTTGCCCTAAGCCCTCTCTCCGCGCTGGCCCGTCCTTCCTTTGCGGTCGCCAATATCAGCCAGCTCTATCCGGTCGAAGTGGCCCGCATCGCGGTTCCCGAATCGACCGAGCAGGTGGCGCGCGAAGTCGGGGCATGGGACGGCAAGGTCGCGATCGGCGGAGGCCGGTACAGCATGGGCGGGCAGACCGCGGCCGCGCTCGGACTGCATCTCGACATGCGGCGCATGAACCGCCTGCTGCACGTCGACCGTACGGCGCGCTGGGTGCGGGTACAGGCCGGCATGACCTGGCGCGACCTGCAGGACGTACTCGATCCCGCCGGTCTTTCGGTCAAGAGCATGCAAAGCTATTCGAACTTCACGATCGGCGGCGCCGTCTCCGTCAATGCGCACGGGCGCTACACCAACACCGGCCCGGTAGGCAGTACGGTCAGGGCGCTGCGCATGGTGCTGGCCGACGGCGCCATCGTCGACGCGAGCCCAGGCGAGAACACGGAACTGTTCCGCGCGGCTGTCGGCGGCTATGGCGCCGCCGGTGTGATCGTCGAGGTGGAACTCGATTTAGCGGAGAACTGCCGCATCGAACGCCAGGTCGTGCCGCTCACCCTGGACAGCTATCGCGCCTACTTCACGCGGCAGGTGCGCGATGCGCCCGATGTCGTCATGCATAACGCTGACCTGCTGCCCCCCACTTCGATGCGCCGGTGGCCGTGTCGTGGCGCCGCACCGGCAAAGCCCTGACCGAAACCGCGCGCCTGGTCCCGCGTGGCCAGCACTATCGCGTCAGTCACGCCGCGCTGCAGGTGGCGACCGAAGCGCCCTTCGGCGATCTGCTGGTCATGCATGTGCTGCACCCGTTGCTGCGGTCGGCGGGCGTGGTGAAGTGGCGCAACCATGAGGCCAGCCTGGACGTCAAGGAACTCGAACCGGCATCGCGCGCGGTATCGACCTATGCCCTGCAGGAGTACTTCATCCCGGTGGCCGGATTCGAGGCGTTCGCGCGCGAGATGGCGGCGCTGATCCGGGGGCATGGCGCGCAGGTGCTGAACGTCTCGGTGCGGCACGCGCAAGCCGATCCGGTACCGCTCTTGCCCTGGGCGAAGGAGGAAGTATTTTCCTTCGTGGTCTATTACAAGCAGCAGACCAGCGCGGCAGCCTGTGCCGCCGTGGGCGAGTGGACGCGGGCGATGATCGATGCGGCCTTGCGTCATGGCGGCCGCTACTACCTTCCCTACCAGCTGCATGCGACGAAGGCGCAGTTCGAGCGGGCCTATCCCGAAGTCGAGGCGTTCAGGCGCGTGAAGCGGGCGCTGGACCCGGCAGGGAAATTCTCGAACACGATGTGGGCCAGGTATCTCTGAGCCAGCGCACCCTGATGTCTATGCGCGGCTTGTGACAATCCGAGAATCTGTTCGCTGCGAAAGCCGCTATCCTGTGTGCTACAGCTTGTTTTATATCCGCCTGCCTCTTTCGCGATGGGAGCAAAACTTGAAAAGAAACGCTCTGGTCCTGGTATTCGTGCTGTCGCTAGCGCTAACTGGCACCTTGATTGCCATGCCAGAGCTGTACCAACGATATCTTCCCGAACCAGTGGCCGACGGCGCCACGCGCGCACAAACAATCGATACGCTGCTTGGCCGGCTAAACCAGCACTACGTTTTCCCCGAGACTGCAAAACGGATAGAAGCGCTGCTACGAAAGAAGCAGCATGACGGCAAGTACGACACGGTGACCGATGGCGAGCAATTTGCCGCACAGCTCACGGCTGACATGGCTTCCGTGGCGCACGATCTACACATGAAAGTGAAGTTCAGCCCCAAGCCCCTGCGCCCCGGCCGCGCGCTCATGACAAATGCGCTGTCGCAGGCGACCCTGCACCACAACGATGGCCTCGACAATGTCGATCATTTGAGTCCTGCGATTGGCTACCTGAAGATATCGACATTTCCACCCCCTTCCCTTGTAGCGGAGAAGTATGCTTCGGCGATGAACAAGCTGTCCGATACCGACGCGCTCATCGTCGACCTGCGCGACAACCACGGCGGCTCCGCCGAATCGGTGGCTCTGCTGATCAGTTATTTCGTCGACCGTCCCACACGCCTCAACGACTTCTGGTCGCGCGATTCCGGCCAGACGAGGCAGACATGGACCCAAAACACACTCGCCGGTAAACGTTATGGCAGCAAGAAGCCGGTCGCGATCCTCGTCAACCGTGTTACGGCGTCGGGAGCCGAAGACTTCACTTATACGATGCATGCGTTGAAACGCGCCACGGTGATCGGCGAACGTACTCTTGGCGCTGCAAACCCCATCGCCTTGCATCGCCTGGGGGACCACTTTTTTGCCGCCATCCCGGACAGCCGCCCCATCAATCCGATCACGCACACGAACTGGGAAGGCTCGGGGATAACACCCGATATGCCGGCGCGGCCCGCCGATGCGCTGACGGTGGCGAAAGACATCATGCAGAGGCAGCTCGACGCGGCCGGTCGTGACAGTCCGTGACTTTTCCTGCGAAGCAAACTGCTAAGCTGGGCGAAGGCCGAGTACGGTCAGGAGTGCACCTTACGCGGACTAACATTTATTGCTACGAAGCTCAGTAATGAAAAAGTTCAGCGGGACGTGCCAGGATAGTTTGCCAACATGCCGTGCCTTCACAATTCATCGACATATGCTCGTAAACATTTTCCAACGCTTTGTCCTCAGCGGGGCCGCTTGCCTGGCCTTGCCTTGTTTTGCCGGTCCACTTGTCGATTCCCAGATGGGGCAAATGCTCAATTTGAAGGAAGCGCACAAGATCACTCTGCTCGACATGCACGGCAAGGCCGTGACCGAGGAGCAGTTCATGGCCTTGCCGGGCTCCTTTAACATCGACAAGCACAAGAACGCGGACGGCACCATCGATATGGTGCTGCGGCGGAACGATCCGAACGAAAAGCCGAAGCTGGCTGCCGCACCGGTCGTGCTCAAGGTGGGCGATACGCTGCCGACGTTCGCATTGAAGGGGCTGGACGGCCAGGTCGTCAACAGCAAGAGCCTGCGCGGGCGCTACAGCGTTCTGAGCTTCTACTTCGCGGAGTGCGGGCCTTGCATCCACGAGGTGCCGCAGTTAAACGCACTGGCCAAGGCCCATCCGGACATGGGCTTTCTTGCGCTGACCTTCGACAGCATGGGCGATGCCAAGGCGTTTGTGCAGCAGCGCAAACTGGGATGGCCCGTGCTGGCAGAGGCCGATACCTACATCAAGAGCCTGAAGGTGAAGTCGTACCCGCTGCTGCTGGTGGTCGGGCCAGACGCTAAAGTGGTGGCGGTGCGCAGCGGGTTGAACGATAACGCGCCGCAGATTTTGGCCTGGGTAGACGGCGTGCTGGCGAAGACGAAATAAGCCAATCGCCTCTGGTGTAAATCGGCGGGTGGCATCGCATTTACACCCCGCTTCTTCATTCGCTCGTGAAGGAAGCGATTGGCTGTTCTCCAGCGCGCTGGGACAACGGCCGACTGACCATTACTTGTGATGGGAATTACCTCAACTATGCATTGAAGAACAACGGCACACCGCCGCATCAGACCTGGCCAACACAGGGAAGCCATGGTGGAAATTTCGGCAGTGAGGTCTGCCGTGGGTTAAAAGCAACCTCAACCAATAGGCCGCAGCTGGCAAAGAGGGAACATCGTCAGCAATTTTCACAAGCGATGATTTATACATGCAGCGTTACCTGATCACCATCATCCTCGCGGTCGCGCTTGTGTTTGCGTTTCAGTACCTGAAACAGTTGCATCTCGCATTCGCCGTCGTCCTTGCCCTGGCCTGCGCACCGTTGATGGCGTGGCTTTGCGCACCGATGTTCATGGATCTTGCGACAGGATGGATTGGATTCTCCGAGCGTGCGGGGCGTGGCGCCTTGCAAGGAAAGTATTACAGCTTTGATGCGCGGCGGATTCGTTTCTTCCTTGTGAACGACACCATCTGGGTAGCCGAATCCGATCTGACTGGCATTCTAGGCCAGGCAATGACGGAACGCGAACGCCGGCAACTCGGCGGCGAGTATGGTGTCGTTCCCGGGAAGAGATTTCGCGGCTTTACAGAGGATGGAATAATGCGCCTTCTTTCGACACGGCTCGGCGATCGCCACTCGACGCGGCAGATCATACGCTTCAAGCACTGGCTCCAGACCGACGCCTTCCCGAATGTTCGACGCCTGCCCGGCTCCAGCGCCTGAATACGCGCGAGCCGCAGCAAGGTTCAGCGCCGCACGACGATAGGCTTCAGACCCAGCGACGAAGGCAGCGCACGCATCGCCTCCTGCGCCATCGCCCGCGTCTCGAACGGCCCGCTGTAGAGGCGATTGACGGAACCCGATCGCACCACTTCGAGCGCCGGCGACACGCCGGATTTCTTCAGCATCTCGCCGATCTCTTCGGCCTTGCCTTCACGTCCGTAAGCGCCCAGCTGCAGGTAGTAGCCGGATGCCGGCGCGGCCTTGACGGCGGCCGCTTGCGGACGCGCCACCGCGGCGCTGTCCATCGCCACGCGGTCTTCCAGCATCAGCGCGGCGATTTCCGACGGCGCCGGCGCAGCTTGCGCGGCCGAGGTCGCGGCGCGGCGCACGGTGGCGATGCGGGTCGGATCGTCCGGGAACAGGCGCTCGATCTCGACCTGGTGGCTGCCCTTGCCCAGCAGGCCGAGCTTGAGCGCCGCCGTGTACGAGACGTCGACGATGCGGTCCGAGTGGAAGGGACCGCGGTCGTTGATGCGCACCACCACCGACTTGCCGGAATCCAGGCTCGTCACGCGCGCGTAGGATGGAATCGGCAGCGTCGGGTGCGCGGCCGTCATCTTGTACATGTCGTAGGCTTCGCCCGAGGAGGTGCGCTGGCCGTGGAATTTCACGCCGTACCAGCTGGCCACGCCGCGCTGGGTAAAGGGTTCGTCGTTGAGCAGCGGCGTGTAGGTCTGGCCGAACACCGCGTACGGCTTGTTGGCGAACTTGGCGTAGGGCTCGTACTTGACCACGGCATCCGGCAGGTCGCGCAGGCCGGCCGGCGGATTGTCGCCGGGGCCGTCGTCCTGGTAGTAGCCGCCGCGGCCGGAACCGGCTGCGGGCAGCTTGGGCAGGCTGGGATCGATGTCGCCGTGCCGCGTGGTCACCTTGTGCTTCCAGGGCAGCGGGATCAGGCTTTTGTGTTCGCCGGTCTCGGTGGTGGTACTGCAGCCGGTCATCAGCGTTGCGGATGCCAACGCGATGACCGCTGGCAAAAATCGGCCTCGCACTGCGCGAACGGCCATCGCGTTCTCTTTCATGTCAGGTCTGCACCAGTTTGCGGTGTCTTTGAATGCTCATCAATATACCACTGCAGAGCCCCAACGTAATCAGGGCAGTACCGCCATAGCTCATGAATGGAAGCGGAACGCCGACCACGGGCAGGATCCCACTGACCATACCCATGTTGATAAAGCAATAAGTGAAGAACATCATGGACACGGCGCCGGCCAGCAGGCGCGTGAACAGGTTCGGGGCATTTGCAGCGATCATCATGCTGCGCCCGATGAGCAGCAAATACAAGAACAGTAACACCAGGTTACCGATCAGGCCGAATTCCTCGGAGTACACCGAGAAGATGAAGTCGGTGGTGCGCTCGGGAATGAACTCCAGGTAGGCCTGGGTGCCCTTCAAATAGCCCTTGCCGCTCACGCCGCCGGAGCCGATCGCGATGGTCGACTGGATGATGTGGAAGCCCTTGCCCAGCGGGTCCGAGGTCGGGTCGATCAGCGTCATCACGCGGTCGCGCTGGTAGTCGTGCATCATCGACCAGGCCACCGGCAGGCTGGCTGCACCGGCCGCGAACAGGCCCACCAGGGCCTTCCACGACAGGCCGGCCAGGAAGATCACGTAGAAGCCGGACGCGCCCACCAGCAGCGCGGTGCCGAGGTCGGGCTGCTTGGCGATCAGGCCGAAGGGGATGACCAGCAGGATCGCGGCGACAATGAAGTTCTGCCACTTCATGAAGCCGGCCCGGGTCTGGAAATACCAGGCCAGCATCAGCGGCGTGGCGATCTTCAGGATCTCGGAAGGCTGGATGTCGACGCCGACGTGCAGCCAGCGCCGCGCGCCCTTCTTGATGGTGCCGAACAGCGCCACCGCCACCAGCAAGGTGACGCCGAAGGTATAGATGGGCACCGCAAGCCGCAGCAGCATCTGCGGCGGAATGTTCGCCGCGATCCACATCACGGTGAAGGACAGCAGGATGTTGCGCATCTGCCCTTCCATGCGGCCCGGGAAGTCGTGGCCGGCCGAGCTCATGGTCAGGGTGCCGACCGAGAACAGCAGGAACAGGATCAGGGCCAGCGGGCCGTCGAACACCAGCAGATAGGGTTTCAGGCGCCGGCTCAGCGAACGCCGTTCAGGGATATGGGCTGGCATCGCTTACTCCTTGTTGCCAGGGGTTTCGCCGCCCGGCGGCTTGGGCTGGCCCGCGTTCGGACCGAACGCCTCTTCCGGCACCGCCAGGTCTTCCTTCTGCACGGCGGCGCTCGGCACCGGCCTGGCCTTCTCGCCCGGGCGCTTGCCGAGCAGGTAGTAGTCGAGCGCCTTGCGCGCGATCGGCGCCGCATATTGCGCGCCGAAGCCGGCGTTCTCGACCACCATCGCGATCGCGATCTTCGGCTTGTCGGCCGGCGCGAAGGCGGTGAACAGCGCGTTGTCGCGCAGGCGTTCCGGCGTCATGTTGTGGTTGTACTTGGCGCCCTTCAGGCCGACCACCTGGGCGGTACCGGTCTTGCCGCCGGCCGTGTACTGGGCATCGCGGAAGGCCAGGCGGCCGGTGCCGCTCGGGTCGGTCATCACGCCCACCATCGCGTGCTTGATGGTGTCGATGTTTTCCTGCTTCAGCGGGATACGGCCCGACTCCTTCGCCACCGTCAGCGTGCGCTGGTGGGTGCCGCCGTCTTCGAGGATCTTGACCAGGTGCGGCTTCATGATCACGCCGTTGTTGGCCAGGGTGGCCACCGCGTGCGCCAGCTGCAGCATGGTGTAGCTGTTGAAGCCCTGGCCGATGCTGATCGAGATGGTGTCGCCGCCCACCCACTTCTGGGCCGCGCGGTTGCGCTTGAAGCGCTCGCGCTTCCATTCCTGCGACGGCAGCACGCCGCCCTTCTCGTGTTCGAGGTCGATGCCGGTCGGCGAACCGAAGCCGAACTGCTTCATGAAGCCGCTGATGGCGTCGATGCCCAGGTCGTTGCCGAGCTGGTAGTAGTAGGTGTCGCAGGACATCACGATCGAGCGGTACATGTCGATGTAGCCGTGGCCGCCCGGCTTGTCGTCGTTGAAGCGGTGCCCGCCCAGCATGAAGAAGCCGGGGTCGCTGATGCCCTGCTCCGGACGGCGCTTGCCGAGTTCCAGCGCGGCCAGGGCCATGAAGGGCTTGAAGGTCGAGCCGGGCGGATAAGTGCCGGACAGCGGACGGTTCATCAGCGGACGGTCGAGCGAGGTATTCAACTCATTCCAGCTTTGCGAGTCGATGCCGTCGACGAACAGGTTGGGGTCGAAGCCGGGCCGCGACACGTAGGCCAGCACGTCGCCGGTTTCCGGTTCGATCGCGACCAGCGCGCCGCGGAAGTCGCCGAAGGCTTCCTCGATCACCTTCTGCAGCTCGATGTCGATCGACAAGACCAGGTTGGTGCCCGGCACCGGCGGCGTGCGCGACAGGGTGCGGATCGCGCGCCCGCCGGCCGAGCGTTCGACTTCCTCGTAGCCGGTCTGGCCGTGCAGCTGGCGCTCGTAGCTCTTCTCCAGGCCTTCCTTGCCAATATGGTCGGTGCCGTTGTAGTTGGCGGCGTCGTCGCCGTTTTCGATGACCTTGGCCTCGGCCTGGTTGATGCGGCCGATATAGCCCAGCACGTGGGAAGCGATCTCGCCCAGCGGGTACTGGCGGAACAGGCGCGCCTGCACCTCGACGCCGGGAAAGCGGAAGCGCTGCGCGGTGAAGCGCGCCACCTCGTCGTCGCTCAGGCGGGTGCGGATCGGCACGCTGGAAAAATTCTTCGACTCTTCCAGCAGGCGCCTGAAACGCTTGCGGTCCTTGGCTTCGATCGTCACCAGCTTGGCCAGCTCGTCGATCACGGAATCGAGGTTGGCCTCCAGTTTCGAGGGCGTGATCTCGAGCGTGTAGGCCGAGTAGTTACTGGCCAGGACCACCCCGTTGCGGTCCAGGATCAGGCCGCGGTTGGGGACGATCGGCACCAGCGCGATGCGGTTGTCCTCGGCCTGGGCCATGTACTGGTCGTGCTTGACCACCTGCAGCCAGACGAAGCGGGCCACCAGCAGGCCGAAGCAGATGAACACGAGCACCACCAGCGCCGAGAGGCGCATGCGGAAGTGGTGGATCTCGCGATCGCTGTCTTTAATCTCGGTCATTCGACAAAATCAGATGGGGCGCGTGTGGTCTTTATCGACCGCGCGGCGTTGCGGCGCCAGCAGCAGCCAGGTGACGACCGGCCACAGGGCCACCGCGATCAGGCTCTCGATGAATTGCAGCCAGCCCGGGAAGCGCCCGGTGACGATGAAGCGCACCATCACCTGGATCGCCTGCGTCAGCAGCAGCAGCGGGAACACGTGGATCGCCTGGGTCACCAGCGGGAACCACAGCACACGGCGATGGATCATGATCGCCAGATAGGATAGCAGCGTGTAGGCCAGCGCGTTTTCGCCGAGCAGCGTGGCGTCGTGCACGTCCATCAGCAGGCCCATCGAAAAGGCGATGCCGATGCCAACCTTGCGCGGCTGGTGGATGCCCCAGAAGACCAGCACCAGCGCGACGAAGTCCGGCGCGCCGACCCAGCGGCCCCAGGGCATCAGGTTGAGCATGAAGGCGCAGATCAGGCTGAACGCGATGAACAGCGGGCTGACCGGCAGCAGGATGTAGTGCGGACGGGGCATCAGTCGCCCTCCCCGGTACGGGCCGCGGCCGGTTTGGCTGCGGGCGGTGTGACGCGTGCCGGCGCCGGTACGGGCGCGCGGTTCTGCGTGGCGGGCGCAGCGGCCGCGGGTGCGGCCGCTGCGGCGCCCGGCGCCGTGCCGGCGGCCGGCGGCTGGCCCGCCTGCTGGGCAGGCTGCACGGCCGGCGGCAGCGGCTGCGCGGGCGGCGGCGGCAGCGGGATCGGCGCCATCTTCGGCAGGTTGCGGCGCGAGCTGCTGTTGCCGTTGGGTTTGGGCGCTTCCGCGGCCGGGCGCGGCTGGGCCGGCTGGTCCGACATCACGATCAGGAGCTGGCGGTGGCGATCGATGCCGGCCAGCGGCTGGCACACCACGCGTCCGAAGGCGCCTTGCGCCACGCTCTCGACCTGGCTCACCTTGGCCACCGCCAGGCCGGCCGGGTACATGCCGTCCAGGCCGGAGGTGACCAGCACGTCGCCGACCTGGATGTCGGCGTTCGGCGCGACGAAGCGCAGGTCCAGCTGGCCGGACTGGCCGCGGCCGTAGGCGACGCTGCGCAGGCCGTTCCTCAGCACCTGCACCGGAATCGCCTGCTCCTTGTCGGTCAGCAGCGTGACCTCCGAGGTGAACGGGAACACGCGCGTGACCTGGCCGACCACGCCGGCGTTGTCGATCACGGGCAGGCCGGGCTTGACGCCGTTCTGCGAGCCGCGGTCGAGCACCACGCGGCGGGTGGCGGGGTCGCGGGCGTCATACAGGATCTCGCTCATCATCGAGCGCACCGGCAGGTGTTCGCGCGCATCCATCAGCTTGCGCAGGTGGCCGTTCTCGGCCATCTGGAGCTGGGCCTGCTGCATGGCCTGGGCCATCGCCACCTGCTGGCTCTTGAGGTCGCGGACTTCCTTCTGCAGCGCGGAAATCGAGGAGAAATAGTTGCCCATATTGCTCATCGCGTCGCGCGGCATCAGGGCAAGCATCTGGAAAGGATAAAGCACCGTGCCCGCGACCTGGCGCACGGCGGTGAGCGCATGAAACCGCGCGTCGACGACAAGCAGTACGATCGAGATGAGTGCGAACACCGTCACCTTGACCCTGGCGGGAGCGCCTTGCTTGAAGAGCGGCGGAGGACTGTATTCCATGACTTCCAATCACTAAATCAAACGCGAATCGGGCACGCGCAAGAATGCGCGCGCCTGATCGGCGTCGTCCATGCGGCCGGCTTACTCGTACGAGAAGATCGAACCCAGCTTGTCCATGCGCTCGAGCGCCATGCCCGAACCGCGCACCACGCAGGTCAGCGGATCTTCCGCGACCAGCACCGGCAGGCCGGTTTCTTCCATCAGCAGGCGGTCCAGGTCGCGCAGCAGCGCGCCGCCGCCGGTCAGCATCATGCCCTTCTCGGCGATGTCCGCGCCCAGTTCCGGCGGGGCCATCTCGAGCGCGTTCTTGACGGCGGAGACGATGTTGTTCAGCGGGTCGGTCAGGGCTTCCAGGATCTCGTTGCTGGAGATGGTGAAGGAACGCGGAATGCCTTCGGACAGGTTGCGGCCCTTGACTTCCATTTCCTTGACTTCGGAGCCCGGGAAGGCCGAACCGATGGCCTTCTTGATCGACTCGGCGGTCTGCTCGCCGATCAGCATGCCGTAGTTGCGGCGGATGTAGTTGACGATCGCTTCGTCGAACTTGTCGCCGCCCACGCGCACCGAGCCCTTGTAGACCATGCCGCCCAGCGAGATGATGCCGACTTCGGTGGTGCCGCCGCCGATGTCGACCACCATCGAACCGGTCGCTTCCGATACCGGCAGGCCGGCGCCGATCGCGGCCGCCATCGGCTCTTCGATCAGGTAGACCTGGCGGGCGCCGGCGCCGAGCGCCGATTCGCGGATCGCGCGGCGCTCGACCTGGGTCGAACCGCAAGGCACGCAGATGATGATGCGGGGCGACGGGCGCAGGAATTTGGAGTCGTGCACCATGCGGATGAACTGCTTGAGCATCTGCTCGGTGACGGTGAAGTCGGCGATCACGCCATCCTTCATCGGACGGATCGCTTCGATATTGCCGGGCACCTTGCCCAGCATCTGCTTCGCTTCCTTGCCGACCGCCTGGATCGTCTTCTTGCCGTTGGGACCGCCTTCCTGGCGGATCGCGACGACCGATGGTTCATCCAGCACGATGCCCTGGCCGCGGACATAGATCAGGGTATTCGCGGTACCCAGGTCGATCGCCAGATCGTTCGAAAAAAGCTGCGTAACAAAACCAAACATGTGTGTCCTGATGCGCATCCAAGTGCGCCTAAAGCGGACCTCGAAGATCGAGATCCCAAACATTAATCGGGGAATCCTCGCCGCGATTGATGAATCCGCACCGCGGGCTTTCATGCGCGGTCCGTCTGCTTTCGGCGCCGGAGAACGCATTAGCCCGCCATTCTACCTTATAATTTGCCGGTTAAACGCTGAAAAACGGGTGGATTCGCCCCTATATCAGCCTGCGAGTTCGACGGCATTAGCAAGCATTTATCAGCTTTAGCACGCCGTTAACCAAATTTCATTATTCGCACAACCATCTTTGACCGCGGCTTCGAGCCGCGCCCCATGCCATGTCCCTGACTCTCTCAGACGTAAAACGGATTGCCAACCTGGCCCAGCTCGATATGGACGAAGCTCACGCCGAGATCGCCCTGAACGAACTGAACGGCATTTTCGCCCTCGCCGAGCAGATGCAGGCGGTCGATACCGCCGGCGTCGAGCCGCTGGCCCAGCCCCTGTCCGCCATCCTCGCGCTGCCGCTGCGCCTGCGCGACGACGTGGTGTCCGAGGAAGACCACCGCGCCGACTACCAGGCGCCGGCCCCGAAAGCCCAGGACGGTTTGTACCTGGTGCCGAAAGTCATCGAATAACAAAGCCGGGATCCCACAGATTATGCATAACAAGACCATTAAAGAGCTCTCGACGCTCCTGCATTCGAAACAGATTTCGTCGACCGAGCTGACCCGCCACTACCTGGACCGCATCGCCGCGAGCCAGCACAACGCCTTCCTGCACGTCGACGCCGAGCTGTCCCTGGCCCAGGCCAAGGCGGCCGATGCGCGCTTCGCCGAAGGCTCGGCCGGCGCGCTGACCGGCATCCCGATCGCGCACAAGGACATCTTCGTCACCAAGGG
This sequence comes from Massilia aerilata, assembly GCF_042656905.1. Taxonomy (NCBI): domain Bacteria; kingdom Pseudomonadati; phylum Pseudomonadota; class Betaproteobacteria; order Burkholderiales; family Oxalobacteraceae; genus Massilia; species Massilia aerilata. The sequence continues at coordinate 561,924 of NZ_JBHSMZ010000016.1, forward strand.
CTGGCGCTCGACCGCCGCCTCGAAAATGCTGGGCAACTACGTCAGCCCGTTCGACGCGACCGTGGTCACGAAGTTCGGCGACGCCGGCATGGTCACGCTGGGCAAGCTGAATTGCGACGAGTTCGCGATGGGCTCGGCCAACGAGAACTCGGCCTTCGGCGCGGTGAAGAACCCCTGGGATACGCTGGCCGTGCCGGGCGGCTCCTCGGGCGGTTCGGCCGCCGCGATCGCCGCGCGCCTGGCGCCGGCCGCGACCGGCACCGACACCGGCGGCTCGATCCGCCAGCCGGCCGCCTTCTGCGGCATCACCGGCATCAAGCCGACCTACGGCCGCGTGTCGCGCTTCGGCATGATCGCCTTCGCCTCCTCGCTCGACCAGGGCGGCCCGATGGCGCGCACCGCCGAGGATTGCGCGCTGCTGCTGAACGAGATGGTCGGCTTCGACGAACGCGATTCGACCAGTCTCACCGCCGAGCAGGGCAATGCGCGCGAAGACTTCACGCGCGAGCTGAGCAAGCCGCCGGGTCAAAAGCCCCTCCTCGGCTTGCGCATCGGCGTGCCAAAAGAGTACTTCGGCGAAGGCCTGGCGCAAGATGTCGAGCAGGCCGTGCGCGCCGCGCTGGACGAGTTCGTGAAGCTGGGCGCGACCCTGGTCGAGATCTCGCTGCCGAAGACTTCGCTGTCGATCCCGGTCTACTACATCATCGCCCCGGCCGAGGCTTCGTCCAACCTGTCGCGCTTCGACGGCGTCCGCTACGGCTACCGCACGCCGGAGTACAAGGACCTGCAGGACATGTACAAGAAAACGCGCGCGGAAGGCTTCGGCAAGGAAGTCCAGCGCCGCATCATGGTCGGCACCTACGTGCTGTGCCACGGCTACTACGACGCCTACTACGTGCAGGCACAAAAGATCCGCCGTTTGATCGCCGACGACTTCCAGGCCGCCTTCAAGGACAAATGCGACGTCATCATGGGCCCGGTGGCCCCGACCGTGGCCTGGGACCTGGGCGCGAAATCGGACGACCCGGTCGCCAACTACCTGGCCGACATCTTCACGCTGTCGACCAGCCTGGCGGGCCTGCCCGGCATGTCTATCCCGGTCGGTTTCGGCCAGGGCGAGAAGAATGCGAAACGCCCGGTCGGCCTGCAGATCATCGGTAATTATTTTGCCGAAGCCAAGCTGCTGAACATCGCGCACCAGTACCAGCAGGCGACCGATTGGCATACGCGCGCACCGGATGGTGTTTAACACGGTTACGGCATACACCGGGGTCAGAGCCCCTTGAAAAGCAACACCGGGCTCTGACCCCTAACGAGAGAGAACACTATGCAATGGGAAGTCGTCATCGGTCTTGAGAACCACGTCCAGCTCACGACCAATTCGAAAATCTTCAGCGGCAGCTCGATCCGCTTCGGCGCCGAGCCGAACACCCAGGCCAGCCCGGTCGACCTGGCGCTGCCGGGCGTGCTGCCGGTGCTGAACCGCGGCGCGGTCGAACGCGCGATCCGCTTCGGCCTGGCGGTCGGCGCGAAGATCGCGCCGCGCTCGGTCTTCGCGCGCAAGAACTACTTCTACCCCGACCTGCCGAAGGGCTACCAGATCAGCCAGTTCGAGGACCCGGTGGTCCAGGGCGGCACCCTCAGCTTCGCCTACGAGAAGGACGGCAAGATGGTCACCAGCACCATCAACCTGACCCGGGCCCACCTGGAAGAGGACGCCGGCAAATCGCTGCACGAAGACTATGCCGGCATGAGCGGCATCGACCTGAACCGCGCCGGCACGCCTCTGCTGGAAATCGTCTCCGAGCCGGAAATGCGCAGCGCGAACGAAGCGGTGGCCTACGCCAAGGCCCTGCACTCGCTGGTGATGTGGCTGGGCGTCTGCGACGGCAACATGCAGGAGGGTTCCTTCCGCTGCGACGTCAACGTCTCGGTGCGCCCGGTCGGCCAGAAGGAATTCGGCACCCGCTGCGAGATCAAGAACCTGAACTCCTTCCGCTTCATGGAAGAGGCGATCCACTACGAAGTGCGGCGCCAGATCGAGCTGATCGAAGACGGCGGCAAGGTGATCCAGGCTACCCGCCTGTGGGATCCGGACAAGAAAGAGACCCGCTCCATGCGCACCAAGGAAGACGCGCAGGACTACCGCTACTTCCCGGACCCGGACCTGCCGCCGCTGGCGATCTCGCAGGACTGGATCGAGCGCATCAAGGCCGACATGCCGGAACTGCCGGCCGCCATGCGCGAGCGCTTCATCAAGGATTACGGTCTGCCGGAATACGATGCGCTGATCCTGACCGGCTCGCAAGGCATGGCCAACTACTACGAAGCGGTGGTCGCCAAGGCCGGCAAGGAAAACGCCAAGGCCGCCGCCAACTGGATGATGGGCGACGTCTCCTCGGCCCTGAACCGCGCCGACCTCGACATCGTCGACTCGCCGGTCGAGGCTTCGCAACTGGCCCTGCTGCTGAAGCGCATCGCCGACGGTACGATCTCGAACAACGCCGCCAAGAAGGTGTTCAGCCTGATGTGGGAAGCGCAGTCCGAAGACGAGAACCTGGCCGACGCCATCATCGATCGCGAAGGCCTGAAGCAGATCTCGGACACCGGCACGATCGAAGCCATCGTCGACGAAGTCCTGGCCGCCAATGCGAAATCGGTCGAGCAGTACCGCGCCGGCAAGGAAGCGGCGATCAATGCGCTGATCGGCCAATGCATGAAGGCGTCCAAGGGCAAGGCCAATCCCGCCCAGGTGACGGAGCTGCTGAAGCAGAAGCTGGCGGGCTGATTTTTTCGGCTTTTTTGCCAAGTGTAAAAAAACCGGGGATGTGAAATCTCCGGTTTTTTTATGCCCGCTGCGTGACATTTGGTGAGCCTGCGCAAGATCGCGCCTGCCTATAATCGTGGCTCCACTTGCCGATGGACTGACCGATGCGCCAACTTGCCCTTCCCGCTTTCCTGCCGCTCCTGTTCACCGCTTCCCTCGCCTGCGCCGCCGACCCCACCCAGGTCTTTGTCGACCATGGCGAACTGCATTACGTCGGCCCGCTCGACGAACAGGCGAACGCCAGATTGTTCGCTCTCTACGACAGCCTGAAGGACAAGCCGGCCACGCTGGCGATCCGCAGCCCCGGCGGCCCGACGACCGAGGGCCTGGCGCTGGGCAAGTGGGTGCAAGACCACAAGCTGGACGTGAAGGTGCTGGAATACTGCATGTCGTCCTGCGCCAACTACGTGTTCCCGGCCGGCGCGCATAAGGTGGTCAGCAACTTCGCCGTGATCGGCCTGCACGGTGGTTTGAGCAGCACCACCTTCAGCTTCGACGAGGCCACGAAAAAGATGCTCGACGCGCTGCCGCCGAAAGAGCGCCAGGCCATGCTCGACCAGATCGACGCCTCGATCAAGGGCGACGCCGTCAAGGAGCAGGCCTACCTGAAGGCGCTGGGCGTGCGCGCGGACTACGTCACGCTGGGCCAGCAGGAGCGCTACCAGAAGCTCTACCGCGACGATCCGAAGACGATGGGCTGGACCTATTCGCTGGAGGATTTCGGCCGCATGGGCATCCACGACATTTCGGTCATCAATCCGCCGTGGCGGCCCGGGGCGGCGATGAAGAACATGTCCTTCATGGTGCTCAAGCTCGACGAATAGAAAATTTCAACAGTTTTATTTCGGATTTTCAGAAATTCAGCGCAGTAGACCTCCTTTCGACTTATAGTTTCGGAGTTTAAGAAATTATGTTGACGAGTCATCTGCATTCATTATATTTTCTGAAAATCCGAAATAGGACAAGGCATGGACACTATACCAACCGTTCTCACTCAAGCGGGCAGTCTGGGACCGCTGGTACGCCAGCGCCGCCGTGCACAACAATTGCGCATCGATGACGCCGCCAGCTTGCTGGGTGTGTCGGTCGACCTGATGTCGCGCCTGGAGAACGGCCAGGGCAGCGTACGGCTGGACAAGGCGCTGGCGATTCTTGACGGTCTCGGTTTGGCATTGATGGTGGTGCCCAAGGAACATCCCTGGACTCGCGTCGCCGAACCGGCTGCCGCAAGCGACATCGGGAGCCGGACTTGAACTTCAGGCTCGACGTTTTCGCCGGCGAGCCGCTCATGGCCCAACTCGGGCACGATCCGCGGGCCGACGCCTGGACCCTGGATTACGCCAGGGACTGGCGGAACGCCCCGAATGCCTATCCGCTATCCCCCACCCTGCCTCTGACGCCGCCTGAACGGGGATTCGACTCGCGCTCCATCAAGCGCTTCATCGAACACCTGCTGCCGGAAGGTCATGCACTCGATGTCGCCGTCGCGTCGAACGGCCTGGCCAAATCCAATGTATTCGGCCTGATCCGCGCCCTGGGTGTCGAAACCGCCGGCGTCCTGCGATTCCGCGACGCGGACAATGCAATGGCTGCCCTTGACACCAGCATGCGGGAGGTGCCGTTGGACGAGCTGAACGCGCGCATCGCGGACCGCGAAATGCCCTTCACTGTCTGGGACGGCAAGGTGCGCATGTCGGTTGCGGGCGTACAGGACAAGCTGCTGGTCTACCTCGACGCGCCGCCGGCACAAGGCGGCCGCCTGTTCCTGGTCGAAGGTCCTCAGCTGGCCTCGACCCATATCCTCAAGCCGGACCTGGGCCAGGCAAGGCTACCCCACCTCGCGGTCAACGAACATTTCTGCATGACGCTCGCGCGCCGCATCGGCTTGCCGGTGGCGGACGTGCATCTGCTGCGCACGCCCCGCCCCGTGCTCCTCGTGCGCCGTTTCGACCGCATCGTGCAGGAACAGGCCGGCGGCATCCGGGTCGACCGGCTGCACATCGTCGATGCCTGCCAGGCCTGCGACCTGCCCGTCAGCTACAAGTACGAACGGAACCTGGGAAAGGAAGCTGCGGTACGCGACATCCGCGAAGGCATGAGCTTCCAACGCCTGTTCGGTCTCGGCGCGCTGACCGCCAATAAAGCCACGGCAAAGCTGGCGATGCTGCGCTGGGCGCTATTCCAGTTCCTGATCGGGAACAGCGATGCCCATGGCAAGAATTTCTCGTTTTTCGTCCGGCCTGGCGGCTATCTCGATCCTGCCCCCTGGTATGACCTGGTGAGCGTGGTTCAATACGCACACTTCGATACCGATCTGGCGATGGCATTCGGCGATGCGTTCACCCTCGACGAAGTGACGCCCTTTGAAATGGCCGCCTTTGCTCAGAGCTGCGGCATCGACCGCAAACTGATGCGCCGCGAAGCGGAACGCCTCGCCAGCGCGGCGAACAGCGCGGCGGCCGACCTGTCAGGGTCGCGCGATTACGAAGAGGGCGAACGCGAGTTCGTCACGCGCTTGGCAGCGTATGTCGGCCGGCAGGCCCAGCGTCTGTCCAGACTCGCACGCGAAGCGGTCCAGGTCTCTGACGCACTTCTTTGAGGCGCCCGCCGGCCGCTCAAACGCCAGATAACAAAGCCAGCGCCTGCGCCCGCGCCGCACCACGCAGCGAGCGCCGCAGCCCCGCATCGTCCGTGGTCCGCGCCAGCACCATCCCGCCCACGCACAAGGACACGATGGCCTGCGCCCGCTGCTCGCCGTCCGGGCTGGCTTCCAGTGCCGCCGCATACACCGCGGTCAGGTTGCGGATCAGCTGCGTGTAGGCCTTCTGCGGCGACAGGCCGGCGCGCGCCACGTCGCCCGGCAACGCGTACAGCGGGCAATGGTGGTCGGTATTGTCGAACACCTCGTCGCACAGGTAGACGTCGAGCAGCATGCGCGCCAGCTGCGCCGGCTCGGGCGGCGGCCTGTCCTTGAAATCGGGCTTGAAGGGATTACAGCTGGTGAAGCTGGCGACGGCCGCCGCGTACAGCTCGTCCTTGCTCTTGAAGTGATGGTAGAAGCCGCCGCGCGTCAGGCCGGCATCGAGCATCACGCGGTCGATCGACACCTGTTCGAAGCCGTGGCGGTTGAACAGCCGGCGCGCCGCATGCACGATGCGTTCGCGGGTCTGGGCCTTGTGCTCGCTGCTGTAAGGCATGGTTTGTCTCCAATATTATGTTCTTGAACATATTATGCATCCGCGTATTCTGCTCCCATCACATGACAAGGAGGAGACGACATGCTTACCCTGACCACTTTCCGCAGCGTGCCCGAATTCGCCATCGGCTATGTGCGCGACCTGCGCGTGCGCTGGGCGCTGGAAGAAGCCGGCCTGCCCTACCTGCTCCGCGCGCTCGCGTTCGAGGAAGCGGCCACGCCCGCCTACCGCCGCGAGCAGCCCTTCAGCCAGATCCCGGTGCTGCAGGACGGCGGCCTCACGCTGTTCGAGAGCGGCGCCATCCTGCTGCACCTGGGCGAACGCAGCCCTGCCTTGCTGCCGCTGGATGCGGACGAGCGGGCGCGGGCGACGATGTGGATGTTCGCGGCCCTGAATTCGGTCGAGCCCTACGTCGGCAACCTGGTCAACTTGGTGGTGTTTGCCGCCGGCGAACCCTGGGCCGCCGGCGCCCGTCCGGCGACGGAAGCGATGGTGGACAAGCGCCTGCGCGACCTCGACGACTGGCTGGAGGGACGGAATTGGCTGGCGAAGGACTTCAGCGCGGCCGACATCCTGATGACGACGGTGCTGCGCCTGATGGACAATATGGAGATGGTGGAACGCTACGCCCGCGTGCGGGCTTACCGCGACCGCTGCATGGCCCGGCCGGCTTTCAAGAAGGCGCTGGCGGACCAGGTGGCGCATTTCAGGCAGGCGCAGGAAGCGGCGGCGTGAACGCTTAGGCCTTCCAGGCCTCGTCGAGCGTGGTGCGGAACAGGTGCGACAGCCCAGGGACGACATCCTGGCGCTCCTGCCGCACGGGCTTCATGGCCTCCAGCCGCTCCAGTTCGCGCTCGATGAATGCGTGAATTTCGGGGATCTGCGGCGACAGTCCCATCTCCGGCGCTTGCCGCTTGCGCTCGAGCAGCGCATTGATGGCAACGATCAGCGCCGGCTGGTCCACGACAAGAGTCAGCAGCTTGTGGAATTCGATGGGCGCCGCAGTCCCGTATCGTTCGAGCCAGCGCACCGCCAGCAAGGGCCGCAGCACGTAGAAATACTTCTTCAGCGGGACCCGGTCGGCTTTGAGGTAGCCGCGATAATTCGTCTTCGCCATGCTGCGGTAGTGATGGATGCCGCGCTCGCAGGAATACACCTCGGGCAGCAACGCGCGCACGGCTTGCGCAAAGCCGCCGGATTCGGCGTAGACGATGGGCGATTGAATCCATTCGACGAAGGCCGGATTCGACTTCCAGAACAGGCGCAAGGCCTTGCGCAAATCCCAGCCATTGATATCGATCTCGTCGACGATCGGATACTCGATGACGTCACGCTGCTCTTCCAGGCTGACCGACAGGTACCAGTCGCGGCGGTTGACGTAGATGAAGCGGGCATCGTAGTCGCTGTTCGGCGAGGCGAAGCCCCACGCCCTGCTGCCGGATTCGACCGCCAGCAAGACCTTGACGTCGTGCTGCGCCTCGGCGCGATGCAGGCGGTCGAGGATATCGCGGCGGACCGGATCCGGAATCATGTCAGGACCTCAGACGACGCCGTACTGCTGGCGATATGCCGCCACCGCATCCTTGTGCTGCGCCAGCGAAGGATCCGCCGACAGGTAGGCAAACAGGTCGGCCAGGTTGGCGATCGAGATCACCGGAATGCCGTAGTTCTGGCTGACTTCCTGCACCGCCGACAGCGGCGACAGCACGCCATCCTTGCCGCCGCGCTCCATGCGGTCCAGCGCGATCAGCACCGCGGCCGGCTCGGCGCCGGCGGCGCGGATCATGGCCACGGATTCGCGCACCGAGGTGCCGGCCGAGATCACGTCGTCGATGATCACCACCTTGCCCTTGAGCTGGGCGCCGACGATGGTGCCGCCTTCGCCGTGGTCCTTGGCTTCCTTGCGGTTGTAGGCGAAGGAAGTGTCGCGGCCTTTCGCGGCCAGCGCCACCGCGGTGGCGGAGGCCAGCGTGATGCCCTTGTAGGCGGGGCCGAACAGCATGTCGAATTCGATGCCGGAGTCGAGCAGGGTCTGGGCGTAGAACTGGGCCAGCTTGCCGAGCGTGGCGCCGTCGTGGAACATGCCGGCGTTGAAGAAATACGGCGACTGGCGGCCGGCCTTGGTGAGGAACTGGCCGAACTTCAGTACTTCGGCCTCGACGGAAAACGCAATGAACTGCTGGCGCAGATTGTCCACGACTTTACCCCTGATGAAATCTGTAAAGCGCTTATTTTAACCGCGCAGCTGCGGACCGCCGCCGGGGCTGGGCCGGGCGGCTTGCAGATAAGCGTCGTTATCCGCATACAGTTACCGAAATGCAATCTGAAAACGCGTTAAACTCTCGTTTTCGCAATCCGCCCTGCCCTCTCTCTTTCGACCATGCCACGAATTATCTCCGCCAACCTGAACGGAATCCGCTCCGCCCACAAGAAGGGCTTCTTCAACTGGATCGCCAGCCAGAACGCCGACTTCATCTGCGTGCAGGAGCTGAAAGCCCAGCAAGCCGACATGACCGAGGAATTCCTCGCGCCGCATGGCTACCACGGGCATTTCCACTACGCCGAGAAGAAGGGCTATTCCGGCACCGGCGTGTACAGCCGCACCAGGCCGGACGCCGCCAGGATCGGTTTCGGCTGCCTCGAATTCGACAACGAAGGCCGCTACACCCGCGTCGATTGCGGCGACCTGACCGTGATCTCGGTGTACTGCCCGTCCGGCTCGTCCTCGCCGGAGCGCCAGGAAGCCAAGTTCCGCTTCATGGACGTGTTCCTGCCGCACCTGCAGGAACTCAAGGCCGAGGGCCGCGAAGTCGTCATCTGCGGCGACTGGAACATCGCGCACAAGGAAATCGACCTCAAGAACTGGAAGAGCAACCAGAAGAATTCGGGCTTCCTGCCGGAAGAACGCGCCTGGATGACCCGCCTGTTCGACGAGCTGGGACTGGTGGACGTGCACCGCGTGGTGGCGCCCGAGGCCGCCGATTACACCTGGTGGAGCAACCGCGGCCAGGCTTGGGCCAAGAACGTCGGCTGGCGCATCGACTACCACGTCGCCACCCCGGGCATCGCCAGCCGCGCCCACGCGGTCTCGGTCTACAAGGACGAGCGCTTCTCGGACCACGCGCCGCTGATCATCGACTACGCGTTGTAAGCGCGTTGCAAACACCCCCTCTGCTGGGGGATTCGCTTGCGCCGGCGGTTTCGGGCGGCTTTTTGGCGGTATGATCCGTTCGCTAAGCTTGCTTGGCGGAATTTTTTATTTCCGCCACCTTATTCATCCGCTCCGCCGCGCGAACGACCGCCATGACCTCACTGACCAGTACCCCGCCGATCCTGCTGTCCGCCACCCCGACCGTCATCGCTGGGGTCATGAGCATCGACCTCATGTTCAACACCGCGATGGCGGCCGGCAGCGGCGCGATTTACATCACCGACGGCGCAGTCCAGACCGTGATCGACCGGGCGACCGGCCAGCCGACGATGCGCGTGGTCGGCGCCACCGACACCCACACGATTTCCGCGGCCAGCATCAGCGTCGACGGCGTCCATGTGAAGCTGAGCGTGAGCGGCCTGCTGCCCGACCACGCCTACAGCATCGTGATGGGCAACGGCGTGCTGGTCTCGAGCGCCCACGTGGCCTTCGGTGGCGTGCGCTCCACCTCGCAGCTCAAGTTCACGACCGATCCCCTGCCCGACGACGGCGGCCCCACCCTGGTCTCGCACGAGATCGATACCAGCCTGCTCAAGGCCGGCGGCAGCCTGCAGGTGACGCTGGTGTTCTCGGAACCGGTGAGCGAGCTGACGGCCGACGCCCTGAATGCGCCGAACGCCGCGGTGCGTTCCCTGACGGCGGTGGGCGACGGCCATACCTGGGTGGCGACCCTGGCGCCCGCCGGCGCGGCCGAGCAGCCGGCCAACGTGCTCACCATCGACATGAGCAAGGTCCACGACGCCGCCGGCAATGCCGGCAAGGGCGTCAGCAACGTGGCCAGCTATTCGGTCGACACCAAGGGCCCCTCCGCCAGCATCGCGCTGGACGGGACCGAGCTCACGTCCGGCCATGACATCCTCGCCACCGTCCGCTTCTCGGAAGCGGTCAAGGGCCTGGACGCGGCGGCGCTGCAGGCCGGGCACGCATCCATCACGAACATCAGCGGCAGCGAAGACGGCAAGACCTGGACGGTGACGCTGCACGGCAACGGCAGCGCGGCCGCCGAGGTGCTGAAGCTCGACCTCGGCAAGGTGGCCGACCTGGCCGGCAACCCCGGCAGCGGCACGGTCGCTTCGAGCGCCTATGCGGTCGACACCCAGGGCCCGTCCGGCGTCGCCATCGCCCTCGACGGCAGCCTGCTCAAGACCGGCGGCACGGTCGGCGTGACCTTGCGCTTTTCGGAAGCGGTCCGGGAACTCCCGGCCAGCGCCATCACCGCGCCGCACGCCACCATCAGCGGCCTGGCGAGCAGCGACGGCGGCCGCACCTGGACCGGCACCTTGAGCGCAAGCGACCCGAATACCTCGAGCGGCAACACGCTCAGCGTCGACCTGACCAAGCTGCAGGACCTGAAGGGCAATGCCGGCAGCGGCAGCGTGGTCTCCAGCGCCACCTACGCGATCGATACGGTGGCGCCGGTGGCGGCCGACATCCAGCTGAACGGCAGCGCGGTTTCAAGCGAGGACGGCGTCGAAGTCGTGATGACGTTTTCCGAAAAGGTGAACCTGGGCGCGGACGCCATCCAGGCGCCCAACGCGACCCTGCTCGGCCTGAGCACCAGCGACGGCGGCCTGACCTGGAAAACCATCCTGCGCCCCGGCGCCGGCCAGGTGGAAGTCAGCGGCAACACGCTGGAGATCGACATGAGCAAGGTGCTCGATGCGGCCGGCAACGCTGGCAGCGGCTTTGCAAAGGCCGCGCAGACCTATGAGGTCGACACGGTCGGCCCGGATGCGAGCATCAGCCTGGACGGCAGCGAACTGCTGCACGGCGGCGGCATCGCCATGAAGATCGTGCTGACGCAGAAAGTTAGCGACATCGCCGCGATCCTGGACGTGCCGGGCGCCAGCCTGCTCGACAGCGAGGGCCTGAGCACGCTGCATACCGATGACGGCGGCCTGACCTGGACCGCGACCCTGTCGACCTCCCTGAGCGTGGTGGACGCCGTCAATGCGGTCACGCTCGACCTCCGCGGCATCCACGATGCGCACGGCAATGCGGGCAGCCTCGTCACCTCGGCCAACTACGTGGTCGACGGCACGGTGCAGGCCTATGTGGAACATGACATCGGCATCAACGACTGGCACTCGCCCGATCGCAACGACCATATCAGCAGCGACGATTCGCAGTGGTTTTCCGGCAGGCTGTCGGGCGCGCTGGCGGACGGCCAGAAGGTGATGCTGTCGATCGACGGCGGCGCGGAATTCGCCGCATCCATGGAGGGCGCGTACTGGTACGACGGCCAGGACAACATGCATTTCGAGGACGGCGTCCACACGATCACGGCGCGCGTGGTCGATGGCACCCACCACAGCGCCAGCTTCACCCAGCGCTTCACGATCGACACCGCCGCGCCGGCGATGCTGAGCTCGCCCGCCGGCGCCTCGGGCGGTGCGGGCGACGCCCTGGTCTTCACCTTCGACGAAGCGATGTACCTGGTCCCGAGCGAGGGCGCGCACTTCTATTTTACGGATGCCGAAGGCCATACGGGCGGCGTCTACCTCGACGACAGCAATTTTTCGGCGGACCGCCGCACCCTGACGATCTCCGCCGCGGACCACCATTTCGAGCCCGGCAAGGATTACACGATCGAGCTGTCGAGCGATGTCACCGACCTGGCCGGCAACGCGATCCGCAACCTGCAGCCCATGCATTTCCGGACCTCCGGCGTCGATACCCTGGCGCCGACCGCCAAGTCGGCCGCCTCGCTGACCTCGTCCGGCATCTACGGTATCGGCAAGGAAATCCAGATCGCCGTCGAATTCAGCGAAGCGGTGCAGAAGGCCGGCAGCGGCACGCCGGCCCTGCGCCTGACGAACAAGGGCCTGGCGGCCTGGGACCATGCCAGCGCGGACGGCCGCACCGTCTATTTCAAGTACATCGTCGGCGCCAACGGCGAGGACGATACCCACGGCAGCGACTCGCTGGCCCTGGTCGACAGCAAGGACCTGGCCGGCCACGTCAGCGACCTGGCGGGGAATCTGCTGGACGCCGCCCACATCAGTTTCTCGGGCCTCGACATCCCCTATGTCGACGGCTACGGCCACCACGATGCGGGCGGCACGATCCAGATCGATGCGCATGCCGGTCCCGCGCCGGCCACCCCGATCCTGGCCGCTGCCAGCGATACCGGCGTTACCGGCGACGACATGACCAGCCTGCACACCCCGGAATTGCACGGCAATGGCGCGGCAAGCTATGCCACGGTCAAGCTGTTCGACGAGAACGGCATCCTGCTGGCCCAGACCAGGGCGGATGCCGACAACACCTGGACGTTTGCGGCGAGCGACTGGCTGGAAGGGAAATCGCTGGCGGACGGCATGCACCAGCTGAGCGTCAAACAGGTCGACGGCGCCAACAACGAAAGCCCGGCCTCGGCCGCGCTGGCGCTCAAAGTCGATTCGGCCATCGCGCCGGCCACGGTGACGCTGCGCGCCGAGGACGTCAACGGCAGCCTTGATGGCGACCTGCTGACCAATGCGGCCAAGCCGGTCTTCGCCGGCACCGGTGAAGCAGGCGCCCATATCGTCGTGTGGGACGGCAGCACGATCGTCGGCGAGACCACCGCCGGCGCGGACGGCGCCTACGCCGTGCCCTCGATCTACAACCTGGCGCAAGGCCAGCATACCCTGACCGTCGAACAGACCGACCTGGCCGGCAATAACAGCCCGCGTTCGGCCTCGCAATGGGTGAACTTCCGCATCGACTTCACCGAACCGGACGCGCCGGGCAAGCCCGTGCTGGCGGCCGCCAGCGACGGCGGCGCCTTCGACAACGACGGCATCACCAGGGAAACCAGGCCGCTCATCAGCGGTACCGCGGCGGAAGCCGGCGGCAGCGTCAACATCTACGACGGCACGGCGCTGATCGGCACCGCCACGGTCGGCAGCGACAGGACCTGGTCGTTCACGGTCGGCAGCCAGCCCGATAAGCTGGCGGCCTTCGCCGACCGCGTGCACGCCTTGACGGTCAAGCAAGTCGACATTTTCGGCAACGTCAGCGCGGCCTCGGCGGCATTGTCGATCACGGTCGACAATGCCGCGCCGACGCTCGTCTCGACGACCGCCGACTGGCGCGACCTGAAGAACTGGGGCGCGCTGGAATTCAATGAAAAGATTGTGTTCGCCCAGACCGGGGCCATCGACGTGCTGGACGACCTGAACCACATCGTCAGCACGCATACCGGCAATGTGCATCCGAACTGGGAAATCATTCCCAACGACCTGGGTGTGGCCGACAGGGTATTGGCGCTCAACCTCGGTAATTCGATCTTCGGCCACCTGCACCTGACGATCGGCAGCGGCGCCGTGGTCGACCTGGCGGGCAATGCCGCGGTCATCACCGGCATACCGAGCTTTAATCTTCCCTTCCCGTCCTGAGGCGGCGGGCGGCCCTCAGGGCCAGTCCAGCGCCCGCCCGCTGGCGAAGCTGCGTGCTTCGCCGGTGAGCGGATCCTCGAACGCGATCGAGCGCGCCAGCAGCTGCAGCGGCTTCGAAAAATCGTCGCCCTTGCAGGGCAGCGCGACCGGATAGAAGGCGTCGTTCAGGATCGGCACGCCCAGCGAGGCCATGTGCAGGCGCAGCTGGTGCTTGCGGCCCGTGTGCGGATGCAGGCGGTAGCGCGCCAGCGGGCCGCGGCGCTCGATCAACTCCACCACGGTCTCGGAATTCGGCTCGCCCGCCTCCTCCTTCATCACGAAGAACTTCTCGCCGTCGACCATCCGGCTGCGGTAGGTGAAGGGGAAGTCCCTGTTCTCCAGCACCGGCGCCAGCGCCTCGTAGGTCTTGCGGATCGCGCGTTTCTGGAACATCGACTGGTAGGTGCCGCGCGTTTCCAGGTTGTGCGAGAAGATCACCACGCCGGCCGTCTCGCGGTCGAGGCGGTGGATCGGCGTCAGGTGCGGCAGTTCGAGCCGGCGCTTGAGGCGCACGAGTAAAGTCTCGCGCAGGAAGCGCCCGGTCGGGATCATCGGCAGGAAGTGCGGCTTGTCGACCACCAGCAGGTGCTGGTCTTGATGAATGATCGTTTCCTCGAACGGGATCGGGGTCTCCTGCTCCAGCTCGCGGTAATACCAGATGCGCATGCCCTGGCGCACGTGGCTGTCGGCGCCCAGGGGCTCGCCTTTCGCATCGACCACGTCGCCGCGCGCCAGGCGGTCAAGCCAGGACGGGCCGCCGACCTCGGCAAAGCGCTCCTCCAGGAAGGCCAGCATGCCCCCCGGCCGGGTCTCGGTAATCCACAAATAGCTGGGGGCGACACCGTCGCGCACCGGCAGCGGGACGAAGGCGTTGGCTTCGGCCTGGTGGCCTTTTCTAACGAACCGCGACATTGCTTCGATATGCCGGCAGCCGGTCCACCGAGGTGTTCCTGCTGCGCGCGTACAGCGGCAGCAGCACGTTCATGTGGCCCTGGATCTGTTCGATGCGATTGGCGCCGCCCGGGTGGGTCGACAGGATTTCGATCGGCGCGCCGTTCTTGTCCAGCGCCGCCATCTTGTTCCACAGCGCGATGCCGGCGCGCGGATCGTAGCCGGCGCGCGCCGCGATGTCCAGGCCGACCAGGTCGGCTTCGCGTTCCTCGTCGCGCGAGAATTTCAGCACGTACAGCTGGCCGGCGGTGTTGGCCAGGCCGCGCAGGTCGTAGCCGGTGTAGGCCGAGATCGCAGCGCCGATCACCGAGCTTGCCACGCCGGCGCCCGTGGCCTTGACCTGGCGATCGCGCCCATGCTCGCGCAGCGCGTGCGCGATCTCGTGGCCCATCACGGCGGCGATTTCGTCGTCGGTGAGCCTGAGCTTGTTGATGATCCCCGTGAAGAAGGCAATGCGGCCGCCCGGCATGCAGAAGGCGTTGACCTGGTCCGACTGCAGCAAATTGACCTGCCATTTCCACTGCTGCGCCTCCTGGTTCCAGCGCGCGGTGTGCGGAATGATGCGCTGGGCGATGGCGCGCAGACGCCGGACCTGCGGGTCGTTGGCAGGCACCAGCGCGCCCTTCTGCTGGGCCTGGGTCATGAGCGCCGCGTACTGCTGGGCCGACTGCTGGTCCATCGCGCCTTCGGGCGCCAGCACGTCGCGCACGATGCCTTTTTTGAGCGGTTTGACGGCAATCCCGTCCTGCACGACCTGGCCCTTCTGGCTGCGTTCCTGGGCCGGCGCGGCAGTTGCGATGCCGCACAGGACCAGCACGGCAATGGTGTTCTTCAAAGTGTTCATGGTCGTCTCCGATGCGGACAGGCTGTCATTACGCCGCATCATACAGAAGCATACGTGAGCACACCGTTAGGTAAGGCCCAGATCCTTCTTGCGCAGCCTGAACACCGCCAGGCTGCCGCGCAGGTTGGGCAGGAAGGACACCACCTGGCCCTCGGCCAGCGCCACGTACTCCAGCACTTCCAGCCCGCATTTCTCGGCCAAATCTTTGAAATCGTGGATCGTGGCGTAGCGCACGTTGGGCGTGTCATACCATTGATAAGGCAGCGTGCGCGAGACCGGCATGCGGCCTTTCAGCAGCGCCATCCGGTGCGGCCAGTAGGCAAAGTTCGGGAACGACACGATGGCTTCCTTGCCGACCCGGACGATGTCGCGCAGGCGCGCCTCGACGTGCTGCATCATCTGCAGCGAAGAGAGGCACAGCACCATGTCGAAGGCATCGTCGCCGAACAGGTCCAGGCCCTGCTCCATGTCGTGCTGGATCACGTTGATGCCGCGCCTGGTACTCTCCAGGACCTTGTCGTCGGCGATCTCGACGCCGTAGCCGGTGCAGCGCTTGCCGCGTTCCAGGTAGCGCAGCATGGCGCCGTCGCCGCAGCCGACGTCCAGCACGTGCGCGCCCTCCTTCACCCAATGCGTGATGAAGGCCAGGTCGGGGCGCAGGTTGTTCAGGTCTTCGTATTTCATGCGGCACCCCTGGCAGTCGATTCTTCCCAGATCCGGTCGTAGTAGGCGCGCACGATGTCCATGTAGCGCTTGTCCTCGAGCAGGAAGGCATCGTGGCCGTGCGGCGCATCGATCTCCGCGTAGCTCACCTTGCGGCGGTTCTCCAGCAGGGCTTCGACGATCTCGCGGCTGCGCTCGGGCGAGAAGCGCCAGTCGGTGGTGAAGGACGCGATCAGGTAATGCGCTTTGGTATTCGCCAGGGCCTTGGCCAGGTTGCCGCCGTGCTCGCGCGCCGGGTCGAAATAGTCGAGCGCCTTGGTGATCAGGAGGTAGGTGTTGGCGTCGAAGTATTCCGAGAACTTGTCGCCCTGGTAGCGCAGGTAGGACTCGATCTCGAAGTCGACGCCGAAGTCGAATTTGTAGTCGTTGGTTTCGGCGGCGTTGCGCAGCTTGCGGCCGAATTTTTCCGCCATGTCGTCGTTCGACAGGTAGGTGATGTGGCCGACCATGCGCGCCACCTTCAGGCCGTTCTTCGGCACCACGCCGTGCTCGTAGAAGTCGCCGCCGCGGTAGTCCGGGTCGGTCAGGATGGCCTGACGCGCGACGTCGTTGAAGGCGATGTTCTGGGCCGACAGCTTGGGCGTCGAGGCGATCACGATACAGTGGCGCAGGCGCTCGGGGAACATGATGCTCCAGGCCAGCGCCTGCATGCCGCCCAGCGAGCCGCCCATCACGGCGGCGAACTGTTCGATGCCGAGGCGCTCGGCCAGCCGGGCCTGGGCCGCGACCCAGTCTTCCACCGTCACCACCGGGAACGCGGCGCCATACGGCTTGCCGGTGGCCGGATTGGTGTGCATCGGGCCGGTCGAGCCGAAGCAGGAACCGAGGTTGTTGACGCCGATGACGAAGAAGCGGCTTGTATCGACCGGCTTGCCGGGACCGACCATGTTGTCCCACCAGCCGGCGCTTTTCGCTTCGCCCTCGTAGTGGCCGGCCACGTGGTGCGAGGCGTTCAGCGCGTGGCAGATCAGCACCGCGTTGGACTTGTCGGCGTTCAGCGTGCCATAGGTTTCATACATCAGCGTGTAATCGCCGATGGATGCGCCGCTTTGCAGGCGCAGCGGTTCGGCGAAGTGCATCGCCTCGGGTGAGACTATTCCAATCGATCCCATGGGCTTCTTGTTTTTACAGGGTTTGCAGCTGTTCGACCGCCTCGGCGATCGCGCTCGGTTCCACCGCGCGCAGGATGCGGCGGGTGCGCGGACCCAGCACCGTGAGGTCGCTGGCGAGGATCTCCTGCTTCACCGCCAGCAGCTGGGCCGGGTGCATCGAGAATTCGCGCAGGCCCATGCCGAGCAGCAGGCGGGTCAGCTTGATGTCGCCGGCCATCTCGCCGCACACGGCCACGTCGATGCCCGCCTTGCGGCCGGCCTCGATCGTCATCGCGATCAAGTGCAGCACCGCCGGGTGCAGCGGATTGTACAGGTGCGCCACTTCGTAGTCGACGCGGTCGATGGCCAGGGTGTACTGGATCAGGTCGTTCGTGCCGATCGACAGGAAATCCAGGCGCTTGACGAACATCGGCAGCGCCAGCGCCGCGGCCGGGATCTCGATCATGGCGCCGACCTCGATCGCTTCGTCGAACTTGACGTTCTGCTCGCGCAGCTGGGCCTTGGCCAGGGCAATCATGCTGAGCGACTGGTCGATCTCGAAGGCATGCGCCAGCATCGGGATCAGGATCCGCACCTTGCCGAAGCTCGATGCGCGCAGGATCGCGCGCAACTGGGTCAGGAACAGCTGCGGCTCGGCCAGGCAGTAACGGATCGCGCGCAGGCCCAGCGCCGGGTTCAGCGCGGTGTGCTCGGTCGGATCGAGTGGCTTGTCGGCGCCGACGTCCAGGGTGCGGATGGTGACCGGGCGGCCCTTCATCGCCAGCACCGCCTTGCGGTACTGCTCGAACTGCTCGTCCTCGCCCGGCACCCGCAGCGCGTGCGCGCCGCGGCCCATGAACAGGAACTCGGAGCGGAACAGGCCGACGCCCATCGCGCCCGCTTCCACCGCCGGTCCGCAGTCATCCGGCAGCTCGATGTTCGCCAGCAGCGTGACCGGGGTGCCGTCTTTCGTGATGGCCGGGGTCTTCTTCAGCTTCAGCAGGCGCTTTCTCGCCTTCATCAAGGCGGCCTGGCGCGCGCGGTATTGGTCCATCACCAGCGCGCTCGGGTTGCAGATCACCACGCCGGCATCGCCGTCGACGATCACCCAGTCGTCCTGCTCGATCAGGCGCGAGGCCTGGCTCATGCCCACCGCCGCCGGGATGTCCAGGCTGCGCGCGACGATCGCCGTGTGCGAATTCTGGCCGCCGACGTCGGTCACGAAGCCGACGAAAGAACGGTCGCGGAAGGCCAGCATGTCGGCCGGCGAGATGTCGTGGGCGACCACGATCATCTGCGGCTGGAATTCGTCCTCGCCGGCGGCGCGAACGGGCGGCGCGGCCAGCGCGGTGCCCATCAGGACCTTCAGCACGCGCTCGGCCACCTGCTGGATGTCCTGCTTGCGCTCGCGCAGGTATTCGTCTTCGATCTCGTCGAACTGCGCCGACAGCTCGTCGATCTGGGTCACCAGCGCCCACTCGGCGTTGTAGTGGCGGCTGCGGATGATGTCGAGCGGGGCTTCGGAGATCATCGGGTCCGACAGGATCAGCACGTGGACGTCGATGAAGGCGCCCAGCTCCGTCGGCGCGTCCTTCGGCAGCTCGGTCCACAGCTCCTGCAGCGTGCGGTGGACCTCGGTGATCGCTTCCTGCAGGCGCTTGACCTCGGCCTCGACCTGCTCTTCCGCCACCAGGTAGTGCTTGACGTCGAGCGCGGCCGGCGTGAGCAGGTGCGCGCGGCCGATCGAGATCCCGCGCGAGACCGGAATGCCATGCAGTGTGAACGATGCCATCGATAGTCCTGGATGGAAGCGGCCGCCTCGGGAGTCCGGCATTCCTTACTCGCCTTCGCCGAACTTGTCGTTGATCAGAGCGCTCAGACCTTCGATGCAGGCCTGCTCGTCCGGCCCGTCCGCTTCCAGCGTCACCTTGGCGCCCTTGCCGGCGGCCAGCATCATCACGCCCATGATGGACTTGGCATTGATGCGGCGCCCGTTGCGGGTGAGCCAGACGTCGCTCTGGAATTTCGCGGCCAGCTGGGTGAATTTGGCGGAGGCGCGGGCATGCAGGCCCAGCTTGTTGATGATCTCGAGTTCCTGCTGAATCATGTTGTCGTTGTCGTCTCGTTGTTCGGCTCAGTGAATGCTTCAGCTACCTACGCGAATCCGGTTATCCACCCGCACGGCGCCGTTCTGCGCGCCGGCCAGCGCCATCTCGACCACCACGTCGAGCGTGTCGCGGCGGTAGGTGATGGCGCGCAGCAGCATCGGCAGGCTGATGCCGGCGATGATTTCCACACGGCCCGCTTCGGCCAGCGCGTTGCAGCAATTGGACGGCGTACCGCCCTTGATGTCGGTGATGACCAGCACGCCGTCGCCTTCGTCCAGGCGCTGGATGGCTTCGTGCGCGAGGCAGTTGACCTCGTTCGTATCCTGGTCCGCCGTCACGTCGATCGCCTCGAAGCGTTCGGTGGGACCGCGGAACACGTGCGCAACCGCCGCGATGAATGCCTGGCCCAACGGTGCGTGGGTCATCAGCAGAATGCCTACCATGTCATTTCCTGTCAGCTGCTTTCTCGACGGCGTCGATGAACATCGCGGGCACGTCGAAACCGGTCTGGTCGGTGATCTCCTGGAAGCAGGTGGGGCTGGTGACATTCACCTCGGTCAGGAAATCGCCGATCACATCCAATCCTACCAGCAACAGGCCTCGCTCGGCCAGTTTGGGGCCGATGGCTTCAGCGATCTCGCGTTCGCGGTCGGAAATCGGCTGCGCCACGCCGACGCCGCCGGCGGCCAGGTTGCCGCGCACTTCGCCGCCCTGCGGGATGCGCGCCAGCACGAAGGGCACCGGCTTGCCGTCGATCACCAGCACCCGCTTGTCGCCCTTGACGATGGCCGGGATGTACTTCTGGGCCATGATGGTGCGGGCGCCGTTGTCGGTCAGGGTCTCGATGATGGAACCGAGGTTGAGGCCGTCGTCCTTGATGCGGAAGATGCCGGCGCCGCCCATGCCGTCGAGCGGCTTGAGGATCACGTCGCCGTGCTCGGCGTGGAAGGCGCGCAGGCGCGTGCCCGAGGACGTCACCAGGGTCGGCGAAGTGAACTCGCTGAACTGGCCGATCGCCAGCTTCTCGTTGTGGTCGCGGATCGCCGAGGGCTTGTTGAACACGCGCGCGCCCTGGCGCTCGGCGAGCTCCAGCAGATAGGTGCCATACACGTATTCCATGTCGAAGGGCGGGTCCTTGCGCTGGATGACGGCGTCGAACTCGGCCAGGCGCAGGGTCTGCGCTTCGCCCGCCTCATACCAGTCGTCTGGGTCGCCGGTCAGGGTGATCTCGACCACGTCGGCCGTCACCACGCCCTGCTCCAGCACCATGTGGCGCTGCTCGAAAGCGTAGATCTGGTGGCCGCGGCGCGCCGCCTCCCGCATCATCGCGAAGGTCGAGTCCTTGTAAATCTTGAATCCGGACAGCGGGTCGGCGAGAAAAGCGATTTTCATGTTGGTTCCAGTCGGGACAATGCATCGATTTTAGCCGGAAACGCGGATTCTCGCGGAAAGCCGGCCAGGAGCGCAGTCCTTGCCGGCACGCCCGATTCTCCTTGGCAAACATGCATTTATTCGGGTGGGGTTTGCGGGCTCTCAAGCGTGCTGACGGGCGCGTTGGGGATCATGGCGGTCGAGGAGGATGGACCATGAGCGACCAGGTCGAGCAGGAACGCATCAAGCAGGTCTATCGCCAGTGGCACGGCGGCGCCGCACTGGCGCGCTATGCCTGGCACCGGCCGGAAGTCGTGAGCCAGCAGGCGGCGCGCGCGCGCGTCCTGTCGCGGCTGCTGGCGCGCACCGTCGGCCCGGACTTGTCGAACACGCGGGTGCTCGACGTCGGCTGCGGCAACGGCCGCTTCCTGCGCCAGCTGATCGACTGGGGCGCCACGCCGGGCCACCTGGCCGGCACCGAGCTGCAGCAGGACCGCCTCGAGCATGCCCGCCTGCACACGGCGCCCGGGGTGCGCTGGCACCTGGGCCAGCTGGACACCCTCCCCGACAACAGCGTCGACCTGGTCAGCGCGCATACGGTGTTCTCGTCGATCCTGGACGAAGACACGCGCCGTGCGCTGGCCGCGGAAATGTGGCGGGTGCTGCGGCCCGGCGGCTGGACCATGATCTTCGATTTCCGCTACAGCAACCCGCGCAACAAGAACGTCCGCAAGGTCACGGACGTCGAGCTGCTGCGCTTCTGGCCAGCCGAGCAGCGCCATTACTGCACGCTGATGCTGGCGCCGCCGCTGAGCCGGGCGATGTCGCGCCTGCCCTGGCTGCTGCCGGAACTGCTGTCCGCCTGCGTGCCGCTGTTACGCTCCCACTTCGTCTACATGGCGCGCAAGGAGCCGCCCGAACGCCGAAAACGGATTAATAAATCTCCGGATCCGGATCCGTCCTTTCCATCTCCAGCGACGCCGCCAGCAGCGCCAGGCGCGCCACCACACCATACACATAGAAGCGGTTAGGCGCCGCCGTACCCGGTTTGGCCTTCAAATCGGGCACCGCATGCTGCTGCGAGAAGGCCAGCGGCACGAATTGCGAGCCTGGTGCATTCAGGTTCTGGTCGATGCCGCGCTCCGCGTGCACGCGGTAGAAGCCGCCGACCACGTAGCGGTCGATCATGTACACGACCGGCTCGGCCACCGCATCGTTGATCGATTCGAAGGTCGGCACGCCTTCCTGGATCAGCACGTCGGTGACGGTGACGCCGTCCTTGATGACCGACATCTTGTTGCGCTGCTTGCGGTTCAGGTCCTTGATCTCGGACGCGTCCTTGATCGTCATGATGCCCATGCCGTAGGTGCCGGCGTCCGGCTTGACGATGACGAAGGGCTTCTGGTCCTTCATCCCGTATTCCTTGTACTTCTTCTTGATCTTCGACAGCAGGGCCGAGACGCTGTCGGCCAGCGCTTCCATGCCGATGTCTTCCTGGAAGTTCACTTCGCCGACCTTGCTGTGCAGCGGGTTCACCATCCAGGGGTCGATGTCGATCAGCTTGCCGAACTTCTTCGCCACTTCGTCGAAGGCCTTGAAGTGGTTGCTCTTGCGCCGGATCGCCCAGCCCGCATGCACGGGCGGCAGCAGCGATTGCTCGTGGATGTTCTCCAGGATGCTCGGGATGCCGGCCGACAGGTCGTTGTTCAACAGGATCGTGCAGGGGTCGAAATCGGCCAGGCCGACGCGGCGGCCGTTGGGCGAGCGCACCAGTGGCTCGACCACCAGCATATTCCCGTCCGGCAGGGCCAGGGGGGTCGGCTGGGTCACTTCCGGCGACAGCGAACCGAGGCGCACGTGCAGGCCGGTCTGGCGGAAGATCTGCATCAGGCGCTGCACGTTCTGCAGGTAGAAGGGATTGCGGGTATGGCTTTCCGGGATCAGCAGCAGGTTGCGCGCATCCGGACAATATTTGTCGATGGCCGCCATGGCCGCCTGCACCGTCAGCGGCAGCATCTCGGTGGAGAGGTTGTTGAAGCCGCCCGGGAACAGGTTGGTGTCCACCGGCGCCAGCTTGTAGCCCGCATTGCGCAGGTCCACCGAGCAATAGAACGGCGGCGTGTGCTCCTGCCACTCGAGGCGGAACCAGCGCTCGATGGCGGGGGTGGCTTCGAGGATCTTCTTTTCCAGGTCCAGCAGGGGACCGTTGAGGGCTGTGGCAAGGTGGGGAACCATGGTGACGTCCTTGGGGCTTCTTAGCGATGTGGGAAATGCAACATGGGGGCTTGCGCCCCCTTTTTAAAGACCGATTATCCCATCGGAAATAAAAAAGCGCCCCGCAGGGCGCTTTTGGCGACACAGGGCCTGCTCAGGAATGATAAGCCGATTCGCCGTGGCTGGTAATGTCCAGGCCCTCGCGTTCCTGGTCTTCCGGCACGCGCAGGCCGATCACGATGTCGACCAGTTTGTAGGCGATGACGGCGACCACGGCCGACCAGAGGATGGTGGTGCCGACCGCCTCGGCCTGGATCAGCACCTGGTTAGCGATCGAGTAGGGATCGGCCGACATCTTGTTGGTGGTGTAGTCGAAGATGCCCTGCCCGCCCAGTTGCGGCGAGGCGAACACGCCGGTCAGCAGCGCGCCCAGGATGCCGCCCACGCCGTGCACGCCGAACACGTCCAGCGAATCGTCGGCGCCGATCATGCGCTTCAGGCCGTTCACGCCCCACAGGCAGACCACGCCGGCCACCAGGCCGATGATCAGGCCGCCCATCGGACCGACGAAGCCGCAGGCCGGGGTGATGGCCACCAGGCCGGCCACCGCGCCCGAGGCGCCGCCCAGCATCGAGGGCTTGCCCTTGGTGACCCACTCACCGAATACCCAGGACACGGTGGCCGCGGCGGTTGCCAGCAGGGTGTTGATGAAGGCCAGCGCGGCGACGTCGCCCGCTTCCAGCGCCGAGCCGGCGTTGAAGCCGAACCAGCCCACCCACAGCAGCGAGGCACCGATCATGGTCATGGTCAGCGAGTGCGGGGCCATGTGCTCGCGGCCGTAGCCGACGCGCTTGCCGATCATGATCGCGCCGACCAGGCCGGCGACGGCGGCGTTGATGTGGACCACGGTACCGCCCGCGAAGTCGAGGGCGCCCTTCTGCCACAGCCAGCCGCCTTTGGCGGTCTCGGTGGCGAGGGTCGCGGCATCCTTGATCGCATCCGGACCGGTCCAGAACCAGACCATGTGGGCCACCGGCAGGTAGCCGAAAGTGAACCACAGCACCATGAAGGCCAGCACGGCCGAGAATTTGACGCGCTCGGCGAAGGCGCCGACGATCAGGCCGCAGGTAATGGCGGCGAAGGTGCCCTGGAAGGCGACGTAGATGAACTCGGGGATGACGACGCCCTTGCTGAAGGTGGCGGCGGTCGAGAACGTGGCCTTGGCCGGATCCCAGATGCCGTTCAGGAAGGCACGATCGAGGCCGCCGAAGAAGGCGGTCTTTTCCGTGAAGGCGATCGAATAGCCGTAGATGCACCACAGCACGATGATGACGGCGAAGATCATGAAGACCTGCAGCAGCACCGACAGCATGTTCTTGGACCGCACCAGGCCGCCGTAGAACAGGGCCAGGCCAGGGATCGTCATCATGATCACCAGCAAGGTG
Organism: Massilia aerilata; assembly: GCF_042656905.1. Lineage (NCBI taxonomy): Bacteria > Pseudomonadati > Pseudomonadota > Betaproteobacteria > Burkholderiales > Oxalobacteraceae > Massilia > Massilia aerilata. The sequence continues at coordinate 586,324 of NZ_JBHSMZ010000016.1, forward strand.
GCGACGAACATCCAGGCGGTGTCGCCTTTCTGCGGAACCGGCGCCGCGGCCGGCGCTTCGGCTGCGGGCGCCGCCGCTGCGGCGGCGGGCGTTGCGGCGGCGGGTGCGGCGACGGCGGGAGCGGCCGGGGCGGCTTCGGCTGCAGCGGCAGCAGCGGGCTTGGCGGCATCCTGGGCCAGGGCAGGCAGCGAACTGCCCAGCGCCAGGGCGACGGCGAAGCCTGCGATCATTTTTGTGATTGTGCGTATCATCGGGTTCCCCTTACAGCGCATCGTTGCCGGTCTCGCCGGTACGGATACGGATTACCTGCTCCAGACTGGAGACGAAAATTTTGCCGTCACCGATCTTGCCGGTGCGTGCCGCGCTCTGGATCGTGTCGATCACCTGGTCGACGATGGCGTCGTCGACGGCCGCCTCGATCTTGGTCTTCGGCAGGAAGTCGACCACGTATTCGGCCCCGCGATACAGCTCGGTATGGCCTTTCTGGCGCCCGAAACCCTTCACTTCGGTCACCGTGATACCCTGGACATTCAGCTCGGACAGGGCCTCGCGGACCTCGTCGAGCTTGAAGGGTTTGATGATGGCGGTGATCATTTTCATGCGTTTGCCTCTTCAGAAAGTTTTTGAAACAGACAGCAGGGCCGCGGACTTCCCGAGGTTTTCTCCGGACGGGCTCAGGTAGCCGCTGGTATTCGCCTTGATCCAGGACAGCGCGACCGAGCACACGCCCAGGTCCTTGGTCACGCCGAGCTTGTAGTCGGTATAGGAAAACGCGCCGTTGTGGCGGACTTCCTGGTGGCCCGCGTGCAGGTTCAGCACGAAGCCGCCGCCGACATCGACGTTGGCGCCGACATCGAGGTAGCCGCTGCCCTTGCTGTCGGCGGTGCCGAACAGGTTGGTCAGCGAGTGCGAGTACTTGATGTAGGCCGGACCGTAACCCAGCTGGCCGTACAGCTCGAAGGTGTTGGCGTTCGGGTGCAGGCCGTTGTCCGGGTAGAAGTAGTACAGGCCGCCGACGTCGTAGGTGACATCCGCGCTCAGGTTGCCGCGCTTGCCGGCGTAGATATCCCATTCCAGGTTGCCGCTGCCGCCCAGGTCCTTGGTCCACTTGATGGTGGACAGCCAGGTGCCCACGTACACACCGGTCGGGTTGTGCACGTAGTCGGCGCCGCCCTGCAGGGCCGGATCGAGCCGGCTCTGCGACAGGCCGCGGTAACGGTAATCGCTGGTCAGCGCCGCGTTGTAGCTCACTTCATTGTCCGGCTTCTGCTCCTGCTCCTGTGCGCCGGCCAGCCCGGTGGACAGGCTCCACACGCCCGCCGTCAGGATCACGATCTGCTGCCACTTGCTGCTTCGACGCTTCATACGACACTCCCTTATCAATGAACTTGGACCTGATGGGTTTACAATCCGAACTTCGCGTCCCTGTTTTTGTATGTTGTATGCTTGCTTTAGCAGGATGCGTGCCAACCCCTTGATCAAACGGCAAGGCTTGTATTCCCGGGCCTCGTCCCCATTCTTGGGATGCAAAAAATGACAACGATGCCGCAGGCGCGTGCGCCGTACAGGTGCATGCACTAAATCAGCGATGCACGCACAAAAAGAGTGCGCACATCGTGGTGCGGCCACTATGGATAAAGAAGATGGACATGAATAATTTCTTCAACGATCTGCAAGGCAAGATCAACCAGGCGATCGAGAATTCGCCGGCCAAGGACATCGAACGCAATGTGAAGGCCATGATGACCCAGGGCTTTTCGAAGCTGGACCTGGTGACGCGCGAGGAATTCGACATCCAGGCCCAGGTGCTGGCCAAGACCCGCGCCAAGCTCGAGGCGCTCGAAGTGCGCGTGGCGGAACTGGAAGCGAAGCTTGCGTCGGAAAAGGTGTAAGGCGCAGCTTTAACGCAGGGCGATGCGCCGTACGAGCCGCCACAGGGCGAACAGCGCGGCGCCGCCCAGGCTGACGGCGAAGACGATCGCCAGCACGATCCCCAGCGGATTCATGAAGCCCATGCTGTCGGCCACGAAGATCAGCACGCAGGCCAGCGCCAGCTGCGCCAGCCACACATGGCGCAGCGGCCGCAATGCCGCCACATCCCCGCCCCGCCGGAACCGCAGCGCCACGTAGAACACCGGCCCGCACAGCAGGCAGAACAGCAGCGCCACGACGGCGACGGTCAGGATCAGTTTCGGCATCCCGGCACTATACACATTTGGCCGCTCTCAAGAATCGCAGGCCTCCCAGCGCTCACCATCTGCAGGTCTTCATCCCGACAGGATCGCCATGAGTCTTGCAGTGCTGCGCAGCCGGGCCTTGGCCGGCATGGACGCGCCCTCCGTCAGCGTCGAAGTGCACCTCGCCAATGGTTTGCCCGGCATGGCCATCGTCGGCCTGGCGGATGCCGAGGTGCGCGAATCCAGGGACCGGGTCCGGGCCGCGCTGCAGAATTCCGGCTTCGAGCTGCCGAACCGGCGCATCACGATCAACCTCGCGCCGGCCGATCTGCCGAAAGAGTCCGGCAGGTTCGATTTGCCGATCGCGCTCGGCATCCTGGCCGCCTCGGAACAGATTCCATCCGAAGGGCTGGACCGCTACGAGTTCGCCGGCGAGCTATCGCTATCGGGCGAACTGCGCCCGATCCGCGGCGCGCTGGCGATGACCTTCGCCATGCACCGCAGCGCGGACGGCGCCAGACGCGCCTTCGTGCTGCCCCACGCCAATGCCGACGAAGCGGCGCTGGTGAGCGAGGCCGCCATCTACCCGGCAAACACGCTGCTGGAGGTATGCACCCACTTCGCGGCGCAGTCGGATGACGCGCGGCTGGCGCGGCACCGTCCGCCAGCTGCTCTGGCGCCGCCCCGCTATCCCGACTTCGCGGACGTCAAAGGCCAGCAGCACGTCAAGCGCGCGCTCGAGATCGCGGCGGCCGGGCTGCATTCGGTGCTGATGGTCGGTCCGCCGGGCGCCGGCAAGAGCATGCTGGCTTCGCGCTTTGCTGGCCTGCTGCCGCCGCTGAGCGATGAAGACGCGCTGGAATCGGCGGCGATCCAGTCGCTGGCCGGGCGCTTTTCCATCGAGCATTGGCGCCGCCGGCCCTTCCGCAGCCCGCACCACACCAGCTCGGGCATGGCCCTGGTCGGCGGCGGCGGCGTGCCGCGCCCGGGAGAAATATCGCTGGCCCATCACGGCGTACTGTTCCTGGACGAACTCCCGGAATTCAGCCGCCACGTGCTGGAAGTGCTGCGCGAGCCGCTGGAGTCGGGCCACATCACGATCTCGCGCGCGGCGCGCCAAGCCGACTTTCCCGCCAGCTTTCAACTCATCGCGGCGATGAATCCCTGCCCTTGCGGCTGGCTGGGCCATCCATCCGGCAAGTGCCGCTGCAACCACGAGGCCGTGCTGCGCTACCAGAACAAGATTTCCGGCCCCCTGCTCGACCGTATCGACCTGCAGGTGCCGGTGTCGGCAATGGCGCCGGAATCGATGGCGGCCCAGGCCGATGGCGAGCCCAGCAGCGCCATCGCCGCGCGCGTAACGCGCGCCCACGCGATCCAGCTGGCGCGCCAGGGCAAGGTCAACCAGCGCCTGGCGACGCGCGAGATCGACCGCCATTGCGAACTCGACGATGCCGCTGAGCAGTTGCTTCGCAATGCCATGCGCCATCTGCACTGGTCGGCGCGGGCCTATCACCGGGTTTTAAAAGTGGCGCGGACGATTGCCGACCTGGCCGAGGCGCGGCGGGTGCAGGCGGAACATGTGGCCGAGGCGATCCAGTACCGGCGTGGCCTGGTCGAATCCTGATTAAATATCTGCAACTTTTTTGCTGGCAGGCGGCGCGGGGCGCTGATACCATCGGCCCATGAAAATCCGTCTCCTCTCGCCGGTCCTTTTCCTCCTGCTGGCCGCCTGCAGCCCGAAATACAACTGGCGCGACTACGCCAGCCCGGATGCGCCCTACAAAATCACTTTCCCGGCCAAGCCGGCCAGCTTCACCCGCAGCGTCGACCTCGACGGTTTGCAGGTCAGCATGACGATGACGGCGGCCGAAGTCGACGGCGCCACCTTCGCGGTCGGCTCGGCCGAGGCGCCGGACGAGGCCCGTGCCCGCGCCGCGCTGCCGGCCATGATGCAGGCGCTGCTGCGCAATATCGGCGCCGGCGGCACGCAGGGCAAATTCCAGACCGATGCCAACGGCAAGGCGACCGGCGATGTCGACGCCACCGGCAGCAGCAATGGCGTGCCGGTGCGCCTGGTCGGCCATTTCGAAGCGCGCGGCAAGCGCTTCTACCAGGTGATCGTGCTCGGCAAGGCGAATGCGTTGCCGCCCGAGCAGGTCGAGCAGTTCCTCACTTCCTTCAGCCTCTGAGGCCACGCCATGATCGACGATACCCCTGCATTGCAGCTGCGTTCCCTGCGCAAGTCCTTCGGCCGCCCGGCCGTCGACGGCATCGACCTGCGCGTCCGGCGCGGCGAACTCTATGCCTTGCTCGGCCCGAACGGCGCCGGCAAGACCACCACCCTGCGCATGGTCACCGGCCTGCTGGCGCCGGATTCCGGCCAGGTCGAGGTGCTCGGCATCGACCTCGCGGCCAATCCTGCTGCCGCCAAGCAGAAGATGGCCTATCTGCCGGACGATCCGATGTTGTACGGTAAGCTGAAGCCCACCGAATACCTGGAATTCGTCGCCGGCCTGTGGGGCATCGCGCCCGAGGAGGCCGAGCCGCGCGCACGCCGCCTGCTGGACTGGCTCGACCTGGCCAAGCACGCGCACGAACTGACCGAAGGCTTTTCGCGCGGGATGAAACAGAAGCTGGCGCTGGCCGGCGCCCTGATCCACGAGCCCGAACTGCTGATCCTGGACGAGCCGCTGACCGGCCTCGACGCCGCCGCCGCGCGCCAGGTGAAGGATTTGCTGGTGTCCCACGTTGCCAAGGGCGGCACGGTCATCCTCACTACCCACATCCTCGAGGTGGCCGAACGCCTGGCCCAGCGCATCGGCATCATCCGCCAGGGCCGCCTGATTGCGGAAGGCACGCTGGCCGAGCTGCGCGAGCGCACCCTGGGCGGCAGCCTGGAAGACGTGTTCCTGCAGCTGACGGAGCAGGCATGAAGGCGCCGCCCGGCTCGAGCCTCTGGCTGCTGCGCCACGAATTGCGGATGGCATGGTACGGCGCGGCCATCAATGCGGGCGGGCGGCGGCGCATGGGCTGGGCCAGCATCGCGGTGTGGGGGCTGGCCTGGACCCTGCTGCACGCGGGCGCCTGGGTCTTGCTGCGCAATCTTCCGTCGGGCCCCATGGATCCGCGCTTCGCCATCATCGCGACCCTGGCGCTGGTGGCGATCGCCTTCCTGATGCTGTCGAGCTCGCTCAAGGCCAGTGTGCTGGCGCTGTTCGAGCGCGGCGACCTCGACCTGCTGCTGTCTTCGCCGCTGCCCTCGCGCAGCATCTTCACGGTACGCCTGCTGGGCGTGGTGCTGGCCTGCGCCGCCCTGTATTTGTTCCTGTTCGGGCCGCTCGTGCACGTGGGCGTGGCGATGGGCCAGTTGCGCTGGGTCGGCGTGTACGTGGCGATCGCCACCACCGCCACGCTGATGGCTTGCCTGGGCATGCTGCTCACGCTGGCCCTGGTGCGCGTGCTGGGTGCGCGCCGCACCCGGGTGCTGGCGCAGGTCTTGAGTGCGGTCGCGGGCGCTTTGCTGTTCCTGCTGTCGCAGTCGTTTTCGTTTTTCTCGCAGACGGCGCAGTCGGGCGCGGCCGAGCGCACCGCGCACCAGCTCCTGCGTTCGCCCCTGTTTGCCCCGGACAGCGCGCTCTGGTTTCCCGGCCGCGCGGTGCTCGGCGATCCGCTGGCGACCCTGGGCATGGCCGTGCTGGGCATCGCCGCGTTCGCGCTGACCGCCGGCCGCACCCACCGCTTCTTCGTGCACGGCCTGCAGCAGGCGGCCAGCACCTCGCGCGCGCTGGTCAAGCCGGCCGGCGAGATGCGCCTGCGTTTCCGGCGCAGCCTGTTCGACACCGTCGTCGTCAAGGAATGGCGCCTGATCGCGCGCGATCCGCATTTGATTTCCCAGGTGCTGCTGCAACTGGTCTACCTGGCGCCGCTGCTGTTCCTGATCCTGAAGAAGAACGATGCGCCCGGCCCCGCGATCGGCGCCGGCCTGACGCTGCTGTGCAGTTCGCTGACCGGCGGGCTGGCCTGGATCGTCGTCGCGGCCGAGGATGCGCCGGACCTGCTGCAGTCGTCGCCGGCGGCCGGACGCACGATCACGCTGGCCAAGCTGGCCGCCTGCGTGATGCCGCCCTTGCTGCTGGTCGCCCTGCCCCTGTTGTGGCTGATCGTACGCGCGCCGCTGGCCGGCGTCCTGATCGGCTTCACGGTGGTGGCAAGCGTGCTGAGCGCCGCGCTGGTCGTCAAATGGCAGGCGCGGCCGGGCAAGCGCAGCGATTTCAAATCGCGCGGCAAAGAAAACTTCCTGTGCTCGATGTTCGAGCTCGTGAACACGCTTTGCTGGGGCGGCCTGGGCTGGCTGCTGGTGACGCTCACGACGGAGGCCGGCAGCGCGGCCGGCTCGACCGCCCTGATGGCGGCCGGGGCGATGACTGCCGACTTGTTGACGCTGCTGCTGGCTTGGCTGATGCGACGCCAGCCCGATTAAGCGCGCTCTAAGCGTTCTCCAAGCGTAAAGTGGGTCTGCGCACCGACGTTTCGCGGCTAGTCGTGTTATCGTTTGGTTACTAAATGATTGAACGAGACAACTATGTTAATCACCTTTAAATCGAAAGCCTATCCCAATGTCCTGATGTACCAGGAGCACGCCCAGCGCATCCTGGATCTGTTGGACAAGGACCCGGAGCGCGGCGTCATCACGGCCGCGGAAGCGCCGAAAGCGGTGCAACTGCTCGAGCATGAGATCGACGAGAGCCGCAAGCACCAGGCCACGGACGAGGTCGAACAGGACGTCAAGGCCCATGCCGGCGACATCGAGGATACCGACCACGAGCCGGCCGAAGCCGTGACGTTCTCGACCCGCGCCTACCCGCTGCTGGAAATGCTGCGCGCCGCGCGCGACCAGGGCAGCGACATCCTCTGGGGCGTTTGAGTCCCTTGGCGATCTAGCGCGCGTCGGCGGACACGGCTGGCGCCGTCGCCGGCGCAACCCGGCCCTTGCCCTTGCGCTTGGCCTCGTACATGGCCTGGTCGGCTCGCGCCAGCAGGCGCGCCGGATCCGGCGCCTGGTCCGGCATGTGCAGGGCCACCCCGATGCTTGCGCCCACTTGCACGCTGGCGCTGCGCAGCGTATAGGAACGGGAGAGCTGGCCCAGCAAATCCTCGGCCTTGGCGACCGCATCCGACTCGTCGCCCAGCAGCTCCAGGATCACCACGAATTCATCGCCGGCCAGGCGCGCCGCCATGTCGGTCTCGCGGATGCCGTTCAGGATGCGCCCGCTGAACTGGCGCAGCAGCTCGTCGCCTTCCTCGTGCCCATGCGTATCGTTGACCAGCTTGAAGCCATCCATGTCGAGGAACAGCACCGCACAGGGACGGCCCGCCCGGTTCGCACGGGCCATGGCCTCCGGCAGCGCCGCCATCAGCGCGCGGCGGTTCGGCAGGCCGGTCAGCATGTCGCGCATCAGCAGGCTCTGCAACTCGGCGGTGCGCACGGCCACGGTGTCTTCCAGATGGGCGTTCATCTCTTCCAGCTCGGTGCGGTAGCGGCGTTCGCTGCGGATCAGGCCGCGTAGCGCTTCCGACAGGACCTCGGCTTCGTGGAAGCCGCCGGCCTGGGGAATCGCCTCCGGCGTCGCCTGTTCCGGGGACCTGGTGATGCTTTCCATGGCGCCGCTGAGGGATTTCAAGGGCGCCGCGATACTGCGCGCCAGCAGCGCTGCGAGGCCGGCCAGGATGCCCGCTAGAAGCAGGCTGAACCACATAGCGCGTTGTTCGAACCGATGCGCCGACGCCATCGCCGCCGCTTCCGTCTGGCGCACCAGCACGGCCCAGTGCAGGGCCGCGCGCTCACGGCTGCGCCCGCTCAAGCTGTAGCCGGTCACATAGGTATTCCCGTCCGGCCAGCGTTCGGTAATGGCGCCGGTCTTGCCCTGCTGGGCCAGCGTCAGGCTTTGCGTGGAGATGCGCTTCTCGAGCATATCGTCTGGGCCGAGCAGGACCACGCCATCGCTGCGCACGACGATGATCTCCGCCCCGATATCCCGTTGCGCCGGCGTCAGCAGGTCGCGCGCGAGGCTGCGCGCCCAGGACCAGCTGAGGTGAATGGCAAGCACACCGCGCAGGGCGCCGTCCGCATCTCGCACCGGCCCGGCAATGTCGACGAATCGCCACGGATCCGGCGTGCGCGGCAGCAGATTGCCGAGCAGAACGGCCGGATGATAATCGTTGGCCGTCACGCCCTGCTCGCCCGTATGGAACCAAGGCCGCGTGCTGACGTCGCGGTTTTCCAGCATGCCCCCGGTTGCGGCCACAACTTTGCCGTCGGTATCGGCAATACCGATCCAGGCGTAATCGCTGAAATGGCGCTGCAGGTTCTCGAGAATCTGGCGCGCTGAGGCAGGGTCAGTCGGCCGGCGCAGTTGCGGCAGGGCCGATAGAAGATAGACGTCGCGTACGGCCTGGTCGAGGGTGCGGTCGAGCGAGTCGCGCATCTGCCAGGACACTTGCTGCAGGCGCAGCCTTGCCTGTTCCGAAGCGTGCTCGATCGCGTAGTGATCGACCAGCAGCAACTGCAGCACGACGGTGATGGCGACGGTCAGGCAAGAGAAGGACACCATCAATGCCGCCAGCCGCAAGTGCTTCGCCCTCTTGGGTTGCCGAATGGTGTCGCTGGCAGTCATATCGAACGTGAATTTGCAAAAGCGAAATGCTACCGTACATACGGTTCTCTGTTCCAGCAAAAGATTGCTTATTATTAGGGTCTGTGGCGCTTTTGCCTATAAAAATTGGGTAGACCGCTTGCGGTCGCGGAAAAGCAAAAAGCCCGCCCAGAATTAACTGGACGGGCTCTGCATAATAATTAGCCTGACGATAACCTACTTTCACACTGGTTGCAGCACTATCATCGGCGCAAAGTCGTTTCACGGTCCTGTTCGGGATGGGAAGGGGTGGTACCGACTTGCTATGGTCATCAGGCATAAACTGTACGGGTGTCGTCGCGTGATCGCTGACGCCACCCTGAATCCGGAAGAAGTAAGTTTTACTTGTAATCTGTTGTGTCAACAAACAGCTGTCATCGACCTGGCTTTGACTGCCAAGGTTAT